>JBIQHU010000149.1:0-12228 GCA_044508395.1 Mycobacterium sp. | reverse complement strand
GCCAGCACGTGCTCGACCTCCGAAGTGCCGATGCCCATCGCGAGCGCGCCGAACGCACCGTGCGTCGAGGTATGGCTGTCGCCGCACACCACCGTCATGCCCGGCTGCGTCAGCCCCAGCTGCGGGCCAATGATGTGAACGATTCCCTGTTCGACATCGCCCATCGAGTGCAGACGGATGCCGAACTCCGCGCAATTGCGGCGCAGCGTTTCGACCTGGGTACGCGACACCGGATCGGCGATCGGTTTGTCGATGTCGATCGTCGGGACGTTGTGGTCCTCGGTGGCGATGGTCAGATCGGGCCTGCGCACCGGACGGCCGTTGAGTCGAAGCCCGTCGAATGCCTGCGGGCTGGTCACCTCATGGACCAGGTGCAGATCGATGTAGATGAGGTCGGGCTCGCGCGCCGCACCTTCGCCGGAACCGTGGGCGACGACGTGGTCGTCCCACACCTTTTCTGCCAGCGTCCGCGGCTTTTCTTCGGAAACCATCTTGACGTTCTCACATTCTGGGAAGCTAGTATCTCCCTGTGAGACAGGATAGCGGCATCGGCGTGCTGGACAAAGCGGTGGGCGTGCTTCACGCGGTCGCCGAGTCGCCATGCGGGCTCGCCGAGTTGTGCGAACGCACCGGGCTACCGCGTGCCACCGCGCATCGGCTGGCCGCGGGCCTGGAAGTGCACCGGCTGTTGACCCGCAACGGAGACGGCCGATGGCGGCTGGGACCTGGGCTCACAGAGTTGGCGGCGCAGGTCAACGATCCACTACTGGCCGCGGGTGCCGTCGTCCTTCCCCGCCTGCGCGAGATCACCGGCGAAAGCGTTCAGCTGTACCGCCGCGAAGGCACCTCACGCATCTGTGTCGCCGCCCTCGAACCGCCTGCAGGGCTTCGCGATACCGTTCCGGTCGGCACGAGACTGCCGATGACGGCGGGCTCAGGGGCCAAGGTGCTGCTCGCCCACGCCGACGCCGCCACCCAGCAGGCCGTGCTGCCTGCAGCGAAATTCACCGATCGGACGCTCGCCGAGGTACGCAAACGCGGTTGGGCGCAGAGCGCCGCCGAACGCGAGCCGGGCGTGGCGAGTGTGTCTGCGCCGGTGCGTGATGCGCACGGTGCGGTGATCGCGGCGGTGTCGGTGTCCGGCCCGATCGACCGGATGGGTCGGCGGCCGGGAGCGCGATGGGCTGCCGATCTCTTGGCCGCGGCCGAAGCGCTCACGCGCCGGCTGTAAGAGGTTTGCCGACGTCAGTCGCGGACGTCTGGCCGCTCCCGGAAAGCTTCCACCGCGGTCGGCAGGGTCATGAAGATTCGGTGCTCGCCGATCTTTTCCAGCAGCCCCGCGGCGCCGAGCGCCTGCCGCAGATCCTGTTTGACCCGCGCCATCGCGAAGACGATGCCGCGGCGCGCGAGATGCTCACGCAGCTGATCGAGCGCGTCGAGCGCGGTGAGGTCGACTTCGACATTCGCCTCGGCGTTCAGCACGAACCACTCGACGGGTCCATCGTTTTCGGTCACGGCCGCCAGCGCCCGGCGCCGGAAGTCTTGTGCGTTTGCAAAGCACAGCGGCGCGTCGTACCGGTAGATCACGAGGCCGGGTATCGAGGTGGCCTCCGGATAGTCCTCGATGTCGTGCATCCCGGCAATGCCGGGAACGAAGCCGAGAACGCTGTCATGGGCGTGTGCGACGCGGCGCAGCAGATCCAGTATGGACAGGGCCACCGCTGCGAGCACCCCGTACAGCACACCGACGCCGAGCACGGCTGCGGCGGTCGCCACCGCCAGAATCAACTCGCTACGGCGGAATCGCGCGAGCCGGCGGTACTCACCGACATCGATCAGCCGGCAGGCGGCATAGACGACCAGAGCCCCCAGCGCGGCAGTAGGGAACAGCGCCAGCACGCCTCTTCCCCACAACAGGACCGCCAACACGGTCACCACCGAAACGATCGAGTACAACTGGGTGCGGCTGCCTACCGCATCTCCGACCGCGGTGCGGGATCCGCTTGAACTCACCGGGAATCCGTGCGTCAAACCCACGCCCAGGTTGGCGGCCCCGAGCGCACGCAGTTCGGCATTGGCGTCGATCTCCTCGCCTTCGCGAGTCGCGAACGCGCGCGCAGTCAACACATTGTCCGAGAAGGCGACGATCGCAATTCCGACCGCCGGAAGAATCAAGGCAGCGACGTCGCTGGGATCCACACGAGGTAACCCCGGCGTCGGCCATCCATCCGGGATCGCGCCGACCACGCTGATTCCCCTGGCCTGCAACGACAGCAGTGCCACCGCCGCCGCTGCGGCAAGCACGGCGATCAACGGCCCAGGCACTCGCGGAGCCCACCGTCCGAGCCCTTCCAACAGCAGCAGAACGCCGACGGCGAGCACGATCGTCGGCCAATGGCCGTCGTCGACGTTGGTGATGAATGAACGAATCAGTCCGATGAAGTCGTCACCCTCTAGCGCGGTGCCCGTGACCTTGCCGAGTTGGCTCGCGATCATCAGCAGCGCGATGCCCGTCATGTAGCCGACGAGCACGGGTTTGGACAACATGTTGGCCAGAAACCCCAACCGCGCCAGCGCTGCGACGAAAGCTATGACTCCGACGAGGATCGCCAGCAGCGCCGCGAGCATGACGTACCGCCCGCCGTCACCGAGCGCGAGCGGCGCGAGAACGGCAACCGTCATCAACGCGGTGGTCGATTCGGGTCCGACCGACAGCTTGCGCGACGAGCCGAGGAAGACGTAGACCACCAGCGCAACCACCGCGACCCACAGCCCGACGACAGCGGGAAGCCCTGCCAACGTCGCATAGGCCATCACCTGCGGAACGAGGTAAGCCGTGACGGTCAGCCCCGCGATGACATCGCCACGTAGCCAGGCGCGCTCGTAGTTCCGGAACTGCGCGACGCCCGGCGCCCAGTCTCTGAAGCTCCGCAGATTGCCCATGGTGTGAATCAGTGTCTCCCGAACGCTGGTGTCATGAGCCGCAAGTCGAGGCTAGGTGAGCAAAACCGTGACGACGGCGAGGTAGATCACGATGGACAGTAGATCCTGAACCACGGTGGCCAACGGGCCCGAGCCGAACGCAGGATCACGCCCGAGCGATTGCAGCGTCCAGGGCAGCACCAGAGCCACGATTGTGGCGATCGTGCTCGCCGAAAGAATGGCGATTCCAACAGCTATGGCCAGCATCCAGTCGCCAGTCATGATCGCGACAAGCGGCATCATGACCGCCCCGAGGAGGACCCCCACCAGGAGCCCGGTGAGGGCTTCCGACCCCAGAATTCGGCGAATCCCCACTCCCACCGACAAACCGCGGATCGCCACGGTTTCGGTCTGCGTACCGACGGCGTCAGCGAGGTAGACGATCCCCGGCACGAAGTACGCGATGGCCAGGGTGGCGTTGAGCTGCTCCTCGAATACCGCCATCAGCCCGGCGGAAAGCATTGCGCCGACCAAACCGACCACTAACCACGGCAATCGATGCCACAGCCGCCGACGCACACTCTCGACCGTTGTCCTGCGTGTCGACTCGATCGAGTGCAGATACCCGCCCAATCGGGCCAAGTCTTCTTCGTGCTCGTGAAGCAGAACCGACAACAGTTCCTGCGGCGCGATCAAGCCGCGAAAACGGCCGTCGGCATCTACCACCGCCAGCCCGGGTGCGTTGCGCTGCACCGCCTGCCAGGCCGCATGCTCCTCATCGGTGTCGGGTGTGACCGTAGTGGGTTCGCTGTCCATGACGTCACCGACGAGCGCACCGCCCGGCGCGGCGAACATCTTCTCGATCGTCGCGACACCGACAAGGCGGTGCCCGGCCACGACAGCGACCGCCGCGGCACTGCCGAACCTCTGACCCCTCATCCCATCAAGCACGGCGGATACATGGTCGTCGACAGCGGCCGTGGGCACCCGGCTACTCGCGTGCCACAGTGCGGTGCCGCGACCACTGTCCGTATCGGTCGCGAGATCACTGATCATATGTGTGGACGCTACAGATCTGTGCCGGTCATCGACACCCAGCGCGCCCGCTGGTGACCTTCGGCCATCGACGAGGGACCAACGACCCAGGGCTGAAGACAGCGCGGCTGAATAGCGTTGACGTATTAACGCCGTTGAACGGGAGTACGGGAGTAGACAGTGATACACAACTCGCCCCCGCCGGTGGTAGTCGGTATCGACGGGTCTGACACGGCAATTCATGCGGCGCGGTGGGCTCTCGCCGAAGCGGTCAGTCGTGCTGCGCCTCTGCGCCTGGTGTATGTCACCAAAGCAACCCACCCCTCTGCCGAGGACTACTACGACGATATTCACCGCGCCCAGGAGTCGCTTCTCAACGCGCGAAAGGCGATCGAGGCGACCGGTCAACCTGTCGAGATCCAGACCGCGACCGTTTCCGGTGTCCCCGGGGTTTCACTCCTCGAGGAAGCAGCCGATGCCGAGATGCTGTGTGTCGGATCCGTCGGGATCAACCGCTACGCCCGCGACGTCCTCGGCTCCACCGCCACGGACGTCGCCGTAAAGGCGAAATGTCCGGCGGCGATCATCCGGCCGCAGGACAACGCGCCGCACGAGTCCCCCAACTGGATCGTTGTCGCCGCCACCGGCGAGCCCGGTCACGAGTCGGTGGTCGAGCGGGCAATGGAGGAAGCCAAGCTCCGCCAGGGGCCAGTCCTGATGTTGGGCAGCACAACCGATTTGAATACCGTCGTCGAAGAGTGGAAGACCCGCTACCCCGACCTTCACATCTATCCCGTCTCTGAGGGCACCGACATAGGCCGATTCCTGAAGAGCCATGACGAGTGGATTCAGTTGGTGGTCGTCGGCGCGATCGACGCGGACGAACTCGCGCGCATCCTCGGACCGCCTGGGCATTCCAGATTTCACCGGACCGCGGCGTCAGTGCTCATCGCGCGAAAACGGGCGGCCGGCTAGACATCCGCGGTTTCACCGCATCGCCGACTCGCCGCAGATTACCGTTCGATCGGGGACGACAGGCACCGCGTCAAGGGACCAACGGCCCTGCCTGGCGTCTGCCCCCGGCCGTAACGTCGGTCGGAAAGGAGGTTCGTTATGGATTGGCCCACTGCCGCAGTCTTGATCGCTGTTGTCATCGCCGTCATGGCGATTTTGACCACATATATCAACGGCCGCTTTTCCAAGAAGTAGGAGGAATCACGAGATGAGCCAGAATTCCCCGAAGTACGGGATCCTGGTCGGAGTCGATGGATCGCCCGAATCGGAGGCGGCCATCCAATGGGCTACCCATCAGGCCGTCATGCGTGACCAGCCGATCACCCTGTTGCACGCCATCCCGCCTGTCGTCGTCAGCTGGCCGGTGGCGTATCTGGAAACGAGCTTCGAAGAGGCGCAGGAAAATTTCGCCCGTGAGGTTCTCGACAAGGCGCAGAAGACGGTCCAGGCAAGCGTCGGAGAAGCGCAGCCACCGGAAATTCGATCCGAGGTCATGCATACCGACGCCCCCTCGGCGCTGGTGACAGCGTCTCGCGACGCGTACATGACGGTGGCCGGCAGTAGAGGGCTCGGCGCGATCGGACGCACGATTCTGGGCTCGGTCAGTAGCGGTTTACTCCACCACGGGTACGGTCCGATCGCGATCGTTCCCACCGACCAGGCTCCTGCGCCCGACAGCTCCGCACCCGTTCTTCTGGGCGTCGACGGCTCGCCCGCGTCCGAGGATGCGACGGCCCTGGCGTTCGACGAGGCATCCCGACGGGGCGTCGATCTGGTGGCCTTGCACGCATGGAGTGATGTCGGCGTCTTTCCGGTCCTCGGGATGGACTGGCACAAGTACGAAGACGAGGGACACGAGGTATTGGGCGAACGCCTCGCGGGATGGCAGGAGCAGTACCCGGATGTGCGTATCCACCGCCGCATTGTCTGCGACCAGCCCGCACGATGGCTCATCGAGGAGTCTGAAAAGGCTCAGCTCGTGGTGCTCGGCAGCCACGGTCGCGGCGGGTTCACCGGTATGCTGCTCGGCTCGGTCAGCTTGAAGGTGGCGCAGGCGTCGAAGGCTCCTGTGATCGTCGTCCGCGCCCGGCGTGATTCGAAATGACGGATACCACGAGGCCTATCGTCGTCGGCGTCGACGGTAGCGACGCAGCGATGTCGGCGGCGATATGGGCGGCCGCGGTAGCACTGAAGTTCGAGGTCCCACTCGAGTTGGTCAGCGGCGCGCCTGAAACCGGCCACCTGCTGACCGACGCCGCCATGGCCATCCGGGCGGCCGCGCTCGCTGAGCATCACGAGCAGGCAGCCGCGCTCCTCAAATCGACCGAGGAACAGGTGCGAGCCGCAGCGCCCGGACTCGAGGTGACCACGCTGCAATCCGATGGGCCGGCCGACGCCTTGCTGATTTCACGCAGCCGCTCCGCGCAATTCGTGGTTCTCGGAGCCGGGGCGATATCGCCGGCGGCCGCTCTGTTGGTCGGGTCGACAACCCTTGCCGTAACGGCACATTCGGCTTGTCCCGTGGTGGTGTGGCGCGGCGATAGTGACGTGCCCACAAAGAAGCCGATCGTGCTCGGTGTGGACGGCGAGCGGACGGGCGCGGTCGCGTTTGAAACTGCTTTCGAGTTGGCGAGCAGATTCGATGTCGAGTTGAGAGCCGTTCACGCCTGGCCATCGGTTCGGCCGCCGACGTGGGTCACCGAGCCGTTGCTGACCGACTGGGACGGTCTGGAGAGCCTCGAGTGGGCGAAGCTTCTCAACACGCTAGAGCCGTGGACCGCTCGCTACCCGGATGTGAAGGTGACGAACTACATCGAACCGGATGGACCAGCCAAGGTTCTCTTGCGGCATGCGGCCGATTCGCAACTTGTCATCGTCGGCAGCCGGAAGCGCACCCTCCTGGCGGCCACGCTGGTGGGGTCCACCGGGCTGAATCTCTTGCACCACTGCACAACCCCGGTGGTTATTTGTCATTGACGACGCCTGGGCGTCATGAACGGGCGACGATCACCGGAACTTGCGCCGCCTGGACAACCGCGGTGCTCACCGAACCCAATAAGGTGCTTGCGATGGCTCCGTGTCCATGGCTGCCGACGACGATCATCTGCGGCGGGCCGGGATAGTCGACCAAGTGCAGAGCCGGTTGATCCCGAACCACCACCCTGCGCACCGAAACATCGGGATAGCGGTCATGCCACTTGGCCATCTGCTGTGCGAACTGTTGGTCGACCTCGATGCGCAGATCCTCCCAGTCGAGGTCGAATTCGAACGCCCCCGAACCCCACCACGCATGCAGCGCCACCAATTCGACTCCACGTCGGGATGCTTCCTCGAAAGCCAGCGAGGTAGCCGCCTCCGCCGAGGGCGAGAGGTCGCAGCCGAGCAGAACCGGCCCGTCGAGATTTGATATTTCGTCACGGATGACGGCCACCGGGCACCGGGCATGGTGCACCAGGCCCATGCTCACCGAACCAAGCAACGCGCGTGCGAGGCGTCCTCGACCTCGACTACCCACCACCACCATTTCCGCATGCTGTGTCAACTCGACCAGCGCCGGCACCGCCGTCGCGCGAAGCAGTTCGGTCGAAATTTGCAGTGTGCTATTCGAGGTTCCGTTCGCGATTCCGTTCGCGGCGTCCGTCACCACTGCGACAGCCTCGTCGAGGATCTGCCGACCGAGGTCGTTCTGCCAACTCAACACGTCAGGTGGCACCGGTGTCGCCAGCCACGTGCCGACCACCGGCGCAATGGCATGGACGATGGTCAGCCGGGTGTCACGTAGGCGGGCATCATGTGCGGCCCATCGAAGGGCCGCCATGGCCGAGGGCGAACCGTCAACGGCGACAACGACGCCTGCCTCGCCGGGGCTCACTTGCCCTGGCCGTGGATGTCGGACTGCACGGACTCGATATGATGGTATGCGCGTTCATCGGCAGCTCGTTGCTCAGCAGCCGTGACGATGACCGCGTCGGGGCCCGGAAACACAGTCGCCGTGTGCTCGTTGTCGAGCCACCGGACGACGTAGGGTGGCGAGCCGTCATCGGAATGCACTTCAGTGATCAATCCACGTCGCTCCGGATGGTCGATGGTGAGGCCTTTGGTCACCAGCCAATCCCCCACTTCGGCTTTCATGTCATCCTCCTTGCATCGGATCTGGCATCAGACCAAGTCGACCAATTCGGCGATTCCCTGCTCGATACCGCGTGCGAGTTCGTCCACATCAGGCGCGGCGTCGTAATCCGCGGTGATTCCGAAGGCGAGTTCATCCGCATAGCTCACGATCGCCACACCGGTGCGAAGGTTCAGCGCGATCGGCGGAATAGGCATCATTCGCAGGACTTCGCGGTCCATGATTCGCAGTCGGTGGCGAGGCCCGGGCACGTTGGTCGCCAGCGTCACGACACCATGCTGCGGGAGCCTGGTCAGCGCGCGAACCGTCCACGCGGTCAACGCGAACGGCACCATGTTGACGGCCGCAACGAATGTGCTCCCTGCCTCACGTTGGCCGCTGGACTTGGCGCGCGTCAACCGTGTGTGCACTGTCTGCAGCCGGTCGACCGGGTCCTCGCGGTCCACCGGGAGGAAGGGCAGCATCAGGGAAACGCGGTTGTCCGCGATGCCCATCTCGTCATTCGACCGCACGGACACAGGCACCAGCGTCCGCAGTGAGTTCCGCCTCGGCGGCTTGCCGCGACGGATCAGCGCCTCCCGGTAGCTGGCTGTGATCGCCGACAACGCAACGTCATTCAGCGTGACACCGAACGCGTCCTGAATTTTCGCGACGTCCCGAAGGCTCACCCGCGCAGCGCTGTAGCGCCGCATAGTCGTGACGGGGCC
This sequence comes from Mycobacterium sp., assembly GCA_044508395.1. Classification (GTDB taxonomy): domain Bacteria; phylum Actinomycetota; class Actinomycetes; order Mycobacteriales; family Mycobacteriaceae; genus Mycobacterium. The sequence continues at coordinate 3,420 of JBIQHU010000149.1, read as the reverse complement.
AACGAGTGGTGAGTCGTCCGAAGGGCTCAAGATTGCGCTGACGATCTTGACCGCACCTCCGACCGCCAGCTCCGCACTGGTCGCTGCCTCCGCAGCGAGACTCCAGGTGGCGCGCGCCCAATCCAAGGGATTCAGACTGAATTTGAAGGAATCATCCCGTTTCGCGGGCGCCTGCTTGGCCGCCCGGATCTCGGTTGCGAAGGTTTCGCCCTTGCCCCCGTCGGCGAGTCCGGACAGCATGTTCATGATCGTGATTCCGTCCGCGATGCAGTGATGGATCTTCAGCAGCATCGCCCATTGTCCGCCCGAGAGGCCCTCGATGATCCAGTATTCCCACAGTGGGTGATCACGGTCCAACCGCCGTTCCATGATGTCCGCGGTCAGCCGGAACAACTCGTCGTCACTTCCTGGGGCGGGGACCGCAATGTGATGAATATGGTGGGAGAGATCGATATCCGGCGCGTCCTCCCATTCCGGCGGTTGAAGATCAAGCAGGTGAGTGCGAAGCACTTGCCTCATCCGGGGCACCGCGGTCACTCTCTCCAACGCCGCCGCGGCCAGAGCCTCGAAATCCGGGATCGGGCCCTCCAGCACCGACAGCCCACCAACCGCAAGGCTGACATGCGGGTCGGAGTCCTCCGCCTCGAGAAAGCCCGCATCAAGGGGCGTCAATCGCTCCACTGCCGCCTCACTCTCCGTTCGCCCGTGCAATACCGGAATCAGAACTGCAAGCAACAGATTTCAAGCGCCTCTCTGACTGAGTCGGCCACTGGCCGACTGGTATCCAGGCGATGCCCGCCCGGCCACCCCTGGCCTTCCTCGGCCAACGCAACCGCGATCTCAGGCGTGGCGTCGGACGTCGACACCGGCCTGGACGCAACCCGTGCCGAAGCTTGGTCCGTCGGAACCGAGCAGGTGAATTCGGAGAACGGGGCCGCAGCGTCGACCGCGATGCGGCGTGCCCGTTCCCGTTGTCCCGTATCGCGCCAGGTGCCATCCAGAATGGCCGACACGCCACCCTGGAGCAGAACACTCGCGCGCCGCAGAACTTCGTCGTAAACAACAGCCACATTCCGCGGGTCGTAGAGGCCGGCGTTGAGGCTGCCCGGTTCACCCCCGATGACACCGCTCTGCTGGAGCTCACGGCGGACATCATCAGTCGAAATCACCTGGGCGCGAATCTGTTCCGCCAGCGCACGGGCTACGGTGGTCTTACCCGTACCAGGGCCGCCACCGATGAGCAGAAGTCTGACGGCACCCGCTCTGAGGTGGTCCAGCGCGATGTCGATATGTAGTTGCGCACCCACGCCTGCGGCGGGGTGACCTTGTGCCACGCGCACACAATCGACCTTGGCGCGGACGACCGCGCGGTATGCGACGTAGAAGTCCACCAGCGACTCGGGCGCCGTCTCCCCCGTGGCTCGGCGGTACGCGTCGATGAAATGGGTCGCCAGATCGGGGCGGCCCAAGAACTCGAGGTCCATCGCGAGGAAGGCGGCATCATCGATACCGTCGACGAATCGGAGCGTGTCGTCGAACTCCATGCAGTCGAGGATCGCCAACTCGCCTGGCGGGCAGAAGATGTCGTCGGCTAGCAGATCGCCGTGCCCGTCGACGACATTGCCGTCTGCCACGCGCTGGGCGAACAACGCCGCGCGGCCCGCGACAAACGACGTGACCAGCTGTCGTAACTCGCTGATCTTGTCAGCTGCAACCACCCCGTGGCGTTCCAATTCGCGCAGGTTCTGTTCCCACCGAGCAGTGATCGCGTCTGGGCCGGCCTGCTGTGCGATCGTTTCGCTCCGAACCGCATCGCGATGAAACCGTGCGAGCGTATCGGCGATGGCCGTCAACTGCTCGTGCACGGGTTCGCCGTTTCTGACCATCCAGGACAGCCGATGGCGGTCGCCGTAGCGACGCATCACCACCACCGGTTCCGCCGGTCCTCCGGAAGGTCCCACGAAGTGCGCGACACCGAGGTAGCTGTTCGGTGCAAGTCTGCTGTTGAGCGCTACCTCACGCACGCACACACTTTCCCGTTGCTCGAGGGTCGTGAAGTCGAGGAAATCGGTGGCGATCGGCTTCTTCGCCTTGTAGGCCTTGTCGCCCAGCAGCATGACGACGCCCGTGTGCGTCTCGTGGACCTCCGCAGCGAGGTTTCCAGCCACAGTCCAAGGCTCGCGGATTTCATCGGACATCGTCGTGGCATCCATGGGTCAAATCATGAGACGTGGCCATTGTCGCTTTCCAGGGTATTAAGGCCCGGTCCTCGGGACCATTGACCCTGGTGACACCCGGTCTTAGGGCCGAAGATGAAGGCATGCGCGACACCGTGGTGGACACCCGAATCATCAAGCAGGCTGTACAGCTGGCCTGCCGCGCACCGTCGTTGCACAACAGCCAGCCCTGGCGCTGGGTGGTCGACGGCAGCACGGTGATGCTGTACCTCGACCAGGACCGAGTCCTGCACGCCACCGACCACACGGGGGCGGAGGCGCTACTCGGCTGCGGCGCTGTCCTCGACCACTTTCGCGTGGCCATGGCCGCGGCCGGTTGGGTGGCGCACGTCGAGCGCTTCCCCAATCCCAACAACCGGATGCATCTGGCATCGATCGATTTCACCCCCATGGATTACGTGACCGACGGGCACCGCACCCTGGCGGACGCGATACTCCGTCGGCGAACCGACCGACTACCGTTCGGCCCGCCGCGCAATTGGGAGTCGGTTTCGGTCGCGCTGGAACGAGCCGTCACGAGCGACGCCGTGCGCCTCGACGAGATCCCGGACGACCTGCGCCACGAATTGGCGCAGGCATCGCACATCACCGAGTCACTCCGCGTCTATGACTCGGCCTACCAATCCGAACTCGATTGGTGGACAGGACTTTTCGAATCCAGCGAAGGAATCCCGCATAGTTCGCTGGTATCGCCAACCGAAAGCGACCGTGTCGAGATCAGCCGCCACTTTCCGGTCACCCCCAACAGCGAACGGCGCCCTCAGTTGGGTCGTGACCGGGCCAAGCTTCTCGTGTTGTCGACATATGACACCGACCGCACCAGCGTGCTCGAGTGCGGAGAGATGCTTTCCGCCGTCCTCCTCGAGGCAACCGTGGCCGGCCTGGCCACGTGCACGCTGACCAATATCACCGAGTTGTGGCCCGGACGAGACGTCGTGGCGTCACTGATCGGGCAGACGACGACGCCGCAGGTCATCGTGCGCGTCGGCCAGGCACCCGGCTTGGAGGAGCTGCCGCCCCCGACGCCGCGGCGGCCGATCGATGAGGTCCTCGAGGTGCGCTCGCAGCACCAATGATCAACCCGGGGAGCAGAATGCACCGAGACGCGGTAGCGGTGGTCAGAAGCGTTAGCCTCGATCTTTCGTGAGTGAGTCGATTATGGTGGGTTTGTTCGGCGCGTAAT
>JBIQHU010000148.1:0-12266 GCA_044508395.1 Mycobacterium sp. | reverse complement strand
CGAGCGTCCGCCTGAAAAGCGGAAGGTCGCCGGTTCGATCCCGGCCCTGGCCACTCAAGGCGGTTTCCGCCGCAATTCTCCGCACCCCTCCACTCCGGTACGGCGGCGTACCAGAAGCTGGGTCAGGGCACCAGCACGACCTTGCCGACGTTCTCGCGCGCGGCGAGTATGCGGTGCGCCTCGGCCGCGTTCTCGAACGGCACCGCGGCGTGCACCACCGGGGATACGACACCGTCCGTCAGCGCCTCTTGCAGCGGACCGATCCAGGGTTCGAGGGTGCCGCGGTCGTCCCACAGCGCCAGCATGTTCAGCCCGATGACGGCCTTGGACTCCGAGAGCTGTTTGGTCAGGTTGAACCCGCGCCGCATCGGCAGCAGCTGCGGTAGCGCGGTACGCAGAGAACGCTTTTCGCCCTGCTGCAATGCCGAGATGCCGTACGCCACCAGCCTGCCGCCGGGTCGAAGCAGATGGTACGACCGCCGCAGCGACGCCCCGCCGATCGCGTCGAGCACGATGTCGTACGGAGGCAGATCCTTCCACCACCCGTCACGCCGGTAGTCGATCGCGCGGTCGACCCCCATCTCGGTCAGCCGTTGATGCTTACCCGGCGATGCGGTGCCGTGGATCTCGACGCCGGCGGGTTTGGCGAGCTGAATCGCCGCGATACCGACGCCGCCCGCCGCCGCGTGGATGAGTATCCGCTCACCTGCCCGCAGCGATCCGTACCCGTAGAGCGCCGCCCAAGCGGTGGCGTAGTTGACCGGCACGGCCGCACCCTGCTCGAACGTGAGTGTCTCCGGCAGCGGCACCGTATCGGCAGCCTTGACGTTGACGATCTCGGCGTAGCCGCCGAAACGCGTTCCAGCCAAGACCCGTTCGCCGACGCGTGCCGTATCGACTCCCGCACCGACCGCCTCGATGGTGCCCGACACCTCGTAACCGACGACGCACGGCGGCTTCGGGGCCTCGGGGTAGAGGCCGACCCGCGCGAGATGATCGGCGAAGTTCACGCCCGCGGCACGGACTGCGACGCGCACCTCGCCGGCCGCCGGTGGTGGAGGGTCTGGCCGCTCTTGAACCTTCAGCACCGAGAGATCGCCGTGCTTGGTGATGACGACCGCGCGCACGACTACTCCGTCCCCTTCGCCTGCTCGAACAGGGTCGCGTCGTGGGCGCAGACCATCAACAGGTCGGGCTCCTGGCGCCGGTACAGCTCGGTGAGACGAGCGTGGTTGTCCGCCACCTTCTTTCGATCGAAGGCGAGCAGAGGCTCGATGACCTTGATCGGGCCCGGCACCTTCGAATGTCCATCCAGAGTGCCGTGGTGGTAGAAGGCGTCCCCGCAGTGCAGCACCCAGCGGTGCCCGGCGTCGACGGCGATGCACGCGTGCCCGCGCGTATGACCGGGCAGCGATATCAGCACGATCCCCGGCGCGATCTCGTCGAGCTCCTTGGCGGCCGCAAAGCCCCGCCACTTCTCCCCGGCGGGATCGTGCTCGACGAGTTTGGGTTCGTGCGCCCATTGGGCGGGGCGGAAGCGGGTCTTCTCCCGAAACGTCGGTTCACGCACGGCGCCGAGCACCTCGGCGGCGGTCACGTGGATCTGCGCCTCGGGAAAGTCGGCGATTCCGCCGATGTGGTCCATGTCGAAGTGCGTGACGACGATGTGGCGGACGTCGGCGCGGTCGAACCCGAGGCGCTCCACCTGACGCAGGGCCGTTTCGTCGTGGTCGAACGTCGGGTTGAAGAGATGGCGCGTCGGTCCGATCCGGGCGTGGTGGTCGCAGTCGTGCGTGCCGAATCCGGTGTCGACGAGGACCAGGCCGTTGTCGGTCTCGACGAGCAGGACGTGGCAGACGATCCGCGGGGCGCCGTACGGGTTCATCGTCCCGCAGTTGAGATGGTGGACCTTCACAGCTCTCCCGTTCCCACCATGGTGAGTAGCTCGCCGCGTCCGATCTGCGTGGCCAGGCTGGCCGAATCGAAGTAAATGCGTTCGTTGACGATGCGGTCGCCCTCGAAGGCGAACACCGCGATGATCGGAACCCGGAAGGCCTTGCCTGTCGGCGGCAGACCGTAGAGCTCGCCGAGATTCGTTCCCAGCAGGTCGAATTCGACGATGACGGCGTCGTCGGCGACGTGGCAGCGGACATTGTCGTGGCGCTGGTCCGGAAATGCGGTACGGGTGGTCAGGTAGTAGCCCATGACCTCGTCGTCGCCGTCGAACACTTGGCCGGTGGCCATGATCTCGTAGTGCGGATGGCCGTTAAAGGTGGCCAGGGTGCGGTCGAACTCCTTGGTCACCTCGGTGTCCATGTGTTCTCTGATCACCGCGAGGCGGCGGTCACGCAGATCGTCGGAGATCATTCGTGAACTGTATGCCGCCGCTCAGGTGTCAGGCCGCGGATTGAAGTGGTGCCCCGAGCTGTTGGTGCCTGTGCTGGCGCTCAGCCGCGGCGAGGTAGGCCGCCCATGCGAATGCCGAGCTGGCGAACAAGATGAACCCGCAGAAGAGCCAGGGGTGTTTGATGCCGCGCCGGCGCCCGTCGATGATCGACCACACCGGGAAGAGCAGGACGCTCATGACGGTGTAGTCCTGGCTTGCCGAGCTCGCAGCGGAGTTCGCATATCCGAGCGTGATGAACTCCCACCAGCTCCCGGGACCCCAGATGAAGTTGTGCAGGCCGCCGGGCGGCGCGTAGTCGGCTACGTACTGATTGTTGAAGTAGTAACCGAGCACGACCGTCGCGACGCCCGCGACGTAGTAGAAGAGTTCGAGCCCGGTGACCTGCGGTCCGGACGCATAGCGCGCGAAGATCGCGGGATTCGTCTTGACGATGACGGCCATCGTCGCGAACGCGAGGACGAGGTGGACGATCAGCGAAACCATGAAGAGCAGTGTCGCACCAGCATCCCAAGTTTTGTCAATATTGACATAACTGGGTGCGGTAGTTTTCTCCCATGGTTCGCCCCGCCCAGACGGCACGAAGTGAGCGCACACGCGAGGCGCTGCGGCAGGCCGCCGTGGTGCGGTTTTTGGCACAGGGGTTCGAGGAGACGTCGGCCGAACAGATCGCTGCCGACGCCGGGGTCTCGCTGCGCACGTTCTACCGGCACTTCGCGTCCAAGCACGATCTGCTGTTCGCCGATTACGCAGGCCTGCAATGGTTTCGGTCCGCACTGGCCGAACGCGCTCCCGATGAATCGATCATCGATGCGGTGCACTCGGCGATCATGGCGCGGCCGTACGACGATTGGGCCGTCGCACAGACCGCCGCACTTCGCGCCCAGGAAATCGAACCCGACCGGATCGTCCGGCACATACGGCAGGTCGAGGCCGATTTCGCCCAGGCCATCGAGCAACACCTCACCGAGGTCGATCCGCCCGCGCCGCGCACCGACCAACGCATGAGGATCGCGGTCACCGCGCGGTGCATCGCGGCGGCGGTGTTCGGCGCGATGGAGGTGTGGATGCTCGGTCAGGAGCGCTCGCTGCCCGAGTTGTCGCGACTGACCCGGGAGGCACTGGACACGCTCACCAAGGGAATCAGCTGAAAGTTTTGTCAATATTGACAAAACGTTGGCCGCATGCCAGCCTCAGCGCATGACGGACTTCGATGCGATCGTCGTCGGCGCCGGACACAACGGACTGACCGCCGCCGCACTGCTCCAGAAGGCGGGGCTCCGCACGCTCTGCCTTGACTTCAAGCTCTACGCCGGCGGGATGGCCTCCACCGTCGAGCTGTTCGACGGCTTCAACTTCGAAATCGCCGGGTCGGTGCAGATCCCGACGTCGGCAGTCGTCAGCCGCGAGCTCGGGCTCGACGCGCTGCCGACCGTCGACCTCGACGTGATGTCCGTGTCCCTGCGCGGTGTCGGTGACGAACCACTCGTCTACTACACCGATCCGATGAAACTGATGACCCACATCAACGAAGTGCACGGCGCGGAGGCCGTCAACGGGATGGCGGGTCTGATGGCGTGGTGTCAGGCTCCGACCCGGGCGCTCGGGCGGTTCGATGCGGGCCAGCCACCGAAGACGCTCGACGAGATGTATGCCTGTGCGACCAACGAATTCGAACGCTCGACGATCACCGACCTGCTTTTCGGGTCGGTCACCGATGTGATCGACCGGTATCTGCCGGACAAGGAGAAGCACGGCGCGCTGCGAGGCATGCTCTCACTTCTGGCGTGCAACACCACCTACCGCGGCCCGGCAACCCCCGGCACCGCGGCGGCGCTGGCCTACGGATTCGCCGTCCCCGACGAGAATGCGCTGCTGGTCAAGAAGCTCGAGGGCGGCATTGGTGCGCTGACCTCACATCTGTGCGACGTATTCACGTCGAACGGCGGTGAGTTGCGGCTGCGCGCCAAGGTCGAGGAGATTGAGGTCGCCGACGGTCGGGTGACCGGAGTCCGGCTGGAGGACGGCTCCGTCATCACCGCGCCCATCGTGATCTCCGGTATCGCACCAGATCTTACGATCAACGCGATGGTCGACCCGGGCGCGCTGCCCGCCGACATTCGGGAACGCTTCTCGCGTCAAGACCACCGCGGCAGCTACCTGCAGATGCACTTCGCGCTCGACGGCATCCCGGAATTCGCGGCGCCCTACGAACTGCTCAACGACCCCGCGATGCAGTCCAACATCGGAATCTTCTCCACCCCTGAGGAATTGCAGCAGCAGTGGGAGGATTGCAGGCACGGAATCGTGCCCGCCGATCCCTCGATCGCATTGCAGATCCCGTCGGTCAACGACCCGGGGCTGGCACCGCCAGGCAAGCACGCCGCATCGGCATTCTCGCTCTGGTTCCCGATCGAGGAATCGGAGAAGAGCTACGGCGAGATGAAGGCCGAGATGGGACAGCGCGTGATCGACAAGATCACCCGACTGGCCCCGAACTTCGAGAGCCTGATCCTCAAGCACACCACCTTCACCCCCAAGCACATGGGCACCATGTTCGGTGCGCCCGGCGGGGACTACTGCCACGGGCTCATCCACCCAGACCAGATGGGGCCCAACCGGCCGGGGCCGAAAGGCTATGTTGATCAACCGATCCCGATCGACGGCCTCTACCTCGGCAGCGCCGGCTGCCACGGCGGCCCCGGCATCACGTTCGTACCCGGTTACAACGCGGCGAAGCAGGCGCTGGCCGACGCGTCCTAGCGGCTGCGCGTTTTCGATCCACCGCGGACGGGCATCCAAGAGACATGGGGCTCACGGTCGCGGTCACCGGTCCAACGGGCAATATCGGTATCTCGGCGGTCACCGAACTCGAACGTGACCCCGGCATCGACCGGATCATCGGGATGGCGCGCAGGCCGTTCGACCCGGCGGGGCAGGGCTGGACCAAGACCGAGTACCGGCAGGGTGACATCACCGTGCGCGATCAGGTCGACGAACTGGTCGTCGACGCCGACGTCGTCGTCCACCTCGCGTTCATCATCATGGGATCGCGCAAGGAGAGCAGCCGGGTCAACCTCGCGGGCACCCGCAACGTCTTCGAGGCGACGGTCGCGGCTCAACGGCCCCGCCGACTCGTCTACACGTCATCGGTGGCCGCTTACGGCTATCACTCCGACAATCCCGTGCCCATCACCGAAGACGTGCCGCCACGCGGTTCGCCCGAGCATTACTACTCCGAGCAGAAGGCCGCGTGCGAAGCCGCGCTGCAGGACATCGTCGCCGGCTCGTCGCTGGAGGTCTATGTGCTGCGCCCGTGCATCGTCGCCGGACCGAAGGCGCACGCCCTGGCCGACGCGATGCCGTGGAATCAGCTGCCCTGGCTTGTGCAGCGCGTGACGCACGCGCTGCCACTGTTCAAACCGCTGCTTCCCGATCCGGGCACCCCCCTGCAATTGGTGCATCACGACGATGTCGCCTCGGCGATCGCCTTGGCCGCGACCACCGCCGCTCCTCCGGGCGCCTACAACTTGGCCGGGGATGGCGTGGTCTCGATCTCCGCAGTAGCGAAGGAGCTCGGCGCCCGATCGGTGCCGGTGCCCAAAGTCGCGGCGACGGCTGCGTCGGAAATCATCGCCCGGCTTCCTTTCGTTCCATCGGCGCTGGAATGGTTGCACGCCAGTCGCACATCGGTCGTCATGGACACGACCAAGGCGAAGACACAACTGGGGTGGACGCCGAAATACACTGCGGCCGCGACGCTGTCGGCGCTTGCGGACAGCCTTGACTAGCGGTTATCGCGAACAGCCGCTAGGTGGTGGCGGGGCCGCTGGGAGTGGCACCGCCCTCGTCGGACCAGTCGACGCCTTCGCCGCCCCGGGCCGGGTCGCTCTCGACGTCGTCGTCTGCCTTCGATGAACCGATGTCGGTCTCGGTGGTTTCGGGCTTGTCAGCGTTGCTTTTCGTCATGACCGCCCGGGTACCCAAACTCAGTCGCGACGACTCCGTAGCTGAACCATCCAATCCTTGGGAACACGATCCGCCGGTCCCGGAGCGGGCTGGTCCTCGGGATGATTGTCGGGCGGCGCGAGATTCGGCCCGCCGTAATAGGAGTTGGTGTCGTAGTTCCAGAACCAGTCTTCGCCCGGTTCGAACGAGCGGATGACGGGATGCCCGGTGCTGCGCCAGTGCGCCGTTGCGTGACGCGCGAGCGAGTCGTCACAGCAACCGATGTGCCCGCACGCGGCGCAACGGCGGAGATGCACCCACCAGCCGCCGACCGCATCACACTCCACGCATCCGGTGCCGCTCGGTGGAACGGTCGGGTCGACGGCATCGCTCATAGCCGTTGAGCCTACCGATTTCGGCAGCGTTCGCGGGCAAGCCTTGACTACAACGAGATTCGAGTCGCCCGCCGAGCTGTACTGCCGGGTGCCGCCGGAACTCCACCAATGGCAGTGGTGTGCGCGAGACGGTGCCGGGCAACCAGACCTGGCAGTCGATGCTGGTCCCGCCTCGTTGATTGGGGTAGGCCCTAGCCGGCCATTGTCGAGTTCGGCGCATGCCAGTCGGTAGAGACGAAGCGGTGCTGGATCAGCCACTCGTTCCCGACGGGCACGAACACATCGCGATACCGGCCGTAGTGGTCGAGGCCGATCTCGGTGACGACGGTGAAGTAGCAGGCGACCTGGGCCCGCTGCGGCGTCATCTCGGTGAACCGGATGTTCGTCACGTTATGGCGGACGACGCGCCGCACTCCTGACGCCTGGGCCGCCGCATTCGGCGATGCGACTGCGCCGCCGAGGAACTCGACGATAGCCGCACGGCCGCGCACCGACCCGCCGCTCCGCAGTTCGAGCTCGCCATCCTCGCAGAAGGATTCGGCGAGTTCGGGCAGTCGCATCGCGTCGCCGGACCAGTTGTAGCGGGCCAGCGTGTCTCTGATCCGCTCGCGCGCCGAAAGCTCCCAAAGTTCCATGTGGACAACCGTATCGGGCTATCGTCGCGAGATGGCTACCAGCGATTCCCGCGAGGTCGTGATCGAGGCGAGTCCGGAGGAGATCCTCGACGTCATCGCCGACGTCGAGGCCACGCCGAATTGGTCGCCGCAGTATCAGAGCGCCGAGGTGCTGGAGTCCTATGACGATGGGCGGCCGCGCCGGGTCAAGATGAAGGTGAAGTCGGCGGGCATCACCGACGAACAGGTCGTCGAGTACACCTGGACCGACAACAGCGCGAGTTGGACGTTGATCAGCGCCGGTGCGCTCAAGTCGCAGGACGCGTCGTACACGCTGACGCCCGACGGCGACAAGACTAAGGTGCGTTTCGACATCTCCATCGACCTGTCGATACCGATGCCCGGGTTCGTCCTCAAGCGGGCGATGAAGGGGGCGATGGAGACCGCGACCGACGGGCTGCGCAAGCAGGTGCTGAAGGTGAAGAAAGGGAGCTGAGCCGGCGCGTGACGAACACGGGACCCCTCGCCGGGGTGAAGGTCATCGAACTCGGCGGTATCGGCCCTGGACCGCACGCCGGGATGGTGCTCGCCGATCTGGGTGCCGACGTTGTTCGCGTGCGTCGGCCCGGGGGTATTGCGGTGCCGGAGCACAAGGATCTGATGCATCGCGGGAAGCGCACCGTCGACCTCGATGTCAAGAAGGAGCCGCAGACCCTGCTCGACCTTGCCGCCAAGGCCGACGTGCTGCTTGACTGCTTCCGTCCGGGCACCTGCGAGCGGCTCGGCTTCGGGCCGAACGAGTGCGCCGCCGTCAACCCGCGACTGATTTTCGCCCGAATCACGGGGTGGGGACAGGACGGCCCGCTGGCGATGACCGCGGGCCACGACATCAACTACCTGTCGCAGACAGGAGCGTTGTCGGCCATCGGTTTTCGTGACCGGCCGCCCGTTGCGCCGCTCAACTTCGTGGCCGATTTCGGCGGCGGGTCGATGCTCGTGCTGCTGGGCATCGTCACCGCACTCTACGAACGCGAACGGTCGGGCAGGGGCCAGGTGATCGACGCCGCCATGGTCGACGGTGTCAGCATCCTCGCGCAGATGATGTGGACGATGAAGGCTAACGGCGCACTCAAAGACCAACGAGAGTCGTGGCTACTCGACGGCGGCGCCCCGTTCTACCGCACGTACGAGACGTCGGACGGCAAGTACATGGCGGTCGGGGCCGTCGAACCGCAGTTCTTCGCGGAACTCCTTGACGGCCTCGGACTGTCACCCGACGAGGTACCCAACCAGTTGGACATCGGGTCGTACGACCGGATGCGTGCCATCTTCACCGACCGGTTCAAGAGCCGGACGCGCGACGAGTGGACCGCCGTCTTCGCGGGCACGGACGCATGCGTCACCCCGGTGCTGACCTGGACCGAGGCCGCGCGCAACGAGCATCTGCTGGCGCGCTCGACGGTCATCTCGCCGCACGGTGTCGAGCAGGCTGCACCGGCGCCGCGGTTCTCCCGTACCCCGGCGGGGCCGGTCGGAAACCCGCCGAAAGAGGCCATTTCCGTCACCGACATCGATTGGTGAAAAATTAGCTGGAAATTCCATTACATCAGGCGAACAAGGTAGCTATGATTTGCCACTATGACTGTCCGAGCATCCAGAGAGGTGGTCTTCGACGCCTCGCCTGAGGCGATCATGGACGCGCTCGCCGACATCGAAGCCGTGCCCTCGTGGTCGCCGCTGCACAAGCACACCGAAGTCCTGGACCGTCATCCGGACGGCCGGCCGCACCACGTGAAGGCGACGTTCCGGATCATGGGGATCACCGACAAGGAGCTTCTCGAGTACCACTGGGGTGACGACTGGATGGTCTGGGATGCCACCGCCACCGGTCAGCAGCGGGGTCAGCATGCCGAGTACAACCTCGTCCGCGAGGGCGAAGAGAAGACACGGGTGCGGTTCGACATCATTCTCGACCTGGCGGCGCCGGTGCCCCGGTTCCTGGTTCGGCGGGGGAAACAGATGGTGCTCGACATCGCGACCGAGGCCCTGCGCAAACGCGTGATGGCCGGCAGTACCGCGTAACGCCATCGCCGCCTAGGTCTTACGTAACGTACCGAGTCGGCGGATGGCCTCATCGAGGGTGTCGTCGCGCTTGCAGAACGCGAAGCGCACCAGGTGGTTCCACTGCTCGAAGTCCGCACCGTCCGGATCGCAGAACGCCGCCATCGGTATCGCCGCCACACCTGTCTTCTCGGGTAGTTCGGCGCAGAACGTCGTGCTGTCCTCATAGCCAAGTGGCCGAGGGTCGGCGCACAGGAAATAGGTGCCAAAGCTGTCGTGCACCTCGAAGCCGACGTCGGACAGCGCGGAACCGAGCCGGTCACGCTTGGCCTGCAACGAATCCCGCAGCGCGGCGACCCAGGTGTCCTCGGTGTTGAGCGCATGCGCGACGGCAGGCTGGAACGGCGCCCCACCGACGTAGGAGAGGTATTGCTTGGCTGCGCGTACCCCAGCGATGAGTTCCGCAGGGCCGCAGGCCCATCCGATCTTCCAGCCCGTGACGTTGAACATCTTCGCCGCACTGGAGATGGTGATGGTGCGCTCGGCCATCCCCGGATAGTTGGCGAGCGGGAGATGGAAGCGGCCAGGAAAATCGGAGAACACCAGATGCTCGTAGACCTCGTCGGTGATCACCAGGAGATCGGCTTCGACGGCGAGTTCGGCCAGCGCCTTCAGTTCGGCGTCGCTGGCGACCATCCCGGTCGGGTTGTGCGGCGAATTGACGATCAGCGCTTTGGTCTTCGGCGTCACGGCGCGGCGCAGGCCGTCGACATCGATCGCGAAGCCGCGACCGTCGGCCACCATGGGTACGGCGCGCCGCACACAGCCGGCCATCGCGAGCACGGGGGAGTAGGAGTCGTAGAACGGCTCGATCAGCAGCACCTCCGAGCCGGGTTCCACGAGGCCGAGAACCGACGCGGCGATGGCTTCGGTGGCGCCGACTGTCACCAGCACCTCGGTGTCCGGGTCGTAGTCGGTTCCGAAGCTCCGTTTACGCTGCGCGGCGATCGCCTCGCGCAGCGGTGCGATGCCGAGGCCGGGCGGGTACTGGTTGACGCCCTCGGCGATCGCGTTCTCCGCGATCGTCAGCATCGCCGGCGGACCGTCCTCGTCTGGGAAGCCCTGGCCCAGGTTCACGGCGCCGATGCGCGCCGCAAGCGCAGACATCTCGGCGAAGATCGTCACCGCGTACGGCTGCAGGCGTCTGACTGTCACGGCCACCATCTTGCCGAGCGGCCGCAAACTGCCCCAACACGCCGCGATAAATTGGGTGCTCGCGTCTGGTCGCGGGGAGTATCAGGCTGCCCAACCAGCCGGTTGGGTGGGGCTGTAGGCTGCGACCAGAGGACTACCGCCCATGTGGGCAGGTTCCCAACAACCCCATCTGAACAGGAAAAATCTTCATGTCTGAAGAAGCCTTCATCTACGAGGCCATTCGTACACCTCGCGGTAAGAACAGGGGCGGCGCCCTCAACGAGGTCAAGCCGGTCAACCTGGTCGTCGGCCTGATCGACGAGATCCGCAGCCGCTTCCCCGACCTGGACGAGACGCTCATCAGCGATCTGATCTTGGGCTGCGTGTCCCCCGTCGGCGATCAGGGCGGCGACATCGCCCGCACCGCAGGGTTGGTGGCGGGTCTGCCCGAGACCACGGGCGGATTCCAGCTCAACAGGTTCTGCGCCTCGGGCTTGGAGGCGGTCAACCTGGCCGCACAGAAGGTCCGCTCCGGTTGGGACGACCTGGTGCTGGCCGGCGGTGTGGAGTCGATGAGCCGTGTCCCGATGGGCTCCGACGGCGGCGCCTGGGCCGGTGACCCGGAGACGAACTACCGAATCGGCTTCGTACCGCAGGGCATCGGCGCCGATCTGATCGCCACGATCGAGGGTTTCTCCCGCGAGGATGTCGACGCTTACGCGGTGCGGTCGCAGGAACTCGCAGCGGCGGCCTGGTCGGGCGGCTACTTCGCCAAGTCCGTCGTCCCGGTGAAGGACCAGAACGGGCTGGTGATTCTCGACCACGACGAGCACATGCGCCCCGACACGACGGTGGAGAGCCTGGGCAAGCTGAAGCCGGCTTTCGACGGCGTCGGCGCGATGGGCGGCTTCGACGACGTGGCGCTGCAGAAGTACCACTTCGTCGAGAAGATCAACCACGTTCACACCGGTGGTAACAGCTCGGGCATCGTCGACGGCGCCGCGCTGGTGCTCGTCGGTAGCGAAAAGGCAGGGCAAGCGCAGGGCCTCATCCCGCGGGCGCGCGTCGTGGCGACCGCCACCAGCGGTGCCGATCCGGTCATCATGCTCACCGGTCCGATGCCGGCCACCCGCAAGGCGCTCGACCGGGCCGGGCTGACGGTCGACGACATCGACCTGTTCGAGCTGAACGAGGCGTTCGCCTCGGTGGTGCTGAAGTTCCAGAAGGACCTCAACATCCCCGACGAGAAGCTCAACGTCAACGGTGGCGCCATCGCGATGGGCCACCCGCTGGGCGCCACCGGCGCCATGATCACCGGAACCATGGTCGACGAGCTCGAGCGTCGTGGCGCTCGGCGTGCCCTGATCACGCTGTGTATCGGCGGCGGCATGGGCGTGGCCACCATCATCGAGCGCGTCTGAGAGGGCTGAAAACCAATGGCTGAGAACACCATTCAGTGGGACAAGGATGCCGACGGCATCGTCACCCTGACGCTGGACGACCCGACCGGTTCGGCCAACGTGATGAACGAGCACTACAAGGAATCCATGCACAACGCCGTGGAACGCCTTGTTGCTGAGCAGGATTCGATCACCGGTGTGGTCATCACCAGCGCGAAGAAGACCTTCTTCGCCGGCGGCGACCTCAAGG
>JBIQHU010000287.1:0-1764 GCA_044508395.1 Mycobacterium sp. | reverse complement strand
CGCGATGTTGACGGGCTGAGTCCTCCCGCGAGCAGACGCGAAAACCCCCAATTTCACTGGCGGTTTCTAGGGGTCGACGCAACACTGTTGGTTAATCGGTCAGCAGTAGATCACGCAAACGCTCGGCTGGGGTATCCCAGTCGAGCGTTTTGCGTGGGCGGCCGTTGAGTTGCTGGGCGACATGTTCGAGGTCTTCGGGCCCGTAGACACTCAGGTCGGTGCCTTTGGGGAAGTACTGGCGCAGCAGGCCGTTGGTGTTCTCGTTGGTGCCGCGCTGCCATGGACTGGCCGGATCGCAGAAATACACCTGCATGTCGGTGGCCGTGGTGAAGCCTTTGTGCCCGGCCATCTCAGCGCCTTGATCCCAGGTCAGCGACCCCCGCAGATGCGCCGGCAATGTCTTCATGGTGGCGATCAGGCCGTCACGGACTGTTTCGGCGTCATGGCCGCCGGGCAGGTGCACCAGCATGGTGTAGCGGGTGGCGCGTTCGACCAGGGTGGCGATCGCGGTCTTGTTGAGCTCACCCATGATCAGATCGCCTTCCCAGTGCCCGGGCACCGCCCGATCCTCGATATCAGGCCGGTCAGCGATCATGATCATCGGATCAACGAACCGCTGGTAGCGCTCACCGGGCTTACGGTTCGGTTTACGGCACGTGCGACCCGACCGAAGGGCTTGGGCCACTTCCTTTTTCAAGCCACCGCGCGCCTGGAAGTAGAGGGATTGATAGATCGTTTCGTGGCTCACCCGCATACTCTCGTCGTCCGGAAAATCCTTGACCAGACGATGCGAAATCTCTTCGGGGGACCACCGTTTGGCCAGCCCCTATTCGACCTCTTTGCGCAACCTCTGGTTGGTCACCAGTTTGGACGCCTTGGGCCGGGCCCGCGCCGCCGCAGCCGCCGCATCCGCCTGATAGGGCAGATACAAGCCCTCAACACGGTGCGCAGCGACCTCCCGGGACACCGTCGACTTATTCCGACCGATCTTGTCGGCGATCGCGGTGTAGCTCAGGCCGGCAGCCAGACCATCAGCGATGACCAGCCGATCAACGAGCCGCAGATACCTGCTGACAGATTCGTCATCCGGCGCAGTGCTCTGATGGGCGGCAACGGTTTTCACCGGTTGTGTGTACCGCGTGCCGGTGGCGTAATCGTGGACTGTGCCATCGGGATACACCCGCGTGTTGCCGACCTGGCGGATGCCGTCACGCCAGTCCCGGGCGGTGCGCTCGTTGACCCCGACGTCGCGCGCCGCGGCCGCCGTTGGCCAGCCGTCATCGAGCAGTTCAAAGAACCGGGCCCGCTGGGCGGGCTTACCCCGCTGCTGCCGGGCAGCGTCGATCAACCCCGCCTCGACGAGCATCCGCCGGGCCGTGGCATGTGCCACCCCGCCCGCTTTGGCCGCTGCGTTGACCGAGGCCGTCGCGGTGAACACCGCCGCCACCTGACCGCGATCCACACCACTGACATCCGGTCGTGACGAGCCCATCGGGCGGCCCGTCTCCCGCAGAATCGCATACGCCCGCTGCCTCGACACCCCCAACGACCCGGCCGCTTCCCGCACCGGCACACCCGCGTCAACGAGCTTTGCTAACCGAACCCCAAACCGAACACAGTCCTCCGAAAACGACACGGTCGCCGCAACCTCTCAAAGTCGAGAGTGTTGCGACGACCGCGTGAACCCGCCACTCCGAAATGGGGGTTTTCACGTCTGCTCGGCAGAGGACAGTTACCGCTCGGCGCGCTGGTAGGCCGTCACGA
>JBIQHU010000147.1:0-12321 GCA_044508395.1 Mycobacterium sp. | reverse complement strand
GCCCGGTGTCGGTAAGACGGCGATCGTCGAGGGCCTGGCCCAGCGCATCGTGGCCGGCGACGTGCCGGAGAGCCTGCGCGACAAGACCGTCGTCTCACTGGATCTCGGTTCGATGGTCGCAGGGTCGAAGTACCGGGGTGAGTTCGAGGAGCGCCTCAAGGCCGTGCTCGACGACATCAAGAACTCGGCGGGTCAGATCATCACGTTCATCGACGAGCTGCACACCATCGTGGGTGCGGGAGCCACCGGCGAAGGATCGATGGACGCGGGCAACATGATCAAGCCGATGCTGGCGCGCGGCGAGCTGCGCCTGGTCGGTGCCACCACGCTCGACGAGTACCGCAAGTACATCGAGAAGGACGCCGCGTTGGAGCGCCGCTTCCAGCAGGTGTTCGTCGGTGAGCCGTCGGTCGAGGACACCGTCGGCATCCTGCGCGGGCTCAAGGACCGCTACGAGGTGCACCACGGTGTGCGCATCACCGACTCGGCGCTGGTCGCGGCCGCCGCGCTGTCCGACCGTTACATCACCAGCCGCTTCCTGCCGGACAAGGCCATCGACCTCGTCGATGAGGCGGCGTCTCGGCTGCGGATGGAAATCGACTCCCGGCCCGTCGAGATCGACGAGGTCGAGCGCCTGGTGCGCCGGTTGGAGATCGAGGAGATGGCGCTGGCCAAGGAAGAGGACGACGCGAGCAAGGAGCGCTTGGAGAAGCTGCGCGCCGAACTCGCGGACTACAAGGAGAAGTTGGCCGAGCTGACCACCCGGTGGCAGAACGAGAAGAGCGCCATCGACGTCGTCCGCGAGCTCAAGGAACAACTCGAGACGCTGCGTGGCGAGGCCGACCGGGCCGAGCGCGACGGCGACCTGGCCAAGGCGTCCGAACTTCGGTACGGGCGTATCCCTGAGGTCGAGAAGAAGCTCGACGCCGCCATCCCGCACGCCGAGGCTCGCGAGGGCGTGATGCTCAAGGAGGAGGTCGGCCCCGACGACATCGCCGATGTGGTGTCGGCGTGGGCCGGTATCCCGGCGGGGCGGATGCTCGAGGGCGAGACGGCCAAGCTGCTGCGGATGGAGGACGAGCTCGGTAAGCGCGTCGTCGGCCAACGGAAAGCCGTCACTGCGGTTTCTGATGCGGTGCGGCGCAGCCGTGCCGGTGTCGCCGACCCGAACCGGCCGACGGGATCGTTCATGTTCCTCGGCCCGACCGGCGTCGGTAAGACGGAGCTCGCAAAGGCGTTGGCGGAATTCCTGTTCGACGACGAACGGGCGATGGTCCGTATCGACATGAGCGAGTACGGCGAGAAGCACTCGGTGGCCCGCCTCGTCGGTGCGCCTCCCGGCTACATCGGCTACGACCAGGGCGGTCAGCTGACCGAGGCAGTGCGGCGGCGTCCGTACACGGTGATCCTGTTCGACGAGATCGAGAAGGCGCACCCGGACGTGTTCGACGTGCTGCTGGCCGTGCTCGACGAGGGCCGGTTGACCGACGGCCAGGGCCGCACGGTCGACTTCCGCAACACGATCCTGATCCTGACGTCCAATCTGGGCGCAGGCGGGACCGAGGACCAGGTGATGGCCGCAGTGCGGGCGGCGTTCAAGCCCGAGTTCATCAACCGGCTCGACGACGTGATCATCTTCGACGGGCTGGAGCCCGGCCAGTTGGTCCAGATCGTCGACATCCAGTTGGAGCAGCTGCAGAAGCGACTGGCGCAGCGCCGCCTCACCCTCGAGGTGTCGCTGCCGGCCAAGCAGTGGCTGGCCCAGCGTGGTTTCGATCCGCTCTATGGCGCGCGGCCGCTGCGACGGCTGATCCAGCAGGCGATCGGCGACCAGCTGGCCAAGTTGCTGCTGGCCGGTGAGGTGCACGACGGCGACGTCGTGCCGGTCAACGTCGGCGCGGACGGCGACTCGCTGGTCTTGGGTTAACAGATTTCGGCGTGCTCGGTCACCCGTAGCGTGACTGAGCACGCCGAAGTCGCAAGATGGGGACGTGATCACACCCGTTTCCGGTACCCCCAACCTGCTCCTCGGCGCCTACGACCTGGCCACGCTCGGTTGTGGCGCCGAGGAGTTCTTCGTCTCCGGCACCGCGGAGTCGTATGCCTCCGACGACATGGCGGACTACACCACCCGCATCGTCGTTCTGCGGCCAACAGATCGTGCCGCATTCAACGGCACTGTCATCGTCGAATGGCTCAATGTCAGCGGTGGGATCGATGCACCGGCGGTGTGGTCGATGGCCCATCGCGAGATCGCGCGCTCGGGCTACGCGTACGTCGGGGTGTCTGCCCAGCAGGTCGGCATCGAGGGCGGTAAGAGTCTGGTAGGTATCGACATGTCGCTGAAAACCCAGAACGCCGAACGTTATTCGCAGCTGCATCATCCAGGAGACGAATTCTCCTACGACATCTACACGCAGGTGGGACGCCTGATCGGCGGCGGCGCCGTCGACGGGCTTGGTCCGGAAACCCTGCTAGGAGTGGGCGAGTCGCAATCCGCTGCGTTCCTGTCGACTTACATCAACGTCGTCGACCCGGAAGCGGCCACGTACGACGGATTTCTCGTGCACTCCCGATTCGGCACCACCGCGCCGTTGGATGGTATTAGCCTGTTCGAGGAACGCGAATCAACTGCGGCTGCCGTCCCGTTTCGGCCTGACCCCCGCGTTCCGGTCCTGGCGTTCATCACCGAGACCGACCTGATCGGCGGCTTCCGGGTGGGGTATCACGCTGTGCGGCAACCGGATAGCGACCGGCTACGGACGTGGGAGCTACCCGGCGCGGCCCACGCCGACAACTACACGATCATCGGGAGTTTCATGGACAGCGGTTGCGCACCGCCGGCCGACCTCGCGGCGACGTACGCGCCGACGAACGAGCTCATGGGAGAGAAGCTCTCGTACCACATCAACTTCGGGCCCCAACACCATTACGTGCTGCAGGCCGCCGTCTCGCACCTGAACGACTGGGTGCGCTCCGGGAAACCAGCGCCCGCGGCCCCGCCGATCGCGTTGACCGGCTCCGAACCCGTGGCTCCCGAACTCGACGCCAACGGCCTCGCCAAGGGTGGTGTGCGCACTCCCTGGGTGGACGTGCCGACCGCGCGGCTGTCCGGCCTCGCCCCGGACGAGAGCCCGATGTCGTTCATCTTCGGTTCGGGCGAGGTGTTCGACGCCGACACCCTGAGCAGGCTTTATCCCGGCGGCAAGGATGACTACCTGGAACGTTTCACCGCGGTCCTGGACCAGACGATCGAGGCGGGCTTCATCCTGGCGGCGGACCGCGCCGAGATCCTCGAATTGGCCGCGGCGACCTACCCGGGCGCCTGACCTCGGCGGGTTCGGGCAGCCGACGGGTCCGCGGGGCTGGAAGGACGCTGTGACGCGGCTGTGATCCCCTCGAGTTCGGATTTGAGGGCTACCTGCAAGTAGGCTAGGACACAATGGTCCCGCTTTGGTTCACGCTGTCCGCGCTCTGTTTCGTGGGTGCGGCGGTCCTTCTATATGTCGACATCGACCGTCGACGTGGGCTGGGACGTCGCCGCAAGTCGTGGGCCAAGTCCCACGGTTTCGACTACGAGCACGAATCGCGCGATATCGTGTCGCGCTGGAAGCGTGGTGTCATGTCGACGGTCGGCGACGTCACCGCCAAGAACGTGGTGCTCGGCCAGATCCGCGGCGAGGCGGTCTTCATCTTCGACCTCGAGGACGTGGCGACCGTCATCGCCCTGCACCGCAAGGTCGGCACCAACGTCGTGGTCGATCTGCGGCTCAAAGGAATCAAAGAGCCGCGCGAGAACGACATCTGGCTGCTCGGTGCCATCGGTCCGCGCATGGTGTACTCCACCAACCTCGACGCGGCGCGGCGCGCCTGCGACCGGCGGATGGTGACGTTCGCCCATACCGCACCGGACTGCGCAGAGATCATGTGGAACGAGCAGCACTGGACGCTGGTGTCGATGCCGGTCACCAGCACACGGGCGCAATGGGATGAGGGCCTGCGGACGGTGCGCCAGTTCAACGACCTGTTGCGGGTGCTGCCACCGACACCGCAGGGGTCCGCCGGTCAGGGTGTCGCGCGCCGCAGCGGATCGCCCAGCCGTCCGATCCAACCGGGACCGCCGCGTGCCGAGGCACCCGCGGGCCGAACTGGCGTCACCAACGTCCAGGCACCGCCTCGCCCCGAGCACGGCCGTCCCGCAGCGCCGCCCCCGCCGCCGCAGCCGCGCAATGGACGGCAGTCACCGCACTATCAGCGGTAAGTACTCTTCCCCGGCGGGGCAGGAGCGTAGCGACTGGGGGAAGTAGCCTGTGTGCATGTCACGCCCTGTCGCACTGATCACCGGACCGACCTCTGGGCTGGGCGCAGGATTCGCCCGCAGGTATGCCGTCGACGGTTACGACCTCGTGCTGGTCGCCCGCGATGCCCAGCGGCTCGAGCGGCTCGCCGCCGAACTGCACGACGAGGCGGGCGCGAACGTCGAGGTCTTGGTCGCCGACCTTGCCGAGGCCCCCGACCGCGCGAAGGTGGCCGACCGCCTCGCCGCCGGCGTGCGGGTGCTGGTCAACAATGCCGGTTTCGCGACCTCCGGTGAGTTCTGGACATCGGATTTCGCGGTCCTGCAGTCACAACTGGACGTCAACGTCACGGCGGTCATGCAGCTGACGCACGCGGCCCTGCCGCCGATGATCGCCGCGGGCGAAGGAACGATCATCAATGTCGCGAGCGTCGCCGGACTGCTGCCGGGGCGAGGCTCGACGTATTCGGCGTCCAAGGCGTGGGTCGTCTCCTTCTCCGAGGGGCTGGCCAACGGGCTCGACGGGACCGGGGTCAGCGTGCACGCGCTGTGCCCAGGCTTCGTTCACACCGAATTCCACGAGCGGGCGGGCATCGACATGGCGGGCACACCGTCGATCCTCTGGCTGGAGGTCGACGACGTGATTCGCGAAACGATGGCAGATGTCGCACGAGGCAAGGTGGTGATCGTGCCCGGCCTGCAGTACAAGGTGCTCACCACCGGCGGCCGCATCGTGCCGCGAAACCTGGTGCGGGCCGTCACGAAAGTCGTCGGCCGCGGCCGCGACAGAACCTGAGTCGCACCTGACGTGTCCGTCCGTTCGGTCTTCGCGGCCCTCACCGCGGTCGTCCTGGTGGCCTCGGCCTGCTCCGGCGACGACGACACCGGCGACATCTACGCCGCGCAGACCGCCGCGATCGGCGAATCGCTGGCGATTCTGGGCTGGAACATGTCGGTGTCGAACATGCGGTTCGACGGCGACAACGTGCTGATCGACGTCGACGCGTCGCCATCGGGAGGCGGTGCACACGCCGACCCGAAGGACCTGCGGTTCGGGCTGTACGGCGCGTTGGCGCACCCGCTCGAGTCCCCGGCTATCGGCGGTTGTCGTGACGTGGCCGACCTGGATGTGCAGCCGTTGGCGTTGTCGACACCCGACAGGCTGGCCGGCACGGTGTGCCTGGGGCCGCAGCGCGATCAGACCCAGGTGCGCGGGGTGTACGTGTACTCGACCGCAGATCGGATGCCCGGCACGACGACCGCCTACCCTGCGGCGTTTCCTGTCGGCCTGCCGCTGACCAGCAACGACGACACCGGGCTCACGCTGACGACGACCAGCGTCGACGCTTTCCGCGAGGACGGCACCATGCTGGACCCCGCCGACCTCGGCGACGTGGACGCGTTCACCGGCGGCGGCTACATGCTGCTGGGTCTCGAGATCACCGGTCCGGCAACGCAATATCGCGATGCAGCGCAGCGCCGCGGCGGGCCCACGATGGTGCTGATATCCCCGACGCTGCCGGTGCCGGGGCTGAGTCACCAGTGCGACGTCTACGGAGCCTCGGTGCTGGTGCTGCCCGAACGCAGCCGCGCCGCCGTGCAGGTGCGCGTGTCCCTGTGTACGCAGGGCGACATCAACGATGCGCTGCTCTACCCGACGCTGTCATTGGTCGGCACACACGCGGCGTTGTGGACGACCGATGCGTGACGCGGGGCCAACGGAATGGGGCGAGGGCCCCGGCGTCGGTCCATGGCAGGGACCGCTTCCCGACGATCCACGCTACGATCCGCTGCTGCTACGCGACGGTGACACCCGCAATGTCGTTGACGCATACCGTTATTGGACTCGGGAGGCGATCGTCGCCGACATCGACAAGCGCAGGCATCCGCTGCACATCGCGATCGAGAACTTCGGCAACGACGCCAACATCGGCGCCGTCGTCCGCACGGCCAACGCCTTCGCGGTGGATACCGTGCACATCGTCGCGCGGCGCCGCTGGAACCGTCGTGGTGCGATGGTCACCGACCGCTACCAACGGCTGCGCCATCACGACACCACCGCCGAGCTGCTGGCGTTCGCCGCCGATGCGGGGCTGACGGTCGTCGCCGTCGACAACGTGCCCGGCGCCGCCCGCTTGGAGTCGACGCCCCTGCCCCGGGAGTGCCTGTTGATCTTCGGCCAGGAAGGTCCCGGCATCACCGACGAGGCCAGGGCCGGCGCCGCCATGACGGTGTCGATCGCCCAATTCGGCTCGACCCGCAGCATCAACGCCGGCGTCGCGGCCGGCATCGCGATGCATGCCTGGATCGTTCGACATGGGGACATTTCGGCGGCCTGGTAGGGCAGGATCGATCCCATGGATCAGCTATGGGCCAATCGCGCCGGCAGTGCCGAGGCGGCGATCACCAAGCGCCATCTGAAGAAGCTCTGGGCCATACCGGGAACCCAGCTCGGCGTCGTCGCCTGGCCTTCTTCGCGCAAGTACCGGATGTTCGGCACCTGGCATTACTGGTGGCAGGCACATCTGCTGGACTGCCTCGTCGACGCCCAGCTGCGCGACCCGCAGCCCGCCCGGAAGGTCAAGATCGCCCGGCAGATTCGGGGTCACCGGTTACGCAACAACCTCCGCTGGACCAACGACTACTACGACGACATGGCGTGGCTGGCGCTCGCGCTCGAGCGCGCCGCTCGACTCGCGGGTGTCGGCCGACCCAAGGCACTCGACACCCTCGCCGAACAGTTCCTGACCGCATGGGTGCCCGAGGACGGCGGCGGCATTCCGTGGCGTAAGCAGGACCAGTTCTTCAACGCCCCAGCGAACGGTCCCGCGGCGATCTTCCTGGCGCGCCACGACCGGCTGCGGCGGGCTCAGCAGATGTCGGACTGGCTCGACGAAACACTGATCGACCCCGACACCCATCTGGTGTTCGACGGGACCAAGGGCCGATCGATGGTTCGGGCGCAATACACCTATTGTCAGGGAGTGGTGCTTGGCCTGGAAACCGAACTCGCACAGCGCACCGAGGACCTTGACCACGCCAAGCGGGTGCATCGCCTCGTCGGCGCGGTGCGCGACCACATGGCGCCCGACGGCATCATCAAAGGTGCGGGCGGTGGCGACGGCGGACTTTTCAACGGCATCCTCGCGCGCTACCTGGCGCTGGTGGCCACCTCGCTGCCTCAGACCGATCCCGACGACGAGGCCGCCCGAGACACCGCACGCAAGCTGGTGTTGGCCTCCGCGGAGGCGGCATGGGAGAACCGGCAAACCGTCGAGGACCTGCCCTTGTTTCCCGCCTTCTGGGATCGCACCGCCGAGATCCCCACTGCCGCAGGTAAAAAGGCCGAATTCGTCGAAGGCGCGGTCAACGCATCCGAAATTCCCGAACGCGACCTGTCCGTGCAGTTGTCGGGCTGGATGCTGATGGAAGCGGCCCACGCGGTATCCGACACGTGACAACCGAGCCGACACCGCGAATCGTTCGCTTCTCCCCACTGCGGCTCCACCGCGACCTCAAGGCGATGAAGCCTGGCGAAAACGCGGCGGCGGCGTTGCTGCTCGCGTTCACGATCATCGCCATCCTGTGGGCGAATTCGCCGTGGTCGCAGAGCTACTGGACGTTGCTGGACACCCATGTGGGAGTCGCATTCGGCGAGCGTCACTTCGACATGACGGTCAAGCATCTGATCAACGACGGTTTGATGACGTTCTTCTTCTTCATCGTCGGACTCGAGGTGACGCGGGAGTTCAAGATCGGCGAGCTGACCGATCGGTCCAGGGCGGCGGTACCCGTCGTCGCGGCGTTCGCGGGCCTCGCGGTACCCGCCGTCATCTTCCTGCTCCTCAACCCATCCGGGGAGAACGTCCAGGCCTGGGGTGTGGTGATCTCCACCGACACCGCCTTCCTGGTCGGTGCGCTCGCGATCATCAAGCCGAAATTCCCTGGCCGCCTGCGGATCTTCCTACTGACCCTCGCGGTGGTCGACGACGTCGGCGCGCTGATCGTGATCGCGGTCTTCTACTCCGACGCGCTTCAGGTGGTGCCGCTGATCGTGTCGGCGCTGCTGCTCGTCGCGATCGCGCTGGTGCGGTTCCTGCCCTCGGCGCGCGGACCCGCGTACGCGGTGCTCGGCTTCGCACTGTGGATCGCGCTGTACCTGGCGGGCATCCATCCGACGCTCGCCGGTGTCGCGCTCGCGTTGCTCATTCCGGTCTTCGCCCCCGAGCGCAGACAGGTCGAAGACGCCGTCGAAGTGATCAGAGCGTTTCGGCAGTCACCGAACTCGCAGTATGCCCGCACGGCCACTCGCCGTCTGCGCCAATCGATTTCCATCAACGAGCGCTTGCAGACCGATGTCGGACCGTACGTGTCGTTCCTCGTGCTGCCGCTCTTCGCGTTGGTCAACGCCGGGGTCCGGCTCGATTCGGCGAGCCTGACCGCCGCGGCGCGGTCACCGCTGACATGGGGCATCGTCGCCGGTCTGGTGGTCGGCAAGTTCGTCGGGATCACCGGAGCGACATGGTTCATGAGCCGCACCGGGCTGGGACAGCTGGCGCCCGGTCTTCGACTGCGCCGCGTCGCCGGCGGCGCCGCGCTGTCCGGAATCGGTTTCACCATATCGCTTTTCATCGTCGACATCGCGATCAGCGAACCGGCTCGGCAGGACCAGGCGCGCATCGGCGTCATCGCCGCATCGCTGATCGCATTCGTCGCCGGCTGGGCGATCTTCCGCGTCACCGATCTGGTCAGCCCGCCCGAACCCATCGGGATGAAGCTCATCCGGGCCGTCGATCCCGAACGTGACCACATCAAGGGCAATCCCGACGCTGAGCTCACGCTGGTCGAGTACGGAGATTACGAGTGCCCCTTCTGCGGCCGTGCCACCGGCGGAATCGACGAGGTACGAGCTCATTTCGGCGATGACCTCTGTTATGTTTGGCGGCATCTGCCGCTGGAACGGGTGCATCCCCGCTCCTTCGACGCGGCGCGCGCCGCCGAGGCCGCCGGCCTTCAGGGGAAATACTTCGAAATGGGTGCGGAGCTGTTCGCGCACCAGGACGATCTCGAGTGGTCCGATATCTACCGGTACGCCAACGCGGTCGGACTGGATCTCGAACAGTTCGATCAGGACGTCCGCGTGCACCCGTCGAAGGTGCTGCAACGCGTCCAGGACGACGTGGAGGACGCCGAGGCGATGGATCTGAACTCGACGCCGACGTTCTTCGTCAACGGCAAGCGGCACAAGGGCCCGTGGGATTCGGCGAGTCTGATCCGGGCACTATCCCGGGCACTAGAGGAAGGACGTCGATGAACGGGCCTTACCGACACCCGTCGGCTGGAGCCGATGATGATGGACGCCGAACCGGTGGCACGAGCGGGATACGACGCGATGATGGCCGGCAAGCCGGCATGCATTCCCGGCGTGGCGAACAAGTTGATGCGGACGATGATGCGGTTCGCGCCGTCGCGGCGCTTCACAGCCTTGGCGTCGGGCCTCGCCGTACGTCGGTGAGGCTCAGGCGGCTTCGCCTGCTTCGCGCTTGGCCGCCTTCCTCCGCCGGTACCACTCGATGGCCATCGGCAATACGGAGACCACCACGATCGCAATCACGATCGGCTCGAGGAGGTCCTGGATGATCTCGAACCGGCCGAGCCAGTATCCGAGCAGTGTCAGCCCGACGCCCCAGACGACGGCGCCGAGGACGTTGAAGAAGGTGAACGCCGGGTAGCTCATCCGCGCCGCACCCGCGGTGAGCGGCGCCAGCGTCCGGACGATCGGGACGAATCGCGCGACGACAATGGCGAACGGGCCGCGCTGTTCGAAGAACGCATGCGCCTCGTCGAGGTAGCGCTGCTTGAGCACTTTGGCATCCGGTTTGAACATCGCCGTGCCGATGTTCCGGCCTATCCAGTAACCGACCTGACCGCCGAGAATCGCGGCGATCGGGATGAACAACAACAGCTGCCAGAGCTGGAAATTGATCGGGTCGCCACCCTTGTCCTCCAGCGCCTGGGTGCCCGCGGCCAGCATGCCCGCCACGAACAGCAACGAATCGCCCGGCAGGACCGGGAACAGCACGCCCGATTCGACAAAGATCACGACCAGCAGGCCCACCAGCGCCCAGGCGCCGAAGTACCCGAGCAGGGTCATCGGGTCCAGGAAGTCCGGCATGAGTGCCAGCTGATTGGCAGCCGCCAGGGCGGAGGTGGTCACAAGGCCCCAAGATACCGGTCGGGCGGCCCGGCACCCGAAACGTCGATGCCAGACGCCCTTTTGCCCAGCGGCGACGCACGGGCCTCGTTAGTGTCGGGTATGCCCACTCACAAGGCTGTTCAGGTCGCATCCGCAGGTGCAGTGTTGACCCTCACGGATGTCCAGACCAGCTCACCACCGCGGGACCACGTCCGCATCGCGGTCGCGGCCTGTGGCGTGTGCGGCACCGATCAGGGCGTCGTCCACGGCGGCTTTCCCGGTATGACGTGGCCTGTGACACCCGGGCACGAAGTGGCGGGTAGCGTCGCCGAACTCGGCGAGGGTGTCGACAACTTCGCGGTCGGGGACCGGGTCGCGGTGGGGTGGTTTGGCGGCAACTGCAACGAGTGCGTGCCGTGCCGCAAGGGCAAGTTCATGCAGTGCGTCAACTTCGAGGTGCCCAGCCTGACGTACCCGGGCGGGTATGCGGAGTCGTTCGTCGCCCCGGCCACCGCTCTGGCGCGCATCCCGGACGGGCTGTCGTTCGTCGAGGCAGCACCCATGGGCTGTGCGGGTGTGACCACGTTCAACGCGCTTCGGCAGACGGCCGCCGTGGCAGGCGACCTCGTCGCGGTGCTCGGAATCGGTGGGCTCGGCCACCTCGGCGTCCAGTGGGCCAGGGCGATGGGTTTCGAGACGGTCGCGATCGCTCGGGGTGCGGGCAAGGCCGAGGACGCCAAACAGCTTGGCGCACACCATTACATCGATTCGACCGCAGATGACGTTGCGGGCGCCCTGCAGGATCTGGGTGGTGCGGCGGTCGTGCTTGCCACCGCGGCGAACTCGGCTGCCATCGGCCAGACTGTCGGTGGTCTCGGCCCCGAAGGCGAGCTTGTGGTCGTCGGGGTGTCGGCCGACCCGTTGCCGATCAGCCCGCTGGACCTGATTCAGGCGGGACGCCGGGTGACCGGCCATCCGTCCGGCACGTCGCGTGACGTCGAGGAGACCATGCACTTCGCCGTGCAGTCCGGCGTGCGCGCCTGGGTCGAGGAGCGCCCACTCGTCGATGCCGCCGAGGTGTACACCGTTATGGAGCAGGGTCGGGCGCGCTATCGCGGCGTCTTGACCGTGTGAGGTCGCCGCGTTCCTGAGACAATCGCAGCACGCATTGATCGCCGAGAGGAATTCTCATGCCCATCGCAACACCCGAGATCTACGCGGAGATGCTGAGCCGGGCCAAGGAGCATTCGTTCGCCTTTCCCGCCATCAACTGTGTGGGATCGGAATCCGTCAACGCGGCCATCAAGGGTTTCGCCGACGCGGGTAGCGACGGCATCATCCAGTTTTCCACCGGTGGCGCCGAGTTCGCCTCCGGCCTCGGCGTCAAGGACATGGTGACGGGAGCGGTCGCGCTCGCCGAGTTCACGCACGTCATCGCCGAGAAGTATCCGATCACGGTGGCCCTGCACACGGACCACTGTCCGAAGGACAAGCTGGACAGCTACGTCAGGCCGCTGCTCGCGATCTCTCAGAAGCGGGTCGCCGACGGGGGTAACCCGCTGTTTCAGTCGCACATGTGGGACGGCTCGGCGGTACCGATCGACGAGAACCTCGAGATCGCACGCGAGCTGCTCAAGGAGGCGTCGGCGGCGAAGATCGTCCTCGAGATCGAGATCGGCGTGGTCGGCGGCGAGGAGGACGGTGTGGCCCACGAGATCAACGACAAGCTCTACACGACCCCAGAGGATTTCGAGAAGACCATCGAGGCGCTGGGGGCTGGCGAGCACGGCAAGTATCTGCTCGCCGCGACGTTCGGCAATGTGCACGG
>JBIQHU010000015.1:0-77430 GCA_044508395.1 Mycobacterium sp. | reverse complement strand
CGTAAGAGCGCCGCAGCGACATCATCATTGGCAAGCCCGGGTTCGGTAAGTGGGGTGGCGACGAAACCGGGAACGACTGCGTTCACCCGTATTCCGTGGCGCGCAAGTTCGACCGCGAGACTGTTGACGATCGATGTCACCGCGCCCTTGGAGGCGGAGTAGGCGTACTGGCGTGGCATTCCGAACTTCGCGCCGATACTCGATGTCGCGACCAAACTGCCGCCTTCGCCGAGCGCAATCATGTGGCGTGCAGCCTCACGCAAGGTGACGAAAGTTCCATCCAGGTCGACCGCTGTCAATCTACGGAACTCATCCAACGACGTGTCGACGCAGTTGACCCACTTGCCGTCGATGCCTGCGTTGGCGAAGCATGAGTCGATCCGACCCATTTTATCGACAACGTGGTTCATTGCCGCAGAAATCTGCTCTTCGTCGACTATGTCGCAGACCACTGGGAATGAGTCACCGTCTGCGCTGGAGCGTGACAGCTGACGTGACGCCGACTCGAGCCTCGACGCTGTGCGGCCGAGCAGCGCAACTGTCGCGCCTGCCTGAACCAGACCCTGCGAGTACCCATACCCGATCCCAGTCGCTGCGCCGGTGACCACGGCTACGTGTCCGCGCAAATCGAATGGGTTTCCGTTGCCCTGTCGGCTATCTCGGGCGCTCATGTCAAATGCGAGTGCTGATTGTCATGGGATGGTCAACGCGATCTTGCCGACGTGTTTGCCGGTCTGCATGAGGCGCACTGCCTCGGTCAGATCTGTCCACTCGAACACGTGGCTGATGTAGGGCCGGATCTCAGCGCGGGTGACAACTTCGGACAATTCGACAAAGCTGCCAACGCTGCCGACCGTGATGCCGATGATGCGGGTGTTGTTGATCATCACTTCGGCGATCGGTAGCGGGGCAAGGTCGTAACCCGTTAGGACACCGATGACCGCGACGGTACCGCCCATGCCCGTCGCTCGCACCGAGTGGGCTAGTGTCTCAGGTCCACCGACCTCCACGACCAGGTCGGCACCGCGGCCGTCGGTGAACCTTTTCACTTCTTGTTCCCAATCAGGGATCTGGCGGTAGTTGATCAGATGTGTTGCTCCCAAACGTGATCCGATCTGGAGCTTGTCATCTGAGGACGACGTCAGGATGACAGTTGCGCCAAGCGCTTTGGCGATCTGGACCGCGAACAACGACACTCCGCCGGTGCCCATGGCGACGACGAAGTCGCCGGGGCCGACGTTGGCTTCCTTCATCGCGCTCCATGCCGTCACGCCTGCGCAAGGCAGAGTGGCCGCTTCGATGTCCGTCAGATGGGCGGGGGTAGCAACTAATCCGGTGGCCGGCGAGACCCGATATTGCTGGAGCCATCCGTCGCCGGTATCTCCCGGCACTTCGGTCCGAGTTTCCGCGACCGCGGGTCCGTCCAGCCAACGAGGGTGGAAGGCTCCCATGACTCGATCACCTACCGTGAAGCCGTCGACGCCCGGGCCGACGGCCACGATCTCGCCGGCACCGTCGCTCATCGGAATGCGCGGAAATTCGCCCGGTATCAGGCCCGCCAGGTTCATAGTGTCGTGAAAATTGATGCTGCAGGCGTTGACTTTTACGAGCACTTCACCGTCTCCAGGAGTGCCCACCTGTCTCTCATCGAGCGTGGGAGCCTCCCCCTGAACCTTCATCGCAATCACCTGTTGAGTGTGTGGAATGCTCACCGCTGCCTCCATTCGATGACATGACATGCGCATACGATCCGAAACGGATTGGCACATCGTCGAATCCGGACGCAGTTCCGCCATCGATACGAACCTCCAGACTCGATTTGCCGATCTCTTACCCGACGCGATACACGCGTCTCGCTATTCATCGTTGACAAACCTTGTCCTGATTGGACCGGGTCGCTGGTGGCCCGGTTAGGGACCTGAGTTCGGAGCGGGCACCCACTGGTGATCCCAGTTCAGATAGCCAGAATCGGGTCGGCTCGCTGGAACGTCGGGAGCAGGACACGCGCGGTCAAGAAGGGGACCACATGTGTTCTGAAAGTAGGATCTGTCAGTCGTATCTTTGGGCCACTCTTGCGAATTCAATGCCCAAAGCATCGACGGAAAGTGATAGAGGCTGAACAGCGCGATGTGTAGGGCTGCGGTGACAGCGAGAAAGCGATAGGTCACCTTCTTCAGCGGTCCACCCGCTAGCGATGAAAGCCCACGCTCCGGCAGTGTCTCACCGCGATCATTCACGACATAGCGTAGAAGTCCTAGGGCGGCGAAGAAGATCGAGAGGTGTAGAACCTCGTTGAAGGGCACCATGAAGTGATGGCCTTCCCACATGATCGGCCACCAGCCGCCGGCATAGGAATAGAAGCCGAGCGGAAGTATGACAAGACCCTCCAGGAAAAGGACGAAGGGCACCGAAACGGCGACGAGCATTAGTGCCACGCCGGCCATCGATAGTCGGGGCAGCCGCCGCCGGATCGCCCGGATCATTGCGCATCCCAACCACGCTTCCAACGGGAACACAACCATGTAACCGAACGGAACCATCAGGATAGGCCATGCTATGTCGTGACCTGGGGCGTTGTAGGTAAGCCAGCCGGGCAACGATGAGAGAGGATTGCCCTGATTCACGAAATACGAGTTATACGCGTACCACGGCTGAAACGCGTTGGATACCGGATCCCAAATGGTTGCAAGGGGGGCCGCCAAACACAACAGCCCGTCAAATGGCACCTTGCGCTCTCGGCGCCATGGTCGGATAACCAACGCGTACACGAGAATAGCCGCAAGGATCGGATAGGCGACCTGGACAACGTTCATTGCGTATGCCATCCACGTCGGGGGGGCATCGGGTCCTGGTGATACTCGCGCAAACCGGTCGCTGAAAACCCAACGAATGATCACGACGAAATTGATCGCCAGAATCGCGCCGCCGATGACGGCCAAGACACTGATAGGGCGGGCTCTACCTACCGTCGCGTACGAATCTGGGCCAGCCTTGTGCGCTTCGTCGATCGCGGTGAGCGACCCCGGATCGTATTCGGTGTCGTTAGCCATCGCGCCTCCGTTCGCTCCCGTGCGTAGAGTCCAACTTCCCTGGTGCGAAACGGCGCCGTGCGGTGCCGCGACGGCAATGCGTAGGGACGGGGTCAGCGTCGTCCGCTGGGACATGGAGGCTCTGTGCAACAGCTCCTCTGATTTTCACGGTCGAAAGCTATTCGACTGCGATGTCATTGAGTCGTCAATGGTGAGCATCCGCTCCTGTGGTTCGGACGGAACGGATGCTCACCATTGACGGCTACCAGCAATCGCGATCGAATCGGTGAGACCGTTCGGATGCACCCGTCTGGTTCGATCCGCTCGGATGCGGCGCCGCCCGGTACCTGCATGGTCGATGGAGAACAAGTGCCGCTCTCACCGAAATCGCGTGTTGAACTCGAAGGGATTGACGCGGCACAGAATTCGATGGTCACGATTGGGATCGGACAATTCCGCAGCGACACCCGAAACTACGTTCAACGCGCCAAGGCGGGGGAGAGTTTCAGAGTGTTACGTCGTGGAGTGCCGGTTGCCGAATTGCTTGGCGCACAGAGCTTGAACTACGAAGAGTGCCAATGGGTTTTGCTGACTGTCGTTCGAAGTCGCGCGGCGGTAATCCTTGAGCGGGTATCTGCAGGGGAGACGATCGCCATTACGCAGCGCGGCGAGGCACTCGCTGCGCTGCAGCCTTACGCAGTGGACGAATCGCGCGGCCACGCGCGGTAGCGACACGGAGCCGGTATCGACCGTCGAACGAGATCAGTTGTCGTCCGGCGCTGGGCTCATCGAGCCGTAGTAGTAGGTCTCGTCCCCGGTCGGGTAGCCGCCGCCGGCAGTGGCGATGTGCACGTGGTCGAAGTGGTTGGCGGTCTCATTGCCGTAATCCGCGGTCCAACTCGGTGCGCCGATCCCCGGATAGAAGCCCTGCCGCCAGATCACATGCAGGACGCCCCACCGCTTCGCGTTCGCCAACGCCAGCCCGGCGATCTGGTTACCGAGCTGGATGCCCTCTTCGGTGTTGTGATTCGGGATCATCACGTCGATCGCGAGCCCCTCGGGGTGCCACCGCAGCGGATCCTGCCGATACCCGCCGATGGTGGTGATCTCGGGGAACATCACGCTGATGGCGCGGGCCGCCCAGATGGTCCTGACTTGCAACCCGTTCTCGGGCGCGATGCCTTTGGGCAGTGCGAACGGGATCTCCCGCGCCGCGGCGGGCGCACTGGCCGCCAGCAGTTCCGCCTCCGCCGGGATGGGCATGGTCATGATCGGCGCGATCGGCGGTCCGGCCTCGGGGGAGGACGACGGCACCGCGGCGGGCTTCGTGATGTGCGGCGTTCGGTCGGCGCTTTGGGCGTAGAGCATGCCGCCGGAGACAACCAGCGAGACGACGACCGCCAACCAGCGGCCTCGGCCGTTAGCTAGCAGGTTTCTCGCCACGGCTCAGCACTTTACTGTCGTCGCCACCGCCGTATCGCAGACTTGGTGGTCTCTTATGGTTTCGTGCCCAAAGGAGATGCCTACGTCCAGCGGATTCGGCGTTGCCGAACCGTCCACAGGAAGTCGCTGCCGCGGAGTGTTGCGTATCGACTCGCGTAGTACTACTCATCCGCGGTCGCACACCGGCACGGCATCCTGAACGCATGACGCTCACCAAGTCCGGGTCCGCCGTCGGCAAAGTCGCTGCCGAAACCCCCGCCGACCGCGACCGCGCCGTCGACGTCGCCCGGCTCGCCGCGCTCGTCGTGGTGATGTTAGGGCACTGCGCCCTGCTGCTGGCCACCATCGACGACACCGGCCTGCGAATCGGCAACCTGCTCGGCGAGATACCCGCGATCGCGTCGATCACCTGGATTGTCCAGGTCATGCCGCTGTTCTTCCTGGCCGGCGGGGCCGCCGGCGCCTACGGCTGGCATCCGGGCTCGTCGTGGGGCACCTGGCTGGTCAAGAGGGCGCAGCGGCTGTGCCGGCCCGTCTTCTGGTACCTCGCCGCATGGTCGATCGGAGTCCTGGCGACCTATCAGCTCCTCGGCGCCGAGTCGGCTGTCCGCATCGGACGGGAGTGCGTGGCGCTGCTGTGGTTCCTCGGCGTGTACCTCGTCGTGCTGGCATTCGTCCCGGCGCTCACCCGCATGTCGAGTGGCCGCACCGTCGCCGTCGTGATGGTCGCGCTCATTGCCACCTCTGCGGCGTTCGACGCGCTCCGCTTCGCTGTCGGCGAGCCGATGGCGGGCATTGCGAACTTCGTGATCGTCTGGCTGATCCCGATGGTGACCGGCGTGGCGT
Organism: Mycobacterium sp.; assembly: GCA_044508395.1. Lineage (GTDB taxonomy): Bacteria > Actinomycetota > Actinomycetes > Mycobacteriales > Mycobacteriaceae > Mycobacterium. The sequence goes on along the minus strand of JBIQHU010000015.1, from coordinate 72,112 downwards.
ACGCGCGACACCTGATCGGTCCGCGCGCCGCACTCGTTGCTGCCGTATCCGCGTTCGCCGCACAACTCGTGCTCGCCGCCGTCGGATCCTACGACGTCTCTCTCGTGGTCACGGGAACGGAGCGTGTGTCCAACGTCTCACCGCCGACGCTGCTCCTCGCGCTGCACTGCACGTGGATGTCGTTCCTGTTCGTGGCCGCCGCAAAATCGATCGGGAAGTGGGCCGAGCGGCCGCGGGTCTGGTACGTCGTCGCAATGGGCAACGGGGGAGCGATGACGCTTTACCTGTGGCACATTCCCGCAATCGCGGTGGCCACCTTCACCCTTCATGCTTTCGGGTTTGACGCCTATGACGTTGATGCGCCGTACTTCTGGGCGATGCTTGCGCTGCGGGCCGTGGTGTTCGCGGTCGTGATGTTCGCGATGTTCATGTTGCTCTCGCCGCTCGAGCATCGTCGACTCCCGTGGTGGGACGCACCCGTTGCGGCCACCGGTGCCCGATCGACCGCTGCCGGCGTCCTCATCGTGATCGCGGGCGTGGTGCTCGTGCTCCTCGCCAAGAACGGTCTAGGCGACCTCACCGGCCTGGTCACCCTGGGAGGCTTCCTCGCCACGGCTGCCGCAGCCCGCGTCTGCGCGGGATCGAATAATCCTGTGCCCCAACAGGTTTAATTCTCGACCAATTGTTCCGGCGGCTTCGGCTTCGGCCACTTCGCCGGAACCGGTCGAGTGCGCACTATCTGTGGCCACCAGAACCATCGGCCCAACAGCGCCGCGATCGACGGGGTCATGAATGCGCGGATCACCAGTGTGTCGAACAGCAGGCCCATGCCGATCGTCGAACCCATCTGCGCGACCACCGTCAGTTCGCTGACGACCATCGAGATCATGGTGAAGGCAAACACCAAACCTGCCGACGTCACCACTGACCCGCTGCCACCCATCGCACGAATGATCGCGGTGTTCACGCCCGCGGGTAGCTCTTCCTTCAGCCGGGCGACCAGCAGAAGGTTGTAGTCGGCACCGACGGCCAACAGGATGATCACCGCCATGGCCATGACCATGAACTGCAGTTGAATGCCCAGAATGTGCTGCCAGATCAGGACCGACAGACCGAACGACGCGCCGAGCGACAACACCACGGTGCCGACGATGACTGCGGCCGCGACAACGCTTCGGGTGATGATCAACATGATGGCGAAGATCAGCGCGAGCGCGAGGATGCCCGCGATGATGAGGTCGTAATTGTTGCCTTCCTGCATGTCTTTGAAGGCCGCCGCGGTGCCGCCGAGGTAGATCGTCGAGCCCTCCATCGGCGTGCCCTTTATCGCCTCCTTGGCGGCGTGCTTGATCGCCTCGATGCGCTCGATTCCGTCGGCGCTGAGCGGATCTCCTTCGTGCTGGATGATCATCCGGACCGCGTGGCCGTTCGGTGAGATGAAGTTGTCCATGCCCCGTTTGAACTCTTCGTTGTCGAAGATCTCCGGCGGCAGATAGAAGGTGTCGTCGTTCCAGGAGTTATTGAACGCATCGCCCATCGCCGACTGGTTCTCCGACTGGGCGGCCTGCTGATCCTGCAAGCCGCCCTGGCTCGCATGCATGGTCAGCATCATGTTCTTCATCTTCTTCATCGTTTCGATCTGCTGTGGCATCAACGCCAGCAGTTGCGGCATCAGGGAATCGAGCCGCTCCAGATCGGGAAGCAGTTCCTGAACGTCTTTGGTCGTCGTGTCGACGCCGTCGAGCGTGTCGAACACCGACCGCATCGCCGCGCACACCGGGATGTTGACGCAGTGCGGTTCCCAGTAGAAGTAGTTGCGGACCGGGCGGAAGAAATCATCGAAATTCGCGATGAAGTCCCGTAATTGGGCGATGTCGACCGTCGTGTTGCGCGTCTTTTCGACCATGCTGTGTGTGGTCGCGCTCATCTCGCCCATCAACTCCGACATACGAGTCATCGTGTCGATGGTCACCTGCATCTCGTCGGCCTGTACGAGCATGTCCGCCATGCGGTCCTGCATGTACTTGCGGTTCAGGTCCTGGCCCACGCCGCCGAGACTCATCTGAGCCGGGATCGTGCTGAACTTCACGGGTTTACCGTCGGGGCGGGTGATCGCCTGGACCCGGCCGATACCGGGCACCCGGAAAATGGCCTTGGCGATCTTGTCGATCACCAGGAAGTCCGCCGAGTTGCGCAGGTCGTGGTCGCTCTCGATGAGCAACAACTCCGGGTTCATCGTCGCAGGCGAGAAATGCCGTTCTGCCGCGGCGAAACCCAGATTGGCGGGCAGGTCGGCCGGCAGATACTTGCGGTCGTTGTAGCTGGGTTGATACCCGGGCAGAGTGAGTAGTCCGACGAGGGACAGTGCGACGGTCGCGAGCAGAACCGGAGCGGGCCAACGGACGATCGCGGCGCCGATCTTGCGCCAGCCACGAATTCGCATGGCGCGCTTGGGTTCCAACATGCCGAAGCGGCTCGCCACGGTGATGATCGCCGGCCCCAGCGTCAGCGCGACGAGCACGCCGGTCGCCATACCGACCGCCAGGGGAATGCCGAGGGTCTGGAAGTACGGCAAGCGGGTGAACGACAGGCAGAAGGTGGCGCCCGCGATCGTCATACCCGAGCCGAGCACTACGTGCGCGGTGCCGTGGAACATCGTGTAGAAGGCCGACTCTTTGTCTTCGCCGAGCGCTCGCGCTTCCTGGTATCTGCCGATGAGGAAGATGGCGTAGTCCGTCGCCGCGGCTATCGCGAGCGTGACGAGAAGGTTCGTCGCGAATGTCGACAGGCCGATCAGCTCGTGGTAACCGAGGAACGCCACCACGCCGCGGGTGGCCGAGAGCGTGAGAACCACCATCACGAGGACGAGGACGACGCTCAGCACCGAACGGTAGACGAGCAGCAGCATCGTGATGATCACGATGAAGGTGACGATTTCGATGATCCGGATGCTGCGGTCGCTCGCGATCTGCTGGTCGGCCACCAGGGCGGAGCCCCCGGTCACGAAAACCTTCAGGCCCGGCGGTGGGGGAAGTCCTTCGACGATCTTCTTGACCTGCAGCACCGACTCGTTGGACAGCGCCTCGCCCATGTTGCCTGCGAGATACACCTGAACGTACGCGGCTTTTCCGTCGGCGCTCTGCGCGCCGGCTGCCGTGAGGGGATCGCCCCAGAAGTCTTGAACGTGCTCGACGTGCGTCGGGTCGGCTTCGAGTTTGTCGATGAGCTCGTCGTAGTACCGGTGCGCGTCCGCACCCAATGGTTCGTCCCCTTCGAGAACGATCATCACCGCGCTGTCGGACTTGTACTCGTCGAACACTTTGCCGACACGCTGCATCGCGATGACCGACGGAGCCTCGGAGGGGCTCATCGACACCGACCGCATCTGGCCGACGACTTCGAGCTGCGGCACAGCGGAGTTCAGGATCCCGACGAGCACCACCCAGCCGATGATGATCGGGACCGCCAACCGGCGGATCCATTTGGCCACGCCGGTGCGCCGATCGTGCACAGGTGGCGCGGCGGAATCGCGAACCGGAGCGCTCATCGGGTGGTCATCGTGTGGTCATTCCCGGCGACGGGCTACGTCCACGGATATGGCGCCCAGCCGCAACACAGTTGGGCACTTCGCGGAGCTCCTCCCTACAAGTGCTAAGCCTGTCTTAGTTCCTACCAGATCAGGCCCGTTCGCGGGAATCTACAGCAGCCCCGCGGCGAACGATGCCGCCTGGTCGACCAGCCCCGAGCTGACGTACGCGCCATGCGCGCCCCAGTCGCGTCCCCCCTCCGAACAGATCGGATCGTTCGGTACGCACATGTCGGCGGTCTTCCCGGCGAACAGCGGACCGACTGAGGGGAGCGGGCCGGGGGACAGCGAATCGGCGAAGCTGCTGCGTGGTCCGCCGAACAGGGCAGCCGCGGCGACGTGGTCGGCGAGCGCGGGTGGCATCGCGGCTGCCGCCAGATCCACGACGGCGGCGCCCTGGGAGTAGCCGCCGAGCACCATCCGCGTGTTCGGACAACTGGCGGCCATGGACTGAACGTGGGCGCTCAGGTCGTTGCGACCGGCAGGTGTGCTGGAGCTGAAATTGCGGCTCGCCGGGTAATTGACCGCGTAGACGCCCACTGAGCGGTCACCCAGCCGCGACCGCAATGCGTTGACGAACGCCTGCCCGGTGCCCCCGACACCGGGCGGTTCGGTGGTGCCTCGCGCGAAGACGATTTCGACGTCGGGGCAGGGCTGGGCGCCGGCAGGCGCGACGGTGGCATGGGCGAGGGGAAGGGCGATGGCCGTCAGTCCGAGAAGACAGAGAATTCGTGTGATCGTCGTCATACTCTTACGTCGTTTCGTTGCGCGGATATGTCACATCAGCCGTGAGCCCACCCTGCCGCCAGGTAATACAACGCGCGGTATAGCGATTAATGGCTTAGCGTGTGGGCGTCGCAGGTCAACGTCGACCGCAATCAGTTTCGCCGACGAAGGTGAGAAGCGGTGGGGACGGTACTGGGGCTTTCGCTGACACCCAGCAGGGTCGGCTGGGTCATGCTCGGCGGATCGAGCGTCGACTCGGAGACCCTCGACCACGACATCTGTGACGTCGGGAGCGGCTCGGACGACGGCGACCTCGCCAGATACCTCGCTGCCGTCCGCGGGGTCCAAGCGATCGCCGCAACCGGCGGCCAGGACTTGACGACCGTCGGCGTGACCTGGACCGATGGCGCTGCCGCAGTGGCGAGCCTGCTGCTGGAGGCGTTGCCCGACCTGGGCTTCGAGAAGGTCGTATCGGTGCGTCTCGCGGCGGCGGATACGTCTAACGGGGCGCTGTCGGCACTCGCGCGTAGTGCCGCGCTGGGTGTGTATTCGAACGTCGAGACGGTTCCCATCCGGTTGCCCGCCACCATGCCGACGCGGACACAGATGCGGACACCGTCAAAGTGGCGGACATCCGCACGCGCGGCCGCCGCACTTGCCGCGGGGGTGACCGTGCTCTTCGTCGTGGGTCCGGAGTTCGCAGGTCAGCAGCGGTTCCGCTCGACGCAGACACAGCCCGAGGCGCCCTCGCTTGGGTTTCAGGCGGTGACTGCACCCGCTGCGGCGGCGTCCACTCCTGACGTGGTGCAGCTGGTTGCGGGACGTCCCAAGCCGGCGCCGACGCGACGCAGCAGTCCCGCCATCGAAACACCCGTGGTGCAGGCACAACAGATTCCCGTCGTCACGCTGTCGACCGAGAATTCGATTGAGGCCGCGCCGGAACATGCTCTGACCCCGACCTTGCCGGGGCCCGCGCCTCTGCCCGTGGCAAACCCCGCGCAGCTACCTGGAGTGCAGCCCGCCGGTTTGCCGGCACCACCTCCGACGGACCCGGCTCAGGCCGTGGTCAACCCGCTGTTCAGCGCCCTGCCGTAGCCGGCGGTTACCAGTTCCAGACCGTCGGATCGACCGGCGGGTAGTTCATGCAGACCTCGGTGGCGTGTGCGACGACGCCTTTGTTGTTGAAGAACAACTTGGCCCAGTTGCCCCAGCGCGTCGCCATCTGCTCGTAGTAGACGTTGGTCGCGGTGTTCTCGGAGTACTGCCTGCGGCCGGCGTAGTCCAGCGAGAAGAACCAGTAGATCCGGTTACGGGCACCGGCCTGAACGTCGGCCGGACGGTTCTTGTAGTCGATCATGTACCGCTCGTAGTAGATCGGGTCGGTATCCCGTGCGGCGGCCATGTACTGGTCGACGGTGCAGGTGGTCCGCATGATCCGATTCGGGATCGGATACTCGTCGGTGGCATCGGCGGAGGCGGTGGCTGGGAAGATCATCGCCGCACAACCGAGCGCGGCTGCCGCAATGGTCGCTTTGCGAAACATCCTGTTCTCCTTAGCTATTGCTGCGCCGCGGCGGCTTGATCGAGGATCGGCAGTTTGTCCGGGCAGTACATACGCAGGGCGGCACCGAGGAACTGCCAGGCCTGCTCGGTGGTGCTGTCCAGGACCAGCTGATCGTGGATGAACTTCGCCGACATGGTCGCGTCCTTGTCGAGTCCGTTGCGCAACCGCTTGCACGTGATCTTCGCGATCCACGCGTTGTAGTCCTTTTGCCCATAGATGCCGTAGGTGTGCAGCAAATTGGTGAAATCGGTGTCTACGTCGGCTTGTGCGGGCGCCGCCGACAGTAGTGCTGCTGCGGCGATAGAGATCCCGACCCCCATCAAACGTTTCACTGCTGTCCTCCCTCAGAGCCCATAGGGGCCAACTGCTGCGGTGGTTGCGGCCACGGCGAGGGCACCGGCCGTGCCCGAACCCGCTGTGGCCACCAGAACCACTTACCCATCAATGCCGCGATGGACGGTGTCATGAATGACCGGATTACTAGGGTATCGAACAATAGGCCGAGCCCGATGGTGGTTCCGACTTGTCCGATAACTGTGAGTTCGCTGACCGCCATCGACATCATCGTGAAGGCGAACACCAGACCCGCTGTGGTGACCACCGAGCCGCTTCCGCCCATTGCGCGGATGATCCCGGTGTTGACCCCGGCATGCAGCTCTTCTTTGAGCCTTGATACCAGGAGCAAATTGTAGTCGGCGCCGACAGCCAACAGGATGATGACTGACATCGCCAGCACCATCCAGTGCAGTTCGATCCCGATGAGGTGCTGCCAGATCAGTACCGAGAGGCCGAACGAGGCGCCCAGCGACGTCAGCACCGTGCCGACGATGACCGCGGCTGCCACCACGCTTCGGGTGAGGATCAGCATGATGACGAAGATCAAGGCCAGGGCCGCAATAGCGGCGATGATCAGGTCGTAGTTGCTGCCGTCCGACATGTCCTTGAACACCGCCGCGGTGCCGGCCAGGTACACCGTCGAGCCCTCCAACGGAGTGCCCTTGATGGCTTCCTTGGCGGCCTGTTTGATCGCGTCGATCCTCGCGACACCCTCCGGTGTCATCGGGTCACCGTCGTGGGCGACGATGAAGCGCACCGATTTGCCGTCGGGCGAGATGAAGTTCTCCATGCCCTTCTTGAACTCTGCGTTGTCGAAGACTTCCGGCGGCAGATAGAAGGAGTCGTCGTTCATCGACGCGTCGAACGCCTCGCCCATCGCCGACGAGTTCTCCTGCATCGCGGCCATCTGATCCTGCATGCCCTTCTGGGTGGCATACATCGTCAGCATCATGTCGCGCATGGTCCGCATGGTCTTGATCATCTCGGGCATCAGCGCGACCATCTGCGGCATCAACGCATCCAGCCGCTCCATGTCCGGGATCAGTTCCTGGATGTCCTTGGTCATCGTGTCGATGCCGTCGAGGGTGTCGAAGATCGACCGCAGCGCCCAACAGATCGGGATGTTGAAGCACTTCGGTTCCCAGTAGAAATAGTTGCGCAGCGGGCGGAAGAAATCGTCGAAATTCGCGATGTTGTCCCGTAATTCGGCCACATCGAGAGTCATCGACTTCATCTTCGTGACCATGGAGTGCGTCGTCGCGGCCATCTGTTCGGTGAGCGACGACATCTTCTCCATCGTGGCGATGGTGTTCTCCATCTCGTCGGCCTGGACGAGCATGTCCGCCATGCGGTCCTGCAGGTACTTCTGATTCATCTGCTGGGTCGTGCCCTGCATGCTGATCTGGAACGGGATCGACGTGTGCTCGATCGGCTTACCGTCGGGGCGGGTGATCGCCTGGACCCGCGAGATTCCGGGAACCCGGAACACCTGCTTGGCGATCTTGTCGATGACGAGGAAGTCCGCGGAGTTGCGCAGGTCGTGGTCGCTCTCGACCATCAGCAGTTCGGGATTCATCCGCGCCTGCGAGAAGTGGCGGTCCGCTGCCGCGTAGCCCTGGTTCGCCGGCAGGTCCGCGGGCAGGTAATTGCGGTCGTTGTAGTTGGTGCGGTACCCGGGCAGCATCAACAGGCCGACCAACGAGAGGACGATCGTCGACGCCAGGATGGGACCGGGCCATCGGACGACAGCAGCGCCGATTTTTCGCCAGCCGCGCACCCTCAGCGCGCGCGTGGGGTCGAGTGTCTTGCCGAACCGACTGGAGACGACGATGATCGCGGCGCTCAGCGTCAGTGCGGCGACGACGCCGACCGTCATACCGATCGCCAGCGGCACACCGAGTGACTGGAAGTAGGGGAGCCTGGTGAAGCTCAGGCAGAAGGTGGCGCCGGCGATGGTGAGGCCGGAGCCCAGCACCACGTGGGCCGTTCCGCGGTACATGGTGTAGAAGGCCTGTTCGCGGTCTTCGCCAGCCGCTCGAGCCTCCTGGTACCGGCCGATCAGGAAGATCGCATAGTCCGTACCAGCGGCGATGGCCAATGTCGCCAGCAGGCTGGTGGCGAAGGTCGAGAGGCCGATGATCTCGTAGTAGCCGAGGAACGCCACCACACCTCGGGCCGCCGCCAGCTGCAGCACGACCATGACGAGGGTCAACACGACGGTGATCACCGAGCGGTAGACCAACAGCAGCATCACGATGATCACCGTGAAGGTGACCGCTTCGATCATCTGCATGCTGCGATCGGAGGCGATGTGCTGGTCGGCCGCCAATGCCGCTGGCCCGGTGACGAACACCTTGACGCCCGGCGGTGGGGTCATGTCGCCGACGATCTTCTGCACGGCCTCGACCGACTCGTTGGCCAGCGATTCACCCTGATTGCCTGCGAGGTAGACCTGGACGTAGGCGGCCTTACCGTCGCTGCTCTGCGCCCCCGAAGCGGTCAGCGGGTCGCTCCAGAAGTCCTGAACGCTCTGGACGTGCTTCTTGTCCGCTTCGAGGCGGTTGATCATCTCGCCGTAGAACGCGCGAGAGTCCTCGCCGAGCGGCTTGTCGCCCTCCAGGATGATCATGGCCGAGCTGTCGGAGTCGAACTCCTCGAACACCTGCCCGACGCGCTTCATCGCGATCATCGACGGCGCCGAGTCCGGGCTCATCGAGACCGCACGCATCTGCCCCACCGTTTCCAGTTGGGGCACAGTGACATTCAGCACCGCGATGACGGCGATCCAGACGAGAATGATGGGGACCGCAAAGGCGCGGATCATTCGCGGGATGAACGGCCTCGCAGCGGGCTCAGCGGGGGGAAATGCGTCGGTCGGCGCTTCGCTGGCGGGTGTACTCATGCGGACTTAACAAAGCAAAATGTCTGAGCATTCAGGCCGGTGGACGTTCGCTCGTCCTTGACTTCGTCATCGACGGTGACGCGGCAGGTGATCGTGGACCCGTCACCCTGCGCGACGATGTTCGGCGCGGCCGACGGCGCAGTGGTCTGCAGCGTCAGCGACCACGGCAGGCTCGCGCCGTCGATGCGCTGTGGTTTGGCGTCCAGATCCAGATAGTTGATGTCGGCGTACGAGCCGTTACCGAAGATCTCGTACTTCACGACCTTGGGGTCAAACGGTTCGGGGTCGTCGGCGAACACCTTCGGGGTGACGATGATGCCATCGGCGCCGAAGAATGTGCGGACGCGATGGACGGTGAATCCCGCGACAACCACCACAAGGAGGATGACGAGCGGAATCCACACCTTCTTGGCGAGGCCGATCAAGACGATCGCCCCCGACCCGTGCCTCCCATATAAGCGCCCTCGAGTTCCGTGTCAGTCGCCGCGGTTCAGATGTGCGTAACTTAGCCCGTATAAGTTCTCATCTGCGCACAGGTTATCTCAAGTTTTTGTGCTGCTGCTCACTACGTGCGTGAGCGTGCGGTTTGGGTCACCGCTCGGGTCACGAGGTGGGCGTTTCGAACCGGTCGAGATAGCCCTTGATGAAGGTTTCCGCCTCGGCGTGCCCACGGGTGATCCCAAGTCCGCGTTCCAGCAGCACGATGCGCGCGAGACTCGTGACGATCATAGACATCACCGCCGGCGGAAATGCCGCCGTATCCGCGCCGTGTGCACGCATAGCGGCCTCCACGGCCTTTTCCTCTACATCACCGAAGCGCTCCGCGTAGGCGGCGATCTCGCTCCGGATGGCCTTGCGGTGGTTGGCCAGCGCCATGAACTCCATGAATAGGCGGGCTCCGTGGGTGCTGTTGAGCCGCCACAGCGCGTGGAGGGGCTCGTCGTCGGCCAGCGCCTGGCGCTGCCGCATCAGGTTGGTCTCCGCACCGTCGCGCAGCACGGCGATGAACAGGTCGTCCATGCTCGGGAAGTAATAGTGCACCAGTGCGGGTTTCACGCCGGCCTTCGCCGCCACCCGCCGTGACGTCGCCGCGGCATACCCCTCGTCGAGCATCACCTGGGCGGTCGCTCGGATGAGCGCGTCGCGTGTCGCCGACGCGCGCCCACCTCTTGACCGCTCGCCATCGGTGCTGCTACACATGGCCGCAGTCTAGATGTTGGGCGATCGCCCAACAATGGCTATTTCCGAACGACGAGGAGCGTCGATGGCCGGGCGGGTAGAGGGCAAGGTCGCGTTCATCACCGGGGCGGCGCGCGGGCAGGGCCGCAGTCACGCGGTGCGGTTGGCTCAGGAGGGCGCCGACATCATCGCGATCGACATCTGCCGCGGGTTCGAGGACTCGACAGCGCCTGCCGCCACCCCCGAGGACCTCGCCGAGACCGCCGACATGGTGAAGAACCTGGACCGGCGCATCGTGACCGCGCAGGTCGATGTCCGCGACTACGACGCGATGAAGGCCGCTCTCGACAGCGGCGTCGAAGAGTTCGGCGGCCTCGACATCGTCGTGGCCAATGCGGGCATCGGCACCACGGGCGTCAAGCTGCACAAGATGCGCGAGGACATCTGGGACGAGACCATCGACATCAACCTCGGGGGCGTGTGGAAGACCGTCAAGGCGGCCGTTCCCCATCTGCTCGCCCGCGGCAGCGGTTCGGTCATCATCACCAGCTCGGTCGGCGGCATCAAGGCATATCCTCAGGTCGGCCACTACATCGCCGCCAAACACGGGGTCGTCGGCCTGATGCGGACGTTCGCAGTCGAACTGGGCGCCAAGAACATTCGCGTCAACACCGTGCACCCGACGCATGTGTGCACGCCGCTGCTGATGAACGAGCCGACCTATCAGCTGTTCCGTCCCGATCTGGAGAACCCCGGACCCGACGACCTCGCCCCGATCTGCCAGTCGTTCCACTTCCTTCCGATTCCGTGGGTGGAGCCGGTCGACATCAGCAACGCGGTGCTGTTCCTGGCGTCCGACGAAGCCCGCTACATCACCGGTGTCACTCTGCCCGTCGACGCCGGCAGCCTTCTGAAATAGGGGATTTCACGTGACCACCACCAGTGAGGCCGAGGTGTATTACGACCCGTACGACGTCGGGATCGTGGCGAATCCCTACCCGACCTACGCGCGGCTGCGCGAGGAGGCGCCGCTGTACTACAACGAGCGCTACGACTTCTGGGCGTTGTCCCGCTACGTCGACGTCGAGAAGGCGCTCAACGACTGGGAGACGTTTTCCAACCAGCGCAGCGACATCCTCGAGCTGGTGAAGTCGGACTTCGACATGCCCAAGGGCGTGATGATGTTCGAGGATCCACCGGTGCACAGCATGCTGCGGGGGCTGATGTCGCGGGTGTTCACTCCACGCCGGATGGCCGAGATCGAGGACCAGATTCGCGCCTACTGCGTCAATTGCCTTGACCCGCTGGTGGGTTCGGACAGCTTCGACATCGTTGCCGAGCTGGCCGCGATGATGCCGATGCGCGTCATCGGCATGCTCCTCGGTATCCCTGAGTCCGAGCAGGTGGAGTTCCGCGACCGCAACGACGCCAATCTGCGCACGAAGCCGGGTGCGCCGATGAAGGTCGCCAAGGCGGACGCGATCGCCGACGGACGCATGTACGCCGACTATGTCGAGTGGCGGTCGAAGAATCCGTCCGACGATCTGATGACGGCCCTGCTCAATGTCGAGTTCACCGACGAAGAAGGCGTGACTCGCAAACTGCACCGAAAAGAGGTGCTGCACTACACCCAGGTGGTGGCGGGCGCAGGCAACGAGACGACGGGTCGGCTCATCGGCTGGCTCGCCAAAGTGCTTGCCGAGCACCCGGATCAACGTCGCGAGATTCACCAGGATCGCTCGCTGCTGACCCGGGCGATCGACGAGACCCTGCGCTTCGAGCCGACGGGCCCGCACGTAGCCCGTTACATGGCAAGGGATTACGAGGCCTACGGGCAGACGGTACCCGCGGGCAGCGCGATGCTCCTGCTGTTCGGCGCCGCGAACCGCGATCCCGAGCGCTACGACGAGCCGGACAAGTTCAACATTCACCGCGGCGGTTCGCACCTGACATTCGGCAAGGGTCTGCACTACTGCCTCGGCGCCAATCTGGCGCGACTGGAGGGGCGCGTCGCGCTCGACGAGCTGCTCAACCGGTGGCCGGAGTGGGACGTCGACTACGAAAACGCGCAGCTGGCACCGACATCGACGGTTCGCGGCTGGGAGAAGCTGCGCATCATCGTCAAGTGACCGGGCGTTTGAGATCGTCGGCCAAGGGGCAGACGATAAGCATGTCAAAGTTGATCCGTTCGGCGATCGTCGCGGCGGTCTGCGCCCCGGTATTCGCGGTCGTCACCGCGGCAGGCGGTGCGGCACAGCCCCTCAACTGTCCGCCCGGGCAGTACTGGGATCCGGGATCCAACACCTGCAAGAATTCGGTGCCGCTCAACTGCGCACCGGGGCAGTACTGGAACCCGATCACCAATCTCTGCCGGCCGCTCGGCCAGTACTAGGCGCGGCTGTAGCGGGTGCCGCGCTCTTCGCGGACCCACAGTTCACCGTCGCCGGGGGTCGGCCCCTGCGCGGCGAGTTCACGCTTGAGCACCTTGTGCGTGGCGGTGGTCGGGAGATCGGGTGCGATGCGGACGTATCGCGGCCATGCCTTGGAGGACAGGTCGGGCTGCGCGGCGAGGAATGACTCGAACTCGTCAGGGGTGAGCGAGGCGTCGTCGTTGAGGACCATCGCCGCCATGATCTGATCTCCGACGTTCTCGTCGGGGACCGCATAGACGGCGACCAGATTGATGACAGGCAATCGGATGAGGATGCGTTCGATCGGCGCGGCCGCCATGTTCTCACCGTCCACCCGCAACCAGTCGCCGCTGCGGCCGGCCAGGTAAATCCAGCCATCGGCATCGCGGTAGGCCAGGTCGCCGGACCAGTACATGCCGTGCCGCATGCGTTCGGCGGTCGCGTCGTCGGCGTTGTAGTAGCCGGTGAAGAAGCCCTGTCCGTCGGTGTTGACGAGTTCGCCGATCGCCTCGTCGGCGTTGAGCAGCGCGCCGCCCTCGTCAAATCGTGCGGGCGGGCACTCCGTGACCGTCTCGGGGTTGTAGATCGCCACACCCGGAAATCCTTTGCCCAGTGAGCCTTTCGGTGTCCCTTCCTCCCGGGTGATGATGACCGCGTTCTCAGTCGAGCCGAACCCGTCCCACACCGTGCAGCCGAACCGCTTCTCGAAGGCCTCGATGTCCCGGTCGCTGGCCTCGTTGCCGAACGCGATGCGCAGGGGGATTTGTGCTTCGTCGGGCTTTTCAGGTGTGGCCAGAATGTAGGCCAGGGGCTTGCCGACATAGTTCATGTAGGTGGCGCCGTAGTGTCGGATGTCGTTGACGAACCTCGACGCCGAGAACTTCGCAGGCGCCATCGCCGCACCACGTGCCACCGCCACACCCCAACCGGCCACCAACGCGTTGGAGTGGAAAAGCGGCATCGACAGGTAGCACGTGTCGTCCTCGGTCACCTCGAACTTCTCGACGAGGGCCTGGCCCGACATCAGCACCATGAAATGCGACGCCCGCACGGGTTTCGGGTTGCCGCTCGTTCCCGACGTGAAGATCAGCATGTACGTGTCCATCGGTTCGACCTCGCGATAGGGCGTGAGGTCGCCGGCGGACTCGATCAACCGCAGCCAGGCGTCGGTCGAGGTGTCCAGCACCTGCACACCGTCGAGGTCGAGACCGTCGAGCAACGACCGGTGCTCACCATCGGTCACCACGATCTGGCAATCGGCGCGGCGGATATCGGCGGCCAGCGCTTCCCCGCGTCGCGTCGAGTTGATCCCGCAGAGCACGTAACCGCCGAGGCCCGCGGCCGCCATCTGGTTCAGGAACTCCGGGTTGTTGTCCATCAGCACGCCCACGTGCAGTGGGCGCTCGTGATCGGCGAGTGAGAGCAGCGCGGCGGCGCGGGCGGACGCATCGCGCAGATGTTCGCGCCAGGACCAACTGCGGTCCCCGTACTTGATCGCAACGGTGTCCGCCGTCGCGCGCTCGCGCAGCAATTGCTGGATGGTCTCGCTCGGCATGCAGCTAGTTCTAGCATCCACCCATGCGGATCATCGATGCCGACGGCCATGTCGCCGAGGGCGCGTCGCTCGCGGTCGAGGCGATGGCGCGTTGGCCGGAATTCATCGTGCCCAGAGCGGACGGCCGGGCGCTGGTCATCGAGGGCCGCAACTATCCCGAAGCCGACGGGCCGGGTGCCGGCTGCCCGCGCGAACACGGGTTGTCGACGGCGCCCGGTATCGACTACTCGTCACCGGCCGGTGTGCTCGGCGACGCCGACCGCGACCACATCGACACGATGGTGCTTTATCCGAGCCTCGGGCTGTGCGCACCGACGCTGGAGGATCCCGAGTTCGCCGCCGGATTCGCCCGCCTCTACAACCAGTGGATCGCCGACTACTGCCGCTCGAGCGGCGGCCGGTTGCGGGGGATCGCGGTGACTCCGATCGAACACGGTGCCGTGGCGATCGACGTCATGCGCGAGGCCAAGGAGCTCGGACTCGTCGCGACGCATGTCCCGCCGGCGCTCAAGACGCGCAATCTCGACCACCCCGACCTCGACCCGTTCTACGCCACGGCCGTCGAACTGGACATGCCGCTCGGCATCCACGGCGCCCCGGGCATGCACCTGCCGAAGATCGGCGTCGACCGCTTCACCAACTACATCCAGGTGCACTGTGTGAGCTTCCCGTTCGACCAGATGACGGCCATGACCGCGCTCATCTCCGGCGGCGTCTTCGACCGGCACCCCGACCTGCGCGTCGCCTTCCTCGAAGCCGGGGTGGGATGGGTGCCGTTCTTCATCGACCGGCTGCACGAGCATTTCGAGAAGCGCCGCGACTGGATCGAAGGCGGCTGGCAGCGTGATCCGCAGGAGTATCTGCGCGCGGGCAACATCTGGACGACCTGTGAGTCCGAGGAGCCGATCCTGCCCGGCGTCATCGACGTGCTCGGCGACGACTTCATCATGTTCGCCAGCGACTATCCGCACTGGGACGGTGAATGGCCGCGCAGCACAGAGTATTTGAGGAATCGCGCGGACATCGGCGACGAGTCGCGCGCGAAGATCGGCGGACTGAACGCGCAGAGGTTCTACGCCATGACCTGACGTCAGTCCAGGCTGAAGTCGATGACGCCGCGGATGATCTCACCGTTCAGCTGGTCGCGGTACCCGTCGTTGATCTCGTCGAGCCGATAGCGGCGGGTGATCATCTCATCGAGCTGCAACAGCCCCGTTTCGTAGAGCCGGGCGAAGCGCGCGATGTCGACCCGGGGGTTGCAAGACCCGAACACCGTACCGACGAGGCTCTTGTTCCACAGGATGAACTCCTGCAAGTTGATCGAAATCGAATTCGTGAGTTGTTTGGTCATTCCGGTCAGGACGCACGTTCCGCCCTTGCGTGTCAGCGTCAGTGCCGGCTGTACGTCCTCAGCCGCGATCAACGACGGTGAGACGACGACGGCATCGGCCATCACTCCCTGGGTCAGGTGGCGGACGAGGTCGGCGGCCTCCTCGATGCTCGAGACGCTGTGTGTGGCACCGAATCCGAGCGCCGACTTCTGCTTGAACTCCACCGGGTCGACGGCGATGATCTGTGCCGCACCGTTGATGCGTGCCGCCTGGACGGCCCCGGTGCCGATGCCGCCGACGCCGATGACCACGACGGTGTCGCCTGCCGTGACGTTGGCGCGGTTCTCCACCGAACCGTAGCCCGTCGGAATGCCGCACGAGAGTAACGCCATCGGGAGCAGCGGAAGATGCGACGGAATCTTGACGATCGAATCCGTCGACACCACAGTGTGTTTGGAGAATGCACCGACCTTTGACAGATGACCGAGCTGCCTGCCGTCGGTGGTGTGGTGGCGAAAGGTGCCGTCCGTGGGCATGCCGGGGATCATCACCTGCGCGCCCATATCGCAGATGTATTCCATCCCGGAGTTACACCACTTGCATTGGCCGCAGACGGCGACGAAGGTGCTCACGACGTGGTCGCCCGGTGCGAATGCCGTCACCCCGTCGCCCACTTCGAGCACCACGCCCGCGCCCTCGTGACCGCCGATCAGCGGGAACATCGACGGCAGGCCGAACGACTGCATCACCTCGTTGGACGCGGACATGTCCCCGTTGCGGATGTGCTCGTCGGAGTGGCACAACCCCGCGGCGGCCATCTCCACGAGCACTTCGCCCGCGCGGGGCGGGTCGAGTTCGAACTCCTCGACCGACCACTGCTGGCCCATGTCGTGCAGGATCGCGGCGCGGCTTCTCATGCGACTTTGCGGAAGGTCACGGGCAGGCGCTTGGGTGAACGGAACGGGATGCCGACGATTTTCGTATCGTCGTCGGCCATCAGCTCGAAATCCGTCAATCGGTCGAAGAGGCTGGTCAGCATCGCCCTCGTCTCGACCCTGGCCAGATGCATGCCGAGGCAGCTGTGGATGCCGCCGGCGAAGGAGATATGCGCCCGACGCGGACGGTGGATATCGAACACCTCGGCGTTCTCCCAGCGCGTTTCGTCGCGGTTGGCCGACCCCATGCACAGGTTCACCTGCGCACCCTCGGGAATGGTGATGCCGTGCATCTCGAAATCGCGGTTGACGACGCGGGCCACCGCGACAAGCGGCGTCTCATACCGGATGCCCTCCTCGATGGCGGCGGGAATGAGGTCACGATTCCGTTGGAGGTCTTCGAGCTGGTCCGGATGGGTGAGCAAGAGCTGCAACAGGTTTCCCGACGACCGGTAGGTGGTTTCGAGCCCGGCCGGCAGCAGCAGGCGCAGAAACGAGATGATCGCCTCGTCGGTGAGCTTCTCCCCGTCGATCTCCGCCGCGACGAGATCGCCGATGACATCGTCGGTCGGCGTTCTTCGCCGTTGGTCCACCTGTTCCTGGAAGTAGGTGCCCAGTGCGGCGGACGCGTTCAGTCCGGCCTCGATGTCCTCGGCGATCGAGATCAGGTCGAACGAGAGCTTCCGGAACATGTCCAGATCGTCCTGGGGAAGGCCGAGCAGGGCGGCGGTGACCCGGGTGGGGAATTCGAATGTCACCGCCTTGACCAGATCCACTTCCCCGTCGTCCTTGAACGCGTCCACGAGTTGGTCGCAGATCGGGTCGATCACCTCGGGTTCCCATTGCGCCAGGGCGCTCTGCTTGAACGCCTTGCTCACCAGGCTGCGGTGGTCGTGATGCTCCTTGCCGTGCATGCCGAGGATCGTCGGTCCGAAGACCAGCTCGATCGTGTCGTGATACATCTGCGAGCCGAACACCTGGTCCTCACGGAACGCGGTGAAGACGCTGTCGAAGTCGAACAGCACCCAGTGCTCAGCGTCTTTGGGCTCCGGCGGCGTCAGTTCGCCGTGCAGGAGCGTGCCCCGCCACACGGGATTGGTTTTCCGCATGTGCGCGAAATAGGGGTAGGGGTTATTCACCAGATCGGGGGCGATGGACTGGTCGTGCGCGTCGGTGCTCGTGGTCACGGTTGCCTCCCGGCGGCAGATCTAGCAGGTCTGTCGCTCTATCTTTACTATTTTAGTATTCTAGGTCAAGGAATCGAGGTGATATGGAGCGCCGAGCGGTGTGCGCGATCGAGGACCTGCCTCCGGGAACCATGAAATTGGTGCAGGCCGGCAAGTACGGCGTGGGCGTCTACAACATCGACGGCTCGCTGTATGCGATCGCGAACTACTGCTCGCACGAGGGCGCTCCGCTGTGCCTCGGCTACACCGGGGGGACCACCGAGTACGACCCCGAAATGCCCGGTCAGATCCGCCATGAACGCGAAGGCCAGATCGCGCGCTGCCCTTGGCATCAGTGGGAGTTCGACATCATCACCGGGGAGAACCTCGCGGATCCCAAGAAGCGGGTACGTACCTACGAGGTCGACGTCGCCGACGGACAGGTGTACCTGACCGCATGAGCGAAGATTGCGAGCGAATCGTCAACCTGAAATGCGGCGGCCGAGCCGGCGAGGAGGCCGCATGATCATCGACGCGAACGTCCAACCGCATTTCCGGTACAACTCGGAGATCCGGCGGTATCTGGCGGCGCCGCACAAGCTGCGCGCCATCCCCGATGTCGAACAGCAGTGGTACCAGGCGCCCGGCGGAGACTACCGACAGGATCTGTACGGCGACGGCTATCCCGGGTCGGACCCCGAGACCGTCGCGCGGCATCTCTTCGAGGGCAACGGCGCCGACTACGCGATCCTCAACCCGCTGACGCGCGGCAACATCGCCGACTACCTGCTGAACAGCCGGATCTGCGCCGCGGTCAACGACTGGCTGCTCGACCGATGGCTGGAGCCGGACACGTCGAACCGGTTCCGCGGCACCATCCGGGTGAATCCCGAAGACGTGCGGGGTGCCGTCGCCGAGATCGAGCGATTGGCCGGCCATCCGAAGATGGTGCAGGTCGGAGTTCCGATGCAGTCGCGTGAGCCGTACGGTAAGCCGATGTTCGAGCCGATCTGGGAGGCCGCCGCCGCGCACGGCCTTCCGGTGGCCGTACACATCAACGGCGGCAACGGAGTCGACCATGCGCCGACCTTCGCCGGTCACGCCTACACCTATCCGGGCTACGCCGCCTTCATGCCGCTGAACTCGTTCGTGCACCTGGCGGCGCTGATCATCGAGGGAATGTTCGGCAGGCACCCCGGCCTTCGCTTCGTCTTCACCGACGGCGGCTACGACATCCTCACGCCGCTGATGTGGCGGCTCGATACGTTCTGGATGTCGATGCGCGACCAAACCCCTTGGGTGGACAGGTTTCCCAGCGCGTATCTGCGAGATCATGTGCGGTTCTGTTCGTCGGCGCTTGACGGGCCGACGGATGAAAGCCAGGCCGAACGGTGGATGGACTTCACCGACAAGGCCGACCTACTGATGTACGGGTCGAGCTATCCGCATTGGTCGACGACCGGACCCGATGCCGTCGTCGGCGGGCTCAACGATGCCCAGCGGGAGAAAGTGCTGTGGCGCAACGCAAGTGAAATGTACGGGCTCGTCGAAGGGAGCCTGATATGACCATCGCCGAGGACATTGGGGCGAAGACCGCGGCGCGTGACGTTGCGGTGACGATCGTCGACACCGACGTCCATCCGCTGCCGGTGTCGGCCGAGGTGCTCAAGTCGTATGCGCCCGCAGAGTGGAAGGACAAGCTCTGGCCGACGGGTAACGCGGTGTCGCCGGTGCCGCATTTCTACGACACTCCGGACTCCTACAAGACCAACTCACTGCGGGTGGACGCTGCCCCGCCGGGAGGCGGTATCGCGGGCAGCGATCCGGACTTCGCCGCCAAGCAGTTGTTGATCGACGCCGGTGTGAGTATCGCTGTGCTGGAACCGATGTGCGACGCGCAGCTGCCGCAGGCGGAGCACATCCTGAAGGCCACCTACAACGACTGGCTCGCCGACGTCTGGCTCGGGGAGAACAACTGGCACGGCCGATGGCGCGGGGCGATCAGCGTCACGGCCCAGGATCCCGAAGCGGCCGCCCGGGAGATCGAGCGGTGGGCCGGCCATCCGTACATGGCCGAGGTGCTGATGACACCGCAGACCCGCGGGATCCCATTCGGCAGCACGCATTTCGACCCGTTGTACGCGGCGGCCGCCCGGAACGGCTTTCCGGTCGCGACACACCTGATGGGGCAGACGCCATTCGAGTTGATCCCGATCTATCCGGTCGGCAATCCCGCGCACTGGCACGATTTCTTCGCGTCGTGGCCGCTGCTGTATGTGTCGCATCTGATGAGCCTGGTGTTCGACGGTGCCTTCGACCGACACCCCGATCTGCGGGTGGTGTTCGTCGAGGGCGGCTTCACGTGGGCGCTGCCCGTGATGTGGCGGATGGACCGGATCTGGGAGCAGCGCAAGGCCGATCTGCCGCATGTGCGTCGGAAGCCGTCCGACTACGTCCGTGAGCATGTCCGGTTCACCACTCAACCGCTCGAGGACGTCGACCTGGGGGAGTACCGCGAGTATCTCGAGATGATGGACCTCGGCGACAACCTGATGTTCTCGACGGACTACCCGCATTGGAGCTACGACTCGCCGGACTGGGCGATCCGACGCTTTCCCGCCGACCAGCGTGAGCGCATCATGCGGGGCAACGCGACGACGCTGTACGGCCTGCCCGCGACGGTCAAGGAACTGCGGTTTCGGCGTGTTGAGTCTCGCTGAGCGTGACCCAGCACGCCGAAATCACCGCGGAGCGCGGCGTTCGGCCTCGAGCGGAACCATCGGATCGCGGGCGTACGGGCCGCGCGTGACGGCGTGCAACCGGATCTCAGGCAATTCGACGGACGGGTCGAGAGTGTCGAGCCAGGCGACGGCGTCGGCGACGTCGGCGGCGCGGATCGCATACATCTCGAACGGGACGTCCTGCAGCATCTCGGTCTCGACGGGTCCGGGAGTGACGATGTGCACGTTGATCCCGTCGCGGTCGACCTCACGCGCGAGCGCGCCCGCGAACGCGTTCATCCCGGCCTTCGACGCCGAGTAGGCCGTCCGCGCGAGCATCGGTTCATGCGCCGCCGACGACGAGATGAACACGAAGCGTGAGCCCGGTTTCATCTTCGGTAGCGCCGCCGACGTCACGACGAAACACGAATCCAGGTTCGCCGACATCGTCGCCCGCCACTGCGCGAAAGTCTGCTTGCGGGCGTAGGTTCCGCCGAGAATGCCCGCGGCGTGCACGACGAGGTCGATCTCGTCGAGTGCCGCCGCCGCGGGCGCGAACGTCTCGGGTTGCGTGGCGTCGGCGACGGCGTAGCGCGCACCTAACTCGGCCGCCGCGGCACGTAGCGGTTCCTCGCGCCTGGCCGTCAGGACGACGTCGTAGCCGAGTTCGACGAGCTTGGCGCCGCATGCCTTTCCGATTCCACCGCTACCGCCGGTGACCAAGGCGCTACGCACTAGAGCACCTCTAGTGCTTGCGTCGAGCCAGTGCCTGCGGCGACAGCGCCACGATCCGCTGCTCGGGATCGCCTGCGCTGAAGTAGGTCTGGGTGTCGGCGATGTGGCGGGCCGAAAGCTTGCGGGCACGCTCGCCGTCCCCGGCCTCGATGGCGTCGGCGATCTTGTTGTGCACCGACATCGCGATGCGGCGCTGACTCATCGACGGATACTCACCACGCGCCGTGGTCTCCTGCGCCCACCAGTTCAGGTGCCCGGTCCAGAGCGTCTCGAGACTGCCGACCACGGCGATCATCGTGTGATTGCCGCAGCCGCGGACGACCTCGTCGTGGAACTGGCCACCGAGTTCGGTGAACTTCGGCCCGTCGTCGATGTTCTCGGCCATCGCCTTGTTGATCTCTCTGAGCTTCGGAACGAGCTCATCACCGCGGTCGGGGCGCCGTGCCGCCAGCGCTGCGCACATGGGCTCGAGCTCTTGAAGTGCAGCGCCCAGATCGGAGAGTGGAACGGTGTCGCTCTGTAGCAGTAGTCCGAGCATGTAGGCCGCGCTGGCCTTGGCGGGGGCGTGGACGACGGCGCCTCCGCGGTTGCCGCGGCGCACCGACACCAGACCCTCGGTTTCGAGGATCCGCAAGGCTTCCCGTAGCGACACCAGGCTCACCCGGAACTGCTCGACGAGCACCTCCTGGCGGGGCAGTAGGTCACCGTCGGCCAGTTCGCCGTCGATGATCTGTCGCCGGAGTTCGTCGGCGACGATCTCGGCCGTCCGGCGCGAGCCCAGCCGGCGGCGAGCCTCGGGGCCAATACCCAAAGTGGTCATATCGCCGACAATGCTACAGCGAGAAGCCCGCTACCTGGGGTGTATGCGATCCCTATCTGACAAAAGTTACTAAGATGACAAAGAAACCACGGGAGGTTCAGGGCTTGAGCGAGGACGCGGCACCCACCCCGTTGCATGATCTCCGTGTCCTCGAGATCACCGATCGTATCGCGGGGGCCTACTGCGGGAAGTTGCTCACCGACGCCGGTGCCGACGTCGTCAAGTTGGAACCCGCCGCGGGGGACCCGCTGCGCCGCTTCACCGCTACCGGAGCGGCGCCCGCCGACGGTGTCGACGCGCCGCTGTTCACCTATCTGAACGCCGGAAAGCGCAGCGTCACAAGCCTTTCCGACGAGGTGCTCACCGGTGCGGACATCGTCATCGTCACCGCCACCAGGTCCGCGGCGACCGCGCGCGGCATCGATCCTGACCGGCTGCGGGAACTGGCGCCCCAGATCGTCATCGTCACCATCTCCGACTTCGGCTGGACCGGCCCATGGGCCGAACGACCTGCGACGGAGTTCACCCTGCAGGCCGCGTCCGGGCTCACCGGTTTCCGTGGCGACCCCGCCGGTCCGCCGATCTCGATCGGCGGTGACCTTGGCGAGTACCAGGGCGGCGTCTGGGCGGCGTACGGCGCGCTCGCCGCACACCGCGGGATCCGCAACGGTGGCCGCGGCGTGCACCTGGATATGTCCATGCTCGAGGCGATCACGCTGATGCAGAGCGGCGAATGGCTGCACTCGCAGCTGCTGAAGGCACCGCACGTCCGGCGCTCGGTCGAAGTGCCCTCGATCGAACCGGCCAAGGACGGGTACGTCGGCATCAGCATGGTCACCGGGCAGCAATGGCTGGACTTCGCCGCGATGGTCGACTGTCCGGAATTCACCGAGGTGCCTCAGCTGCAGTTCCAGATCGGGCGGTGGGACTACCGCGACTGGATCCGCGAGCGCATCGACCCGTGGATGCGTGAACGCACGGTCGCAGAGATCGTCGAGCTCGGGCAGCTGTTTCGGTTGCCGCTGGCACCCCTCGGTAACGGCGCCACGGTGACCGAGATGGACCACCTGAAGGAGCGCGGCGTTTTTGTCGACAACCCTGCGGGCTTCCGGCAGCCGCGGCCGCCGTGGCTGATGTCCGCCGCCGCGCCCGCGCCGATTCGCCCCGCACCCGCCGTCGGCGCATCCGACGCCGAATCCCTCTGGGAGCCAAGGCAGTCCGCTGCGAGTCTCACCCGCGAGCAGACGCGAAACCCCCCATTTCGAGGCTCAAATGGGGGTTTCCGCGTCTGCTCGCCACAACAAGGCCCACCAGAAAGACCGCTCACCGGCCTGCGCATCGTCGACTTCACCGCCTTCTGGGCGGGCCCGTCGGCAACGCACTCGCTGGCCACGTTCGGGGCGGACGTGATCAAGATCGAGTCGATCCAGCGGCCGGACGGCATCCGATACTCCGGCGGTATGCGCAAGGACGTCGACGACTGGTGGGAGTACGGCTGGGTCTTCCATGCCATGAACACCAACAAGCGCTCGGTCACCCTGGACCTGCAGACCGACGACGGCATTCGGCTGATCAAGACGCTGATCGGCCAGGCCGACGCGGTGGTCGAGAACTTCTCGCCGCGCGTCATGGACCAATTCGGGCTCGGCGCAGACGCGTTGCTCGACGTCAACCCGCGCCTCGTGATGGTGCGCATGCCGGCGTTCGGGCTGACCGGGCCGTGGCGCGACAGGGTGGGCTTCGCCCCGACGATGGAGCAGATCGCCGGCCTCGCATGGGTGACGGGCCTGCCCGACGGACTGCCGGTCGCCCCGCGTGGCGCCTGCGATCCGCTGGCTGGTACGCATGCCGCGTTCGCGCTGCTGGCGGCACTGGAGTTCACCGAACGCACCGGGCGCGGCCAGCTCGTCGAGGTGCCGATGCTCGAGAGCGTGCTCAATGTGACCGCCGTGCAGCCAATCGAATTCGCGACCTTCGGGTCCGTCATGGAGCGACGCGGCAACCGGGGACACCACCCGGGTGAAACGCAGGACGTGTACCGGTGCGCCGGTGACGACGACTGGATCGCAGTGACCGTACGCACCGACGCCGAAGCGGACGCTCTGGCCGCGTTGATGGGTGATGCGGACCGCGATCCGGCGGAGTGGTTCGCCACCCAGGACGCCGCCACCGTCGTCGACCGCCTCGCGGCGGCCGGAATCCCAGCGGCCGAGGTGATTTCGCCCTCCGTCGTGACCGAGAACCCGCAACTGCGGCATCGCGGCTTCTTCGAACCTCTCACCCATCCGAGCACCGGACCCGGACTCTATCCGTGCCCGCCGTTCGCCCGGCCCGACGGCGTCGACCGGTGGCTGCACCACCCACCCCCGACGCTCGGTCAGCACAACGGGGAAGTGTTGACCGAGTTCTGTGGGCTCGCCGAGACGGATCTCGAACGCCTTGCCGCTGCCGGAATCATCGGCACGCGGCCGAAAGGACTGTGACTCAGCGCGGTGTCAACGAGATGGGCATCCCGTCGTAGATCGACATGTTGTTGGTCAGGTTGGGGTAGGTGACCTTGGCTGGGCCGAGCCTGATCTCGTCGGCGCGCAGCAGCAGTTCGTCGAGCGCCGCACGGATTTCGGCACGGGCGAGCATGGCGCCAAGGCAGTGGTGCGGGCCGCCGCCGCCGAAGGTGACGTGCGGGTTGTCGGTGCGGCCGATGTCGAACTCGAAGGCGTCCTCGAAGACATCCTCGTCGCGGTTGGCCGAGCGCAGCATCGACACCACGCGATCGCCCGCGGGGATGGTGATGCCGTCCATCTCCACGTCCACCTTGGTGGTGCGGGTCCAGAACGCGACGGGGGAGGACCAGCGCAACACCTCTTCGACGGCGCTGGCGCGGATCGACTCGTCGGCGCGGTAGCGCGCGATTTCACCGGGATTGGCCACGAAGGCCTGAAGTCCGGCGGCCAACGCGTTCTTCGTCGTATCGCTGCCCGCCAAGGTGAGCACGAAGAAGAAGATCTCGAGTTCGTTGGCCGGTATGGACAGTTCGTGACCGGTCTCGTCGGTGACCACCGCCGTGGCCAACGTGCTCCAGATGTCGTCGGTCGGATTTTGCCGCTTCTCGGCGGTGAGTTCCGTTGCATAGGTGAAGATCTGCCCGAACAGCTCGAGGTGGTCTCCGGGATTGGTGCGATCGTCGGGCTCATTGGTCTTGAGGATGCGATCGAGGGTGTCGAAGACGGCCGGCCGGTCTTCCTCCGGAATCCCGACGATGTCACCGATCACGGACATCGGCAGTACATCGGCGACGTCTTCGATCCAATCGCCGCCGCCCGCTTCCAGCAGCCCGTCGATCATCGCGCCGGCGCGGCGCCTGATGCCGTCCTCGAGCTTTCCGATGGCCTTGGGCGTGAACGCGTGCGACATCACCCGCCGCCGCTTCGTCAGCACCGGCGGGTCCATGGTGATGACATTCGGGAACGCCCCGATGGGCCCGATGCCCTGGATCAGCGGACCGTCCGCCGCGGTGAATGCGTCGGTGTCGCGGTGGATGCGCTGCGCGTGCCGATGCTTGGTGGTCATCCAGAAGGCGCGCTTGACCGTCTGGGCCACGCCGTCGGTCAGCTCGTGGTGGAAGATCGGGCGTTCACGGCGCAGTTCGACGAACAGGTCGTCGGGAAAACCGTTCTGCCACAACGCAGCATCCGAAAGGTCGACCGGAGTCGTGGTGGGCATGCGTGCTCCTCGCGTCGCCATCCTTGACCTAGAATGCCTAAAATAGTAAAAATAGGCAACGGGCAGGTTTTGCGACCTGCGCTTATTGGGTGCGCGGACGGAGACGGCATGACGGATACGGTTGACGATCCGAAGATCGATCCGTCGGAACGGGAGTTCGGCCCCAGCGGAATCAGCCTCTCGACATATCGCTTTCCCACGGGTTGGTTCATCGTCGGCTTCGCCTCCGACCTGGCGCCGGGTCAGGTCAAACGCGCCCACTACTTCGGCGAGGAATTGGTCATCTTCCGCACCAAGTCCGGCAGGGTGAACGTGCTCGACGCCTACTGTCTTCACCTTGGCGCCAACATGGGCGTCGGAGGCACCGTCGAGGGCGAGCACATCGTCTGCCCGTGGCATGGCTGGCAGTGGCGCGGTGACGGCACCAACGCGCTGATCCCGTACAGCAAGATCGGTTGCAAGCAGAGCGTCAGGGTCAGGTCGTATCCCGCGCAGGAGTGGTACGGCTTCATCGTGGTGTGGCACGAGCGCCACGGCCGCGCGCCCTACTGGCAGCCGCCGGTGCTGCCCGAGCTCGAGACCGACGACTACTACCCGCTGCACCCGCACTCGCGGATGCTCAACCGGGTCAAGGTGCACGCGCAGATGATCATCGAAAACGCGGCCGACCCGTATCACGTGCAGTTCGTCCACAAGGCCGACAGTGCCGCCAACACAACGTCGTTCGACGTCGACGGTTACCACCTGCACGCGACGGTGACCGCGAACTTCGGCGGCGGCCGGCCGTCGACCTGGCTCACGCCCGGCGGCCCGGTGGACGCGAACATCATCTACGACAACTACTCGCTGGGGCTGGGTATCGTGCGGTTCCCCAAGGAGCTCGTCCAGACCATCCAGGTGACCGGGCAGACCCCGGTGGACGAGGACTACACCGACTACTTCTATACCCAGGCCTCGGTGCGCGAACCCGGCGACACCGGCGACAAGCCTGGCGGACGTGCGGCGAAATTCCTTGCTCTGCAACAGGAAGTCATCAAACAGGACTTCTTCACCTGGGAGAACATGAAGTACCTGGAGAAGCCGAACCTGGCGCCGGAGGAGGCGCGCGACTATGCCGCCCTGCGGCGGTGGGCACACCGGTTCTATCCGGGCGAAGAACCCACGCCGATCGATTTCGGCTATACGGCCGACGGCGAACCCGACCCGGCTCTAGCGGGACCCTGATGGGTCGCGGCCGGGAGCCCGTACCAGACCCGGCGGCGTTCGGGGTCGACGAATTCAGTGTTCCTGCCGTGCTCGATCGTCGCGCCGAGCAGTACGGCGACCGGGTGATGATGTCGATCGCCGGCACCCCGGTCACCTTCGCGCAGATGCGCGACCGTTCCTGCGCGGCGGCCCACATGCTCGCCGACCTCGGGGTCAACCGCGGCGACACGGTGGCGCTGTTCACCGCAACGTGCCCCGAATGGGTGTACTTCTGGCTCGGTGCCGCGCGGATCGGGGCGGTCTCCGCGGCTGTGAACGCCGCGAGCAAGGGGGAGTTCCTCGCGCATGCTTTGAACCTGTCCCGGGCGGCCGTGGTGATCACCGACGCCGAGCGCCGGCCACGACTCGACGACATCGCCCGTGACGTGCCGACGCTGAGATCCACACGCGTCGTGGACCATTCGCTCACCGAGGCGCTGACCACCGCGTCCGCCCCGGCGCCCGACGTCGAGCCCGTCGGGCCGGGCGACGTCGGCGCGCTGTTCTTCACCTCCGGCACCACCGGCCCGTCCAAGGCCGTCGCCACGACATGGCATTACCTCTTCACCGCCGCGGCAACCGTCGCGAGGTCCTGGGAACTCCAACCGGGGGAGACGCTGTGGACCGCGATGCCGCTGTTTCACCTGAGCGCCGCGCCCACGGTCCTGGCACCCATGCTGGTCGGCGGTACCAGCGTGCTGGCCGCCGCGTTCCACCCCGGCCAGGTGTGGGATGAGATACGCGATTGCGGCGCCGCGGGTTTCGCCGGTGCGGGCGCGATGGTGTCGATGCTCATGCGATTGCCTCCGCGCCGTCAGGACGCCGAACTCGGCATCCGGTTCATCTCGGCGGCTCCCATCGCCGCCGACATGTACCACGCGATCGAGGAGCGCTACCGCTGCCGCATCGTGACGATGTACGGCCTGACCGAGGCGTTCCCGGTCGCCTACAAGTCGGCTTCCGACGACGGTAAGCCGGGTACTTCAGGCGTGGTCAACCCCGCATACGACGTGCGAATCGTCGACGGTCAGGGTCGGCCGTTGTCCACCGGTACGATCGGCGAGATCGCCTGCCGGGCGCGGACGGCACATGGGATCAGCGAGGGGTATGTGTCGTCGGCGTCCGGCGGCGCGACTTTGCAGGTGCAGCCGCATCCGGAGTGGTTCCGCACCGGCGATCTCGGTTCCCTCGACGACGACGGCAACCTCACCTTCGTGGACCGCGCAACGGACTCGCTGCGCCGTCGGGGTGAGAACGTGTCGTCTGTCGAGGTCGAGCAGATCGTGATGCGCCACCCGGCCGTGGCGGAAGCGGCGGCGGTCGGCATTCCCAGCGATCTCGGCGAGGACGACATCCTGGTCGTCGTGACGTTGCGTGACGATGCGACAGTCGATTTCGCCGAACTTCTCGACTTCTGCTCGGCCCGCATGCCGTACTTCTGCGTGCCGCGCTACCTCGAAGTCATCGACGAGATTCCGAAGAACGTCATCGGGCGTATCCGCAAGGATGTGCTCCGGAGCAGGGGCCTCGGCGCCGACGCCTGGGACCGCGAAGCGCACGGCTACGTGCTGAGTCGGTAGGAGATCAGAAGATGACGTTGTCATACCAACAGCAGTTCGTACTGGACGGGCTCGCGGGGCGGGCCGCCATCCTGAACCTGAACGCGCGATACAACCGGCTGTACTCCGAAGGAGACCTGCCCGGCTGGATCGCCACGTTTCGTCATTCCGGCGCCACCTACGTGCGGTCGGGGGAGTCGTTCGACGATCTGCGCAGCGCATTCGACGGAGGTGGCGGCGTTCGATTGGTGACCGTCGACCACGAAATCTCTGTCGACGGGGTTGACGCGACGCAGACGTGTGTGGCGTTGCTGCTGCGCGACAACCGACTCGAGGCCTCAGGCACATTCACCGATCGGCTCATCTACGAGCGCGGCGGGTGGTACTTCACCTCGCGCGAACTCGAATGGGACCGGGTGCCAAACGAGAGCGCGTTACCCGTGTGAGCGAGGGCATTCGGTACGAGCTCGCGTTCGGCACCTACGAGGATGCGCTGCGCATGGTCGGCGTCCGGACCGCACCGAGATACGCCGGCACGGCGGTGAGTGGTGCGCGGATTCAGCATTTCGCATCGATGGTGCGCGACCCCAACCCCGCCTACTGGGACGCCGATTTCGCGCGCGAAGTATGGGGCGGCCTCGCCGCACCGCCCGCGCTGTTGATGGGTTGGCTGATCCCACCGCCGTGGCTGCCCAACGACGAACGGCCCGTGCCCTCGATCGCCATCCGCGTGCCCTTGCCAGGCACGACATTCATCAACGCCTCCAACGAGGTCGAGTTCCCCGTGCCCATCCTCGAGGGTGACCGCCTCCACGTCGTCGAGGAGGTCGTGTCGGTGTCACCCGAGAAGACGACCCGGGTGGGCACAGGACATTTCGTCGCGACGTGCGAGCAGTTCCACCGCGCCGACGGGGCGCTGGTCGCGATCAACCGAAACACCTTGTTCCGCTTCACCCCTGCGGGGCGGGCATGACGAAGTATGCGCGGCTGGTGTGGGACGACATCGTCGTCCCCACCGAGCTTGCCGAGGTGGTGGACACGATCGACTACCAGCGCGTCGTGATGAACCCCGGGGCGACGTGGGATTACTTCCCCGGCCATTTCGACCCCGACTACGCCGAGCGGCACGGCCATCCGACGATCTTCGTCAACACGATGCATACCGCGGGCTTCGTGGACCGCATCGCCACCGGCTGGGCCGGGCCCTACAGCAGAGTGGTGCGGCGGAAGGTGTCGCTGCTCGGCTCCTTCTATGCCGGCGACTCGATGGTGGGCCGTGGCCGCGTGGTGGGCAAGCGCACCGACACGGTGGGCGACGTACAGCGCCGGCTCGTGGACCTCGAGATCGCCGTCTACAACCAGCGCGACGAATTGTGTTGTCCCGCAGAGGTCACCCTGGAGATCCGCTAGCTAGCGACCGACCGGACGCCCCCCGTCTCGGTCGGCGAAACACTAGCCAGTGGCGAGGTCGGGCAACTTGTCCGCGCTCACCGTCGACTGCAACTCCACATACTCCGAGAGCCCCTCGGCGCCGAATTCACGCCCGATGCCCGACTGCTTGAACCCGCCGAACGGTGCGGTGGTGTCGAGCGTGTACATGTTGATGCCGTACGTGCCCGCCCGGATCTGGGCGCCGATCTCCAGACCGTGCGCCACGTCGGCGGTCCAGACGGAGCCGGCCAGCCCGTAGTCGGTGTCGTTGGCGATTCGCACGGCGTCGGCTTCATCGGTGTACTTCAGTACGGTCAGCACCGGGCCGAAGATCTCCTCACGCGCGATCTTCATGTCGTTGCTGGCGTCGGTGAACAGTGTGGGTTGAACGTACCAGCCGCGATCATACGGTTTGTCCTTGCCGCCCAGCACGATTCGCGCTCCCTCGTCGAGGCCGGCCTGAATGTAGGACTGCACGCGGTGCTGTTGGCGTTGCGCCACCAACGGTCCGATGTCGGTGGCATCGTCGGCGGGGTCGCCTACCTGCAGACCGGCCATCATGTCCGCCAGCGCGTCGATGACCTCGTCGTGTTTGCGTTCGCTCACCAGGATCCGGGTCTGCGCGACGCACGCCTGGCCGTTGTTCATCAGGCTGGCCATCTTCAGATGCTGGACGGTGCGGTCGATGTCGGCGTCGTCGAGGATGATCGCCGCTGACTTGCCGCCCAGTTCGAGGCTGACCCGCTTGAGTTGCTCACCGCACAGCGCAGCGATGTGCCGGCCCGTCGCCGACGATCCGGTGAACGAGATCTTGTCGACACCCGGGTGGCGGACGAGGGCCTCACCGGTCTCCCTGCCGCCGGGGAGGATCGACACGACGCCCTCCGGCAGATCGATCTCCTCCAGCATCTCGGCCAACCACATGGCGTCCAAGGGTGTTTCGGGTGCCGGCTTGACGATGACGGTGCAACCGGCGATCAGCGCGGGAATCATTTTCGGCATGATCAGGAACTGCGGCACGTTCCACGGCACGATCGCGCCCACGACTCCGACGGGCGCCCGTCGCAGGTGAACGTCGCCGAACAAACCCGGTCGCCGTTCGACCCATGGAAACTCCTTGGCCGTCGCCATGTTCAGGTGCATCTGGGCGAGTGCGCCCGCGCCCTGCCCCAACCGGCTGAAGCTCTTCGGTGAGCCCATCTCCGCGGTGATGAGGTCGGCGATCGCATCGGTCTCCGACATATAGATGGACGCGAGCTTCTCGATTTTCTCCATCCGCTCGGCCACACTGAGCCGCGGCCACGGTCCCTCGTCGAAGGCCGTCCTGGCTGCGGCGACCGCTCTGTCGATGTCCCCGGGGGCCGCTTCGGGCGTCTCGCCAATCGACTGTTCGGTGTGCGGGGAGATCACGGAGAGTCGTCGAGTTGTGGCCGGTACCTGCCAGCGGCCGCCGATGTAGAGCTGGTCGTAGTCGAGGGATCTCATGGTGTCGCCTCCGCCGCGCTTAAAGTTGCTATTAATACAAACATAGGAGGCCGGGCCCGTGAACCACCAAGGGGCAGCCGGATTCCTGCCCTCGGGCGCCGGCATCATGCAGCGCGTCGGCGACCTCATCGTTGCGTGACGGTCTGATCCGCCGCGAATACTACGAAAACCGCTGGTGAGCGGCGTGCGGCGGCGTATCGTCCGCAGCGGGGAGGGACGAGGGGCGATGGAGGGTTTTCGATGGCACTCATGGAAACGAAGCCGGCCCGCGCCCTCAGGCGTCTGGCGATCACCGTGGCGGCGGCCGCGCTGCTCCCCGGTGTCGTCGACGCCGTGGATGGATCCGCCCCGGCCACCGCGTTTTCGAACCCGAATCTGCCCGTCGAGCAACTCGAGGTTCCGTCGGCGGCCATGGCGCGCACGATTCGCGTCGAGTTTCTGTCCGGCGGAACGGATTCACCCGCGCTCTACCTGCTCGACAGCATGGAGGCGGGGGAGGACTTCAACGGCTGGGACATCAACACCCAGGCCTTCGACTGGTACAACGGGTCCGGCCTGTCGGTCGTGATGCCCGTCGGCGGCAAGTCCAGCTTCTACAGCGACTGGTATGCGCCCGCGGTCAGCAACGGTCAGACCTACACCTACAAGTGGGAAACCTTCCTCACGCAAGAACTTCCGGTGTGGTTGGCGGAGAACAAGCAGGTCCGGCAGACCGGCAACGCGATCGTGGGGTTCTCGATGGGGGCCTCGTCGGCGTTGGTCCTGGCCGCTTTTCACCCGCAGCAGTTCAGCTACGCCGGATCACTCTCGGGCTTTCTCAACCTGTCCGCTCAGCCGGGTCAGGTCAGCACCGCGATGATGTGGAACGGCGGCTTCAATCCGGATGCCATGTGGGGACCGCCCGGCGACCCGGCTTGGGCCCGTAACGACCCCACCGTCCAAGCGGGCCGGCTCGCAGCCAACGGCACTCGGGTCTGGATCTACTGCGGGAACGGCACACCGACCGACGTTGCACTGGCGGCGAGCCACAACGCTCCGATCGCCGGCCTCGGCTTTCTCGAGGGGTTCGCGATCGAATCCAACCGCGCCTTCGTCGATGCCTACATCGCCGCGGGCGGCAACAACGGTGTCTTCAACTTCCCCGACGGTATTCACAGCTGGGGCTACGCGGGGCAGCAGTTGCAGCAGATGAAGCCCGATATTCAACGGGTGCTAGGCGTCACCGAAGTAGCCCGGACCTGAGTTGCGGCAATCGATTTCGGGGTAGGTGGTCATGCGCGCGGAGCGGGTACTGTCCGAGGACGTACCGGCGTCACCGGACGACGTCCGCGCGTTCTACGTCGACCTCGACAACATCAAGACGGTCCACCCGTTGGTGGTGTCGGTACGCGCCACCGCACGAACCGAACTGGCCGACGGGTACTGCCAGAGTTATCGCGTGAAGGACCGAATTCCGTTCGGTCCGTTGACTTTGCCGACGAGTTATTCGGCCCACCTGAGGGTGGCGTCGAGCGGTCCGGTGATCACCGAGGCGCGACAGTTCCCCCGGGTGCGGCTATACGGCGTCGTGTCCTTCGATCCCGACAGCGCAGGAACCAGGGTCGTCGAACGGCTGACCATCCATGCGCCGAGGCTGCTCCACGCGATCACCACGCGCGAGGCGGTCAAGGCGCACATCGAGATGCTGGCGGGTATCCGCCGCCACTTCGGGGGCTAGGCGTCCTCCGCCGGCGGGTCCGACGCGTCGAGCACACTGACCGCGATGCCGTACGGCAGGAATCGCACCTTGCGGTTGGGATCGGTGTTGGTCTTGTTCGCGCGAAGCGCATCCAGTTCGGTCGGATACACCTGCTCGATGTGAGCACCGCCGTCGCTGTCGACGGTGTAGATCGCCCAGACACCGTCGCCGGTCTCGCCGGTGGTCTCCGGCTCCCGCTTCGGCCGCGAATACCGGGTGAACTCGTCGACCAGACTGGCCCAGCCTGCCCGTTCACCTGATGTGTTGAGGAACCGGCCCACCCCCTCCAGCGCGTCGCGCAGCCCTTCACCCGCCTCGCGGACGACGCGGTCGAACTCCTCGGGGTCGAACCCGAACGGCCCGTTGCCACTCATAGCGGCTCCTCCTCATACACGTGCAGCCCAGCACTGCGGTAATGCCAGTGTGCCTGCGGGTAGCCGAGTAGTCGACTGGCGCCGGTGCGGATGGTAGGGAACCTTATGGCTATCTCGCGGGCGGATGCGTTGGCGACGGTCGAGCGGTCCCCGGCGGCGTTCAGCGTGCACGACCGCAAGGCTTGGGTGGACGCGTTCACGCAGGACGGGCGCATCGAAGACCCGGTGGGCTCGGAACCGCATCGGGGGCGCGCCGCGATCAGCCGCTTCTACGACACGTTCATCGGCCCGCGCGACATCACGATGCACAGAGACGTCGACATCGTCGTCGGCTCCACCGTCATCCGGGATCTCGAACTCGAGGTGGTCATGGCCGGGTTGGCGATGCGATTCCCCGCATACGTGCGGTACAACCTGGTCACCGAGGGCGACGAGATCAAGATCGCCGAGTTGTATGCGTACTGGGAAATGCCCGCGTTGATCGGACAGCTGTTGCGCAGAGGCCCCCGGGCGGTCCCGGTCAGCATTGCGCTGTCGAAGGGGTTGCTGACGAATCAGGGAGCGGTCGGTGCCCTGGGGTTTCTCGGCGGATTGCGCGGGACCGGGCCGCAAGGCAAGCGCAAGGTCAGCCAATTCCTGTCCGATGCGCGCGCCGGCAACGAAATCGCGATGCAGCGCTGGCT
Source organism: Mycobacterium sp. (assembly GCA_044508395.1). Taxonomy (GTDB): domain Bacteria; phylum Actinomycetota; class Actinomycetes; order Mycobacteriales; family Mycobacteriaceae; genus Mycobacterium. The sequence goes on along the minus strand of JBIQHU010000015.1, from coordinate 37,908 downwards.
GGGTAAGGGGGCGCGGGTGACGAGCGGCGACGATGCCCCGATGAGCACGTCAGAGTTCCTGTCGCGGATGGCGACCGCACGTCCGCGCAAGCTGATCGCCTCGGGCTACAGCGTGGTCGTAGGACTGGACCGCGAGGGGCGCCGCGATGTGCTGATCGCCGACGTCGCGGCCAAGCCGTTCGCCCTGCGCAGAATCCGCTACTTCACCGAAGACACCGCGGCCGACTGATCCAGGCTTCGCCGGCGCGCCGTTGAACCCCGATTCGGCCGGGTTGAACACTGCGCGAGGGCCAGACATGAGACGGTATGAGCACCATGTCCGTCGACGATGAAATGACCTACGAACGGTTCGGTCGCCAGTTCTTCGAGATCGCCGTGACCGAGGACCGGGTCGGCGGCGCAATCGCCGCGATTGCCGGTGACGAATTCGAGATGGGCCCGATGGCGCAAGGCCCGGGCAAAGTCGCCAAGGTGACGGCGAAGGTGAGGATTCAACAGCCGCGACTCACCCGCGACGTCGGCGAGCACATCACGTTCGCGATCCGGATCCCCCTGGAGATCGACCTGGTGGTCGACCTGCTGATCGACAAGCCGAAGTTCATGGTTTTCGGGGAGATCGCGCTTCGTGCGACCGCGCGTGCCGCCCCACCCCTGTTGTTGATCCTCGACGTGGAGAAACCACGCCCGTCCGACATCTCGATCCACGTCACGTCGAAGACGCTGCGCGGTGAGCTGCTGCGGATACTCGCGGGCATCGACGCGGAGATCAAGCGGTTCATCGCCGCGCACGTCGCCGGGGAGATCGACAGCCCGGCGTCGCAGAAGGCAAAGGTCATCGACGTCGCGGACAGCATCGACGGGGCCTGGTCGGGCACCTAGGCCGCCACACCCTCCAGCCGGGGTCGTTTGGGGCCGCGGTCGTCGCCGCTCGATCTGCCCCGGACCTGATCCCAGAGCCACGGGAGGAACAAGTTCCGCGTCCACTGCACCTGCGAGTAGGCCTGCGACCGCAGCGACGGACGATGCGCAGGGCCGTCGACCATCGCCCAGTCGTGGTTGCTGCCGGGCAGGCCGAGCGCCTCGGCGGCCGCGGCGGCGAACAGCCGGTGTCCCTTGTCCGATCCGTGCACCCGGTCCGTACTCCAGGTGTCCAGCCGGGTCATCGACGGTGCGGTGTAGAGGTCGACGAGTCGAAAGCCGTGTCGCACAGCGGCCTTCCGGATCTCGGCGTTGATCTGTTCGACGCGCGATGCGATCACGCGGCCGATCGGCAGGATCTTCGCGATGTCGGGGAACGTCGTCGTCACGACGGTCGCGCCGGACGCCGCCAGCTGGGTGTGCAAGTCGGCCAGTTCGGCGAGGGCACTGCCGAAGTACCGGCCGGGCCGGGTCACATCGTTCATCCCGATGCAGACGGTGATCAGATCCGGTTGCATCCCAAGCGCCGTAGGTAACTGCTCGTCGAGCACGTCTGCAATGCGTCGGCCACGGACGGCCAGATTGGCGTACGCCACGCCAGGGTGGTGCGAGTCGATCATCGCGGCGAGGCGATCGGCGAAACCGACGAGACCGGTCGCGTCGTCGCCGTCCCACAGCCCTTCGGTCTGGCTATCGCCGATCGCGACATATCGGGTGTACCTGGGCACACCGGAACTCTAACGACGGAGCGCGGCCTCGACATCCGATGCTGCGGCGTCGGCCGCGAGTTCACGGTGGCGCTGTGACACTTCGGCGCCGCCGGCGCGCAGGATGTCGATCAGCTCGACGACCCGACCCGAGCGATACCCGTTGGACGTCGCGCCGACGGCCCACCACGACAAAAGCGAGTCCAGTCCGCGGCCGGGATCGGCGCCGAGTTCGACCATCGCGGCGACGGTCGCGGGCAGGAGCATCCGCGCGGCCAACTCGATCGGCTGGGTTCCGCTCGGCAGGGGAGCGTCGATGGACGCGCCCGCTCGCACGAGGGCGCGCACGACGTCGGGGTTGACGATGTCGGCGGAGCCGTCGATCAAGTGCATCGGGGTCGCGCCATCGGAGTCGACGAGTGAGGGGTCGACGCCGTGCGCCAGTGCATGGTTGAGCGCAACGGTGCGCCCCCGCCGCACGATCTCATGCAGGATCGTGGTGAATCTCTCACCGCGCGCCGACAATTCGATGCGGCGGCCCGCATCGGCATCCTCGTCGATCAACGCCACCGAATTGCCTGCGGCGGGCGAGCGCACGGCGTACCACAGCGGCGTCGCACCGCACGGATCGAGGGGGTCGGGGTCGGCGCCCATGGCCAGCAGCTCGATGACCCGCGTATCGCCGCGATCGGCACGTTCGAAGAGATCCAGCACCGTCGGTGCCAACGGTTCGGTCCAGGCCGGGCGGCCGGCCCCGAGTGCGTCCAGAACCAGTAGTGCGCCCGCGCGTTTGGTCCCGAGATCGAACCACGGCCATGGCCCCGGACCCTTGATGACGAATTCGTCGGCCGGGACGCGGGATTCCTCGGTGATGGTTCTGCCGAAATCTTCGTAGGCCGATACGAAAGTCAGATCGTCACCGTCGCGCGAAACAATCACCTCGGCTCGGCCCTCTTGGTAACGCGCGATTTCGGTCACAAGAAACGCATTGTCCCAAAGCCGTGCGGTGGTGCCCCGAGGACGCCCTCGATCTACTAGAGAAGACGCGTTAACCGGGTCAGATTCAGCGGCACGCGGGCAACGCTGAGCTGGCCGATGATGTCCTCCAGCCGGCTGCGCGGCAGGTCCATCTGCCATGCCGCCACCGACGCCGAAAGGTGCACCGCGTCGGGGGCGAAGGCGATGCCGGTCAACCGCAAGCCGTGGGGCAGTTCGGGAAGGCGTACCGGATACGCCGGCGTACTTGCGGGCAGCGTCCACCGCGATCTGCGGAGGACCGCCACGCGCGGTCGAAGCCACAGTGTCGAGCCGGATCGCGAGGCGACGGCCGACCACCAGCCTGCGCACCGTCGTGAACAGGGTCCGGTACGCCATGGCTGCACCGCTGCTCGCCGGACCGATGGCCGCGGTCGACCACAGCGACGACAGCATGTCGATCGGCCGGAACGGATCGAACCGGCGCAGCGGACCCGTCATGCATAAAGCATCAGCCATCGAGGCGACGGAATGAAGCGGACTGCGCGAATCATGATCATTATCAAGGGTTGCCATGCGCCGCTGGGGGCCGGCGCGCCTTCCGTATGGTGGAAGCGATGACTTCCGTGGTGGTCGTCGGCAGCGGGTTCACCGGCTTCGAATGTGCCCGTCAGCTGGCGCGAAAGATGCGCAGGCACACGAAAGCAGGCCGGGCTTCGGTCGATATCTCGATCATCTCGCCCGTCGACTACATGCTCTACACACCGTTGCTGCCCGACGTGGCCGGAGGCCTGGTGGACGCGCGGTTCGTCGCGATTCCACTGGCCAACGCCCTGCGCGGTGTGCAAGCCATCCGGGGTCGAGTCGACGAAGTGGACTTCGAGGGCCGCACGGTGACGTTCACCGACCCCGAAGAACGTGTCCGCAGCATGGCGTGGGACCGGCTGGTGCTGACGCCGGGCTCGGTCACCCGGCTGTTCGACATTCCCGGCCTGGCCGAGCACGCCCGCGGCCTCAAGTCGACTGCCGAGGCGCTGTACCTGCGTGATCACGTGCTCGAACAGCTCGAACTGGCCGACGTCGACGACGATGCGGGCCGGGCGGAGGCGCGACGCACGGTCGTGGTGGTCGGCGCGTCGTACTCGGGCACGGAGCTGGCCGTACAGCTGCGGGCGCTTACCGATTCCGCGGCCAAACAGGTGGGCTTCGACGCCTCGAAGGTGAAGTTCGTCCTGCTGGACTTGGCCGAGCAGGTGATGCCCGAAGTCGGCGAGAAGCTCGGCGCGGCAGCACAGCGGGTGCTCAAAACGCGTGGTATCGACGTCCGGCTCGGTGTCACGCTGGCCGAAGTGCACCCCGAACATGTTGTGCTCAGCGATGACTCGTTGATTCGCACGCACACCGTCGCATGGGTCACCGGTGTCACCGGCGCACCGCTGATCGAAAAGCTCGGCTTGCCCACTGAGCGGGGCCGGCTGAAGGTCACCACGCAACTGCAGGTTCCTGGACATTCCGGGGTGTTCGCGGCGGGGGATGCGGCGGCGGTGCCGGATGTGACGCAGCCGGGCAAGATCACCCCGCCCACCGCACAGCACGCCACGCGGCAGGGAAAAGTGTTGGCGCGCAACGTCGCCGCGAGCCTGGGCTACGGTAAGGCCAAGGCCTACAAACACCGCAACATGGGACTGGTCGTCGATCTCGGGCCGCGCTACGCCGTGGCCAACCCGCTCAACGTGCAGCTGTCCGGCTTACCCGCCAAGGCGGTCACCCGGATCTACCACATCTACGCGATCCCGCGGTTCGTCAACAGGTGGGCGGTGTCGCTGGCGTACCTCACGGATCTGTTCTTCGACCGGTCGGTCGTCTCGTTCGGGCTCTCGACGCGGGAGGATGCGCGGTTCTCCGCCAGCGAGGGCATCCCGATGCCCAAACCGGACTGATTGGATTCGCGGGCTTCGGGAACGCTAGGCGGTATGGCTACATACCGCGTGTTGAATCCCCAGGGTGACGTCGTCGACAGCAAGGACATCGAGAGCGCCGGCGACGCACACGCCTGGTTCGTCGACCAGAAGGCCGATCCGGAGCTCGGATGGCGGATGGAGGTCAAGACCGACGACGGCGAGTGGGCCTTCTTCGACAGCAGCGAGGGCGACCGCAAGTACTAGTGCCGCGCTACGCGAGAACCGCCGCGGTCTAAGGTGACGCGGTGCCCAAACTCAGTGCGGGTCTGCTCCTGTACCGCATCGTCGACGGTGAACTCGAAGTACTGATCGCCCATCCGGGTGGACCGTTCTGGGTCCGCAAGGACGACGGTGCCTGGTCGATCCCCAAGGGGGAGTATGCCGAGGGTGACGATCCGTGGAAGGTCGCGAGGCGCGAGTTCGAGGAGGAACTCGGCAAGCCCGCACCTGACGGTCCACGCATCGAGTTCGAGCCGCTCAAACAGCCCAGTGGCAAGGTGATCACGGCGTTCGCCCTGCGCGGCGACCTCGACCTCGACGACACGGCATCCAACACGTTCGAACTGGAATGGCCGAAGGGCTCGGGACGGATCAGGGAGTTTCCCGAAATCGACCGCGTGGGTTGGTTTTCCGTGGCACAGGCTCGGTCGAAGCTGCTGAAAGGTCAGCGGCCGCTGCTCGACCGTCTGATTTCGGCGCTCGGAGACGACGCACTGGATGCGTCTCGATAGCGTTGATGGTCAGCGCGCGACCGTGTATCCGCCACCCCGCCGGTGTCCGGAGGTATTCGTCGTCGTACCGCAGATGCCAGACCAGATCGGTGATCTGATCATCGGCGATCGTCCAGTGATGTGCGATGCAGGTGATCCGGCCCAGCGCGTAGTCGGGGGTATCACCCGGGGCATATACCTCGCCGACGATCGCATGTTCGGTGCGGGTCACCTTGGAGGGGTCGGCCAGCGCCGCCATTGCAGTCCGGACACCGTCATGGCCGTGATGTCTGCGCACCGGCTCCAACGACCGGGGTGGATCCGGTAGCCGCAGTTCTGCTGTGGCAGTGAACAACTCGACCACATCGTCGAACCGTCGGTCGTCGACGGCCGACGCATAGAGATGCACCAGGTCGCCGACCGCCAGCCGGTCCGACGTCTGCAGACTCATGGCAGCGGGGGCAAACCGTTGCTCTCCCGGATGTCGTTTCGGCATTCGTGGCGAGTCTGCCCGGTCTGCTGCATGCACAACCGCACGGGGTTCTCCTCGACGAACGGCAGCGGTGCGTCCGTCGGCTCGGGAGTCACGGTGGGACTGGGCACATCACCTTGGGTGAGCGACCACACCGAAGCCCCGGTCGGCTGCAGCGTGGAGCAGTAGGCGGTGGAGCCGTCGGCCGTCGTGGAGGTGCTCCCGACGGGGGAGCAGTTCGCACCGATCACCGCGGCGGCGGGTGTCGCCGATGTCGTCGTCGTGTCGGTTGGCGTGTCCGTGTCAGTGTCTGTCGGCGTCGTGGTCGTCGGCGACGGCGGCGGTTGCGGTGGTGGAGGCAGCGGCGTGACCGTCGGCCGGGTGACAGTGGCCATCGTCGTGGCTGTTGTCGTGGCTGTTGTCGTGGACGGTGCGGCAGCCGGGCGTTCGTCGGCGCGCCGCGCCTCGAACATCGCGACCGCCACCGCCGCCACCAGCAGGACGGCCAGGATCGCGGGAATGAGGATCCCCGCGCGCAGCAGGGATCGCCGAGCGGGTTCCGGCGGCACCGCCGCGGCGGCGAGGCGGGTGCCGTCGTCGCCGGGAGGGAGCGATCCGAGCTGGTGGGACAGCGCCCGCGCGAAATCGGCGCACCGCTCGAAACGGTCCGCCGGGTTCTTCGCCAACGCCTTGGCGAGGACCGGATCAAGACCGGCCAGCTCGGGTCGCTGGTCGGCGATGGCAGGCGGTGACGCGGACAGGTGTTGGCTGATGACGACAGCGGGGTTCGAATGCTGGAACGGTGGTCTGCCGGTCAGCAGGTGAAATGCGGTGGCCGCCAAGGCATATTGATCGGCGCGGCCGTCGAGGCGCTCTCCCATCAACTGCTCGGGCGCGGCGTAGGACACCGTGCCGACCGTCATGTTCGTCGCAGTCAAACCGCTGATGTCGTTCACCCAGCGGGCGATTCCGAAGTCTGCGAGCAGAATCCGTTGATCGCCCGACTCGGGATGGGCGAGCAGTATGTTGGCGGGCTTCACGTCGCGGTGCAACAGGTTGCGCTGGTGCGCGTAGTCCAGGGCGTCGGCCACGGCGCTGATGATCTCGGCGACTTCGTGCTTGGCCATGCCGTCGGGGTAGCGCTCGCGGAGCAGGCGTGCCGCGTCGGTGCCCTCGACGTAGTCCATCGAGATCCAGAGCTGACCGTCGAATTCGCCGCGGTCGTGGACGCCGACGATGTGCGGATGCCACAGTGTCGCGGCGATGTCGGCCTCGCGGTCGAAACGCTCGCGGTACTCGCGGTCGGCGGACACCGACGCGGGCAGTACCTTCAGCGCGTCGCGGCGCGGAAGTCGAGGGTGTTGCGCGAGGTAGACCTCACCCATGCCACCGGCGCCGAGCAGACGCACGATGGTGTAACCCGCGAACGTCGCACCATCAGCCAACGGCATGGGCGAATAGTACGAGATGTGGCTACAGGTCGAGCGTCAGACTGGCACCCTTGGTGGCGCGGGATATGCAGACCAACATCATCCGGTTGGCGTGCTCGGGTTCGGTGAGCAGCACGTCCCGGTGGTCGACAACGCCGTCGAGCACCCGCGTCCGGCAGGTTCCGCAGAAGCCCTGCCGACACGAGTACGGGGCGTCCACTCCGGCCCGGTACAGCGCTGCGAGCAGGGTCTCGTCGGCCCCGACGCGGATCTGCTGTCCGGTGGACGCGACCGTGACGTCGAACTCCTCGCCGCCCACTACGGGCGGCGCGGCGAACCGCTCGAAGTGCAGTTCGACCTTGTCTCGGCCTCCGAGTTCCGACCGGATGGCGGTGAGCATGGGGGCGGGCCCGCACGCGTACACCGCGGTGCCGTCCGGACAGTCGCCGAGCAGCTCGGGTGCCGTCGGTAGCCCGTTGACGTCATCGGTGCGTACACGCACCCGGTCGCCGTATCGTGCGAGTTCGTCGAGGAACGGCAGGCTGTCGCGGGTGCGGCCGGCGTACACCATCGACCAGTCGACGCCGATGCGCTGGGCCAGCGCCAGCATCGGCAGGATCGGGGTGATCCCGATACCGCCTGCGATGAACCGGAACCGCGTCGTCGGTGAGCCGTAGCCGGGGACGGTCAGGGGGAACGCATTGCGCGGACCCAGCGTCGCGGCCGTCGCACCGGGGTGCAGCGCCTCGTGTAACTCGATCGAACCGCCACCGCCGTCGGGGATTCTGCGCACCGCGATGCGGTATTCGTCGGATCGTTGCGGGTCGCCGCACAGGGAGTACTGGCGCAGCCGTCCACTCGGCAGCTGCACATCGATGTGGGCGCCGGGATGCCAGCTGGGCAGCGGGCCACCGTCTGCGGCGGCGAACCTCAGTGCCACCACGTTCTCGTCGTTGGCGACGGTCTGCCGGTCGATGACACGCAGCAGCCGGGTGCGGTCGGTCGCCGCGGGCGGGGTGGCCCGCCGGATGGCATCCGCCAGCGCGTCCACCCCGGAGATCACGGCACCGGCGACGCCGATCACCACGTCGCGGCGGTGCGGCCGGAACGGGTTGGGCGGCAGCTGCCGGTAGCGGTCTCGCAGCCCCATCAAAGGTGCGCCGCGCGGGCCGCAGGGGAGGTGGCTAGGTAGGCGACGGCCTGCGCCGTGGAGCCCATCTGCTCCGGTGTGTAGGACGGCCGGAAATACGTCAGGGTCTGTGCGCCGAACAAGACGCGGAACTTGGGCAGCAGCCCGAGCTTGGAGTCGCGCATCCGCAACCTCTGCATCTTCCAGAACGTCATGTCGCCGGTGGGGTCGGACTTGAACAGGTACCGCGTACCGCGTTGGAAGAACACCCATATCGCCGCCGCGGCCAGCATCATCGCCCGGATGCGGTCGGCATAGCTGTCGTGGAAGTAGACCGCGACATCGTGGGCGACGCTGCGGTGCTCGACCTCTTCGCTGCCGTGCCACCGGAACAGGTCGACCATGGTGGGGTGGGCGCCGTGCTCGTCCCACGTGGCATTGAGCGCATGGTCGCCGAGCACCGCGGTGTAGTGCTCGATCGCCGCGATCAGCCACAGCCGGTTGCACAGGTTGTTCAGCCGCCGCTTCGGATTGCTCGAAGTCGTTGGAGCCAACACCTTTCCGAAGATGTACTCGACGATCTCCAGGATCGGTGTCGGGTCGACGCCGTTGCCGACGAGGAAGTCGCGGATCACTTCGTCGTGCGCGGCCGCATGGGTGGCCTCCTGACCGATGAAGCCCCGCATGTCCTCGGCGAGCCGGGCGTCCTTCACCAACGGCAACGCCTCGTTGAACGTCTGGACGAACCAGTGTTCGGCGGTCGGCAACACGATGTTGAAGAGGTTGATCATCGTGGACGCGACGGGATGCGCCGGGATCCACTCCAGCGGGATATCCGTGAGATCGAAGTGCACCTTGCGGGCCTGGATCTGTACGGGCCCCGGGTCGATCTCTGAGTCGAAACGGTGGGGACGCAACGCACCCTGCCGAGCCGGTGAAGCTGCCATGGCGACTCCTGACGAAGCGGTGTGAGTGGGAGCTTACTGGAAGTTAGTGGGAACGCGGGTACTGGATTCTTTTGCGACGCGTTTCAGGCGCAGGCCCGATGTCAATACGAGGTGTATGGCGGGGTTCGGTGATGTTCTGAATTGGACACGAAACCAGGTCGCCGCTCGCGTTCCGAAGGCTGATCTCGACCAACGCGATCCCGACTACATCCGTGAGCAGCTGCCCGGGCTGTGGTTGTTGGCGTCGCTGTATTTCCGCGCCGATGTGCGCGGCCTCAACCGGATCCCCAAAGACGGACCCGTGCTGCTCGTCGGCAATCACAGCGGCGGCAATCTCCCGCCGGATACGTTCGTCTTCACGCTGGCGTTCTGTTCGTACTTTGGCGTCGAGCGGCCGTTCTATCAACTTGCGCACAACCTCGTCGTGTCGATGCCCGGTCTGGGGTCGCTGCGCAAGTTCGGCACGGTGGCCGCCAACTACGAAAACGCCAGGCTCGCATTGGAATCAGGGGCGGCGCTGCTGGTGTATCCCGGCGGCGACTACGAGGTGTTCCGGCCGACGTGGCGGCGTCACGAGGTCGACTTCGGCGGCCGCAAAGGCTATGTCAAACTCGCTCGCGAAGCCGGTGTACCGATCGTGCCGGTCGCCAGCGTCGGCGGGCAGGAGGCGGCCCTGTTTCTCGATCGCGGGCAGTGGCTGGCCAGGTTGCTGATGGTCGACAAGATCGCGCGGCTGAAGAGCGTGCCCATTCTGGTGGCGCCGCCGTGGGGACTGACGATCAGCGACATGGTGCCGCGACTGCCGCTGCCGACGAAGATCGCGATCGAGGTGCAGGACCCCATCGACACCGACGACATCGCGGTGAGCGACGACGACGTCGTACACGAGAAGGTGGAAGCCGCTTTGCAGGCCGGGGTGGACCGGTTGGCTGCGGTACGTCGATTCCCGGTGTTGGGCTGATGAGAGTTCAGCGGCAGTGCATCGTCGACGCCGATCGCGAGACGGTATGGAAGGTCGTCAGCAGTCCCGACTGCTACCCCGAGTTCATGGCGAACCTCGAGCGTTGGGAGACCGCGGCGGACGACCGCGTCGGCCTCGGCGCCCGCTACACCGTGCACTGGAAGGTGGGGTCGGTGCCGATCGGCGGCGAAATCGAGATCGTCGAGTTCGACCCGCCGCGCGAACTGTCCTGGGTGGGCCTCACGGGTGTTTCGCAGCGCGGTCGCTTCCGGCTGCGCGAAACTCCAGACGGGCGAACGAAGGTGACATTCCGGCTGGCGTATGAATCTGCGGGCAACCTGCTGGGGCTCATCGCCGACCGCGTGGCGGCCGGTCAGGTCGGCCGGAACATGGGGGAGACGCTGAAAAACCTGCGCCGGCTGGTCGAGGGCTAGCGGGGGTCAGCCGGCAGGCGGGGCCATGCCTGCGCCGGGAGCGCCCTGGATGGGCACGACCGGTGTCGGGGTGACCGTGGTGACGCCGTTGCCGCCGACTCGCGGCCCGCCCGCGGCGCCCAGCTCCTCGAGCTGGTCGGCGGCGGCCTGACTGCAGTCCAGCATCAGCAGGACCTTGCCCTCCGACGTCATCTTCTGGGTGTCGACCAGGCAGTTGGACTGGGACAGCTCGCTGCCGAACGAGCCGCCGAAGTAGCCCTTGTAGCCCTGGGACTTGAGGATCTGCAGGGCCCTGTTGTACGGCTCACCGACGACGTTCGCAGCGTTCGAGCCGCCAGGCTGGGACATGGCGATCCCGGCGCCGACGAGCGCCGCGGAGCCGATAGCCACGAGCCCTCCGCTCAGCACAACGAGCTTTTTCACGTGATCTCTCCTAGGTCGGTGCGGTGCGAACATATCGCAGGTGTGCCGAATGTGAAACCGGAGAAGAGTCGCGCGGCGTTACACCGGCGAGTTCACCGCAACCCGCATGACCTCGGCCAGCGCGGCCGCGCGGGGGTCGGTGAAAACGGCTTCGAGCAACATCTTCTTTCCGTTCGGACCCGCCAGTGGCACTCGCCAGTTCGGGTATTCGTCGGCGGTGCCCGGCTGGTTCTGGGTGCGCAGGTCGCCGACCGCGTCGGCCAGGGACAGCGCCAACAGCCGCGACGGCGTCCGGCCCAGGTACTGATACAGCGCCCTCACCACTTGATCGACGCCGGCTTCGTCGAGATCACCGCTCAACAGTCCGACGCGACGCAGTTCGTCGAGCCAGGCCTCCTGCTGGCGACGGTCGGCGGCCAGTTCCTCCTCGGCGGGCCGGGTCAGCAGCCCGAGTTGGTCGCGCAGACGGACGTGTTCACCCGCCAGGTAGCCGGGCGTCGGGGGTAGGTCGTGGGTGGTGACCGAGGACAGGCAGTGCTCGCGCCAGCGCTCGGCGTGCAACGGTCCGCCGTCACCGTCCCGGTCGAACTCGAACCACAGGATTGACGTGCCGAAAAGCCCGCGTTCGCTCAGATAGTCGCGCACCCATGGTTCGACCGTGCCCAGATCCTCGCCGACGACCACGGCGCCGGCGCGGTGTGCCTCCAAGGCGACGATGCCGATCATCGCCTCGTGGTCGTAGCGCACGTAGGTGCCTTCCGTCGGCGGCGCGCCCTTCGGAATCCACCACAGCCGGAACAGTCCGATGATGTGGTCGATGCGCACACCGCCCGCATGCCGCAGCAGCGTGTTGACGAGTGCACGGAACGGTGCGTACGCCTGGTTGGCGAGTTCATCGGGCCGCCACGGCGGCTGCGACCAGTCCTGGCCGAGTTGATTGAACTCGTCCGGCGGTGCGCCTGCGGTGACGCCGAGCGCGAGCGCGTCCTGCAGCGCCCACGCATCGGCCCCGTTCGGGTCGACCCCGACGGCGAGGTCGTGCATGATCCCCAGGCTCATGCCCGCGGCGACCGATGTCGCCTGCGCCGCGGTGAGCTGATCGTCGAGTTGCCATTGCAGCCAACGGTGAAAGTCCACCGCCTCAGCGTGTTTCGCGGCGAACTCGGCGACCGCAGGGCTCGCGGGATGACGCAGCTCCTCCGGCCACTCGTGCCAGTCCGGGCCGTACTTCTCGGTCAGCGCGCACCAGGTGGCGAACTCATCGAGGCTGAGGCCCTGGCGCTCGCGATACGCCTCGTAGGCCAGTTCCCGGCCCGCCGACCGCTTCACGCGGTACACCGCTTCCAATGCGGCGCGCTTGGTCTTCCATGCGGCGTCACGTTCGACGAGCCGTGACTTGTGCGCGCGGGACTGCGCATGGTCGCGCGCCTTGCGGATGCGCCCACGGTGGCGGACATGGGCGAACTCGGGGATCGCCTCCACCCGCAGGTAGATCGGGTTGACGAAGCGCCGCGAGGTGGGCAGGTACGGCGACGGCTCCATCGGCGCGGTCGGCGCGGCGGCGTGCAACGGGTTGACCAGGACGAAGCCCGCGCCGTGCTTGGCGGCTGACCACACGGCTAGGTCGGTGAGGTCCGTCAAATCACCGATGCCCCAGGAGTTTTGGGAGCGGACGCTGTACAGCTGCGTGGCCAGGCCCCAGGTCCGCCCCGGCGGGGGCTCCAATGACGCAGGGGAGACGAGGATGGGGGAACTGATATCGGACGACCCCAGCTGAAGGTGAAGCTCGTGATAACCGATTGGCACGTCGGCGGGCAGTTCGAAGCTGGCCTCACCGATCAGCCGGCCATCGAGATCATAGGGCGCCCTGTTGTTTTCGAGCTGACGCAGCCCGGTGCGGACCGAGCCGTCTTCCAACCGGATCCACAACCGCACCGGATCGCCGTGCGTGACGTGCACCCAGAACGACGACGTGACCCCGGAGCGGCCGACGATCACCGGAGGCAGCGCGCGGGCCCAGTAGTTCCGGTCGTGGTCCGTCAATGCCGCCGTGCGCAGGTCTTCGGTGGCCGCGGAGACACCCAGGGCGTCGAGCACGCCGATGAGCGTGGCTTCGGGCACCGTGATGGACCTGCCGGTCCAGTCCTCGTATTCGGTTGCGACGCCGTAGCGCCGCGCCAACTCAACGAGTGACTCGAAAAGGTCGGCCATGTGGCCATCTTGCCCGCCGTCAGTCGACGTCGCGCACCAGGCACGGTTGGCGACGTCCCGCAGGCACGAACTCGCTTGGCGAAGTTCGCGACAACTCGCCATTGCGTCCTCGGCGACCCGGTGATAGCGTCTGTCTGTAATGATCCTTACAGAAGGTCCTCAGACCAAGAAGCAGCAGCAGGGCGAGCAGTCCCGCGAGCAGATCCTCGACGCCACCGAGAAGCTCATGGGCACTCGCGGCTACGCGGCCACCTCCATCAGCGACATCCGGAAGGCCTGCGGACTGCCGGCCAGCTCGATCTACTGGCACTTCGGTTCGAAGGACGGCGTGCTGGCAGCGGTGATGGAACGCGGCGCCGAACGCTACTTCGCCGCGATCCCCGTCGAGGCCGATATCGAACAGCAGCTCGCCGCGGTCATCGCGCAGCAGGAGCAGCATCCGGCGTTCCTGCGGCTGTTCCTGCTGCTATCGCTGGAGCGCCAGGACGACCCCGCCGTCGCCGCGGTGATCCGCCGGGTCCGTGACCGCGCGATCGGGCGGTTTCGCGAGGCCGTGACGCATCTGCTGCCCGCCGGTGTTCCTGCTGCGAAAGCCGAACGCGTGTCGGCCGAACTCGCCGCGGTCGCCACCGCGTTGTCCGACGGAATCTTCTTGGCAGGTCACCTCGAGCCCGACACGACGGACATCGCGCGCATGTACAGACGGCTCCACCAGACGGTGGTGGCACTGATCCCGATCCTGTTGGAGGAGAAATGAACACGCAAACCGCGATCATCACCGGAGCCAATGCGGGCCTCGGACTCGAGTGCGCCCGCGCACTGCTCGCCGTCGACCCGTCCTGGCATCTGGTACTCGCCGTGCGCGATGTGGCCCGCGGCGCCGACGCCGTCGCGCAGCTCGGACGCCAGGACCGGTGCACGGTGCTGGAGCTGGACCTCGCCTCGTTGCAGTCGGTACGCGCCTTCGCCGAGACCTTTCGCGCCGCAGCGCTGCCACCGCTGCATGCGATCGTGTGCAATGCCGGTGTCCAGGTGGTCTCTGGCACCGAGTACACCGCAGACGGAGTCGAGATGACGTTCGGGGTGAACCATCTGGGGCACTTCGCGCTCGTGCAGACGATGCTCGACGACCTGGTGCGTCCGGCTCGGATCGTCGTCGTCAGCAGCGGCACCCACGATCCGGCCAAGTTCACCGGTATGCCGTCGCCGAACTACACCACGGCCGAGCGCCTTGCGCATCCAGCCGAGTCGGAACCGACGGACGGTCGGCGCCGCTACACCACCTCGAAACTGTGCAACGTGCTATTCACCTACGAACTCGACCGCCGGCTCGGCGGTGGGGCCGACGGCATCACGGTGAACGCCTTCGATCCCGGACTCATGCCCGGGTCCGGTCTTGCCCGCGACTACTCGCCGGCCGGGCGGTGGGTGTGGCGGTACGTGTTTCCCGTGCTGCGCGTTCTTCCGAACGTCAACAGCACGCGGACCTCCGGCGCCCGCCTGGCAAGGCTCGTGAGCGATCCCGCGCTCGACGCCGTCACGGGTGGGTATTTCGAAGGAAAGCGGCAGATTCGGTCATCCGCCGACTCGTACGACAGCCAGAAGGCGCTCGACCTATGGGACACCAGTGAGCAATTGGTCATGCAGGCGTCTAGAGACCGCTGAACACCAGGATCATCGCCGCGAAAGCGACGGTCGCCGAGCCCAGTAGCACAACCTCTGTCCTCGGCTCGACCTCGACGCGGCGTGCCCGCCGGCGCCCCAGCCAGGCCGTCAGCATGGCCAGGGCCGCCCCGATGATGGGCAGCACCGCCCGGCTGTCGTCGAGTGGACCGGCGCCGAGCAACGGGAGAGCTCCTGCCACCAGAAAGCTCAATCCGCTTCGCTCCCAAGCA
Organism: Mycobacterium sp.; assembly: GCA_044508395.1. Taxonomy (GTDB): domain Bacteria; phylum Actinomycetota; class Actinomycetes; order Mycobacteriales; family Mycobacteriaceae; genus Mycobacterium. The sequence continues at coordinate 22,735 of JBIQHU010000015.1, read as the reverse complement.
AGTTGGGTGCGTTCGGCCTGCAGTCCCGGCTTCTCTGCTCGAGGTGACATGGCTACGGCTGCACCGCGATGACGACGATCAGGGCGATCGTCAGCGCGACGATGGCACCGCCGAGCAGCACGGGCATCAGTGATCGGGGCAGTTCGACACCCTCCTGCATTGCGGTCTGCACGCTGCGCCAGCGCCGAACCGCCAACACCGCCAGCACGCCACCCGCCACCGTCAGTGCCGCCCCGAGAGCGTGGCGTATTCCGGGGATGGACAGTGCGGGCACCAGCTGGACGACGGCGACACCACCGGCGATGAGTGCGAGTGCCGTCCGGATCCAGGCGAGGAACGTCCGCTCGTTGGCGAGGGTGAAGCGATAGTCCAGATCCTGGTCATCGCCGACGCCACCCACGACCAATCAGCTTAGATTGCAGGGTCTGTAGTGTCCGGGACATGGCGCCCGAATCTGCGGACGGGGCCGTGGCGCAGAACCGAAGAGCCCGCGTTGCCGTCGCGGTGCTGTTCCTGAGCAATGGAGCGGTCTTCGCCAACCTGCTGCCGCGCTATCCCGAGATCAAGTCGGACCTCCACCTGTCCAATACGGTATACGGCGCTGCGGTCGCGTCATTCTCGGCGGGTTCTCTCGTGGCGGGCCTCGCCGCCGCGTCGTTGATACGTCGGTACCGGTCGTCGCGCGTGGCGGTCGTCGGCACCCTCGGCATCGCCGGGTTCGTTCTCGTCGCGGGCCTCGCGGGCAACGCGCTGATTCTGGCGGCGGCGCTCTTCGTCGCGGGAGCCTCGGATGCGATCACCGACGTCGCGCAGAACGCGCACGGCCTGCGGCTGCAGCGCGACTACGGCAGATCGATCATCAACTCGTTCCACGCCGTCTGGGCGGCGGGTGCCATCCTCGGCGGTTTGATGGGCGCCGCCGCGATCGCGCTCGACATATCGCGGGCAACGCACTTGGCGATCTCGGCGCTTCTCTGCGGTGGCCTCGTCCTGATCGCCTACCCCTATCTGTTGAAGGGACCCGATCACGACAATCATCCGTCGGCGCGCACCGGCGGCGGAAAGTCCGCCGGTCTGGCCGTCTACACGACCTTGCTCGCGCTCGTCGTCATCGCGGTTGCAGGAGCGACCGTCGAGGACGCGGGGAGTTCCTGGGCGACGCTGTACGTGCGCGACAGCCTCGGCGCCCCCGGCCCGATCGCGGTCTTCGCGTACATCGCTCTGGTCGGGTTCATGTTCGTCGGCCGGCTGATCGGGGACCGCCTGGTCGACAGGTTCGGTGAACGCACGGTGGTCCGCTCAGGCGGTGCCCTGACGGCCGTGGGTATGGGTGCCGCGCTGGCTTTTCCGTCGGTGCCCGGCACGATCGCAGGCTTCGCCGTAGCGGGGTTCGGGGTGGCGACCCTGATCCCGGCGGCGATGCACCGCGCAGATCAGCTGCCGGGGCTGCGCCCGGGTAGCGGATTGACGGTGCTGACGTGGCTGATGCGGATCGGCTCTTTCGGCGCGCCGTTGCTCGTCGGCGTGGTCGCCGACGCGACAAGTCTGCGAGTCGGCCTGCTGGCGGTTCCGATCGCGGGACTGGTGGTGGTCGCCCTTGCCGGGGCGCTCAGTGCGCGACCCCGAGCATCTCGATCATGAGTACGCCGCCGACGATGAGCGCGATGCCGGCGCCCATCATCCAGGTCAGGGGTTCCCGGAACAGGAACCGTGCGATGACCGCCACCAGCGCGACACCACATGCCGACCACACGCCGTAGGCGATGCCGACCGGCATGCCCAGCCCCAACGACACCCACAGTAGGTAGAACGACAGCAGGTATCCGGCGACGATCGGTGCGATCCAGGCCTTCTTGCGGAAGCCGTCCGACGCGCGCAACGACAGGGTCGCGACCACCTCGACGAGAATCGCGCCCGCCAGCGCGAGCCACATCATGACTCGGCCGCTTGCGCTCGATGCGATCCGAACTCGACGAGCAGGACCCCGGCGATGATGAGGCCGATGCCCGCGACGATCGGCCACGTGAACGGGTCACCGAAGAGCGCGGCGGCGAACACCGCCGTGGCCGCCGTGCCCAGCGCACCCCAGATTCCATACGCCACGCCGACCGGCACGCCCGCCCGGAGCACGAGCGTCAGCAGGAAGAACGAGGCGACATAGCCGGTGACGACCACCACGATCCACGCCGAATGATCTTGGGACGCGCGCAGGGACAGGGTCGCGGTGACCTCGGTGGAGATGGCTCCGGCCAGGAGCGCCCATTTTCGCACGCCAACAAGTTATGTCATCTGTTTCAGACGACGCGTTCGACCATGGGTGTCAGCACCTCGTGAGCGAACCGGCGCAGTTCGGCGTCGTCCCCGAAGTCCGGGTCCGACGGCGGCAGCGAGATGTAGGTGAAGAAAAGCCGGGCGAACACGTCGGCGACCCACCGGACCTGTTGTGAGGGCTGTCCCGGCGCCTCGCCGTGGATGTAGTTGGCGATGAACGCCGATCCCATCTTCAGCAGTTCGGCCGAGTCGATCGGGGCCGACTCGACATGCCCGGCGCGCCGCAGCATCGGGTTGTCGCGGGCGAACCTCACCGCGGCGATGAACGCCTCGGCCACCCCCTCGTGTGGATCCTCGACGGCGTCAATGGCATCGGCGACGGCGCCGAGGAACCGCTGCGTCTCCCTGCGGACCAGAGCTTCGACCAGATCGTCGCGACGCGGATACCGCCGGTAGGCCGTCATCCGGGAGACGCCGGCACGCCGTACCACGTCCTCAACCGTAATGCGTTGCAGCCCAACGGCCGCCGCCTCGAGCAACGCGGCGTCGAGGATGCGCTGGCTGGTCCGGTCGGCGGCTTCGTCCACACTGCCGGCGGCCCTGCCCGAGGACACCGCGCCCACGACCTCGATCAGCTGGGCGTCGATCACGATGCGGCGAGGATCGGTCGCACCCCGGACGCACGCTCACGCGCGAGCCGGACGTAGGACGGAGTGCCGACCGCCCAACGCAATTGGGCCGCGTCGAACCGCAGCGCAGGCTCGATGAGCCGGCGGGTGAGCGCTGACGGCCGGTCGTATCCGATCAGCTCACGCGCCCATGCCGGCGCGCGACTCATGCCGGCGTAGATGGCGAATCGGTGCAATTGGCGGTCCACCGGGCCGGGCAGGTCGGGGAAGAACGGTGAGGTCATCAAGAAGTCGATGAACTCCCGCGTCTGCGCGTTCACGCTCAGCATCGGCCGCATCGACTCGATGTAGTCGTCGAGTTCGGGGACCGTCGTGGGCACCCAGTCGGCACCGCCCATGCGGCCGATGACGGCCTGTTCGGACAGATAGCGGTCCTGCTCCTCGCGCGACAGCGGGTGCACGGTGTGTTCGTAGGTCCGCAGGATCATCCACGGGATGCAGGTGTGCACCCACGCGATCAACTCCGGATCCAGTGCCCGGTACGGCACGCCGTCGGGGCGGGTGCCGTTGACGAACGAGTGCACGTGTTTGACGCGTTCGATGACACGCGTGGCGGCGTCGGTGTTGCCGAACGTCGTGGTCAAGACATAGCCCAGGGTGGCGCGGGCCCGTTGAAACGGGTCCTCGCGGTAATTCGACAGATCCTGAACGCCCGCGACGACGGACGGATGCAGGATCTCGAGCACGATCGCGGGCAGGCCGGCCTGGGAGACCGAGGCCAGGTCGGCGTTGATTTCCCAGGAGATGCTGTGCGGCCCGATCAGCCCCGGATCGCCGGGCGGACCGCCGTAGACCGCCGGATCGTCGTGTCGACCCGCGCCCTTCTCGAAGTCCTCGACGATGCGCCGGCGGAGCCGTTCGGAAACCCGTTGCGGTAGAAATGTGACACTCACCTCATCATCTATACCACTGTTCGGTAAAAGGGCAGGTCAAACCGCCGACCTACCCGCGGGTAACCTGGAGTGGTTGTGTCCATCGGTTTGAGGAGGTCACCGGTGACGGCTGAGGCCAATACGCGACGCGTCGCCGACGACCGGCCCGTCGTCGACACCAGCCACGGTCCCGTCCGGGGTGTCGACAACGGAACGGTCAAGGTGTGGAAGGGGATTCGTTACGCGGCGCCGCCGGCGTCAGACCTGCGCTGGCGGGCACCGGTGGCTCCCGAGCGGTGGTCGGAACCGGCCGACGCGACGAAGGTGGGCCCTGTCTGCCCGCAACCCACGGATCCGAGGATTCCGATCGACCTCGGTGCGCCACAGGGCGACGACTGCCTGACGTTGAACGTGTGGGCGTCCTCGGGCACCGAGGCGGGTGACGGTAAGCCCGTCATGGTGTGGTTGCACGGCGGTGCCTACATCCTGGGTTCGTCGGCGCAATCGCTGTATCACGGCGGGGCGCTGGCGAACGGCGGCGAGGCGGTGATCGTCACCGTCAACTACCGGCTGGGCGCGCTGGGATTTCTGGACCTGTCCTCGTTCGGCGAGGGATTCGAGACCAATCTCGGACTGCGCGACGCGTTGTTCGCACTGCAATGGGTGCGCGACAACATCGCGGCATTCGGGGGAGACCCGGACCGGGTGACGCTGTTCGGCGAGTCGGCGGGAGCGGGCATGGTGACCACATTGCTCGCCAGTCCGGCTGCCGCCGGGCTGTTCTCCGCGGCGATCGCCCAGAGTTCACCTGCCACGTCGATCTACGACCGCGAGCGCGGCCGCCGCGCCGCCGAACACTTCCTCGACGTGCTTGGTGTCGGACGGGACGAGGTCCAGCGGCTGCCAAGTCTGCCGATCGCCGCGATCCTCGCGGCTTCCAAGAAGGTCTTCGACGAGGTGCCGGTCCGCACGCCCGGGACGCTGGCATTCGCCCCGATCATCGACGGGGACATCGTCCCGGCGCATCCGGTCAGGCTGGCCAGGGAGGGGCGTACCCATCCGGTCCCGCTGATCATCGGCACCAACAAGCACGAGGCCGCGCTGTTCCGCTGGATGAAATCGCCGTTGATGCCGATCACCCCGCCCGCGCTGCGGGCGATGTTCAACGAGATCGCCGCCGAGCAACCGGCTCTGCAGCTGCCCACCGAGGCTCAGATCCGCAGCACCTACAGCGGCGGGCCCAAAACCATCGGCATGGGTGTGGCCCGCGACATCGGTTTCCGGATGCCGTCGATCTGGTTCGCCGAGGGCCACCGCGATGTCGCGCCCGTGTACCTCTACCGCTTCGACTTCGCGACCCCGATGTTGCGTCTGCTTCGTCTCGGAGCGGCCCACGCCACCGAGTTGCCCTATGTATGGGGCAATCTCGTGGCCGGGCCCAAGGACCCGACGTTCAAACTCGGTGGGCTGAAGGCGGGTAGGACCGTCTCGGCGCGGCTGCGCACCCGCTGGGTGAGTTTCGCGACGAGCGGCGAACCGACCGCGTCCGCCTCGGATCCGCAGTGGCGGTCCTACCGCAAGGAGGACCGTGCGACGCTGGTGATCGACGCGGCCGAGAGGGTGGTCGAGGATCTGGACCGCGATGTGCGCCTGGCCTGGGGCGATGACGTGCTCCACTTTCGCTAGGTCGTAAGCTTTTTGCCGAGGAGGTGTCACCGTGGACTCGACCGGTGTGCTGTCGCACGTGTTACCGCCGCTGATGCATGACCCGGTGACCTTCGCGATCCCGTTCTTCCTGATCATGCTGATCATCGAATGGGTCGCCGCGGGCAAGCTCGCCCATGACGAGGCCCAACGCCCGCCCGCCGGGGCGTACCTCAAACCGGATGCGTGGGCGAGCATCAGTATGGGGCTGGTATCGATCGTCACCAGCGGCGTGCTGAACGCCGTCGCGCTGGTCGGCTATGCCGCGCTCTATGTGTACGTCGCGCCCTGGCAGCTACCCGCGAGCGCTTGGTACACCTGGGTGATCGCCATCGTCGGCGTCGACCTCCTGTACTACTTCTATCACCGGATCGCGCACCGGGTGCGCCTGATCTGGGCGACGCATCAGGCGCATCACTCCAGTCAGTACTTCAACTTCGCGACGGCGCTGCGCCAGAAGTGGAACATCAGCGGCGACGTCTTCCTGCGGGCGCTGCTTCCGCTGTTCGGAGTGCCGCCGTGGATGGTGTTCGCCAGCTTCTCGATCAACCTGATCTATCAGTTCTGGATACACACCGAGCGCATCGGAAAGCTCTGGCGCCCAATCGAGTTCGTATTCAACACGCCGTCGCATCACCGCGTCCATCACGGGATGGACCAGCAGTATCTCGACAAGAACTACGGCGGCATCTTCATCCTGTGGGACCGGCTGTTCGGCAGCTTCAAGGCAGAGACCGTCAGGCCGAACTACGGCCTGACCAAACAGGTGGACACCTACAACATCTGGACCTTGCAGACCCACGAGTATGTGGCCATCTTCCGCGACGTCCGGCGCGCGACCCGCTGGCGCGACAAGCTGGGCTACGCGTTCGGCCCGCCGGGATGGGAACCCGCCCGCCGTCCCGTGGCCGCGGGGGCCGCCGAGGTCCGCGTCTAGGGTTTTTCGACGCCCGCGCCGTCGGCCCCGTAGTCTCCGCCATGTGGAAACGGTGTTCGATGCCCCCGTTGACCCCGCGCTGGTCGAACGTTCGCTTGCGGCAAGCACCTTCGGCTCGATGTGGCTGGACATTCCCAGGCCGGACTACCCTCCGCTGACCTCCTCGGTCACGTGCGACCTCCTGGTGGTGGGTGGCGGCTACACCGGGCTGTGGACGGGCCTGCATGCCGCCGAGCGCAATCCCGGTCGGCGCATCGTCGTCATCGAGGCGAACCGGATCGGATGGGCGGCCTCGGGGCGCAACGGGGGTTTCGTCGACGCCAGCCTGACGCACGGTGCCGAGAACGGAAAGTCGCGCTGGCCCAACGAGTTCGACACGCTCGAGAAGCTCGGTATGGCGAATCTCGACGGCATGCAGTCCGACATCGAGCGCCTCGGGCTGGATACAGAGTGGCAGCGCACCGGCATGCTCTCGGTGGCCACCGAACCACATCAGGTCGACTGGCTGCGCGACAGCGCTGTGGCCGGGGAAGGCCGCTTTCTCGATGCGCAGCAGGTCCGCGCGGAGGCCAACTCACCGACCTACCTGGCGGGCCTATTCAGCCCAGACACTTGCGCGATCGTCCATCCCGGCAAGCTGGCACTCGAACTCGCCCGCGCGTGTTCCGAAGCGGGCGTGCAGATCTACGAGGGCACCAACGCCACCGGACTGGAATCCGACGGTGACAGACTGCGCGTCGCCACCGCAGCGTCGACCATCACTGCGCGCCAGGTGGTGCTGGCGACGAACGTCTTTCCGAGCCTGCTGCGACGGAATCGGCTGCGCATCGTGCCGGTGTACGACTATGTGCTGGCCACCGAACCGCTCACCGACGAGCAACTGGCCCGCATCGGGTGGCAGGGCCGACAGGGAATCGGGGACTGCGCCAACCAGTTTCACTATTACCGACTGACCATGGACAACCGCATCGTGTGGGGCGGCTACGACGCTGTCTATCACTTCGGGCGCAGGGTCGATCCGGCCTACGAGGACCGGCCGGCGACGTACCGTCGCCTCGCCGCGCATTTCTTCATCACTTTCCCGCACCTCGACGACGTCCGGTTCTCCCACCGCTGGGCGGGCGCGATTGACACCAACACGCGGTTCTGCGCGCACTGGGGGACCGCCCACGACGGCCGGGTGGCTTACGTCAACGGGTTCACCGGCCTCGGGGTGGGCGCGGCCAGGTTCGCCGCCGACGTCTGCCTGGACCTTCTCGAGGGCGCGTCCACTTCGCGCACCGAACTGCAGATGGTGCGGGAACGCCCGCTGCCGTTCCCGCCCGAACCCTTCGCCAGCATCGGCATCCAGGCGACGCGGTGGTCGCTCGATCGGGCCGATCACTCGGCGGGGCGCCGCAACATCTTCCTGCGCGCGCTGGATGCGTTGGGCCTCGGTTTCGACTCCTGACACGGGGCTGGCAGAGGGTCCTCGTTGCCACTCTGTAACGTCTTCGTGATCCGCGCCGATGGGCTGGAGTAGGGACAGCTGTCGTGTAGTTGCTCCTGGTCGGGCGTGGTTATCGGGTTATCTCACTCGGCCTGTGGGCATCGCTGTACGTCGGTACCCTTTACACACTTGAGACCCAAGGGGGGCGACAATGCGCCGACAGTGGTTACGGGTACTCGCTGCGGTAACGGCCCCGGTCGCCGCGCTGGTGCTCCCCGTCATGCCGGTGGGCGCCGATCCGGGAGTCGTCGTGTTCCCGGGTATGGAGGTCATCCAGGGCGCGAATGCCTGCACCGTGGGATTCGTCGATACCCAGGCGCGCGTCGCCTACACCGCGGGCCATTGCCGCGGCGACGGCAACGTGCTCGATCGGGCCCGCAGATTCGTCGGGCACCAGGGGGCGTTCCGCGACAACACACCCAACGGCGCGACCATCGACACCAATCATCAGATCACCGATTGGGAGGCCATCAACCTGGCCTCCGACGTCACGGTCAACAATGTGTTGCCCCGAGGCCTGGTGCTGGTCTCCGATCCCGCGATAGTGCCCACGCCCGGTCTGCCGGTGTGCCACTTCGGCGTGGTCACGGGGGAGAGTTGCGGGAACATCCAGGCCGTGTACAACGGCTGGTTCACGATGGCCAACGGTGTGGTGAGTCAGAAGGGTGACTCCGGCGGGCCGGTCTACTCGATCACTCCGGACGGCAGGGCGGCGATCGTCGGAATGTTCAACAGCACCTGGGGACAGTTCCCCGCAGCAGTGTCCTGGCACATCACCAGCCAGCAGGCACAGCAGGACGTCATCTCCGCGATGAACGCGCCCGCACCCTAACGCTGTATTTCGAACACCGGGATCGACGGCGAGGTCGCGCTCAACTCGGCGTCCGACGATTGCGGCGTCAGCCCACCGACATGGCCCTTGACCTCCCAGAACCACCGGTCGAGATAGCGCTTCAGCAATGCCGGCTTGGCGTCGTCGGAAACCTCGGCGATGCGGACCTCGCGGCTGCGCCACCGCGGACCCATCTCGATACGGCCCGCCGCCCTCGCGTTGCGAACCCACTGGGTGTTGCCGCGGGGTGAGACCACGTAGTCGTGGCCGTCGACGGTCAACAGGTTGACCACCACCCCGCGCCGCTTTCCGGTCTTCCGGCCCCGCACCCGGATCGCCACCGTGCCGGCGACGCTGATGCCGACCTCGGCCAGCAGCCGAAACAGCTCGTTGATGGCGCGGGCGGCCGGTGTGGGCTGGTCGTAGTGGGTTGTCATCGTGTTCTCCTCAATTTCGAGAGCAGTGCTCTCTTTCGACTGTGCCACCGGATGGCGCAAAATTCAAGAGCAGTGATCTCGTTTCGTGCGACACTGGCGACATGGGCAAGCGCCAGGACGCTCGGGAACGGATCGAGGCTCAGATCGTCGAGCTCGGCCGTCGCCATCTGGTCACTGAGGGTGCGGCCGGGCTCTCGCTGCGTGCGATTGCGCGTGAACTCGGCATGGTGTCATCGGCGGTGTACCGGTACGTGGCCAGTCGCGACGAACTCTTGACCTTGCTGCTGGTCGACGCCTATACGGAGCTGGCCGATGCGGTGGACGAGGCCGGCGCAGCCCAAGCGACGTGGCGCCATCGACTGCACGCGATGGCGCATGCCGCCCGCGGGTGGGCGGTCGCTCACCCTGCGCGTTGGGCGTTGCTGTACGGGAGCCCCGTGCCGGGTTACCGCGCGCCGGTGGAGCAGACCGTCGGCCCCGGTACCCGGGTGGTGGGCGCGTTGTTCGACGCCGTCGGTGCCGGGATTGAGGCAGGCGAAATCTCGAAGACCGAAGTCGTTGTGCCGCAGCCGTTGTCATCGGATTTCGACGGAGTGCGTGAGGAGTTCGGCTTCCCTGGCGACGACTCCGCGCTCGCCAAGTGCTTCCTGTTGTGGGCGGGCCTCATCGGGGCGATCAGCCTCGAGGTCTTCGGGCAGTACGGGGAGGACACGCTCACCGATCCGGTCGTTGCCTTCGACGTCCAGGTGAAGCTGTTGATCGAGATGCTGACCACATAATTAAATCTTGACTTATATAAGTGGTTACTTTAATTTGGTGGGGTGCACGCGTTCGACGTACTGGGAGACCCGGTGCGCCGACGTATTCTCGAACTGCTCGCCGAGGGTGAGCTGTCGGCGGGGGCCATCGGTGCGCAGATCCAGGGGGAGTTCGCGATAAGCCAGCCTGCGGTGTCGCAGCATCTGAAGGTGTTGCGGGAGAACGGGTTCACCTCGGTGCGTCCGGAGGGCCAGCGCAGGCTCTACGCGGTCAACGGCGCTGCGCTGCGCGACGTCGACGAGTGGCTGGAAGGCTTCCGCCGCTTCTGGACGCCACACCTCGACGCCCTGGCGACCGAGATCGCGCGTGGTAAGCGACAACGCAGAAAGCAAGGAGGACAACATGACTGAGGTAGACGTCGACCATCAGATCAAGGCCGTCGAGCGCAAGTTGGGCACCCGCATCATCGACGCCAAGCAGGCGCACGTCGTCACCATCAGTCAGTCCTACGAGACCGACCAGGACGACCTGTGGGACGCCGTCACCAACATCGAGCGCATACCTAGGTGGTTGATGCCGATCACCGGCAACCTCGCTGTCGACGGCAAGTATCAGTTGGAGGGGCAGGCGGGCGGCACCATCCTCACCTGTGATCCGCCGAAGAACTTCACGGCGACTTGGGAATTCGGCGGTGGTGTCAGCTGGATCGACGTCACCGTCAGCGCCGAAGGGCCGGACCGCGCGCGTCTGGTGATCGAGCACATCGCCCACGTCGACGACCACTGGGAGCAGTTCGGGCCAGGCGCCGTCGGGATGGGCTGGGATTCGATGGTGCTCGGGCTGGCGATCCATCTGTCCACCGGCGAGGCCATCGACCCGTCGTTCGGCCAACAGTGGATCGTCACCGACGAGGGCAAGCGCTTTCTCACGCTGTCCGGCGAGAAGTGGCGTGACGCGAACGTGGCCTTCGGGACCGACCCGGCGGCGGCCGGCGCGATGGCCGAGCGGTGCCTGAAGGCATACCTCGGCGAGGAATAGCAGGAGAGCAGAACTAGAACACGTTCTAGCCATCCGGTGCGGCGGAGGATATCCTCGACGCGATGCATGCCCAGACACCTGTCCAGATTGCGTGGGTGACGCGGGACCTCGAGGCCACCGAAAAGGCGCTGACCACGCTGTTGGGCGCCAAGAAATGGGTGCGGGTGCCCGACGTCCACTTCACCCCCGACACCTGCACGTACCGCGGTCGCCCCGCCGATTTCACCGCGCACATCTCCTTCAGCTACGCCGGCGACACCCAGCTCGAGTTGATCGCGCCGCAGAGTGGCGACAGCGTGTACTCGGAGTTCCTCGACACCGCTGGGCCCGGCCTCCACCACATCTGCGTCGAGGCGCTCGATCCACCCGCATTCGACACCGCACTGCGTGATGCAGAACGCGACGGCACCCCCGTCGTGCAGCAGGGAGTCATGCCGGGAGGCATGCGGTTCGCCTACCTGTCGGCCGCCGACGCCGGCGTGCCCTACATCGAGATCGCCGATATCCCCGGCGAAATCAAGGCCTTCTTCGACTACGTCAAACAGGAGCAACAGTGAGCGGTCTCGACATCCCGGACACCGTCAACGCGGCCGATGTGACGTCATGGTCCGACGAGGTCGATGTCCTGGTGATCGGCTTCGGTATCGCAGGCGGTTCCGCAGCCGTCAGCGCTGCATCGGCAGGGGCGCGGGTGCTGCAGCTGGAGCGTGCCGCAGCCGCGGGTGGCACCACCTCGCAAGCGGGCGGCCACTTCTACCTCGGTGGGGGCACCGCCGTGCAGCAGGCGACCGGTCACGACGACAGTGCCGAGGAGATGTACAAGTACCTGATGGCGGTGTCGTGCGACCCCGAGCCCGAGAAGATTCGGGCGTACTGCGAGGGCAGCGTCGAACACTTCAATTGGCTGGAGGACTTGGGTTTTCAGTTCGAGCGCAGCTTCTACCCGGGCAAGGTGGTGGTTCCGCCGGGCACCGAGGGACTGTCTTATACGGGCAACGAGAAGGTGTGGCCGTTCTGCGAGAAGGCCAAGCCGGCGCCGCGTGGACACTCGGTCCCGGTGCCCGGCGAACTCGGCGGCGCGGCGATGGTCATCGACCTGCTGGTGAAGCGGGCCGACGAACTCGGGGTGGAGGTCCGCTACGAGACCGGGGCGACCAACCTCGTGGTCGACGGCGACGGCAAAGTGGTTGGCGTGCGCTGGAAGCACTTCAACGACACCGGCGCGATCAAGGCCAAGGCGGTGGTGATCGCCGCGGGCGGGTTCGTGATGAACCCGGACATGGTGGCCAAGTACACGCCGAGGATCTCGGAGAAGCCGTTCGTGCTCGGCAGCACCTATGACGACGGCCTCGGGATCCGGATGGGTATCTCGGCAGGCGGTTTCACCAAGCACATGGACGAGGCGTTCATGACGGCGCCGGTCTATCCGCCCGAGATCCTGTTGACGGGCATCATCGTCAACAAGCTCGGGGAGCGCTTCGTCGCGGAGGACTCCTATCATTCGCGCACTTCGGCTTTCGTGATGGACCAGCCCGACAGCGCGGCGTTCCTCATCGTCGATGAGGCCCACCTGCAGAACCCGGAGGTGCCGCTGGTGCCGCTGATCGACGGGTGGGAGACCGTCGAGGAGATGGAGAGGGCGCTCGGGATTCCGGAGGGCAAGCTCGTCGCCACACTGAACCGGTACAACGAGAACGCGGCGAACGGGGAAGATCCCGACTTCCACAAACAGCCCGAATACATTGCACCCCAAGATAAAGGCCCGTGGGGAGCGTTCGACCTGTCACTCGGCAAGGCGATGTACTCGGCGTTCACGCTGGGTGGGCTCGCGACGTCCGTCGACGGTCAGGTGCTGCGCGAGGACGGAAGCGTCGTGGCCGGTTTGTATGCCGCGGGCGCGACTGCCTCCAAACTCGTGCCGGACGGTAAGGGCTATTCCAGCGGCACGCAGCTGGGTGAGGGCTCGTTCTTCGGCAGGCGCGCGGGCGCGCACGCCGCGCGCGCCTAGACCTGGACCGGTTCTTCGCCGCCGACCCGGCCGAACCGCCATTCGCCGTCTCCGAGCAACTCGAGTTCGTGCGTGTGGTGCTGCTCGACCGCCTTGCGGTGGCTGACGCTGACCAGGATGGTGTCGGGCAGCTCGGTCCGGATGAGGTTGTACACCAGGTATTCCAGACCTTCGTCGAGTGCTGAGGTGGACTCGTCGAGGAACACGGCCTTCGGCTTCGTGAGCAGGATGCGGGCGAACGCGATTCGCTGCTGCTCGCCGGGGGACAGGATCTTCGCCCAGTCCTCGACCTCGTCGAGCCGCCCGACCAGGTGCGGAAGTGCCACTTTTTCCATCGTGCGCTTCAGCGTGGCGTCGTCGATCCCGCCTTCCTCGTTCGGATAGCTGACGACGGCGCGCAGATTACCGAGCGGCACGTACGGCATCTGGGATAAGAACATCGTCTCGTTGGGTCCACACGGCCTGGTCAATGTTCCTGTGGTGTAAGGCCACAACTCGGCGAGGCTGCGCAGCAACGTGGTCTTGCCGGCACCCGATGCTCCCGTCACCACCAGCGTGTCCCCGACCCCGAGGTGCAGGTCGAGCGGGTCGACGAGCTGTTTCCCGTCGGGCGTGCGGACCTCGACACCGGACAGCTGCACCGTGCCGTCCATGCACGCGTTGGTGGTGATCTCCGGCAGTGCCCGGCCCTCCTCGTTCGCGGTCATCAGGCCGTCGAGTCGGATGATCGACGCGCGGTATCCGGCGAACGCGTCGTACGCGTTACGGAAGAAGGACAGTCCCTGCTCGATGTTGCCGAACGCGGACGCCGACTGGCTCATCGCACCAAGGGTGATCTCGCCGCTGAAGAATCGCGGGAACTGGAACAAATACGGTGGCACCACGATGATCTGACTCATCGACAGGTTCCAGCCGTAGAAGCCCAACATCCTGTTGATCCACCGCTTGTAGTTCGCGACGATCGGCGCGAAGAGCTTGCGCAACCCGGTACGTTCGGCGAGCTCGCCGCGGTAGAACGCGACGGCCTCGGATGCGTCGCGCAGTCGCACCAGCGCGTAGCGGAACGCCGCGTTGAACTTCTCGTTCCGGAACGACAGCCAGATGATCGGCCGGCCTACCCAGAACGCGATGACCGACGCGAACAGCACGTAGGTCAGCAGGATCCAGAACATGGCCTTGGGCAGCGCATAGTTCACGACGGGAATGGTCAGCGTCCCGGACAGGCTCCACAGAATCGCGGTGAACGAAATCATCGAGGCGATGGCGTTGACCGACCCGAACAACAGCGTCGACGTGGAGGTGTTGGCCGGAGTGTTCGGAAGTCCGCCGACGCCTGCGGTGAAGATGTCGATGTCGTACTGGATTCGCTGGTCGGGGTTGTCGATCGTGTCGTCGATGAACCGTCCGCGGTAGTAGGCCTTGCCATCGAGCCAGTCGCCCGTCATCCGGTCGGTGAGCCACGCGCGCCAGGCCAGCATGAACCGCTGCGTGATGAACAGATCGAACATGATCCGCACAACGTGCAGGACAGCAAGCGCCGAGAACACGAACATCGACAAATAGAAGCCGTCGCGCCCGGAGTTCTTTATCGCGTCATCGCCTGCGGCCACGCCTGACGCCACGACCTGGAAGCTGGTCATCATGTCGCTGCCCTGGAAGGTGAACAGCACCGACAGTCGGACGCCGAAGATCACCGACAGCAGGATCAGCCCAAGCCACAGCCACACCTTGACGCTTTCGGGGCCCCTGAAGTAGTCGCCGGTGATGCGCCAGAACTGCCGGCCCCACACCGTGTACCTGGCGAGCAGGACACAGATCACCAGCGTCGCGACCGCGGCGATCAACCATGCCTGGCCGATCCACTTCAGCGAGACCAGGAGTTCCTGGCTCCAGTCCAGCGTCGGGGCGAACATTCCCTCATCCACTGTGGCAAGGTACCTCGCCGGCCTGCGTCGGGCGGGGCAGTGGCCTCAACTGTGGGTCTCGAACTGTGGGTCTCGGTCTCAGCCGAATGTCGTTCGAAGATGTGCCGCTAGGCCGTCGATGTCCGAGTGTGTGCCGGCGAAGCCGAGGTAGCCGTCGGGCCGGACGACGAACGCCGTTCGGTCGCCGGGCGTGTACGCGGCGGCGAATGCCGATTCGGCGTCGCGAATGACGGGCAGGACAGTCGTGGCGACGTCTCCGCCGGGCGCCGCGATGAGGTAGACGGTCACGTCGCCCTTCGCCGCCGCGACGGCGGTCTCGGCGGCCGCCTCGAAGGCCTCGACGTCGCCCGGGCCGGTGTCTTCGCCGGCGTAGAGCAGCACGGTATGCGACGGCCCGAACAGCGGGAACAAGCGCAGTGGTCCGGTGACCGCATCGCGGGTGAGTCCCGTGGCATCGGGTGCGCGCCTGCCGGCATGCGCGGACACTATGGGGCTGTCCGAATAGTCGATCAGCAACTGCGCCTCGCGCCGGATGATGTAGTCGACGTCGGTGGAGTCGGAACCGATGCCCTCGCGAGCGCTGCGCACGGTCCGGCCGACAACCTCTTCGCCGACGGGTCGCCGTTCGGCGTCGTAGCTGTCGAGCAGACCCGGTGCGGCCCGTCCGGACACCGCGAGCGCGAGTTTCCACGCAAGGTTGTGTGCGTCCTGGATGCCGGTGTTCATCCCCTGCGCGCCGGTCGGCGGGTGGATGTGCGCGGCGTCGCCTGCCACGAACACCCGACCCCGGCCATAGGCGTCGACGATGCGGTGGCTGATCCGAAAGACCGAAGACCAGCGTAGGTTTCGCGCCGTCGTCGGCTCGGGCGACAGCCGGTCCAGCACGGCCTGGATATGCCTCAGTTCCGGTTTGCGGTCACCTTCGAACCCGTGGGCGACACCTTGCGACGGCTCAGCGGCCAGTTCGGGCGGGACGAGCATCGACATGCGGTACCGGCCTCGCCCCGGTAGCGGAATGCACACCAGCAGGTCGTCGGTGGCGCCGTCGGTCTGATGCATGGCGCGGATGCCGTAGCCCGCGGCATGGACCAGTCCACCTCGACGTCGCCGAGCATGTACTGCTCCTCGAACGCCGCGCCCTCGAATGTGAGGCCGAGGGCCTTGCGGACGACGCTGTGCGCCCCGTCGGCCCCGATCAGGTAGCTCGCCTGCACCGTCTGCTCACCGCCGTCACCCGCGAGGGTGGCGCGCACACCGTCGTCGTCCTGGTCGACGCCGGTGACTCGCAGACCACGCTCGATGGGCACGCTGCGCAGTGCCAGTTCGTCGCGCAGAATCCGCTCGGTGGCGTACTGCGGGATGGCGACGAAGCCGAACGGCACGTCGGGGGGAATGGTGAGGTCGATCTGGCCGACGTTCTCGCCGTTGACGTAGAGGATCTGTCCGTGCATCTGGATGGCCGCGTCCAGTATGCGTGTCACGACGCCCATCGATTCGAACACTTCGAGCGTACGGGGTTGAACGCCAACGGCTTTCGCATACTGTGGTGGTTCAGCAAGTGGGTCGACGACGCGGCAGTCGACGCCGCGCCGGGTCAGCTCGATGGCCGCGGTGAGGCCGACGGGGCCGGCGCCGGCGATGAGGACGTCCGTATTCACCCGCTGATTATGCTGCCCTCATGGGCAACGACGCTCCGACGGTCAACGCCGGACACCTGATCGCGCGGCGGCTGCGGGCCAGCGGCATCGACACCATCTTCACGCTGTCCGGAGGCCACCTGTTCTCGATCTACGCCGGCTGCCAGGCAGAGCACATCCGGCTGATCGACACCAGGCATGAACAGACAGCGGCGTTCGCGGCCGAGGGCTGGTCGAAGGTGACTCGGGTGCCAGGCGTCGCGGCGCTGACTGCCGGGCCTGGTGTCACCAACGGTATGAGCGCGATGGCCGCCGCTGCGCAGAACCAGTCACCGCTGGTGGTCCTCGGCGGCCGGGCACCCGCGTTGCGCTGGGGTCAGGGCTCACTGCAGGAGATCGACCATGTGCCGTTCGTTGCGCCGCTGACCCGGTTCGCGGCGACCGCGCAGTCGCCGGATGCGGTTGGCCCGCTGGTCGATGATGCGTTGCGGGCCGCGGCCGGATCGGACGGACAGCCGACCGGCGTGTCGTTCGTCGACTTCCCGATGGATTACGTGTTCGGCGAGGCCCGTGACGACGGCGCACCCGGTGCGCTGGCGGCTCCCGCCGCGGTTGTCCAGCCGGACGGCAACGCCGTCGACGCGGCGGTGCGGCTACTCAGCGACGCGCGGCGCCCAGTCATCATGGCGGGCACCAACGTCTGGTGGGGCCACGCCGAGACCGCTCTGGTGCACCTGGCCGAAGCGCTGCGGATTCCGGTGCTGATGAACGGTATGGCGCGGGGCACCGTACCGGCCGACCACCAGCTCGCATTTTCGCGTGCCCGGTCGAAAGCGTTGGGGGAGGCCGACGTTGCGGTGGTGATCGGCGTGCCGATGGACTTCCGGCTCGGCTTCGGCGGTGTGTTCGGGGCCGAGACCAAGTTGATCGTGGCCGACCGCGTCGCACCCGAGCGGCCCCACCCGCGCGCGGTCGCGGCCGAACTGTACGGCGACCTGACGACGATCCTGTCCGCATTGTCGGCGGCGTCGCCGACCGAGCACGAGGACTGGATCGCCGCCCTGCAGACCACGGAGACCGCCGCACGGGCCGGTGAGGCCGCCGAGTTGGCCGACGACCGCACGCCGCTGCACCCGATGCGGGTCTACGCCGAGGTGAGCGCGCTGCTGGACCGGGACGCGATCGTCGTGATCGACGCCGGCGACTTCGGCTCCTACGCAGGCCGGGTCATCGACAGCTACGTCCCGGGTGCCTGGTTGGACAGTGGCCCGTTCGGCTGTCTGGGCTCCGGGCCGGGCTACGCACTGGCCGCCAAGCTGGCCCGACCGGATCGGCAGGTTGTGCTGCTGCAGGGGGACGGGGCGTTCGGCTTCTCGGGCATGGAGTGGGACACGTTGGTGCGCCACGGAGTTCATGTGGTTTCGGTGATCGGCAACAACGGCATCTGGGCTCTGGAGAAACACCCCATGGAGATGCTGTACGGCTACTCGGTGGTCGCCGAACTGCGGCCAGGCACTCGCTATGACGAGGTGGTCACCGCGCTGGGCGGACACGGCGAGCTGGTGGCCGCACCTGGTGAGCTGCGTCCCGCGCTCGAGCGCGCGTTCTCGGCGGGACTGCCCGCGGTCGTCAACGCGCTGACCGATCCGACGGTGGCCTACCCGCGTCGGTCCAACCTCGCTTGACACATCGAGACTCCGCTCAGATACCGGTGTCTTACGCAGCGCGTAAATCGATGGACGCTTTCGGTATTCCTCGCCATCCTGGCTTGGTGGAGGTGCGCCTACATTCGTCGGTCGACGAGTTCCGCCAGGTCGCGGAGCCGTTGTACCGGCGCGACCCCGTACTGCACACCATCGAGCTGACCCTGCTCAACGGCGACAGCTTTCCCGACAACGCGCTGTTGCTGACGGTCTGGAATGGCGGCCAACCGATAGGCGCGGCACTGCAGACACCGCCATATCCCTTGGTGTGCAACGGGATTCCACCCAAGGCCATCGACCATGTTGCCGTCGAACTCGTTGGTCGGCGTGAACTGTCCGGTGTCCGCGGCGTGCGTCAATCGGCGCTCGCCTTCGCCCACGCGTGGCAGGCCGGCACCGGACAAACCGCGACCGTCGACACCGAGGAACGGCTCTATCGACTCGGAACGCTACGCGCGCCCAGTGGCGTTCGCGGCGTAGCCCGACTCGCCACGGCCGATGACCGCGGTCTGCTGGTCGACTGGGTGGAGCGGTTTATCGGCGAGGCCTTCAGCCGGGTCTCGAACGACGGTGGAGAGTTCGTCGACGCCGCGGAGCGCAAGGGCGACCGGTTCACGCTGTGGACCGTCGAGGACGAGCCGGTGAGCATGGCGATGCTCCGCGCCCCCGCGGCCGGCGTGTCACGTATCGGGCCGGTGTTCACCCCGACCGATCGCCGCGGTCGCGGCTACGGTTCGGCCGTTACCGCTGCGGCCGCCGACCTGGCCCACCGCAGCGGAACCGCCGACGTCGTACTCTTCGCCGACCTCGCCAATCCCACATCGAACGGCATCTATCAGAGGATCGGGTTCGAGGCGGTCGCTGACTCCGTGCGAATCGGTCTGGGCACGATCGCCTGACCCTCGCCCGACCTCGCCGAGACTGCCTCAGACGCCGCGCTCTCGCGGCGCTAGCGGAGGCGCCGCGTACCGTAAAGCTGTGGCGAAGACGAAGACCCGCACCTCAGGACGTGTCAGCAGTCGCTTCTGGCGGATGCTCGGGGCGAGCACCGAACGGGATCAGGCGTCATCGATGGCGCAGGTCCGCGAGTCGGCGGAGTTCGACGAGAAGGCCGCCGACCTCGACGACGAGGAACTGCTCAAGGCCGCGAAGCTGCTGAACCTGGACGACCTGGCCGATTCCGCAGACATCCCGCAGTTCCTGGCGATCGCGCGCGAGGCAGCCAAGCGGACCACCACGCTGCGACCGTTCGACGTGCAGCTGCAGGCCGCCCTGCGGATGCTGGCCGGTGACGTCGTCGAGATGGCCACCGGTGAGGGCAAGACCCTGGCGGGTGCCATCGCCGCGGCCGGCTATGCGATCGGCGGCCGCCGCGTACACGTCATCACCATCAACGACTATCTAGCCCGCCGCGACGCCGAATGGATGGGCCCCCTGATCGAGGCCCTCGGCCTGACGGTTGGCTGGGTCACCGCCGACTCGACGCCCGAGGAGCGGCGCAAGGCGTACAAATGCGACGTCACCTACGGCTCGGTCAACGAGATCGGCTTCGACGTGCTACGCGACCAGTTGGTCACCGACGTCGAGGACCTGGTGTCACCCAACCCCGATGTGGCGCTGATCGACGAGGCCGACTCGGTGCTCGTCGACGAGGCGCTCGTCCCGCTGGTGCTCGCGGGCACGACGCACCGCGAGACGCCGAAGGTCGAGATCATCCGGATGGTCGGGGAGCTGACCGAGGGCGAGGACTACGAGACCGACTCCGACAGCCGCAACGTCCATCTCACCGAGGCAGGCGCGCAGAAGCTCGAGGCCAAGCTCGGCGGCATCGACCTGTACTCCGAAGAGCACGTCGGCTCGACTTTGACCGAGGTCAACGTCGCGCTGCACGCGCACGTGCTGCTGCAGCGCGATGTGCACTACATCGTCCGCGACGACGCGGTGCACCTCATCAACTCCTCCCGCGGCCGCATCGCGCAGTTGCAGCGCTGGCCCGACGGGCTTCAGGCCGCGGTGGAGGCCAAGGAGGGCATCGAGACCACCGACACGGGTGAGGTGCTCGACACGATCACGGTGCAGGCGCTGATCGACCGGTACCCCACCGTGTGCGGGATGACCGGCACCGCTCTGGCCGCGGGTGAGCAGCTGCGCCAGTTCTACAAGCTCGGTGTGTCCCCGATCCCGCCGAACACCCCGAACATTCGCGAGGACGAGCCGGACCGCGTGTACGTCACGGCGGCCGCCAAGAACGACGCCGTCGTCGAGCACATCATCGAGGTGCACAAGACCCGTCAACCGATCCTGGTCGGCACCCGCGACGTCGCCGAGTCCGAGGACCTGCACGAGCGGCTGGTCAAGGCCGGCGTCCCCGCCGTGGTGCTCAACGCCAAGAACGACGCCGAGGAGGCTGCCGTCATCGCCGAGGCGGGCAAGCTCGGCGCGGTGACCGTGTCCACCCAGATGGCCGGCCGTGGCACCGACATCCGGCTCGGCGGCTCCGACGTGGACGACCACTCCGCCCAGAAGCAAGAGGTCGCCGAACTCGGCGGGCTGCACGTCATCGGTACCGGACGCCACAACACCGAGCGGCTGGACAACCAGCTGCGCGGGCGCGCCGGTCGCCAGGGCGATCCGGGCTCGTCGGTGTTCTTCTCCAGCTGGGAGGACGACGTGGTGGCCGCTCACCTCGAAGCGAGCAAGCTGCCGATGCAGACGGACGAGGACGGCCGCATCATCAACCCGAGAGCGGCGAGCCTGCTCGACCATGCCCAGCGGATCGCCGAGGGGCGCATGCTCGACGTGCATGCCAACACCTGGCGCTACAACCAGCTGATCGCCCAGCAGCGCGCCATCCTCGTCGAGCGCCGCGACACCCTGCTGCGCACCACGACCGCACGCGACGAACTGCGCGAGCTGTCGCCGGACCGCTACGAAGAGCTGGCCGAGGAAATCGGCGAGGAGAAACTCGAGAAGATCTGCCGCCTGATCATGCTGTACCACCTGGACCGCGGCTGGGCCGACCATCTGGCGTTTCTGGCCGACATCCGGGAGAGCATCCACCTGCGCGCGCTCGGCAGGCAGAACCCACTGGACGAGTTCCACCGGATGGCGGTCGATGCGTTCGCCTCCCTGGCCGCCGATGCGATCGAGGCTGCCCAGCAGACCTTCGACACGGCCCAGTCCATCGAGGACGAGCCGGGAATCGACCTGTCCAAGCTCGCGCGGCCGACCTCGACGTGGACGTACATGGTGCACGACAACCCGCTCGCCGATGACACGCTGTCGGCACTGAGCCTGCCCGGGGTATTCCGCTAGGTTCTACCCATGGAGGAGCCGCCAGGCCGGCGTTCTCAGACGGGGGCCGCACAGACGTCGCAATCCCGGGTGTTCACGGTGCCCAATGCGCTCAGTGTGCTGCGCCTGGTGCTGGTGCCGGTGTTTCTGTGGTTGCTGCTGGTGGCCAACGAGAATGCCTGGGCCGTGGCGGTCCTCATGTTCAGTGGGTTCTCGGACTGGGCCGACGGCAAGATCGCGCGACTGGTGGACAACCAGTCGTCGAGACTCGGCGAGCTGCTGGATCCGGCCGTCGACCGCATCTACATGGTCGCCGTCCCGATCGCCCTGGCGATCCACGGGTCGGTGCCGTGGTGGATCGTGCTGACACTGCTCGGACGCGACGTCGTGCTCGCCGCGACGCTGCCGCTGCTGCGTAGCCGGGGACTGACCGCGCTGCCGGTCACCTACATCGGCAAGGCGGCGACCTTCGCGCTGATGTCCGGGTTCCCGCTGATCCTGCTCGGCCAGTGGGATGCGCTGTGGAGCCGGGTGATCCTCGCGTGCGGCTGGGCGTTCCTGATCTGGGGCCTGGTGATGTACCTGTGGTCGGGGGTGCTCTATCTGATCCAGGTGTCGATGGTGATGCGCCGCATGCCCAAGGTAGGGCGATGAGCCATCTCGGCGGCTACGACCCGCACGCCGGACGCAGCGCCCATGACGCGGAAAAGCCGGCCCTGATCCCGGTGCCCTCGCTGTTGCGCTCCCTGCTGTCGGATCACCTCGACCCCGGCTACCAGGCGGCGGCCGAGGCGAAGCAACAGGGAAAACAGCGCAAGCGGTGGCAGTCGTGGGCATGGCAGATCGCGGGCGCGGTGTTGATCGCGCTGGTTTTCGTGGCCGCGGTCGCCCAGGCCCGGTCGACCGCACCAGGTGTACGCGAGACGCAACAGGTCCTTTCCGGCAGCGTGCGCTCCGCCGAAACAGATGTGGCGGGCGCCTCCGCCCGACGCGACGACCTCGCGGCGCAAGTGGATACCGTGCGGCGCCAACGCCTCGAGGGTGACGCGCGGGGCCAGCAGTTACTCGGCCGACTCGACGAATCGAATCTCGACGCGGCAGCGACCCCCGTCATCGGCCCGGGGCTGGAGATCACCGTCA
>JBIQHU010000286.1:0-1774 GCA_044508395.1 Mycobacterium sp. | reverse complement strand
CTAGGAGACTGCTGAATTAATCCGCGTGGCGGCAGGGATGTGAACTGCGGTTTGGGACAATCGGTGGATGCAGGGTCGTGCTGATGATCAGCGTGAGTTGTTGGATGCGGAGTCGGTTGCCGGGCATCTTCTGAAGTCCGACAGCATGTTTGCGTTCTTGGCGGCGCATCGCGGTGAGTTGTTTCCCGAGGCGATGTTCGCTGATCTGTTCCCGTCGCGGCGGGGACGGCCGAGCGTGCCGGCTGAGGTGATGGCAGCGGTGATCACGCTGCAGGCCCTGCACGGCCTGTCTGACACTGAGACCGTCGAGGCGGTGACCTTCGATCTGCGCTGGAAAGCGGCCTGCGGCCTGCCGATCACCGCGACGGCGTTTCACTCGACGACGTTGACCTATTGGCGGCGGCGATTGGCAGCATCGGATCGGCCGAATCGGATTTTCGAGGCGGTCAAGGCCATTGTCGCCGCGACCGGGGTGTTGGCAGGCAAGACGCGGCGGGCGCTGGACTCCACCGTGTTGGACGACGCGGTAGCCACCCAGGACACCGTCACGCAGTTGATCGCCGCGATCCGGCGGGTCCGCCGTGAGGTCCCCGAGGCCGCTCAGGTCGTCGAGACCCAGTGCACCGCCCACGATTATGGTGATCCGGGTAAACCCGCGATTGCCTGGAACGACAAGACCGCCCGTGACCAGCTCATTGATGCCCTGGTCGGCGACGCCCACCGGCTGCTCGGTCATCTGCCCGAGCAGGATCTGGGGCCGCGAGCTGCCGAGGCGGTGGCGTTGTTGGCACTCGTCGCCGGCCAAGACGTGGAACCGGTCGAGGGCTCTGATGGCACCGACGGGCACTGGCAGATTGCCCAGAAGGTGGCCCCCGATCGGGTCATCTCGACGGTCGATCCCGAAACCCGCCATGCCCATAAGACCGTGCACCGCCGCCAGGATGGGTTCAAAGCCCACATCGCGATCGAACCCGATACCGGGATCATCACCGACTGCGCATTGACCAAGGCCAGCGGACCTGACAACCACGAAGCCGTGGTCGGGTTGGCTCTGTTGGCCGACGAACAGGCTCCGGTGCGGGTGCTTGGCGATTCGGCTTACGGCACCGGCGCCACCCGTGCCGCCTTGGCCGACGCCGAGCACGTGGCGGTGATCAAGCCGATACCGTTGCGGACCCCGGTGTTCGGGGGTTTCACCAGTGACGACTTCGCCATCGACTTCGACGCCCGCACTGTGACCTGCCCGGCCAACCATACCCGGGCGATCCCTCCCAGCGGTGGCGTGGGCTTCGGAAGGCTCTGCAGCACATGTTCTTTGGCATCAGGGTGCACTACCGCCAAGAGCGGACGCAAACTCACCTTGACCGAATATGAACCCCTACAACGGGCTGCCCGTGCCCAGGCGCGCGATCCCCAATGGCAGGCCGAGTACCGCCGGCACCGACCCATGGTGGAACGCTCGATCGCCTGGCTGACCCGAGGTAACCGCAAAGTCCGCTACCGCGGCGTGGCCAAGAACGATCACTGGCTGCACCACCGCAGCGCCGCGCTGAACCTGCGTCGCCTACTCACAATGGGCCTGACCCACACCGGCACCACCTGGGCCCTCGCCTAACACCAGACACACCGAACTTGCCAGCCCAAACCTGCAATGCCCCACTCGAAGCGGCGGGGCGATCCCGTATCTGTCGATCTCGGGGTCTGACTTCAACACGCGCCAACGAGCGCTTGAGACCCCCCGCCCCAACAACCCACTAATTCAGCAGTCTCCTAG
>JBIQHU010000014.1:0-77431 GCA_044508395.1 Mycobacterium sp. | reverse complement strand
CCGTAGTAGCGGTCGTATGCGCTGCGGCCGCGCTCGAAGTCGGGATCCTCGCCGGCGAACGCATTCTCGTTGAAGCGGGTCACCGTCGCGGAGAAGTCGTCGACCGGCACCCCCATTTTTGTGGCGAGATCGCTGAAATTGTCTGCGCGAATAGCGATTCCGGCGTCATACCAGGACTGGGGAATCGGCATTCGGGGGAACAGCTCGGCAGCGAAGACGTAGCTGTTGCGGTACTGCTGATCGAAGACGATCCACATGGTTTCGATCGGATCGCCGGAGCGCTCGCGCGCGAGTACGCACTGTCCGAACGACATGTAATCGGCTGCCTCGTTGGTGAACCGGTTGCCGGTCTGGTCGACGATCAGCGAGCCCGGCAGGGCGCGTTCGGCCAGCATGACCAGCGGGGCGCCCCCGGGGACTGCGGCGACCGCCGGGAACCACCACGCCTGGTCCATGAGAGCGATTCCGGCACCGGCATCCTGGGCGATCCGGATCGCGTCGCCGGTGTTGGTTTCGGCGCCCAGGCTGGTGTGTTCGCCGAGCGACTCGGACTGGAACTTCCACCGCATGTCCATGTTGTGGTCGAATCCGCCGGCCGCCAAGATCACTCCGCGTCGCGCGTTGATCGTGATCTCGCGCCCGTCGTGCGAGACGACCGCTCCGGTGACCCTGCCGTCCTCGGTGATCAACCGCACCAGCGCCGTCCCCGTCCACACGCCGACCCCGGCACGCAGGATCCCGGCGAACAGGCCGGCGGCAAGGGCCTGCCCGCCGGCGGCGTAGCGCCTGCCGATCAGCAGACCACCTGCGCCCTGCGCCAGGCGTTTGACGATGAGCGGCAATCCCTTTCGAGGAACCCGCGCCATCAGGTTCATCCAGCGATAGTCCGCACCGGTGGTGGGCATCGGCACGGTTGGCTCCATCAACCCGGGACGCAGCCGCGAGCGGTACTGGCCGAGCACCGAGGTGTTGAAGGGCTTGCATTCACACGTCCGGCCTGCGGCACTCCCGCCGGGGCTCTCCGGGTGGTAGTCGGAGTAATCCTGCGCCCACATGAACTTCAGCGGTGTCGTGCGTCGCAGCATCGCCACCGTTTCGGGAAGGTGGGCGACGAAGCCTTCGGATCGCTGCGGGGGCGCGGTGCCATCGACGACGGAGTCCAGATACGTGCGCGCCTTCGGGGCGGAGTCACCCGCGCCGTTCTCCTGGAGGACTTGGCTCGCAGGCAGCCACAGCGCACCACCGGAGCGTGCCGTGGACCCGCCGACGTATGGCGACTTCTCGACGATCAGTACCTTCAGTCCGCGCTCGGCCGCTGCCAGGGCCGCCGCCATGCCCGTGCCGGAGCCGACAACGAGCAGATCAACGGTGGTATCGGTCAGCGGCAGGCCGGCGGGGATCGTCGCCTGAAAAGCACTCGTCACGCTTCGACATTAGGTCGGGTCGATCGCAGTGGTAGGGAGTTTCCCTCCCAGCGGGACGGTGGCCTCCACCGGCGGTGCCGCCGGCGTAGAAACAGGCCATGACCTCGCAGTCGCAGACCTCGGAAACCGACGCGGTTCGGCAGATCGAAGCCGGAGCAGCGCCGATCAGATTCGCCCGCGGCTGGCACTGCCTGGGCCTGATCAGGGACTTCGGCGACGGTGAACCACACTCCGTGCGCGCTTTCGGCCAGAAGTTGGTGGTGTTCCGCAGCGGCGACGGCAAGATCAACGTGCTCGACGCCTATTGCCGTCACATGGGCGGCGACCTCAGCCAGGGCGCGGTGAAGGGCGACGAGATCGCGTGTCCGTTCCACGACTGGCGGTGGGGCGGCGACGGCCGATGCAAGAAGGTGCCTTACAGCAAGCGGACGCCGAGACTGGCCCGCACCGCGACGTGGACCACCCTCGAACAGGACGGCATGTTGTTCGTGTACAACGACCCCGAAGGCAACCCGCCGCCTCCCGAGGTCGCCATCCCCCGGATCGAGGGCGCGACGAGTGACGCGTGGACCGACTGGCATTGGTACACCACCGTCGTCAACACCAACTGCCGCGAGATCATCGACAACGTCGTCGACATGGCGCACTTCTTCTACATCCACGGATCGTTGCCGACGCAGTTCAAGAACATCTTCGAAGGCCACGTCGCGACCCAGTACATGAACAGTCAGGGGCGGCCGGACCTGGGGGAGCCGGGTGAGACGCGGCTCCTCGGAACCACTTCGGTGGCATCGTATTTCGGGCCGTCGTTCATGATCGACGACCTGACCTACCACTACGAAGATGCCGACCACAAGACGGTTCTTATCAACTGCCATTATCCGATCGATGCGAATTCGTTTGTGCTGCAGTACGGCATCATCGTGAAGAAGTCGGAGACACTGCCCGGCGATGCGGCGATGCAGACGGCGATCGCTCTCGGGGACTTCGTAAAGATGGGTTTCGAGCAGGACGTCGAGATCTGGAAGAACAAGGCGCGTATCGACAACCCGCTGCTGTGCGAGGAGGACGGACCGGTTTACCAGCTCCGCCGGTGGTATGAACAGTTCTATGTCGACGTCGCCGACATCGAACCCGACATGGTGGACCGATTCGAATACGAACTCGACACCACCAGCCCTCTCGAGGAATGGATGAAGATCGTCGAGGAGAACCTGGAGACGCAAGGGGCGCAAGCCGCGGGGTCGGGCAGTTCCTGATGGCCGTCCGGCCTGACAATCGCCTCGCCGACTTGCCGATGGTGCCGGTGACCTGTCGTCGGTGCGAAGCCTGCGTGCTCGCTCGCAAGAGCACCTGGAACCAGACCACCGTGCAGTGGAATGCCCCGGCGCAGGCGTCGTGCGTGGAGCGGCGCGAGGCGCAGCACTTGGCCGCGCACTCGACCCGGGGTCTGTTCCTGGCCTGCTCAGCGCTGGCCGCCTCGATCATCGACGCGGTTCGCAGCGGCGATCTGCCCGTCGTCGATGAATCGGTGCGGGTGACGACGTAGCTTCGACCCTGTGACAGACACTGAGCCGCCGGTGGCGGTCGTGACAGGGGCAAGTCGGGGCGCAGGGCGCGGCATCGCCGCCGCGCTCGTCGCCGACGGGTGGCGGGTGTACCTCACCGGCAGAACGGTGACCGACCCGGGTGACGGTGGGATCGCCGTACCCCTCGACCACCGGGACGACGATGCGGTCTCCACACTCTTCGAGCGAGTCAACGATGAGCACGGCCGACTGGACCTGCTGGTGAACAACGCCGCGGCCGTTCACGACGAGCTGGTGAGCCCAAAGCCGTTCTGGGAGAAGCCGCTCGAGCTGGCCGATATTCTCGATGTGGGCCTTCGGTCGGCATATGTGGCGTCGTGGTGTGCAGCGCCATTGATGATGCGCGGACGCGGCGGGCTGATCGCGTTCACGTCGTCGCCGGGATCGGTGTGCTACATGCACGGCCCGGCCTACGGCGCGCAGAAGGCGGGCGTGGACAAGATGGCCGCCGACATGGCGGTCGACTTCCGCGACACCGGGGTGGCGACGGTGTCGATCTGGATGGGCATCCTGCTCACCGAACGCTTCCGCAGTGCTTTCGACGGTCATCCCGAGGCGTTGGCCGAGACGGCCGAGCACGCCGAAACCCCCGAGTTCACCGGCCATGTGATCAACGCGCTCTACCACGATCCCGACATCGCGCAGCTGTCCGGCCACACCGTGATCGGGGCCGAGATCGCGCAGCGCTACGGCATCACCGACGTCGAGGGCAGGCACCCGCCGTCGCACCGCGACATGATGGGCGCGCCGCGGGAGCCGAGCTCGGTGATCGTGCGCTAGCCGGCCGAACGTTCAGCCCGGTCCGAGGACGGTGAAATCCCCGCTAGGCCAATTGAAACGCGCTGATGGGTGCCTCGTCCGGATATGTCGTCGGTCCGCCCAGATCGTAGGCCGCATTGAGCGCCATGATGAACTCCGGATCGTGTAGCGGCTCGCTGGGAATGTCGAGTTTGACGCCGTTCTTGCCGGCGTTGTCGACGAGCATGTCGATGGCCTTGTCGATCGTCAGATCGTCGGAGCCGTCCATGTTCTTCTTCAACTCGTCGAAGTCCGCGAACACCTCGGCCGACCAATGGACGAGGAAGCGAAGGTCGTCGGTGTGGTGCCGGGCGATCACGTCGTCGCCGTTCTTGAGCAGCCAATGGTCACGGTCGGAGGGATCACCGGTGAACACCGTGTCGAAAGCCAGCCCAGCGGGTATCTGTTGCGCCAACGGGCCATTGGCCTCGCCGCGGTGCACCATCATCTCGTTCTGGACCAGCACACCGCGGTTGTAGATCGGCGGTATGACGCGCTGCGGTTCCTTCAGTGGACCGGCGGGCCAATAGGTGAAACCGCTGCCCTCGTCGAGGGAGAACCAGGTGATCACCTGAGCCATCTTGATCAGGTAGTCGCGGAATAACCCGGACTTGCCCATCACGCTGGTCAGCCATGTCGGCGCATTCTCGTGGCGCACCCCGCGGAAGCTGGGGGAGTCCAGATGGCCGGGATCGCGGTTGGCGCACGGCCCGTTGATGTTGAACAGCATCATCTGGGGCTTGGCGTATTCGGCGTTCCAATAGTCCTTGGCGAGTTCGACGAACCGCTGGTTGTAGAAGCAGTCGTGCAGTTCGGGATAGAGCACCGTGCCGTAATTGGCGAGGTAGCCGCGAAAGGTCGGCGTCAGAAACAAATCCAGCGAAGGCTCGAAACCTTCGGGGAACATGCCGCTCATCGTGGCGATCAGTTCCTCGGCAGACGCGAAATGCTGCGCGATGATCAGCCGCCACGGCCCCTGCGTGCGGACGACGTCCAGCAGCCGATCCCGTTGGTCATCGGTGTAGACACCGTCGATCTCGCGGGGCGGTGACACGGGTCGCAGAATGTCGGAAAGCTCCATCCGGCGTTCTTGGGTGAGCATGTCCACTCCTAAGGGTGTCGTCGTTGGCTCGAGTGTGCTGTCGGTGGGGGACTGATGGGTCGTCGCTGTCCAGTGATCGGGAGGTCTATTTCTTGGTGAGCAGACGGAAAGTGATCCGACACCCCGAGAACTAGGAACACTTTGTGTCTGCTCGCGCTAGAAAGGGAGTGGGTGAGCGAACTTCGCCCGCAAAAGTCCGCCGATCTCCGCGATGGCGAGCCTCCCGCGGGCGGTCGCATCCGACCGCATCAAGAACCCGTGATAGGCGCCGGGATAGCGGGTGACAGTCGTTTGGACGCCTGCGTCGCGCAGCCGCGCCGCGTAGCGCTCACCCCAGCTGCGGATCGGATCGCACTCTGCCGTAACGACGATCGCCGGCGGCAGACCACTCAGATCGTTCGCATAGGCCGGAAACCGGTATTCGTTGTGGGGACCGCCGCCGGCGTCGGCGAGCTCGTGCATGTAGACGATGTCGTCGTGGCGCAGCATCGGCGCATCGGTGAGCGCGACCATCGACTCCGCTGCCATGTCGCGGTCGAGACCCGGGTACAGCAACACCTGGCAGCAGATGGTGGGGCCGCTGCGATCCCGGGCCGCCAGGGCCACCGCCGCGGCCAGCGAGCCACCCGCACTGTCGCCGACGACCGCCAGTCGGCTGGGGTCGACACCCACCTGCTCGGCGTGCGCCGCGACCCATTCGGTGGCCGCATACGCGTCGTCGAACTGAGCGGGCGCGGGAGATTCCGGAGCGAGTGGGTAGTTCACCGACACCACGGTGGCGTCGGATTGCGCGGCAAGCGTTCTCGCCAGCGGCTCGAACGAATGGTTGGACCCCATCACCATGCCACCGCCGTGGAAGTAGACCAGCACAGGTACGGCCGACGCGGTCGAGGGCCGGTAGATCCGGATGGGAATGTCACCGGCGGGTCCAGGGATCGCGCACTCCTCGATATGCGCCATCGACGGCATGTCGTCCGGATGCGGTGCGGACTCGACCGCCTGGCGCACGGCCGCCAGGCCCCGTACCCGCATCGGTGGCACGTCGCCGAACGACGCGACTCGGGCGGCGGCGTCGGGGTCGAGTCTCATTGGCGCGACGGGTCGAAACGACGGCCCGAGCGCAGCGCCGGTGGCCGTTGGGAGGCAAGGATTTCTGCGCGTTCGGCCATCGCGGAGCCGACATACTCCGGTTGGGTCAGTAGGTAGAAGCGCCCCTCCGCGGCCTGGTCGAACACCACTTCGGCGGCAGCGAGAGGATCCATGGCGTCGGCCTTGATGTCGAGCATCGCGGTGCGCTGCGACTCCGCCGCGGCGACGTCGCCGGTATCGACACCACGGGCGGACTCGAAGATGTTCGACGTCACGGCTCCCGGCATCACCGCCTGGACGTGAATGTGATCGTGGCCGGCCAGTTCGACCTCGAGCCGCAGGCACTCGGTGAGCGCCAACACCGCGTGCTTGCTCATGATGTAGGGCGTCTGCAAGGGCACCGCGGCGACGCCGCCGATGGACGACAGATTCCACACCCATGCCGGTGCACCGGCAGCGATCATCGACGGCAGGAACGCCCGCACGCCGTAAAAGACGCCGCTGATGTTGATGTCCACCAGCCGGTTCCAGTTCTCGACGGGGGTGTCCCACAGATACCCGAACTGCTCGACACCTGCATTGTTGACCAGCAACCGGACCGGACCGTGGTCGCGGTACGTGCGCTCGGCCAGCGCCTGCATTGAATCGGGCTCGCGCACATCGCACTCCACGGCGACGGCGGCGTCGCCGAGCTCATCCCGCAGCCGTGTGATCGCGGCAGCGTCGACATCGACGAGTACGACCGTCATTCCCAGCCCGGCGGCGTGGCGCGCCAGGCCCGCCCCGATGCCTGCGCCCGCGCCGGTGATGACGGCGACACCGCCGCCGAATGTGTCGCGAGCGGACATGCCCGCTAGGAGCCGGCCGCTGTGGCCGAGCTGCGGTATTCGGCCAGCGGCACCGAATCCTCAGCGTCGAGAAGGACTTTCATCGACGTGAGGACCAGGCCATGGTCGGCTCGTCGTATCCCGACGTCGACGACGCCGCTGGATACGGCAAACGGCAGCGCATTGGTGACTTGGTTGACGAACAGGTAGAAGCGGACGTTGGTCACGGGGCCGTCGACACCGGTCCGGAACATGTTCGTCGCGTGATGGCGCAGCGGATAGGGGTTCTCGTTGCGGTGCTGGGTCAGCCACGCCAGGGTGTCGGCGCCGCCGTGCAGCTCGGCCGCCAGCAGATCCTCGAACGGGCAGGCGCCGGATTCGGATCGGCTGAGGTACTCCATCTCGTCGCCGATGCGCAGCGCCAGCTCGTCGAAATGCCCCTGGTCGTAGTGGTACCAGAAGCCGGCGATGAACTCCTGGGCCTCGGGCAGCGTGATCGCGTCGCTCATGGCGGTCAGTCAACAGCCGCCGGTTGCCCTACGGCGCGCAAGTGTCCGGTGAGTGGAACGCATTCTCCGAGCCGAATCGGGTGCGCAGGTCGCGTTTGAGCAGCTTGCCGCTGGGGTTCTTGGGCAGACCGTCGACGAAGAAGACCCGTTTGGGAATCTTGTATCCGGCCAGGTGGTTGCGGCAGTGCGCGATCAGCTCGTTCTCGTCGGCTGTGCCCCCGTCCCGTATCACGACGGCTGCCACCACGGCCTCGACCCACACGGGGTGCGGAACGCCGAACACGGCGACTTCCTCCACCTTGGGGTGCCGATACAGCACCTCTTCGACCTCACGGCTGGCGACGTTCTCGCCGCCTGTCTTGATCATGTCCTTCTTGCGGTCGACCACGTGCAGCAGGCCGAACTCGTCGAAGTAGCCGAGGTCGCCGGAGTGGAACCAGCCGCCGCGAAAGGCCTCCGCCGTGCGGACCGGGTCGTCGAGGTAACCGAGCATGAGATGTGGGCCGCGGTGGGCGATCTCTCCGACCGTGCCCGGCGGTACGGGGTGGTCACTGTCGTCGATGATGGCGGTCTCGACGTTGACCGCGGGTCTGCCTGCCGCGCCGGCGTGGTCGCGCTGGTCCTCGGGTCCCATCGCTGTGGCCAGTGGCGCCATCTCTGTCTGGCCGTAGAAATTCCAGAGCTTGAGGGTCGGCAGCCGCTCCTGGATTTCGTTGAGCACTTCCGTCGGCATCGCCGATGCCCCGTAGTACCCCTTGCGCAGGCTGCTCAGGTCAACCTGGTCGAAGATCGGCGAACGTAGTAGCGCGATCCAGACCGTCGGTGGGGCAAAGTAATTGGTCACCGCGTGGGCTTCGATGCCGCGCAGCACCAACTCCGGATCGGGGCGGGGAAGGATGATGCTGGTCGCACCGAGGTAGATGTCGGTGGCCAGGAAGTTGTCCAGCTGCGCGCAATGGTAGAGCGGCATCGAGTGGATCTCGACGTCGTCGGACGTCATCGACCCGGCGACGATTGAACTGACGTAATTCGCCATCAGACTGCGGCTGGAGTGCATCACACCTTTCGGCCGGGACTCCGTGCCGCTGGTGTACATCAGCCGCAGCAATTGATCGTCGTGGATCTCGAGGTCCGGCGCAGGGGTCGTGGTGGTCAGCCAGAGTGCGAACTCGTCCCACCCGGCCGGGGCCTGCTGCTCGCCGGTGGTCAACACCACCTTCGTGGTAACCGAACCGCCTCGGGTCATCGCTTGGGCGGCAGTGGGAATGAGGTCATGTTCGACGATCAGACCGCGCGCCTGACTGTGACCGAGGATGTAGGCGATCTCCTCGGCCGTGAGCATGAAGTTGATCGGCACGAGCACGACCGCGGCACGCGCGGTCGCGAATGCCAGCACGGCGTACTGCCAGCAGTTGCGGGCCAGCAGTGCGAGTCGATCGCCCGGAGCGAAACCGTTGTCCCGCAACACCGCCGCGGCCCGATCGACCAGGTCGTCGAATTCGGCGAACGTCAATCTGACGTCGCCGTCCACAATCGCGGTCTTGTCGGGATGACGACGCGCTGACCGGCGGGGGATGTCGCCCAGGGTGTGGCTGCGAACCTGCATGTCGTGATCCTCAGTCATTGGGTACCAGGGCAAGATCGCGGCCGATGATTTCACGCATGATCTCCGACGTGCCGCCGTACACCCGAGTCACCCGGGCGTCGATGGCTGCGCGGGCGATCGAGTACTCGCGCATGTAGCCGTAGCCGCCGAACAGCTGTTGGCAGGAGTCAAGGCAGCGGAACTCCATTTCCGTTGCGCAGAGCTTGGCTTTGGCGGCGTCGGCGGGCGACAGCCGGCCGGCGTTGAGTTCGACGACGCACCGGTCGATGAATGCTTCGGCCACCGATACCTCGGTGGCCACATCCGCGAGCACGAAGCGGGTGTTCTGCAGAGCGCCGATCGGTCTGCCGAAAGCGGTGCGTTCGCGTACGTAGTCGATGGTCCAGCGCAACGCTGCGCGGGCCCGCGCCAGGCTGCCGACGGCGATCTGCATGCGTTCCTGCGGAAGGTTTTTCATCATGTACGCGAAACCGTTGCCGACCTGACCGAGCACATTGCTCTTGGGAACTGCCACATCGGTGAAGACCAGTTCGGAGGTGTCCTGGGAGTGCAGTCCCAGCTTGTCCAGGTTGCGTCCCCGCTCGAAGCCGGGCATACCGCGCTCGACCACCAGCAGGGTCAGGCCACGGTGCCGATCGGGCGAGGTGCGCACCGCGGTGATGACCAGATCCGCGTTCTGCCCGTTGGTGATGAACGTCTTGGCGCCGTTGACCAAAAAGTGGTCGCCGGCGTCGACGGCGGAGGTGCGGATGGCGGCAACATCGGATCCGGCGCCGGGTTCGGTCATGCCGATAGCCGCGATCAGCGTGCCGTTCACGAAACCGGGTAGCCAACGATGCTGCTGTTCGGGCGTCGTCAGATCGGCCAGGTATGGCAGACAGATGTCGTTGTGGACGGCGAAACTCAGTCCCACCGGACCACAGTCGGCGTCCATGAACGCTTCGATCAGAATCTGGTTGTAGCGGAAGTCGCGGGCGCCGACCCCGCCGAAGCGTTCGTCGGCCGCGAAACCCAGCAGCCCGACATCACCGGCCTTGGCGAACACTTCACGCGGAACGATGCCGTCGGCTTCCCATTCGGCGAGGTGAGGAGCGACCTCCTTGGCTGCGAAATCACCCGCAAGTTCGGCGAAGGCCTGGTGGTCGGCGTCGTAGTGCACCCGTTGCATCGCCGAAGCGTAGGCAGGGTCGCGGCATGGATATCGACGCATGTCCCGCTCAGTAGACAGTCGTATCGCCGGCACCGGCCGGCGCCTCGATACTCGACTGTCGTGACGACCGATGCCGACACCACAACGGCTCCCAACCGCGCGGATCCCGACGAACTACGGGCGAATCTGCGCCAGGCCGACCCCGGTGTGCTGGTGGCGGTACTGGCCCAGATCACCGGCGACGCCGCGGTGATCGATCGGTTCGGGCCGGCGATCTCCCATGTGCCCGATCCGCCCGAACGGGCCGGTGTCACCGACCCCGATACGGCGGAAGCACTTGTGGCGGCTGTCATCGAGGCGCTCGAGCGTCCGCGGTCCGACGACGC
Organism: Mycobacterium sp.; assembly: GCA_044508395.1. Classification (GTDB taxonomy): domain Bacteria; phylum Actinomycetota; class Actinomycetes; order Mycobacteriales; family Mycobacteriaceae; genus Mycobacterium. Next base: position 66,951 of record JBIQHU010000014.1, on the reverse strand, counting down.
GTTGGCCGCCGACGACCCCCAACTGTTCAGGCGGGTGCTGCCGTTGGCGTTGGGCTCCGAGGTCGACGACGAGTTCGTCCCGCTGTTGCTCGAGCAGGGCGGTTTCCAGCAGTCGCAGCCCACGCTGCCGCGGACGACGCCGATTTCACCGACCATGACCGTGGCCATCGTGGGTGCGGGCCTGGCGGGCATCATCACGGCGCTGGCCGCCGCCGATGCGGGGGTCACCTACCAGCTCTTCGATCGCAACGAGGAAGTCGGCGGCACGTGGCTGACCACGACTTACCCAGGCATTGGTGTCGACACGCCGTCGGCGTACTACTCGTTGTCCCGCGAGGTGAACCCCGACTGGACGAGCTACTACCCGCAGGGTGGCGAGTACCAGGCCTACCTGGTGGCTCTGGCGGACAAGTACGGGTTGCGTGAACGGACTCGGTTCGGCACCGAGGTCACGGCCTTGTGGTGGGACGAGGGCCGGCGGCAGTGGCAGATCCATTCGGTCGACCGTGACGGCAACCGCGACGTCGCACTCGCCAGCGTCGTTGTCACCGCGGCCGGCTATCTCAACCGGCCGCGCTGGCCGGAGGTACCGGGTCGAGAGACGTTCGCGGGCATCAGCGTTCACTCTGCGCAATGGGATGCATCACCGGATCTCACGGGCAAGCGGGTGGCGGTCATCGGTGCGGGCTGCACTGCGGTCCAGATCGTCGATGCATGCGTCGACCAGGTCGAGCATCTGACGGTGTTTCAGCGACAGCCACACTGGGTCGCGCCGCGCAAGCGGGCATCCGACGACGTGCCTGACTATCGGCGCTATCTCGGCCGGCACCTGCCGTACTACGCGAACTGGAACAGGCTGAAGTCGTACTGGGGCACCGCGGACAACAACTATCCGGTGATCCTGCAGGATCCAGAATGGGCGAAGGACCACCTGTCGATCTCCCCGGCCAACGATGTGCTTCTGCAGTTGTGCATGGACTACATCAACCGGACCTTCGGCGAAGGAACAGAACTGGCGAAGAAAGTGACGCCGGACTTCGCGCCATACGGTAAACGCATCGTCCGTGACCCGGGGGGCTATTACGCAGCATTGACTCGCGATCACGTCGATGTGGAAGCCAGCGAGCCGGCGGCGGTCACCGCAGACGGTATCGTCACGGCGGACGGCCGCCACGTCGACCTCGACGTCATCATCTACGCGACCGGATACCATCTGGACTTCTTGTCCACCATCGATATTCGTGGCCGCGATGGTCGCAAACTGGCCGACGAATGGGGGGACAGTCCACGCGCCTACCGCGGAGGCACCGTTCCGGGTTTTCCGAACCTGTTCATCAACTCGGCACCGAACTACAGCCCCGGCCACGGTGCGGGCGCCAACTTCTCGATGGAGTTGATGGCGCACTACGTCGTCGAATGTCTGCAACTGATGGCGCTTCGCGGCGCCAGCACCATCGAGGTCAGGCGCGACGCCCACGACGAATATGTGAGTGGTGTCGACCAGGCGATGGCACGCACCGTCTGGTGTCACACCCCGAATGCGCACACCTACTACCGCTCGGGTTCGGGCCGGGTCGTCGTCGCAACACCGTACCGGCTGGTCGACCTCTGGCACCAGCACCGCGCGCCGGTCGAAGAGCATTTCGACCTCGCATGAGTCAATTACTCACCGGCAGAACGGCACTGGTCACCGGAAGCAGCCGGGGGATCGGCCGGGCGATTGCGCAGCGCCTGGCTGCAGAGGGTGCGACGGTGGTGGTGACTGCGCGGTCCTTCGAGCCGTCGCCGTCATTGCGTGGGGGATCGTCTGCCGCGCTGCCCGGCACCATCGGCGAAACCATCGAGCTGATCGAGGCGGCGGGCGGGCAGGCGATCGGAATGGCAGCCGACCTCGAGAATGCCGAGGAGCGCGACAGCCTGGTACAGCGGGTCATCGATCGCACTGGCCGGCTCGACATCCTGGTCAACAACGCAGGTTTCGCCGACTACTCTCTGGTTGAGAAGATGTCCCTGGACACCTTCGATCGGACCGTCGAGCACTACGTGCGCGTACCGTTCGTGCTCACCAAGGCGGCGGTGCCGCAGATGCGCAAGCAAGAAGCCGGCTGGATCGTCAACATCGGGTCGGTGACCGGAGTGGCGCCGGTGCGGCCGTACCGTGAGTACAACAAGACCTCCGGCGACGTGATCTACGCGTCGATGAAGGCGGCCCTGCACCGATTCACCCAGGGCGTCGCCGCCGAGCTGCTCGATGCCAACATCGCGGTCAACTGCGTCGGACCTTCCTCTGCGGTGCGCACACCCGGTGCGGCACAGCTGATCCCGGAGAGCTTCCCGACCGAGCCGGTGGAGTATCTGGCCGAAACCGTTTTGGCGATGTGTCACCGGCCGGCCGCTGAACGCACCGGGCTGGTCGCCTTCAGTCTGCACTACCCATGGTCACAGGGACTGGCGGTGCATACGCTCGACGGCGGTTCGGTACTGCCGGCACTGGAACCGCCGGGCACCGCGAACCCGAATATTCTGCCGGCCGGCGTCTAGGTGGACGCTTGGCTGCGCCTTGTCCTCGTCGAACGTGCACGTACTGCGAAAAATTCGGCGAAATGTCGCAGTCAGCGCACGTTGGGCGTTGCGTCGCAATGGCAGAAGCTGTGACAGACCCGATCGCGGATGATGACCTCCGCACACTCCGGGTCGAACCACCGGTCGACGTAAGCCCAGTGGATCGGATGCATCAGGTAGGGCCCCATCAGACCGTCGACGTCAGTGAAGTCCTGCTCGAAGACGTGTGTCCATGGTGATGCACCCACGGCGTTGTCGACTCGGCTCAGTTGCCACGAGGTGATGGTGCGGACGTAGTGCGGCAGCAATCGCAGGTCGGCTTCGAACCGCTCTACCGTGGCGGCTTCGGTGCCAGGGGCCACCCGCAGCAGCAGCGTCCGAAAGACGGTGGACCGCTTGTCTGTTTCGTTGTCGTGGACGGCACCGCGGTAGTCGGCGCCGTCGATGTGGGTGACCGCGGGATGCGAGAGTGCCGTGGCGAATTCCTCGGCAACCGCCGTCCAGCCGGCTGAACTCGGGAACCGCAGATTCATCAGGATGTCGCCGCCGTTGCGGGTGCCTGGCAGCGTTGGCCCGATGACAACACGTTCGGCATCCGACGCGTCGGCGGTGGTACGTAGTTGTGCCATCAACGCCTTCACGTCGGCATTCGGTGCGAGATGAATGAGCCGCGTGACGCTAAACATCGCAGAGCCCGTCGACGTCGTCATGGGCGGCCGCGACGCTGCGGGACCGCTCAGAGATCAGCCCGGCGATACCGTCCCACCATTTCCCGATGCCGGCGTCGGGGCGACCCTTCCAGGTCATTTCCCACCATGCCCGGGCGGAGGGAAGCGACCAGGTGATCGTGATGGTGTTCGGTTGGTCGGGGAACCAGATCGGTGGGCTGACGAGGATGTCCCGCAACGACATTCCGCGCTCACGCGCACCGGGAGCGTACTCGGCGAGGTAGGAATCGATGAAGGCCTTGGCGCAGCCTGGCCGCGTCACCACCCGGTCAACGACGTATACCGCACCGTCAGCCACGAGCTGCCCCGGCGAAGACCGCCGCCAGGTGCGCACACACCTGCTTGCGCGCTTGCTGAGCCAGGTCCAACATCGGCATTGTCATGAACCCGTGGACGCCGCCGTCGAAGGTGAGGCGGGTGGTCGTGACCCCGGCGCGTTGGAGCGCATCGCCGTAAGCCAGTCCCTCGTCGCGCAGCGGATCGTGGCCGGCGATGGCGACGATCGCCGGCGGGAGCCCACGCAGATCGCCGTTGAGCGGTGCGGCATAGGGATGTTCGCGGTCGGCGGGCGAGGGCACGTACTGATCCCAGTACCACTGCAATGCCGGGCGCGGGTTGTAGAAGCCGTTGCCGTAGAGGCGGTAGGACTCGGTGTCGAATGCCGGGGAGATCATCGGATAGAGCAGCAGTTGGGCCGCCAGCGTAGGTGCTCCGCGATCGCGGGCCATCAACGCCGCGGCGGCCGCGAGGTTGCCGCCCGCGCTGTCACCGCCGACGACGATCCGGTGTGCGTCGCCGCCGAGCGCATCGGCGTTGCGGGCTGCCCATTGGGCCACGGCGAAAACATCTTCGGCGGCCGCTGGCCACGGGTGCTCGGGTGCGAGCCGGTAGGCAACCGAAACGACAACGGCGGGAATCAGGTTGGTGAAAGCACGACACAGACCGTCGTGACTGTCGAGGTCGCAGAACACAAATCCGCCGCCGTGGGCGTACACGAGCGTTGGCACCGGGCCCGGCATCTCCGCAGGACGGTAGATCCGCACGTCGATGCCGCCGCCCGCCCCTCGAACCGTGGCGTCACGAACCTCGCCGACCTCTTCGGGTGACGCCGGGCTGACGAACCGGGACCGAATCGTGGCGCGTGCCTGCGCCCCGGACATCGTGTGCACGGGCGGAAACCCGGCGTCGAGCGCCTCGATGATTTCCGCGATCTGGGGGTCCAGATTCATGCGTACTGCAACTCGCCGGCAGGGCGTACCGCGCCGCGAAGTGGACGCGCCTGCTGCAGCGTCGGCGCCACCCGCCGTGGTCCGTCCTCCACATCGCGCCAGATGCCCATCGCCGTCATGCGGACCGGCGCGGCGAGTCGCTGGTCGAACATCATCCGGTTCATGGGCCCGCATACCGAGACCGCCGCGACGGCTTCGCCCGGGGCTCCGATCGGCGCTGCGACACAACCGAATCCGGTGATCGACTCCTCGCGGTCGAATGCCACTCCGCGGGCGCGGACCTTGGCCAGTTCATCGCGGAGCTGGGCCGGCGTGCTGATCGAGTATCTGGTTTTGCGCGTGCTGAGATCGACGACGTCGGCCTCGGCGTTGTACGCCAATATCGCCTTGCCGACCGCCGCGCAGTGCGCCGGCTGGCGGCCACCGACGCGGGTGGGAATCGCAGCCATCATCCGGTCGCCGATCTTCTCGAGGTACATCACGTCGGACCCGTCGAGCACGGCGAGATGCACTACCAGTCCGGTGGCGCGGTGCAGGTCGTGCAGTAGGGGGATCGCCGCCGAATGCAGCCGGTCCTGGTGCACGGCGAGCGAGCCGAGTTCGACGAGCCGCATCCCCAGCTCGTAGTCGCGGCCATTGCGGCGCAGCCAGCGCAGTGCCACCAAGCGCTCGAGCATGCGGTGCGCCGACGAGCGGGGCAGGCCCGTGCGACGCACGATCTGGGCCAGGTTCAGGCGTCCTGGTCCGTCGAAGGCATCCAGCACCAGCGACACCCTGTCGATGACGGCACTGGGTGTGGTTTCGACGGCCCGAGCCATGACGCCTCCTCGCGGTCATATGACTAATAGAAATATGCCTATTTGTAGCACAGGCGTGTGTCGCGTGTCACCAAGGACGTGGATTTGTGGGACGTGTCGTACCGGTGCGGTTCTGAGTCCGCTGTGGAGCGGCGTCTGCCTCGAGCGCCTCCTATGAGCGAGATCGAACACAGGGCTGTGGCTCCTGACCACAGCCCTGGCGTCGATCTCGGTGTTAGGACGGCAAACGGCGTATTAGCGCAACGGGTGGCCGATGCGACAAAGGGTCAGGCCTTGGCGGCGGCGCGGCCGGCGCGACGGCCGTAGAAGCTGCCGTCACCCAGCGAGATCCCGCTGGCGTAGCCCCAGGCGGCCACACCCGCGGTGCACCGCCCCGCGGCATACAGGCCGGGGATGGGTTCGCCGCTGACGTGCAGCACCTCGGAGTCCAGCGTCGTCTGCAGACCGCCGAGTGTGAAACCGGCGCAGCTGGCCCGCAGATCGATCGCGCCGACGGGGGTGCCGATGGGCTTCAGCCATTCAGGCTTCTTGTGCAGCAACGGATCCTCCCCGCGTGCCGCGTTCTCGTTGTACACGCGGACGGTGTCCTGCAGCACCCCGGTCGGTAGGCCGATCTCGGATTCGAGTTCTGCGACCGATTCGCACACCCAGGTCGCCGGGCGTTTCAGGAACGGAGTCGGGGAGGTCGCTGCCATCGCCTCCTCCTGTGCATCACCGTCGATGATCAGGTAGGCCGTGTCGTCCTGGTGGTAGAGGGTGAGTTGGCCGATCCGTCCGGAGTACATATCCTCTGGGACGTACCGCTGGCCGCGCCCGTTGACGAGGATGCCGCGAACGGTCTGCTGCGGGTCGATCAGGAACGCGACCTCGGTCGCGTCCATGTGGGCCAGGTCGGCGCCGAGCGCCTGGGCCATTCGGATCGCCTGACCGTCGTGCTGTTCGATCGACGCGGCGGGACGGCCCACGAGTCGCGGCGCGTATTGGGCCAGCATCGCGTCGTTGTAGGCGAAGCTGCCCGCGGCCAGGACAACGCCGCGGCGCGCGCGGATGGCGATGGGTTTCCCGTACTGACGCGCGACCAGTCCTGCCACGCGGCCGTCGGACTGCACGATCAACGCCGACGCATGGACGTCGTACACCGCGCGCACGCCCAGCGATGTCGCGGTGTCGACGAGGGGCTTCATCAGCATGTAGCCAGCGCTGGCTTCGCCGGCCTTCTTGTTGGACATCTGCGGAATGTGCCCGCGTGGCGCGGGTTTCGCGATCGTGTTGAACGGATAGGCATTCTCGCCGCCGGTGAACATCAGGCCTTCGTCGCCGGGCGGCTCCCAGCCGGGCTCACCCCAGAACACGGGTTTGAACGGCACTCCACAGCGCACCAGCCAGTCGAAATGATCGACGCTGCCGGCGCTGTAGTCACCGATCCGGTTCGGGTCGGCGCCCGGGCCCATCGCCACGTTGAGGAACGCGGCCATGTTGTCGACGGAATCGTCGAAACCGCAAGCCTTCTGAAGTCCGGTGCCGCCGCCGAGATAGATGAACCCGCCCGCCATGGCGGCCGCCCCACCCCATCCGCCGGTGCGTTCGACGACCAAAACGTCGACGCCGGCCGAGGCGGCCTCCACCGCCGCGGCGGCGCCGGCGATGCCGTACCCCGCGATCACGACATCGGCTTCGTAGTCCCAACTTCCGATCTGGTCGAACGGCTTGGGGTAAACGTCGGTATCCATCGGCTACATCCGGATCGCCGCTGGGGGTTCGCCCAACCATTGGTGGCCCCAGTAGCTGTCAGCAGTGATCTCTTCTGCGGTGTAATACCTTTCGTCGACGCGCATACCGTCCGTGCCGAATTCGATGTCCCAGTCGCCGGGTGCCCGGACGTAGAACGACACCATTTTGTCGTTGGTGTGGCGGCCCAACGTGGAGGACAGCTGAAATCCCTCGGCGTTGACGCGGTCCAGCGCCTGCCCGACGGCGTCGAGGCTGTCGACTTCCACCATGACGTGGACGACACCGGGCTTGTCCTGGTTCATAGCCGGGCAAATGGCCAGGCTGTGGTGCCGTTCGTTGATGCCGAGGAACCGCACCCGGATCGGGCCGAATTCGGGCGGCGCGGGCACGCGGAAGGCGCCGCGCGACCGGAAACCCAAGACGCCGGTGTAGAAGTCGAACAGACCGTTGGCATCCATCGCCGGCATCACCACATGACCGAGCCCTTGGTCACCCGTGACGAACCGGGCACCGAAGGGGGTGATCACCGGACTGTGATCGAGCACCGCGCCGTGGAACACCTCCAGCGTTGTGCCTGCGGGGTCGTCGAAGGTGATCACCTCCTCGACTCGACGCTCGTCGGCCTCGGCGGTGGACAGCTCTTTGAACACCACCCCCGCGCCGTCGAGGGTGGCCTTGAGTTCCTCCAGCGCGGCGTGGTCACGCACTTCCCAGCCGACCGTGAGAACGCGGTCGACGTCGCCGGGCTTGACGATGATGCGCGCGGGGCGCTCATCCATCCGCAGGTACAGCGCCGAGGGATCGGAACCCGTTCCCTCGGCGAATCCGAGGACGCCGAAGGCGAATTGGCGCCAGCGATCGATATCGGTGGCCGCAACGGTGATGTAGCCGAGGCTTTTGAGGATGCTCATAGGTCAGATCAGCGCTCGCAGGGGGCCCTCGGGGTCGACGCCGAACGAGCTCAGCGCCGACGCGTGATACGGAACCCCCGGCACATGGATCGCGTGTGCCAGCCCGGCGTGTGCATCGCGCCAGTAGCGTTGCAGCGGTTTGTCCATCCGCAGCGCGTTCCCGCCCGAGCGCGCGAATATCTGGTCGACGGCGGTTACTGCACGCCACGCCGCTCGCACCTGCGTCCGGCGACCGGCAGCGCGATCCTCGAACGACACCTCCTTGCCGGAGTCGACGATGTCGTAAATGCGGTCGGCGTTGGCCAGCAGTTCCTGACGGGCGGCGTTGATATCGGCGGCGGCCTCACCGATCGCGTACATGACGTACGGGTCGTCCTTGACCGCGCCGTAGGCGCCGACCCGGTCACGCTGGTAGTCCAGGTGGGCCGCGAGTGCGCCTTCGGCGATACCGATGACGGCGGACGTGATGCCCAGCGGGAACATCGTCGACCACGGCATCAAATACAGCGCGGAGGTCATGCCGGCCTTGCGCTGGGCGGTGCCGTCCATCACCTCGGTGGCGTCCATCGTCCGATAGTCGGGGACGAAGGCGTCGCGCACGATGACGTCCTTGGAACCGGTGCCACGTAGGCCCACCACGTTCCACGAATCCTCGACGATCTCGTAGTCCTTGCGCGGCAGGATCATGTGCAGCATCTGCGGCGGCATCAGCGGCGCGCCCTCGGCGTCACCGAGGAACGCGCCGAGGATGATCCACTCGCACTGGTCGGTGCCGGAGCTGAACTGCCAGCGTCCGTTGAAGATGTAGCCGCCGTCGACGGGCTTGGCCACCCCCTGCGGGGCGTACGGCGACGCGACCCAGGTGTCGACGTCCTTACCCCAGATCTCTTCGGCCACCCGGGGATCGGCGTACGTCAACTGATACGGATGCACGCCGACGACGCCGTTGACCCACCCCGCGGCGGGATCGAGTGACGCCGTGGCCATCACGGTCTCTGCGAACTCGCGAGGGTGGACCTCGTAGCCGTGGTACTTGGCGGGCTGCAGCAGCCGGATGTTGCCCGCCGCCTTCATCGCCTTGGTCGTCTCGTCGGTGAGCCGGCCGATGGTCTCCGCTTCGGCGGCCTGCTCGCGCAGTTGCGCGGCCATCTCCATCACCCGGTCGATTACCCGGTCGGTCATCTGTCGTCCTTACGCTGTGTGGGCTGATTCATGGTCTACCTCAGGTGGGCGGCCTACCGCAGGCATTCCCGGTCAGTGGAACCGCGGCTGACAGAACTCCAGTCAGGGGGACGTCGATGCCCGCCGCTGACATCACGTCGACGAATGTGCGCTCCGTCGGCCAATCGATGCGGTGCAGTTTGCCCGTCGAGGTCCACGTCAGCTCTGGCAATGCGGGTGTCCGGTCACCGGGAAATCGCCCGGTTCGAAGCGTCCGAAGACCTACCGTGTGGTCGTGAGCAACGAGACAGACGTGGATGTCGTCACCGATGTCGTCATAGTGGGAGCAGGGTTCGCCGGAATCTATGCCTTGCACAAGTTCCGGTCGCTGGGATTGACGACGCGGGTGTTCGAGGCTGCGCCCGAGGTCGGCGGCACCTGGTACTTCAACCGATATCCGGGTGCGCGCTGCGATGTGGAGAGCGTCGACTATTGCTATTCGTTCTCCGACGAGTTGCAGCAGCAGTGGACGTGGACCGAGAAGTACGCGACACAGGCCGAGATCCTGCAATACCTGAACTGGGTCGTCGATGTGCTCGACCTGAGGGGCGGGATCACGTTCAACACCCGCGTGACGTCGGCGGTATTCGACGAGCCCGTCATGCGCTGGACGGTGCGCACCGACACAGGGGAGTCGGTCAGCGCGCGGTTCGTCGTGATGGCGACGGGACCGCTGTCGGCGGCATTGACACCGGACTTCCCGGGCCTGTCCACGTTCAGCGGCGAGATCTACCACACCGCGCACTGGCCTAAGGAGGGTGTCGATTTCACCGGCAAGCGTGTCGCGTTGATCGGCACCGGATCATCGGGGATCCAGTCGATTCCGATCATCGCCGACCAGGCGGACTCGCTTGTCGTGTTCCAACGCACCCCGAATTACAGTGTGCCTGCTGGCAATCGGAAGCTGACAGAAGAGGACGTCGCCCACTACAAGGCCAACTATGCGGAGCGGCGGCGGCTGTCATGGCGCAGCGGCGGTGGTTCTCCGCACATCGCGCATCCCAAACTGACAATGGAGGCCACGCCCGAGGAGCGCAGGGCCGCCTTCGAAAAGCGTTGGGAACTGGGTGGTGTGCTGTTCTCCAAGACGTTCAGCGATCAGATGACCGATATGGAGGCCAACGATGAGGCGCGTAAGTTCTACGAGGAAAAGGTCCGTGCCGTCATCGACGATCCCGAGCTCGCCGATTTGCTGATTCCGAACGACCATCCGATCGGCACCAAGCGGATCTGTACCGACACCAACTACTTTCAGACCTTCAACCAGCCGCACGTGAAGCTCGTCAGCGTACGCAGGACACCCATCGAATCCATTGACGCGACGGGGATCAACACTTCCGACGCCCGTTTCGACGTCGACGCGATTGTGCTCGCCACCGGGTTCGATGCCATGACGGGCGCCTTGGCCAAAATCGACATCGTCGGACGTGACGGGCACAGATTGCGCGACGACTGGGCCGACGGGCCGCGCACATACCTCGGCCTGTGCGTCGATGATTTCCCGAATTTGTTTATGGTGTCCGGGCCCGGCGCCCCCGCCGTGCTGGCCAACATGGTGCTGCACGCAGAAGCCCATGTGGACTGGATCGCCGATGCCATCACCTATCTCGACGACCATGGGTACACCGCGATCGAGGCGACGGCCGATGCCGTCGAGGACTGGAACGCCGAACTGAATCGACGGGCAGAGGCGTCGCTGTTCACCAAGGCCAACTCCTGGTATCTGGGTGCGAATGTGCCTGGTAAGCCACGTGTTTTCATGCTCTTCATCGGTGGTTTCGCCGCCTACCTCGACATCTGCACCGAGGTCGTCAACGCGGGCTACAAGGGATTCGCCCTTCTGAAGGCGCCGTAATGTCGGGACTCGGCGACAAGGTGGTCGTCGTGACCGGTGCTACACCGCTGCCAAACACGGTGTCGCCGGACTCATGCGCACTCTCGCCAATGAGCTGGCCCCGCACAACATCCGGGTGAACACCGTGCACCCCGCCAACGTCGACACGGGTCGGACCTGTCGACGTCGCTAACGCGTGTCTCTTCCTGGCCTCGGATGAGGCCCGATACGTCACCGCCGTCACGCTGCCGGTCGTCGCGGGGAGCACCCAGCGCTGAGACCTCAGCGATTCAAGAACGCCAGCACGGTGCTTTCGAACGCGGCCTTGGCCTCGATCATCGCCCAGTGCCCACAGTTGGGGAACACGTGCAGCTCGGCGTTGGGAATTGTGCGCATCGGGATGAGCGCCATGTCGAGCGGGCTGACCCGGTCGTCGCGTCCCCACGTCAGAAGCGTCGGTGCAGCCACCTTGTGCATTGTGGCCCACGGCAGGGGAGCGTCGGATGCGCGCATCGCCGCCATCATCTGCGCGAACGCGGCCTTGCCATACATCCGTCGGGCGCTCTCCAACGTCGGCGGATCGGTGGCCAGCGCCCACCGCTCCTCGATCAGTTCCTCGGTCACCAGGGCGGGGTCGAACACCATCGAATGCAACCAGTCGATCAGGCGCTGCCGAGTCGGGTTCTCGGTGAACTCCTGCAGGAGCCTGATGCCTTCGCTCGGCCCCGGAGAGAAGATGTTGGTACCGATCCCGCCGATGGTCACCAGCCGCCGCACCCTGGCCGGCTGGCCGATGGCGTAGTTGATGCCGACGCCACCACCCATCGAATTGCCGATGATGTCGACTGTGTCGAGACCTAGCGCGTCGACGAAGGTTCCGGCTGCACCGAATGCCGTGATCATCGGGTGGCCGCCGAAGTCGTCGCTGACCCCGAAGCCGGGAAACTCCAACACGAGGCAGCGGAAGTGCTCGGCGAAGGTGGGAAGAATGCCGCGGAAATTACGCCAGCCCGTCACCCCGGGACCGGAGCCGTGCAGGAGCAGCAGGGGTGAACCGGCGCCAGCCTCGTGGTAACGAAGGACGCCCGCGTCGGTAGCTATCTCGCGAAGCGTGCTGTCGTAGGTCAATTCCGCTGTCATCACCGATCCTGTCGCCGACAATTGGGCCAGCCCCCATACTGGCATCGTGACACATGGTGACGCAGCCGCGGTCCCGGTGAGTGGGCTTTGAGCGACAACGGGATTCGTGCGTTCACCTTCACCCCTGACGACGGAGTGCCACCGGCCGTTGCGCCATTCGCCCATGCCACCGCCGCCGGAGAGACCTTGTATGTCACCGGTCAGATGCCCACCGACGTCACCGGATCCATCGTGGGCGCCGATGTGGCCCAACAGACCGATCAGGTGGTGCGCAACCTGCTGCGCGTCACCGAGCTGTGTGGCGGGACGTTGAACGACGTCGTGGCGGTGCGTGCCTACTTGACCGACTGGGACGACTACGACGTCTTCAACGCGGCGTATGCAGCCTGGTTTCCCGACCGGTTGCCGTCGAGGACCTGCGTCGGCGTCACCGGTTTGGCGGTCGGGGCACGCGTCGAGGTGGATTGGGTGTGCTGGCGCGCTGCCGGCTGGCCCGGAAGGGATGTCTGATCGATGGATGCACGAATACCCGAGGGCTTTGCTTGAGCCCGAACGCCGATCATTCCGCCGGTTCGTTCACTTTTTCGGCATCCTCTGCGGTTTCCGGTTCGTCTACGTTCTCCGGTTCGTCGCCCGAGTCCGGGGCCGCCTCGATCACCCGCCGACCGTCGCGTAGTTGCTCCAACGACAACGCGGCGCCGAGAGCCAAGAAGAACAGGATGAACAGCGGTGCACCGAGATAGACATTCATGGGGCCGCCCGGCGAGATGAAACTTCCAGGGGGACCGATGATTGTGATCGTTTCGATCAGCTGCTCGACCGTGAAGACCGCAGCGACGGTGCCCAACCAACGCGGGAAGTGCCCGGCGTTCGCAGCCACCAGGATCGGTACCGCGACCATGATGCCCGCGATGGTCCGCAGCGGACCCCACATGGTCACGACGTCGGCGATCGTGCGTGCGGTCGCCGAGCCGAGCTGTCCGGGGTGCAACGCCAGTCCCGCCGTGAACCATGTCGCGACGAACACCTGGATCAGCACCGCCGCGGCGCCGATGGTGAACACGTAGCTGGACGGGCCCGTCAACCGCTCACGCGCATACCCGAGCACTACCACCAGCGCCAGCGACCCGAACGCCAGCAGCAGGGCCTGCGCACGCAATGCCCCTGAGTGCTCCTCGATGCGGGAAACGATGTCATATCCCGGCCTGTCGATACCGGGCAGCTTCGGAATCGCCAGCAGCGCAACGCCATACAGCACCGCGAACGCAATAGCAGCGATCATCGGCGTACGACGATCCATATTGCACTCCCCGTGTGCCGCGATAGCCCTGTGATGCGGACGCCGGAAACCATCGTAGACACCACAGTTATCCACAACCGGCATTTGATCCCCAGCTGCGCCCGCGTGTCCCCGAGCGCGGCAGGTGCGGTCGGCGTTCGCGCCTACCTTCGGCTCATGCGAACGGAATTGCCTACCGAGCGGCTTCACCGGCGTCTCGGCGAGGAGAGCGAACCCGATACCGGGACCAATAACGAGCCACATCCCGACACGTTGTTATCCCGATGGTTGCCCGAATCGAAGTCGGATGGCCCATCAAGTTGGGTGGCGGCGCTGCGAGCCGACCCCGGACGTGCCGGGGTCGTCGCGTTGGGCGGGGTCGGCGTCGTTGCGGTGCTGGTGACGTTGTTCACGCTGGCGCGTGACGAGTCTCCGCCCGTGGCCTCGGCCAAACTGCCGCCGGTGCAGATGGTCTCTTCGGCAAGTCCGAAACCGACCGCCGGCGCGCGGGCATCAGACCAGCCGGTGGTCGTCAGCGTGGTCGGCCTGGTGGGTAAGCCCGGTCTGGTCACGCTTGACCCGGGCGCCCGGATCGCGGACGCGCTCACCGCCGCGGGCGGCCCGCTCGACGGCGCCGATCTGGTGGATCTGAACATGGCCAGACGCCTCGCCGACGGTGAGCAGATCGTCGTCGGCATCGCGCCCGCACCGGGAGAGCCGACGGTCATGGGCAGCTCGATCAGCCCGGGCGCGGGCCCGGCCGCCTCACCCGCGGAACCCCCGGCCTCGGGAACCGCCGACGCACCGCCGGACTCGGTGAACCTCAACACCGCGACCGTAGAGCAACTGGACACCCTGCCTGGGATCGGTCCGGTGACCGCGGCCGCGATTGTGGCCTGGCGGGACACGAACGGGGGTTTCAGCAGCGTCGATCAACTCGGCGACGTCGACGGCATCGGGCCGGTGCGGCTGGACAAGCTGCGCGATCGCGTCCATGTGTGACGCCGGTGGACGCGGGCGGCGCGCGACTCGACCTGCGTCTGGTTCCGGCGGCGCTCACCGGCTGGTCGGTGACGGCAGCCGGAATCCTTTGGCAGATACCGGGTTCGGTGATCGCACTGGCGGTGGGCGTCGCGGTCACCGGGGTGGTGGGGTGGTGGTGGGGTGGCCGCGGTGAGGACACCGACGATCGCGCCATCGGTGCGGGGGTGCTCGCGGTTGTCGTGGTCGGGCTGGCGTTGGGGATCTCGGTGGGGCTGCGCGTCGATGCCATGCGGCACAACCCGATCACCCACCGCTACGGCACGCTCGCCACCGTCGAGGTCACGCCTGTCGAAAGCCCACGGGGGTTGGGCGGTAACCGGACGATGTTTCGTGCGTCCCTGAGGACACTCGACGGACACGATGCGACCGGCAGGGTCATCGTATTCGGCTCGGCTCAAACCTTTTCGGGGTTAGCCGTCGGCCGTCCCGCCGGCTTCCGAGCACAAATCGGCCGACCGACGCGGTCCGACCTCACCATTGCGGTGCTGTCGGCGACGGGGACGCCGACGTGGGGCGAAGCGGCGACGCTATACCGAGCCGCGCATGAAATCCGCACCGCATTCGCCGAGGCGGCGCGGCGTGCGCTACCGGCCGACCAGGCGGCGATGCTGCCCGCGTTGGTGCTGGGTGACACGTCGGCCCTGTCACACCAGACGACCGCGGAATTCCGGGCCTCAGGGCTGACTCACTTGACCGCCGTGTCAGGCGCAAACGTGACCATCGTGTGCGGCACGGTGCTGTTGAGTGCCGGGCTGGTGGGTCCGCGCGCGGCCGCCGTGCTGGCGGCGTTCGCGTTGCTCGTGTTCGTGATCGTCGTGCAGCCGTCGGCCAGTGTGCTGCGCGCCGCGATCATGGGTGCGGTCACGTTGTTGGCGGTGCTGTCACACCGTCGCCGCCAAGCACTTCCGGCATTGTCGGCGACGGTCCTGGCGTTGATGGTCGCGTCGCCGGAGCTGGCCGTCGACGTGGGTTTCGCGTTGTCGGTCTCGGCGACCGCCGCGTTGGTCGTCCTCGCCCCGGCCTGGTCGCGGCGGCTGGTCGACCGTGGCTGGCCCAAGCCGCTCGCCGATGCGGTGTGCATCGCGGTGGCCGCCCAACTGGTGACCGCACCGCTGATCGCCGGTGTGTCGGGCACGTTCAGCGTCGTGTCGGTCGCCGCCAACCTGGCCGTCGCCACGGTGATCCCACCCATCACCGTCCTCGGGACCTCCGCCGCGGCCCTGTGCCCGTTCTGGCCCGCCGGTACGGATCTGCTGATCCGGTTCACCGGACCCGAATTGTGGTGGCTGTCAACGGTCGCCAGGTGGGCGGCGAAGGTGCCGGGGGCCGCGCTCTCCGTGCCGTCCGGACTGGCGGGTGCCGTCACCGTGGGTGCCGGGGGATTGGCGGCGGTGGTGTTGTGGCGGTGGCGGTGGACACGGATCGGCGTATGCGCGGCGGTCGTCTTCGGGCTGGCGTGGACGGTGTCGGGTCTGTCGGGCGGACATGACACGATCGTCGGGTGAGTGAGAACGCCGCACGCCTGCACCTGGTGCTCGGGGACGAAGAGCTGCTGGTCGAACGGGCGGTGTCGAGCGTGCTCCGCGCCGTCCGTAAGCAAGCCGGCACCGGCCCGCATGAGACCCAAGTTCCGGTGGACCGGCTGCGCGCCGGCGAGGTCAGCACCAGCGAGCTCGCCGAACTGCTCAGCCCTTCCTTGTTCGCCGAGGAACGGGTGGTCGTGTTGGAGTCCGCCGCCGATGCGGGCAAGGATGCCGTCGCGCTGATTTCCGACGTCGCCGCTGACCTACCGCCGGGAACCGTGCTGATCGTCGTGCATTCGGGCGGCGGTCGCGCCAAGGCGCTGGCCGACAAGCTCAAGAGCATCGGTGCAGAGGTTCACCCTTGCGCCCGCATCACGAAGTTCGCCGAACGCGCCGACTTCATCCGACGCGAGTTCCGTGGACACAAAGTCAAGGTCAGCGACGACACGGTGACGGCACTGCTCGACGCGGTCGGGTCCGACATCCGCGACCTGGCCTCGGTGTGCTCGCAACTGGTCGCCGACACCGACGGCGAGGTCGACGCCGCGGCCGTGCGCCGCTACCACTCCGGCAAGGCCGAGGTGAAGGGTTTCGATATCGCCGACAAGGCGGTGGTGGGTGACGTTGCGGGCGCTGCCGAGGCGCTGCGCTGGGCGATGATGAGCGGCGAACCCCAGGTTGTCCTGGCCGATGCGCTGGCCGAGGCGGTACACACCATCGCCCGGGTGGCACCGCTGTCCGGGGATCCCTACCGGCTGGCCGCCGAACTGGGCATGCCGCCGTGGCGCGTGCAGAAGACGCAGAAGCAGGCGAGACGGTGGTCGCGCGCGTCGGTCGCGGAGGCGGTGCGACTGGTCGCAGCGTTGAATGCGGACGTCAAGGGAGCCGCAGCAGACGCCGACTACGCGCTGGAGTCAGCGGTGCGGAAGGTCGCCGAGCTCGCCCAGGACTGAGGCGGGCTCAGATCTTGTTGAACGCGCGGGCCAGCGCCGACTTGCGATTGGCCGCCTGATTCTTGTGGATCACGCCTTTGCTGGCGGCCTTGTCGAGCTGGCGGCTGGTCGAGACCAGCAACTCGCCAGCCTTGTCCTTGTCGCCGGCGTCGACAGCCGCCCGGAATCCGCGGACCGCCGTATGAAGCGACGACTTCACCGACTTGTTGCGCAGTCTGCGGCGCTCGTTGGTCTTGATGCGCTTTTCCTGCGACTTGATGTTGGCCACGCGTGTTTTCCTTCGTAAATCCAGGTTGGCTTGTTGCAAAGACTGGTGGCGCCCGACCTGCGGGCAGCGAGGGTTCAGATTACCAGCGTCGAGGGTAATTGCCCAAAGTGAGCCCGCTGGCCTGCCGGAACGCGACAGTTGGTGCAGCATGTCAAAGGTGAGTCTCCGAACCCTGCCAGCCGAGAGCACTCGGTCGTCGCGCGCCCGGTCCCCTAAGCCCCGACGGCACGATGGCGTTTTCGGCGGCTACAACAGCCTGGGGTCCTACGCGAAGGCCTTCGACGAGATGTTCGACGCTCAGGGCAACGTTCGGGGTCCCTACAAGGGCATATTCGCTGAGCTGGCACCGTCTGACGCCTCGGAGTTAGCGGCCAGATCCGAGGCGCTGGGACGTGCCTTCATCGACCAGGGCATCACCTTCTCGCTGTCGGGCCAGGAGCGGCCGTTTCCCCTCGACCTCGTGCCGCGGGTGATCTCCGCAGCCGAGTGGACTCGGCTGGAGAAGGGCATCACCCAGCGGGTCAAGGCACTCGAGGCCTACCTGGATGACATCTACGGCGAGCAGGAGATCCTGCGCGACGGCGTCATCCCGCGCCGGCTGGTCACCTCGTGCGAGCACTTCCACCGGCAGGCCGCCGGGATCAACCCGCCCAACGGCGTGCGCATCCACGTCGCCGGTATCGACCTGGTGCGCGACGCGCAGGGGTCGTTCCGCGTGCTGGAGGACAACTTGCGATCGCCATCCGGGGTCTCCTACGTGATGGAGAACCGACGCACCATGGCGCGCGTCTTTCCCAATCTGTTCGCGACCCACCGGGTGCGCGCGGTCGGCGACTACTCGTCGCATCTGCTGCGGGCGCTGCGCAACGCCGCTGCCTCGAACGAGGCCGACCCGACGGTCGTCGTGCTGACGCCCGGTGTCTACAATTCGGCGTACTTCGAACATTCGCTGCTCGCCCGTCAGATGGGCGTCGAACTCGTCGAAGGTCGCGACCTGTTCTGCCGCGACAACACCGTCTACATGCGCACCACCGAGGGCGAACGTCAGGTCGACGTCATCTACCGGCGCATCGACGACGACTTCCTCGACCCGATGCAGTTCAATCCCAACTCGGTGCTGGGCGTCGCGGGCCTACTCAACGCCGCACGCGCTGGCAACGTCGTCATCTCCAGCGCGGTCGGCAACGGCGTCGGCGACGACAAGCTGGTCTACACGTACGTGCCCACGATCATCGAGTACTACCTGGGCGAGAAGCCGCTGCTGGCCAACGTCGACACCTATCGCTGCTGGCTCGACGACGAACGCGAAGAGGTCCTCGACCGGGTGGACGAGCTCGTCATCAAACCGGTCGAAGGATCCGGCGGATACGGCATCGTGTTCGGTCCGGAAGCCTCCGAAAAGGAACGCGTCGCGATCATCAAGAAAATCCGCAGTGACCCGCGCGGCTGGATCGCTCAGCCGGTGGTTCAGCTGTCCACCGTCCCCACCCAGATCGACGACAGTCTGGCGCCAAGGCATGTCGACCTGCGGCCGTTCGCCGTCAACGACGGCGATGAGGTGTGGGTCCTTCCCGGCGGCCTGACCCGGGTCGCGCTGCCGGAAGGGTCGCTGGTGGTCAACTCCAGTCAGGGCGGCGGATCGAAGGACACGTGGGTGCTGGCCTCGCGCGCCTCGGTGGCGGACCGCGAACTCGCCGCCGCCGAAGTGGTGCGGTCACTACCGAAGGCACCCAAGGCGCCGAAGAGCGATAACGGGTCGGAGAGCTCACAACAGCAACAGCAACAGCAGTCGCAAGCGACGGGTTCGACGAACGGGCAAGTGGGTCAACAGCAACAGCAACAGCAGCAACAGATGAGGAGCCAATGATGTTGGCCCGCAACGCTGAATCGCTGTACTGGATCGGACGCTACGTCGAGCGTGCCGATGACACCGCCCGCATTCTCGACGTGACTGTCCACCAGCTGCTTGAGGACTCCAGCGTCGATCCCGACCAGACGTCGCGGACGCTACTGCGCGTGCTGGGTATCGAGCCACCCGCACAGCCGTTGGACGTGTGGTCGCTAACCGACATCGTCGCGTTCGGCCGCGACACGCAGGGGGCATGTTCCATCGTCGAGGCCATCTCTGCCGCTCGCGAGAACGCCCGCGGTGCCCGGGAAGTCACCTCGACCGAGATGTGGGAGTGCCTCAACACCACCTACAACGCGCTTGCCGAACGTGAGCGCGCTGCGAAACGTCTTGGGCCCCATGAGTTCCTATCGTTTGTCGAGGGGCGTGCGGCGATGTTCGCCGGGTTGGCGGACTCGACGCTCAGCCGTGACGACGGCTACCGGTTCATGGTGCTGGGCCGTGCGATCGAACGGGTCGACATGACCGTGCGGCTGCTGCTGGCCCGCGTCGGCGACAGCGCGTCGTCGCCCGCCTGGGTGACCGTGCTGCGCTCCGCAGGCGCGCACGACACGTACCTGCGCACCTACCGGGGCGTGCTCGATGCCGGCCGGGTCGTCGAGTTCATGCTTCTCGACCGGCTTTTCCCGCGGTCCGTCATGTACTCGTTGCGGCTGGCCGAGCACAGCCTCGACGAACTGCATCACCGGGCCCACAACCGCGTCGGCGCCACCGCGGAAACGCAGCGGCTGTTGGGCCGCGCGCGCAGCGAGCTGGAATTCCTGCAGCCGGGGATGCTCCTCGAATCGCTCGAACAACGTTTGGCCGGGCTGCAGAAGACGTGCGCCGATGTCGGAGATGCGTTGGCATTGGAGTACTTCCACTCCGCACCGTGGGTCGCCTGGACAGACGCAGGCCGCCACGGCCCGCTGGTCATCGAGGAGGGCGAAATCTGATGTGGCGGCTGAGGGTGGTGCATTCCACCGGCTACGCATACAAATCCCCGGTGACGGCCTCTTTCAACGAGGCGAGGTTGACGCCACGATCGGATTCACGCCAGAACGTCATTCTCAACCGCGTCGAGACCATCCCCGCGACCAGGTCCTACCGTTACGTCGACTACTGGGGCACCGCGGTGACGGCGTTCGACCTGCACGCTCCGCACACCGAGTTGGAGGTGACGTCGTCGTCGGTGGTGGAGACCGACCGCGACGACATGCCCAAGAAGGAAGTCAGTTGGGAGGACCTGCATTCGGAGGCGGTCATCGACAAATTCGACGAAGTGCTCAGCCCGACCGACTACACGCCGACCAGTAAGCGGATCGCGCGGGTGGGACAACGCATCGCCAAGTACCACGACCCGCATGAGGCCGTCATCGCCGCGGCGAACTGGGTGCACAGCGAACTGGAATACGTGCCGGGGACCACGGGTGTGCACTCCTCTGGGCTGGACGCGCACCGCGAGGGTAAGGGCGTCTGCCAGGATTTCGCTCATCTGACGCTGATCCTGCTGCGCAGCATGGGGGTTCCCAGTCGCTATGTGTCGGGGTATCTGCATCCGAACAAGAAAGCCAAGATCGACCACACCATCGACGGCCAGAGTCATGCGTGGGTGCAGGCGTGGACGGGCGGCTGGTGGAACTACGACCCCACCAACGACTCCGAGATCAACGAGCAGTACATCGGCGTCGGTGTCGGCCGGGACTATTCGGATGTCAG
The DNA here is from genome assembly GCA_044508395.1 of Mycobacterium sp. Classification (GTDB taxonomy): domain Bacteria; phylum Actinomycetota; class Actinomycetes; order Mycobacteriales; family Mycobacteriaceae; genus Mycobacterium. The sequence goes on along the minus strand of JBIQHU010000014.1, from coordinate 46,103 downwards.
CCCGCTCAAGGGCATCTACTCCGGCGAAGGTTCGAGCGACCTCGACGTCGTCGTGGAGATCACCCGGCTCGCCTGATCTTGCGGTTGGCGTCGTGCGGAGGTTGCGGCGCGAATCTGAACCGATGGCGGCAATTTCGGGGGAAGTAGCCGCATAAGTTCAGTTTCGGCGGGCTAGCTGCTGGGTTTGGCGCATACCCCGGGATGGACCTCGACGCGGTGCAGGTCGTCGCCCACCTCGATCTGCCGGTCGAACGCGCTTGCGGCCAATGCTCGCCACTCGTCTTCCTGACCGGGCGCGATCGCGGGCACGTAGTGGGTGAGGATCAGGATGCCGACGCCGGCCCGTGCCGCGGTGGCGGCCGCCTCCTCGACCGAGGAGTGGTAGTCGCAGATGTCGCGGATGCGTTGCATCGGCATGGCGTCGATCAGATCCTTGCGAATCACCGTGTGCACCAACGCACCTGCACCGGATGCCAGGGCGTCGAGGCTTTCACACGGCACTGTGTCGCCGGCCAGCACCACGGAGGCGCCGTCGTGCTCGATACGAAAACCGATGGTGGGAGCCACCGGACGGTGATCGGTCGGCGCCACCCGAATCTGTACACCGTCGTGATCCCACACCGGGCCGTCGGTGTATTCGCGCACCTCCACCGGCGGCGGCGAGTTGAGGTCCGCGTGATGAGCGATGCGATACCCGATGTCGAATCCGAACGCCTTGAGTGTGGCGTCGACCACCTCGGCGGTACCCGGAGGACCGATGATCAGCAGCGGGGAGGGCTCGGGCGTGAAGTTGGAGACCCAGCGGGTGATGATCAGGTCGCCCAAATCGGCGATGTGGTCACTGTGCAGATGCGTCAACAACAGTGCTGTCAGCGCGCCTGCGCTACTCCCCGCGCCCGTCAGCCGTTGCTGCACACCTCGGCCGCAGTCGACCAGGAAGGTCTGACCGCCCGCTCGCACGAGGGTGGATGGACCCGCGCGGTTCGCATCGGGAATAGGGCTTCCAGTACCTAGCAGCGTGACCTCAATCATGGGGCTAGATATACCTGAATCACTGGGCCAGGTACACCAGCTCCCCGAGGCCGGCCGCGCTTACTCGCGGCCGGCGGACACCCACCCCAGGTTGGCGAAGCGCTGACCCGTCACCGTCGCCGCCGCGGCGTCCAACGCCTCGATCTGTTGCGGGGTCAACATCACCGACAACGAGCCGAGGTTCTCTTCGACCCGGGCCGCCCGGCGGGTACCCGGGATAGGCACGGCGGTCACTCCGAGGGTCTGGGCGCGGTACCGCAGCCAGGCCAGCGCCACCTGCGCCGGTGTCGCGTCCTGTTGTTCGGCCACCGACTTCACGAGCTTCACGACCGCCAGGTTGGAGTCGAAGGCGTCGTCGCTGAATCGAGGCATTTTCCGGCGGAAGTCCGTGGGAGGCAGGTCGTCGACGGCGCTGATGGTTCCGGTGAGGAAGCCTCGGCCCAGCGGCGAATACGGAACGAACCCGACACCGAGCTCGGTGGCGGCCGGCACGACGTTGGTCTCGACGTCACGGCTCCAGATCGACCACTCGCTCTGCACCGCCGCGATGGGATGCACCGCGACGGCGGCCCGCAGCTCATCGGCTGTCACCTCCGACAGTCCGAGGTGGCGAACCTTGCCCGCGGCCACCAGTTCCGCCATGGCGCCGACCGTTTCCTCGATCGGCACGCGCGTATCGCGTCGGTGCATGTAGTACAGGTCGACGACCTCTGTTCGCAGCCGCTGCAGGCTCTCGTCGATGCACTGGCGGACATACGCGGCGTCACCGCGCGCGACGAGCTGGCCCGCCGCGCGATCGACCGGGTTGCCGACGATGCCGAATTTGGTGGCCAGCGTGACCTCGTCGCGACGATCGGCCAGAAGCGCAGCGATCAGCCGCTCGTTGTTGCCGTTGCCGTAGATGTTGGCGGTGTCGATGAAGGTGATACCGAGGTCCAGGCAGCGATGCAACGTCGCAAGCGACTCCGCGTCGTCCACCTCGCCGTAGACCGGAGTCAGCGCCATCGCACCGAAACCGACTGCACTGACCTTCAATTCGTCACCCAAAGTGACGGTTGGCGCGGAGTGGTAACTGGTCATGGTTCTCCGTTCACGTCGACGGTCTAAAGCAAGCGAGAGACAAGAAGGTGCAGCGGCGGGTCCTACGGTTCTATTCCTTGTTCCTGTCCCTTCACAGGGCGCTTTCAGCGTTTTTTGGGACACCGATGCCAAAACCTTTCGCACAGCGCGACTCGGACCTAGCCTGATGTGAGCAGGTCACGAGCGGAGGCAACGATGCGGATCGCGGACGTATTGCGAAACAAGGGTGCGTCGGTGGCGACCATCACCCCGGAGACTTCGGTATCCGGGCTGCTCACCGAGCTTTCCGTGCACAACATCGGAGCGATGGTGGTGGTCTCGCCCGACGGTGTGATCGGCATCGTCTCCGAGCGTGATGTCGTGCGCGCATTGCAGCAGCGCGGTGCCGAGCTGCTGCGGCAGCCGGTGTCGGAGATCATGACGTCGTTCGTGGCGACGTGCACCCCGACCGACTCTGTCGACAGTCTCAGCGCGCTGATGACGACGAAGCGTGTGCGGCACATCCCCGTCATGGAGAACGGCCGGCTCGCCGGAATCGTGAGCATCGGCGATGTCGTGAAGACGCGGATGGAAGAGCTCGAAGCCCAGCAGGAGCAGCTTCAGGCCTACATCACCCGTGGCTGACATCGGGGTCGAGCCCGCCCAGCGGCGCCACGTGGGCGACATGGCCACGGTGCTGGCCCGCGCGTTTTACGACGACCCGGTGATGTCGTGGATGCTGCCCGACGACCGGACCCGGCTCAAGGCGCTGACGCGGGCCTTCAGTGGCCTTGCACGACATCATTTCCTGCCCCGCGCAGGGTCGGAGGTCGCCCGGCGCGACGGCGCGCTTGGCGCTGCCACGTTGTGGGATCCGCCGGGTCAGCGCAAGCCCGGCTGGTTTGAACAGGTCGCGATGATGCCCGTGATGCTGTGGGCGTTTCGCGCGCGGGCGCAGGCCAGCATGCAGGTGATGGAGCTGATGGAAGAGCACCATCCCGAGGAACCGCATTGGTATTTGATGGTGATCGGCAGCGATCCGTCCGTGCGCGGTGCGGGTTTCGGGCAGACGCTGATGCGGTCGCGCCTGGACCGTTGCGATGCCGAAGGTGTGCCTGCGTATCTCGAGAACAGCAACCCGCGCAACGAGTCGTACTACCTGCGGTTCGGATTCGAGGTGATGGGGGAGATCAAGTTGCCGGACGGGGGGCCCTCCATGTGGCCGATGTGGCGGGAGCCACGGTAGGGCAGGAGTGGCGGGAGCCACGGTAGGGCAGGAGTGGCGGTGAGTCAGCTGTAGGGACGAGCAGACACAAAGGCCCCCGACACGCCGATCAAATGGGGACCTTTGCGTCTGCTCGCGGGAGGCAGTCAGCTCCAGGAGTACTCGGCGCGCAGCCGCACGGCGACCACCTCGAACATCTCCCGCGACAGGATCGCGCCTTCGCGGCGGATGCCCTCTTCGGGCACATCCAGCACGCGGTCCAACCGCACCCAGCTGGCCCTGCCCTCGTCGTCCCAGGTACCGCTGCCGATGCTCACCCAGTTCGGGTCGTCGCCGTGGTGGTCCTGGCTGGACAGCATCAGGCCGAGCAGCGTGGCCCGGTCGCGGCCCACGACCAGCACCGGCCGGTCCTTACCCTTCGAGGGATCGTCCTCGTAGACGACCCAGGTCCACACGATCTCGCCGGGGTCGGCGCGGCCGTCGAGGGCGGGGGCGTAGACCACCTTGCGGGCCCGATGCGCGGTCGGCACGAAGTTCTGGCTCACCGGACGGCCCGCGGTGATCGCGCGGGGCTCCTCGGCCGGAGCGCCCACGATGGCGTCGATGCCGAGCTTGATGCCCTGCTGGATACCGCGCGTCACGGTCTCGGACTGCAGCTGTTGGCGGATGAACTTCGGCGCTTCGTTGAACACCAGGTTCTCCGCAAAACGCTGGAAGGTCTTCCACGGCGGAGCCATATCGACGAGCTTAGGCGAAGCCCAGCTGCCGCGATTGTGTCGACTGGGCCCTGGCTAGATACCCTGGTACTGCCCATCACACCGCTCACCAGGAGATTCCCATCAGCAGTTTCGCGGACAAGACCTTCACCGCGCCGGCGCAGATTCGGAACTTCTGCATCATCGCCCATATCGATCACGGCAAGTCGACGCTGGCCGACCGGATGCTGCAACTCACCGGTGTGGTCGCCGATCGCGATATGCGCGCCCAGTACCTGGACCGGATGGACATCGAGCGGGAGCGCGGGATCACCATCAAGGCGCAGAATGTCCGGCTGCCGTGGCAGGTGGATGGCGTCGACTACGTGCTGCACCTGATCGACACCCCCGGCCACGTCGACTTCACCTATGAGGTGTCCCGGGCGCTGGAGGCCTGCGAGGGTGCGGTGCTGCTGGTGGACGCCGCGCAGGGCATCGAGGCGCAGACGCTGGCCAACCTGTACCTGGCGCTGGACCGGGATCTGCACATCATTCCGGTGCTCAACAAGATCGACCTGCCCGCCGCCGACCCGGACCGTTATGCCGGCGAGATCGCCCACATCATCGGCTGTGAGCCCTCCGACGTGCTGCGGGTGTCGGGGAAGACGGGCGAAGGGGTCGCCGACCTGCTCGATCACGTCGTCCGCGAGGTGCCGCCGCCGACCGGCGATGCCGACGCTCCGGCGCGGGCGATGATCTTCGACTCGGTGTACGACACCTATCGCGGTGTGGTGACCTACGTGCGCGTGGTCGACGGCAAGATCGTGCCGCGCGAACGCATCAAGATGATGTCCACCGGGGCCACCCATGAGCTGCTGGAAGTGGGCATCGTGTCGCCGGAACCCAAGCCCGCCGACGGCCTGGGCGTGGGGGAGGTCGGCTACCTGATCACCGGCGTGAAGGATGTGCGCCAATCCAAGGTGGGTGACACCGTGACGAGCGCGCGGCACGGCGCCTCCGAGCCGCTCACCGGGTATCGGGAACCGCGGCCGATGGTCTACTCCGGGCTCTATCCGGTGGACGGTTCGGACTACCCGGATCTGCGTGACGCGCTGGACAAGCTGCAGCTCAACGACGCCGCTCTGACGTACGAGCCGGAGACCTCGGTGGCGCTGGGCTTCGGGTTTCGCAGCGGCTTTCTCGGCCTGCTGCACATGGAGATCACCCGGGAGCGCCTCGAGCGCGAGTTTGATCTCGATTTGATATCGACGTCACCCAACGTCGTGTATCGCGTTGTGCAAGAAGACGGCAGCGAAATCGTCGTCACCAACCCGTCGGACTGGCCCGAGGGCAAAGTCCGCACCGTGTACGAGCCCATCGTCAAGACGACCATCATCGCGCCCAGCGAGTTCATCGGCACCATCATGGAGCTGTGCCAGTCGCGGCGCGGTGAACTCGGCGGCATGGACTACCTTTCGCCGGAGCGGGTCGAGCTGCGGTACACAATGCCGTTGGGGGAGATCATCTTTGACTTCTTCGACGCGCTGAAGTCGCGCACGCGCGGCTACGCCAGCCTCGACTACGAGGAGGCCGGCGAGCAGGAAGCGGCCCTGGTGAAGGTCGACATTCTGTTGCAGGGCGAGGCGGTCGACGCGTTCAGCGCCATCGTGCACAAGGATTCCGCCTACGCCTACGGCAACAAGATGACGACGAAGCTCAAGGAGCTGATTCCGCGTCAGCAGTTCGAAGTTCCGGTCCAGGCGGCGATCGGCTCGAAGATCATTGCTCGCGAAAACATCCGCGCGATCCGCAAAGACGTGCTATCGAAGTGCTACGGCGGTGACATCACGCGCAAGCGCAAGCTGCTCGAGAAACAAAAAGAGGGCAAGAAGCGAATGAAGACCATAGGTCGGGTCGAGGTGCCTCAGGAGGCCTTCGTCGCGGCGCTGTCCACCGATGCCCCGGCAGACAAGTCGAAGAAGTAGGTCCCTCCGAAGATGACGCGCTCAACGGCTCGCACAGTGGGTGCGTTGAGCGCGTGCGTCGTTCTTGCCGCCTGCGGCGCGCCTGCCCAGGACGCGCGGCCGACGGTGCGCATCGTCGAAGCCGTCCAGCCGTCACCGGTCCGGGCTCTGGAGAAGATCCTGCCCACGCAGGATGAGCTGGCCGTCCTCGGCCCCAACGGCATGATGAGCCAACGCGTCCAGGGCGGCCCCGACACGCTGCTGGCCAGCGTCGGAGCAGCAGATGCGACCCCCGCCGACTGCGTCAGCCCGGCGTACCGGCTGCAGCGAGTGGTCTACGACGCCGGTCCGGTGCAGCGGGTGGCGAGCCAGTCGTGGGCAGGCGGAATGTTCGACAAACCACCGGTGTCCGGGTTCTTCGGCGTCGTGCAGTTCGCCTCCGAGGCGGATGCGCAGGCGTTCTTCGCCGCCTCGGCCGACAGGTGGCACCGCTGCAACGGCCAGACGCTGGTGTTGGACCAAGCCGGACACGGTGCGCAAGAAACGAGCAGGGTCACCGACGTGTTCGTCGACGGCCGGATGGTTTCGGCGATGGTGATGCACGACGCCGGTTCGATGACCCAGCGTGCGCTCGGGGTGGCGGCGGATTGTGTTGTGGACGTGGAGGTTACCGACGCCAACAATCTCGGCGGCCCGGACGGGGCGTCGAGGGTGGCGAGCTTGATGCTGGAGAAGGTCCGCGCCGCGTAAGGCCCTTGACCCGGAATTGTCGGGTGGCGCGCGCACGCACCGGCCCGAAGTCGGTCACAATAACGCGGTGACCAATATCGATACGGCCCGGGCATGCGCCGGATTCGCCTTGATCGCGTCATCCGTGCTGCTCACCGGCTGTGTGAGCACCATTTCGGGCACCGCGACGCGGGCCCAGCACCCGGGAGCCGATGTGGCGCCGCTGGACGAGTCACAACTCGAGGACGTGGTGCTCACGATCGGTGAGATCAACGCCATCATGGGCGCGTCGACGATGGAGGTCACCAGCGAGCTGGAAGACATGACCGACCACTCGAACGAGGTCTCGGACCCGGAGTGCCTCGGCGCCGTCTACGGAGCCGAGGAACCCGTGTACGCGGGCAGCGACTGGACGGCGGTGCTGGATCAGATCTCGCGCGAAGAAGGCGACGACAACGACCACTGGGTCGAACAGACCGTGGTGTTGTACCCCTCGGCTGACAAGGCGCTGAACTTCTTCGACAAGTCGAAGTCGACGTGGGAGTCGTGCGCCAACTACACGGTTTCGGTGGACGACAACGGCAACACGTACGACTGGGAACTCGGTGAGGTCACCGCCGAAGACACGATGATCACCCAGCTGACGATCCAATCCGATGCGGACGGGTGGGGATGCCAGCATGCGCTCTCACCGATCTCCAACATCACCATCGAGGTGTGGGCGTGCAGTTACTCCGCCGGCGACGAGGCCGCGACCATCGCGAACGACGTGGTGGCCAACGCCACAAGGAAGTAGTGTTCGGCTCTGATCGACGCGAAATAACCATTCAGATCATGTATTTCAACTGAAGCTGACCTTGGGTTGTTCGGTGCGCGGTGCTTGACCGGCCGCTGTGGGCCCATCGAAATCAACGAAATACAGAGGTTCACTCGTACTTTCGCTGCATAACGTTGAAACCGATGAGGCCGATCTTCAGTCCGCGTAGACCAGCTCCACACGCCGCAGCTGTCCCTTCGGGCCCATCGTCGAGTCGTATTCGAGCACCGAACACATCGGGTTGCTGTGGGTGGCAAAGAGTTCGCCTCATCCGCCATGATGTCGCGCAGCCGTTCGTATACCCGCTCCGCCGCCGCCCGTGAGGAGGGCGTGCTGGCGACGATCGAGGGCTGGTTCCCCAACCCGTACCGAGGTTGTGAGCCGATCTTCGCGGCGACGGCACGGCTCGCGTCGTGGGTGCACGACGACGCGGAGCTGACCTTCCATCTGCGCTATGGCGATTCGAAGTTCGGGGCGTCGCCGTTCATGGGCGATCCGCCCGACGAGGAGGCGGCGGCCCGCGGCGGCAGGCATATCCTGCCGCGCGATGCGACCGCGATCGTCACCCTGGCCAACGGGTTGTCCCGGCACGTGCAGCTGAGTTCGCGGTCCGCCGTCATGCGACGGTGAGGGCGCCGGGACCAGGTACGGCCTCGGTGTCGCGCGCAGTCAGGTGATCATGGCCGGCGGCGCAGACCAGCTGCGCGCGCACCGGTTCGCCGCATTCGCGGTGGATGACGTGCACCGGGGGACCGGCTTCGTCGGCCTCCCACCGATCGCCCCACTGCATCAAAGCCACCACGGCGGGAAACAGGTCGCGGCCCTTGTCGGTGAGCCGATACTCGTGGCGGGTGCGACCGCCTTCGCTCTGATATGCGATTCGCTCCAGAAGGCCATGCGTCACAAGGGCTTTCAAGCGGGCCGCGAGTAGATTCCTCGCGCATCCTAACGCGGACTGAAACTCCTCGAACCGCCGGAGGCCGTAGAACGCCTCCCGCAGGATGAGCAGGGTCCACTTTTCGCCGACCACGCTTAGCGTGCGGGCGATCGAACAGTTGGCGGCGCTGTAACGGGAGCGGTCCGGGTGCATGCTTCCACGATACCTGGGTTGACAAATAAAACTCAGCATCGTAAGTTTATGAAATAAACTCAGCTAGCGTGTGGCCATCTTGGCTGCTACCAGGGCTTATCTTGACGGAGGTTGGACCCATGCCCATGCTCGACGCATATATCCCCGCCGGCGCACTCACGGCCGATGCCGAACGCTCCCTGATCTCTGAGCTGACCGATCTTCTCCTGAGGCACGAGGGCGCGGACCCGACTGATGAGCGCGCGCGTGCGATCGCGTGGGTCTTCCTGCACCGACCCGTCGAGGTGTTCGTTGCCGGCGAGATCGCCGACCAACCGCGCTACCGCTTCGTGGCTTCCGTGCCTGAGGGGCAGTTCAATGACGCGCGGCGCGCAGCCATCGTCGCCGACGTGACCGACGCCGTGCTGCGCGCCGAGAACGGCGCATATCCTCCCGACCCGAACCGGGTGTGGGTGTTCACCAACGAGATTCCCGATGGCACCTGGGGTGGCGCGGGTCGGATCAACACCCTGGCTGACATCGTCGGCTACGTGACCGGCAACCCCGACGTCGGCCGCGCGTATGCGGAGGAGACCTTGTCGGCGCGGCGCGCGGTCGCCTAGATCGCGATCTCGCCGTCGGCGATGCACTGGACCGCCCGTCGCGCTCGCAATGCCCTCACCGCTGGTCGTCGACTTCGCGATCTACGTCGCGCCTTTGCGGGATGACTAGGACGGCGCGTTGGCTGGCACGAACACCCCTGAGCTGTCGGCTTCCTCCTCGGCGCGGATCACGTGCACGACGGCGTTGATCAACGCCAGATGGGTGAATGCCTGCGGGAAGTTGCCCAGATGCCGTCCGGTGCTCGGTTCGATCTCCTCCGCATACAGATGCAGCGGGCTCGCGAACGACAACAGCCGTTCACACAGGTGCTTGGCGCGGTGGAACTCGCCGATCTCGACGAGCGCGGACACCAACCAGAACGAGCAGATGGTGAATGTGCCTTCCTCGCCGGACAATCCGTCATCGGTCTCCTCGACGCGGTACCGCAGCACCAGCCCGTCCTCGGTGAGTTCGTCCGCGATGGCCAGCACCGTCGCCCGCACCCGCGGATCGTCGGCGGGGAGGAACCGGGTCAGCACGGCCAGCAGCAGCGACGCATCGAGAGCGTCGTCGCCGTAGCGCTGCGTGAGCACGCCGCGGGAGTCCACCCCGTTCTTGAGGATGTCGGCCTTGATCTCCTCGGCGATGGCCCGCCATTGTTGCGCATACGACTTCTCGCCCTGTAGCTCGGCGAGTTTCGACCCGCGGTCGAGTGCGACCCAACACATGATCTTGCTCGACGTGAAGTGTTGCGGCTCGCCACGCACCTCCCAGATGCCGCGGTCGGGTTCCTTCCAGTGCTTGATGGCCTCCTCGACCTGCTGTTTGAGCACCGGCCACAACGTGTCGGAGATCTGCTCACGCGATTTCGCGTGCAGGTACACCGAATCCAGCATCGTGCCCCAGATGTCGTGCTGCATCTGGTTGTACGCACCGTTGCCGATGCGCACCGGCCGCGCACCGTCGTAGCCGGACAGGTGGTGGAGTTCCTCCTCGACGAGGCTGCGTTCGCCGCCAACGGCGTACATCACCTGAAGGGGATGGCGTTCGCCATTGTTGGCGCCGGAGACATCGGCGATGAACGCGAAGAAATCGTCGGCCTCGCGGTCTAGACCAAGCGTGTAGAGGCCCCATAACGCAAAGGTCGTGTCACGCACCCACGCGTAGCGGTAGTCCCAGTTCCGTTCCCCCTGAGGCGTTTCCGGCAACGAGGTGGTGGGCGCGGCCAGGATCGCGCCGGTCGGCGAGTATGTGAGCCCCTTGAGCGTCAGGGCACTGCGTTGAAGGTAGGCCCGCCAAGGATGATCGGGGAAATCGCCGATGTTGATCCACTGACGCCAGCACTCGCTGGTCTGCCACATCTTGTCGGCGGCCTCGTCATAGGTCTGCGGTGCCGGATGTTTGGACCAACTCAGCGCGACGAAGACGTTGTCGCCCTCCTTCATCCGCGTGCGCGCCCGCGCCTCGTGACCCTCCAGGCCGAGTCGAAGATTGGTGGTCAGCCGCAGCGTCGGATGCGCGTCGGAATCGCGGGTCGCCCGCGCGATCGCCTCGCTGTACGCCTGCGCGGAGTATTCCCATGCGCCGGGGATGCGGTGGTAGTCAAACGCCGGCTCACAGTTCATCACCAACTCGACGGTGCCGCTCACGCATCGCACTGTGCGTAACAGGATGTGTTCGGCGTCCCAGTCCATCGGGGTGCGGCGGTGCGTGCGCGACCGGGTCTCGAGGTCGTGCCACGGACCCATGACCAGCGCATCACGCACGATGATCCACCCGGTGTGGGTCTGCCAGGTGGTTTCCAGGATCAGGCTGCCGGGCAGATACCGCCGTGCGGCGGGCACCGCCACTCCGTACGGCGCGAGACGGAAATGGCCCGCACGGCGATCCAGGATGGCGCCGAACACGCTGGGGGAGTCCGGGCGCGGGACGCACAGCCATTCGACCGATCCCGCCGAGGAGATCAGGCAGGTGTTCTCGCAGTCGGACAGGAACGCGTAGTCAGCGATCGGCGGGAACGGGTTCCGCAAGGATCCACCCGAGGTGTACGGCACCGGGGCCGTCACCGTCAACGGCGTGTCGTACTCGTCCTTGGATGGCCCGCTGGAGGCCTCGGCGTCTTGCAGAACCATGCGGACATCATCAACTGCCGATGTGCTCGACGTCCACTCGTCACGTGCGTGGCCTGCCGCGGTGCGATCAACGCTGGGCAAACTTCGGGACGCGTTCGGGCAGCGGGCCGATGGCGACCCCGTAGCCCGCGGTGGTGCGCAAAGGCCGGAACCGTGCGGCGAGACGCACCAGCAGCGGCGGTTTGACCTGCCCGGCGGGTGCCCCTTCGGCGTCGATGGCCACCGCGATGACGCGGCGGTGGATCACCCGTTGCACCGCCTGGATCAGGGCGGCGGGCAGCCAGCGGCGCACCTGGACGCGGGCCAAATGCCTGGTACCGAGGGTGCCGGCCAGCAGTGGTCCAGCCACGATGCGGGCCGTCGCCACGGCGTCGGCGACGGCGAGGTTGATACCGACGCCGCCAACCGGGGACATGGCGTGGGCGGCGTCGCCGATGAGCAACAACCCGTCGCGGTACCACCGCGGTAGTCGGTTGAGCTGGACGTCGAGCAGCTTGACGTCGTCGAATGACGTCAACCCGGCGATGTGGCCGGCCAGCCACGGTACGAGGGCCACCACTCGGCGCTGGAGCGCTTCGATGCCCTGTGCGCGAAGTTGGGCGTCGCTGCCCTTGGGGATCACGTAGGCGCATTGGTAGTAGTCGCCGCGATCGATGACGATTTGAGCCGCACCAGCGCCCAGTACGCCGGCCAGGCCGTGGGGGTCGTCGGCCTTGCGCGGCAGCCGGAACCACCACACGTCCATCGGTGTGCCGAAGCTGCGCGGCCGCAGCCCCATGGCAGTGCGCAACGTCGACGAGCGGCCGTCGCACGCCACTGTGAGCGCCGCGTGCATCTCTCGGATCTGCCCGTCGGCGGCCCGATACCGGACTCCGACCACCTTGTCGCCCCGCATGATCGGCCCGAGCACTTCGGTACTGCGGAGCAAGTGGAACGTCGGCTCCTGCTCGGCCGCGGCCGCCAGCAGTTCGAGGAAATCCCATTGCGGCACGAGCGCAATGTGTTTGTGCGGGCCGGGGATGCGGTGCAGGTCGATGCTGATCTCGGTGCCCTGGATCGTCATGTTCAGGGTGTCGATCTCGCGGTGCGGTACCCGCGCGAACTCGGCCGCCAGGCCCAGCTCGTCGAGCAGCCGAAGGGTGCTGGCGTGCACGGTGTCGCCGCGGAAGTCACGCAGGAAGTCCGCGTGCTTCTCCATGACCGTGACGTCTACCCCGGCCCGGGCCAGCAGGAGTCCGAGCATGATCCCGGCTGGACCGCCACCGGCGATGATGCAGGCAGTGTCCCCTGCTCTGCGGGCGTGGGCCCAGTCTCCGTCGGCCGGCATGCGGCCATTTTCGCATCGAATAGTCTGGCGGGGTGGGCGGCTTCCTCAGTTGGTGGGACGGTGTGGAGCTGTGGCTCTCGGGCCTGCCCTTCGTCGCCCAGACCGCGGTGGTGATGCCGGTCGTGCTGGCGCTGGCGTACGGAATCGCCGTGGTGCTCGACGGCGCATTGGGTAACGGGATACGGGTGTTGCGTCGGGTGAGGCATGACGACGAGGACCAACGATGAGGGGCGGGATGCCGCGGTCGAGGGTGACGTTGGTGCTCGTCATCCTGGTGATGCTGGTGCTCGTGATGTGGCTGGTGACTCGGCAGGTTGGCTGAGCCCAGACTGAGCATCTGGGAAGACTCTGTTATTCTTCGCGCCATGCGTAGGGCGTCCGGCAACAAGAGTGGTCACGTTCTGGCCCTCATTGCCGTGGGATTCAGTGCCGTCGCTGATGTCTGTTGTTGTTGCTGACTCCATCCCCGTGCGCGGTTTGGCGTCGGTGACGGCTGTGGTTTGAGCCCTGCTACCGATCTTTCGCCGTTCTATCGCCACGGGACTGCTCACCAACTGCCCCTGGAAATAGGAAATGAAAGGTCATCATGTTCAGCACCTTCAAACCGCTCAAGCGCTGGCGCCCCGCCGTCGCGCTCGCCGCGACCGCTGCGGTGCTCGCCGGCTGCAGCGGCGGCGCAAGCGACGTCGCGGGTGATGGAGGCGGTGGTTCCGGTGCGCACACCACGCTGACTCTGGTCGCCTTCGCCGTGCCCGAACCGGGCTGGAGCAAGACCGGCGCCGCATTCGCCGCTACACCGGAGGGTGAAGGCGTCGAGGTCACCGCGTCGTATGGGGCCTCAGGTGACCAGTCCCGCGCGGTGGAGTCCGGCAAGCCCGCCGACGTGGTGAACTTCTCCGTCGAGCCCGATATCACGCGGCTGGTGAAGGCTGGTTTGGTCAACGAGGACTGGAACGCCGGTGTCCACAAGGGCCTGCCGTTCGGTTCGGTGGTGACCTTCGCTGTCCGCGAGGGCAATCCGAAGAACATCCGCGACTGGGACGATCTGTTGAAGCCCGGCATCGAGGTGATCACGCCCAGCCCGCTGAGTTCGGGTGCGGCGAAGTGGAACCTGCTGGCGCCGTATGCCGTGAAGAGCAACGGTGGACAGGATCCCGCGGCCGGCCTCGCCTACGTTGACGAGCTGGTGCGTCAGCACGTGAAGCTGCGTCCGGGCTCGGGTCGTGAGGCCACCGACGTGTTCGCCCAGGGCACCGGGGACGTGCTGCTCGCCTACGAGAACGAAGCCATCAACTTCAACCTTGAGTACGTCACGCCGCCGCAGACCTTCAAGATCGAGAACCCGGTGGCGGTGGTGAACACCAGCCAGCACCAGGAGAAGGCGCGGGAGTTCCTGAACTTCCAGTTCACGCCGGAAGGCCAGAAGCTGTGGGCCGAGGCGGGCTTCCGGCCGGCTGACCCCGCCGTCCTGGAGCAGTTCGCCGACAAGTACCCGGCGCCGGAGAAGCTGTGGACGATTGCCGATCTCGGCGGCTGGGCCGATGTCGACCCGGCGCTGTTCGACAAGAAAAACGGCTCGATCACCAAGATCTACACCGAAACCACGGGATGACCTCGGTTATCGACCCGAAACCAGACCCCAGCCGCCCCGAGCTCGGTCCTGATAAGGGGCCGGGCCGGGGGGCCGGTCTTCTGCGGTCCGACGGGGCCCGCCTCCAGGTGGGTGTCGCGGTGCTGTGGTTGTCGCTCATCGTGCTGCTGCCGCTGGCCGCCATCCTGTGGACCTCGATCGAGGGTGGCCCGGGAGAGTTCTGGAACACGGTGACCTCACCGTCGGCGCTGGCGTCGTTCCGGGTGACGCTGACCATCTCGATCATCGTCACGGTGGTCAACGTGGTGTTCGGCCTACTCATCGCCTGGGTGCTGGTGCGGGACGATTTCCCGCTCAAGCGGGTGGTCGATGTGGTCATCGACCTGCCCTTCGCGCTCCCGACCATCGTCGCCAGCCTGGTGTTGCTTTCCCTGTACGGGCCCGGCAGTCCGGTGGGCATTCACATCCAGCACACCGCGTGGGGTGTCGGGTTGGCACTCGCGTTCGTCACGCTGCCGTTCGTGGTGCGTGCCGTGCAGCCGGTGCTGCTCGAATTGGACAGCGAGGTCGAAGAGGCGGCGGCCTCGCTGGGCGCCAACAACCTGACGATCTTCGTCAAGGTGATCTTGCCGGCGCTGGCGCCATCGCTGCTGTCCGGCGCGGGTCTGGCGTTCTCCCGGGCGATCGGAGAATTCGGTTCGATCGTGCTGATCGGCGGTGCCATCCCGGGCAAGACCGAGGTGTCCTCGCAGTGGATCCGGACGCTGATCGAGAACGATGACCGCGCCGGCGCGGCGGCGGTTTCAATTGTGCTGCTTGCGATCTCGTTTGTCGTTCTCTTCGTGCTGAGGTACTTCGGAGCGCGCGCAGCGAAGCGGGAGCAGGCTGCACGATGAAGCTGGCCCTGCCGACCCGCCTGACGCTGCGATTCATCGCGATCGCGTACGTATTCGCGCTGCTGCTCGTCCCGTTGGGGGCGATTCTGTGGCGGTCGTTCAGTCCCGGGCTGGGTGAGTTCTGGGCATCCATCACCACCCCCGCCGCGCAGTCGGCGCTGCAGCTGTCGCTGTTGGTGGTGGCAATCGTTGTGCCGCTGAACGTCGTTTTCGGTGTCCCTACCGCGATTGTGTTGGCACGCAGGAAGTTCCGCGGCAAGAACGCCCTACAGGCACTCATCGATCTGCCGTTCGCGGTGTCGCCGGTGGTAGTGGGTGTCGCGCTGATCGTGCTGTGGGGCTCTGCCGGTCTGTTCGGTTTCGTGGAGAACGACCTGGGCTTCAAGATCATCTTCGGGTTCCCGGGGATCGTGCTGGCCAGCATCTTCGTGACGCTCCCATTTGTGATACGCGAGGTAGAGCCGGTTCTGCATGAAATCGGTACCGACCAGGAGGAGGCATCGGCCACGCTGGGTGCCACCTGGTGGCAGACGTTCTGGCGGGTGACGCTGCCCTCGATACGCTGGGGATTGACATACGGCGTGGTGCTGACGGTGGCCCGCACCCTCGGCGAGTTCGGTGCCGTATTGATTGTGTCGTCGAACCTGCCCGGTAAGTCGCAGACCCTGACGCTGCTCGTCCACGACCGTTACACACTCGGCAATCCCTATGGCGCCTACACCATTTCGACCGTGCTGATGGCGGTGGCGGTGTCCGTGTTGGTGGCCCAGATCATCTTCGATGCTCAGCGCAAACGCACCAAGACCGACGATTGATCCCAGGAGAATCCAGGAGACGATGCATGTCCACCGATCACGCCATTGTGGTGCGGGGTGCGAACAAGCGCTACGGTGACTTCGCCGCCCTCGACAACGTCGATTTCGAGGTGCCGAAAGGCTCACTGACCTCGTTGCTGGGGCCGAGCGGCTCGGGCAAGTCCACGCTGTTGCGTGCGATCGCCGGACTCGATCGGCCCGATTCGGGCACGGTGACGATCAACGGCCGCGATGTGACCGATGAACCGCCGCAACGGCGTGGCATCGGATTCGTCTTCCAGCATTACGCGGCCTTCAAGCATCTGACGGTGCGCGACAACGTGGCGTTCGGACTGCGAATCCGCAAGCGGCCCAAGGCCGAGGTCAATCGGAAGGTCGACGAGCTGCTCGAGGTGGTGGGTCTGGCGGGATTCAAAGACCGTTACCCCGCACAGCTTTCGGGCGGACAGCGTCAGCGGATGGCGCTGGCCCGCGCACTTGCGATCGATCCTGAGGTGCTGCTTCTCGACGAGCCGTTCGGCGCGCTGGACGCCAAGGTGCGCGAGGATCTGCGCGCATGGCTGCGGCGGCTGCACAACGAGGTGCACGTGACCACCGTACTGGTGACTCATGACCAGGCGGAGGCGCTCGATGTCTCCGACCGGATCGCGGTGCTGAACAACGGCCGCATCGAGCAGGTCGGCTCCCCGGTCGAGGTATACGACGAGCCGGTGAACGAGTTCGTGCTGTCATTCCTCGGTGCCGTGTCGGCTCTGGACGGTGCACTGGTTCGTCCGCATGACATTCGCGTCGGTCGTGACCCCGAACTCGCCGTCGCGTCCGACGCCGGCACTGAGACGACTGGCGTGGTGCAGGCGACGATCGACCGTGTCGTCAAGCTGGGATTCGAAGTACGGGTAGAGCTCACCGACGTCGCTACCGAATCCCCGTTCACCGCCGAGATCACCCGCGGCGACGCCGAAGCCTTAGGCCTCGCAGCCGGGGACACTGTCTACGTGCGGGCCACCCGGGTCCCGCCGTTGGGGTCCAAGGGCCGAGCGACCAAGGACGGCGACTTGGAGCGGCTGGTAGCCAACTGAGGCGCGCGACCACCGAAGGTTCAGTTTCGACTTGTCAAAATCGCTTCCGGGGTCGGCGGCGTGGTTTGCGTCTGCGACGGGCAACTAGGCTCACGGCTGAGGAGATGACATGACCAACGCCATCGAGGTCCGGGGGGCCAATAAGCGCTACGGTGACTTCGCGGCGCTCGACGACGTCGACTTCGAGGTACCCAAAGGCTCACTGACTGCGCTCCTGGGGCCCAGCGGTTCGGGAAAGTCGACTCTGCTGCGCGCGATCGCGGGCCTGGATCAGCCGGACACCGGCACCGTCATCATCAACGGGCAGGACGTCACCGATGTGCCGCCGCAGCGCCGCGGCATCGGGTTCGTGTTTCAGCATTACGCCGCGTTCAAGCATCTGACGGTCCGGGACAACGTCGCCTTCGGGCTCAAGATCCGCAAGCGGCCGAAGAACGAGGTCAAGGACAGGGTGGACAACCTACTCGAGGTGGTGGGACTGAGCGGCTTCCAACATCGCTACCCCAACCAGCTCTCCGGTGGGCAGCGTCAGCGCATGGCCTTGGCGCGCGCGCTGGCCGTGGACCCCGAGGTGCTTCTGCTCGACGAACCGTTCGGCGCGTTGGACGCCAAGGTGCGTGAGGACTTGCGCGCGTGGCTGCGCCGCCTGCACGACGAGGTTCATGTGACGACTGTGCTGGTGACGCATGACCAGGCGGAGGCGCTGGACGTCGCCGACCGGATTGCGGTGCTCAACAAGGGACGCATCGAGCAGGTCGGTTCTCCCACCGAGGTTTACGACAAGCCGGCCAATGCGTTCGTGATGTCGTTTCTCGGTACGGTGTCGACCCTGAACGGCACCTTGGTCCGGCCGCATGACATCCGCGTCGGCCGCAATCCCGATATGGCGATCGCGAGCAGCGATCAGTCTGTGCAGGCCACCGGCGTGGTGCGGGCCACCATCGAGCGGATCGTCATGCTGGGCTTCGAAGTTCGTGTCGAACTCATCAGCGCCGCGGATAACACTCCGTTCACCGCGCAGATCACCCGCGGCGACGCCGAGGCGCTTGGGCTCAAGGAGGGGGACACCGTGTACGTGCGTGCGACTCGGGTTCCCGAACTGCCCGGTGGCACCGAGATTCCGGCAGCTGACGAAGCCGACGACGACGAGTCACTGACCAACGCCTGACTCTTTCCCCAGCTCGCGGATGTGACCGCCGCCCGCCGAGAACAGGCTGGCCGTCCCGGTGGAGGCCGGCGAGAAGAACCCGCGCTAGGCGGTCAGGCCGCCGCCGTCGCCGTCGCCACGGTGGCGGCGTCGAAGCGGTCCAGCACCGTCGCGGCAACCAGGTTGTGCGACCCGAGCGGCTCAGACATCGGAATGCCCTGCGCCGCAGCATAGTTCGCGACGCGGTCGGTGATGATGCCGTGCGCTAGGAACCACGGGGCGATCACCAGCTGCCGGGCGCCACGGGACCGCAACCGATCAGCGGCGTCGGCGACGCTGGGCTGAGGTCCGGTCGCGAAGGCGACTTCAGCGCCCGCCCAACGCGTTCCCCGGCTCAGGATGCTTGCCACGGTCGACGTCCGCGCGTTGGCCGCCGCGTTCGACGAGCCCACGGCGACGACGAGCACACCGAGGCCCTCGCTTTCGGGGGACACCCCGATCTCCGAGAGTCGCAGCCGCAACACCGACAGCAGGGCGGGATCCTCACCGAGCACATCGGCCTGATCGACCAGCGATCCCGACGCGTCGATCATCGCGGGAATGTCGACTCGCGCGTGATAGGCGTCGGCCAGCAGAAACGGCACCACGACGCCGGCGGGGAGATCTGAGAGCATGTCGTCCAGACTCGGGTCCGCCTTTTCCAGAAACGCGGGGCGCACGTCGAGCCATGGCCGCAGCCGCCGGATCCGGCCCGCCACGGCGTGCGTCACCGCCGCCGAACGTGGATCGACGCTGCCGTGGGCCGCGAGAATCAGCGGCCGATGGGCGGGCGCAAACACCGTCCTCACGACGCGTGCAGCCCGCATTCTGTCTTGGACTGACCTGCCCAGCGGCCGCTGCGCGGATCGGCGCCGTCGACGGGCTTGGCGGTGCACGGCGCGCAACCGATCGACGGATAGCCCTCGAAGACAAGGGGATTGACGAGCACATCGTTGGCGTCGATGTAGTTCTGCATGTCCTCGTCGGACCACGCCGCGATCGGGTTGATCTTCACCAATCCAAACGCCTTGTCCCAGCTGATCAGCGGCGCGTTAGCCCGCGTCGGCGCCTCCACCCGGCGGATACCGGTGACCCAGGCGGAGTAGCCGCGCAGTGCCTTGGACAGCGGCTCGACCTTGCGCATCCGGCAGCACTCACTGGCATCGCGGGCGAACAGATCCTTGCCGAACAGCTCGTCCTGCTTGGCCACGCTGTTCTCCGGCGTGACGTTGACCACGTTGATGTCGTAGACCGCCTCGACGGCATCACGCGTGCCGATGGTCTCGACGAAGTGATAGCCGGTGTCGAGGAACAACACGTCGACGCCAGGCCGCACCTTCGCCGCCAGGTCGACCAGCACCGCGTCCTGCATATTCGATGCGACGATGTAGTTGCCGCCGAAGTGCTCGTCGGTCCACCGCAGCAGCTCTTCGGCGCTGGCACCGTCGAGTTCGGCCGCGCCGCGCTCCGCCAATGCGATCAGGTCGACTTCTGACATCAGTTCTGTCACCGCAAATCCGCCTCGTCTGCTCGTACTGCCCACGTAGCGAAACGCTCGCCCTGCTCGCGTTGTTTCACGAAGTTGCGAACCACCCGGTCGATGTAGTCACCGAGCTCGGTGGCCAGCACCTTGTGCTGGCGCAGCTTGCGGCCGAAACCGCTGTCGAGGCCGAGGCTTCCGCCCAGGTGGACCTGGAAGCCCTCGACGGAGTCGCCGTCACCGTCGTCGACCATCTGGCCCTTGAACCCGATGTCGGCGACCTGGATGCGGGCGCACGAGTTCGGGCAGCCGTTGATGTTGACCGTGATCGGCACGTCGAGCTGCGCGTTGATGTCCTCGAGCCGCTTCTCCAGCTCCGGCACCAGAACCTGCGCGCGGTTGCGGGTCTCGGCGAACGACAGCTTGCAGTACTCGATGCCGCTGCAGGCCATCAGGTTCTTGCGCCACGCCGACGGGCGCGACGGCAGGCCCAGCGCATCCAGGCCGGCGACGAGCTCGTCGAGTTTGTCGTCGGGGACGTCGAGGATGACCAGCTTCTGGTACGGGGTAAGCCGGATCCGGTCCGAGCCCGCCGCCTCTGCCAGGTCGGCCACCTTGCTCAGGATGGTGCCGGACACCCGGCCCGCGATCGGCGCGACGCCGACGGCGTTGTGGCCGTTCTTGAGCTTCTGGATCCCGACGTGGTCGATGGGGTGCTTGACCGGTTCGGGGGCCGGACCGTCGAGCAACTTGCGGCCCAGGTACTCCTGTTCGAGAACTTCACGGAACTTCTCGACGCCCCAATCCTTGATCAAGAACTTCAGCCGCGCCTTGCTGCGCAGTCGCCGGTAGCCGTAGTCGCGGAAGACCGAGGTGATGCCCTCCCAGACGTCCGGAACCTCTTCCAGCGGCACCCACGCGCCGAGGCGCTGGGCCAGCATCGGATTGGTGGACAATCCGCCGCCGACCCACACGTCCAGGCCGGGGCCGTGCTCGGGATGGTTGACCCCGATGAACGCGACGTCGTTGACCTCGTGGGCGACGTCTTGCAGGCCCGAGATCGCGGTCTTGTACTTGCGCGGCAGGTTCGAGAACGCGGGGTTGCCGATGTAGCGGCGGACGATCTCGTCGACGGCCCAGCTCGGGTCGAGGACCTCGTCGAGGGATTCACCTGACAGCGGGCCGCCCAGCACCACGCGGGGGCAGTCGCCGCAGGCTTCGGTGGTCTGCAGGCCGACCGCGGCCAGCCGCTCCCAGATCTCCGGCACGTCCTCGATCTGGATCCAGTGGTACTGGACGTTCTCGCGGTCGCTGATGTCGGCGGTGTCGCGGGCGAACTCGGTAGAGATCTCGCCGATGGTGCGAAGCGCCGCGGCGCTCAGCGCGCCGCCGTCGCAGCGCACCCGCATCATGAAGTGCTTGGCCTCGAGCAGCTCGGCATTCTCGTCGCCGGTCCAGGTGCCGTCGTAGCCCTGCTCGCGCTGGGTGTAGAGGCCCATCCATCGCATGCGGCCCCGCAGGTCCTGCTTGTCGATGCTGTCGAAACCGCGCTTGGAGTAGATGTCGAGGATGCGGGCGCGCACGTTGAGCGCGTCGTCGTCCTTCTTGAACTGCTCGTTGGCGTTGAGCGGTTCGCGGTATCCGAGTGCCCACTGACCCTCTGCACGGGTCTTCTTGGCGGGTCTCGGCTTGGATTCCGCGGTGGTCATGGGGTGGCTCCTTGGTGGAGCCGGCCTTCGAATCGCGCGTGGTCACCGGGTGGCTGTCCGGCGGCGCAGATCCGGCGGCCAGCTATACGTACGGGTGGGCTGGGACCTAGATCAGGCGCAAGGCAGACAACAACAGGTACACACGCGCTTGAAGTCAACGTGCCGACGCGCCACCAGCGATACGCGCTGGGGGAAGATGCGGCCGGCAGTCACGTCGCCATTGTGCCACGGACCCCCGCACCAGCCCTAACCGGGGGAGATTTGCGCTCACGGCGAGCGAAACCGCGGTCTGGGAAACTGGCTGGGTGACCGTCCGAACCGCAGAGACTCCGAACGCCGCACCGGTGACGCTGCCGGCGATGGACCCTGCGCCCGGACGGCCGTTCGGCGTGTACGTCCACGTGCCCTTCTGCGCCACCCGCTGCGGTTACTGCGACTTCAACACCTACACCCCCGGCGAGCTGGGCGGCGCCAATCCCGACGGGTGGCTCGAGGCGCTGCGGGCCGAATTGACGCAGGCCGCACGCCACCTTGTCCGTATCCCCGAGGTCGACACCGTCTTCGTCGGCGGTGGCACGCCGTCGCTGCTCGGTGGGCCCGGCCTGGCGGCGGTCCTCGACGCGGTGCGCGCGCACTTTCCGCTGGCCTCGAGCGCCGAGGTGACCACCGAGGCCAACCCCGAGTCGACATCGCCGCAGCTGTTCGAGCAGCTGCGCACGGCCGGTTTCACGCGGGTGTCGCTCGGCATGCAGTCGGTGGCGCCGCACGTCCTGGCGGTGCTCGACCGGGTGCATTCGCCGGGCCGGGCGCTCGACGCGGCCCGCGATGCCCGCGCGGCGGGCTTCGACCACGTCAACCTCGACCTCATCTATGGCACGCCGGGGGAGACCGACGATGACCTGCGGCGTTCGGTGGACGCCGCGATCGACGCTCAGGTTGACCACGTGTCGGCCTATGCGTTGGTCGTCGAGGACGGCACCGCGCTGGCTCGACGGGTGCGGCGGGGTGAGATCAGCGCCCCCGACAACGACGTCCTCGCGCACCGCTACGAGTTGATCGATGCGCGGCTCTCCGCGGCCGGTCTGGGTTGGTACGAAGTGTCCAACTGGTGCCTGCCCGGCGGCGAGTGCCGACACAACATCGGCTACTGGAACGGCGGCGAATGGTGGGGCGCCGGCCCGGGTGCGCACGGCTACGTCGGCACGACGCGGTGGTGGAATATCAAGCACCCCAACGCTTATGCGCAGGCGTTGGCCGGCGGCGTGCTGCCAATCGCCGATTTCGAGCGGCTCGACTCCAGCGCGCAGCACACCGAGGACGTGATGTTGCGGGTGCGGTTGCGCGACGGGCTGCCGATCGCGGCCCTCGACGATGCCGAGCGCCGCCGGGCGCAGACCGTGATCGAGGACGGGTTGCTGAGGCGCGACGGCGACCGTTTGATCCTCACCGATCCGGGTCGCCTGTTGGCCGACGCGGTGGTCCGAACTCTGCTTGATTAGTAGTGGGCTTGATTAGTAGTGGGCTTGATGCGCGCTGTTCCGGCCCCTAATGTGCGGGTAGGTGTGCGGGTATCCGACGTTTGCGGTTGAGAGTGAACGTTTTTGCGGTGGTCATCCGTTGTATGTGCGACGACGACGGAAAGCGAGGCGTACGCGGGTGTATCGGACATGACTGATCCTGATCAAGCCGCGGTACTGCGAGCGATCCACGACGCCCATAGCCAGGATCTGCTGCGCTATGTACTGCGCTTGACGAGGGGTGACATGCCGTTCGCGGAGGACGTGGTGCAGGAGTCGCTGCTGCGGCTCTGGCGAAAGCCGGAGATTCTCGAGCAGCAGAGCGAATCGGCGCGCGCGTGGCTCTTCACCGTCGCCCGCAACCTCGTCATCGACGACAGGCGCAGCGCCCGCTACACCAGGGAACTGCAAAGCGACAACCTGCCGGAGCGGCCGTCGCTCGACGCGATCGGACCCGCGGTCGACAAATGGGTGCTCGCCGACGCGCTCAAGTCGCTGTCGCCAGACCATCGCAACGCGATCGTGCGCGCCTACTACCTCGGCCAGACCGTGGCCGACATCGCCCGGGAGGAACAGGTTCCCGAGGGCACCGTCAAATCCAGACTTCACTACGCGCTGCGCGCGTTACGAATTGCGTTGCAGGAAAGGGGGGTTGGTCGTGACTGACGAACGACCCGACGACGTCGCCGAATGGGACGCCGCCTATGTGCTCGGTGCGCTGAACCTCGAGGATCGGCGCACCTTCGAGAACTATCTCGCCACCAACCCGGGGCGAAACGCGGAGTTCAACGAGATTGCCGCGATGCCCGACATTCTGAGCGTGCTCAGCCGCGACGAGGCCTTGGCGCTGACCGACCTCGGCGACCGCCCCGCCGAGGTGCCGCGCGGTGACAACGTCGCGTCGCTGGCCGACGCGGCGGCCGCGCGACAACGGCGCTCGCGGCGCACCGGGCTGGCCGTGTTCGTCGCGGCCGCCGCGGCGTTGGCGATCATCGGCGGCGTCGTCGGAGCGACGGTCTTCCCCCGCCCGGCGGGGACGGTGCAGACGGTGGCGATGGCGCCGATGCAGCCCGGAGCGCGCGAGGGCCTGACCGCCGAGCTCGCCGTCACGGAGAAGAAGTGGGGGACCGAACTCCACTGGGCGTGCCAATACACCAAGGCCTGGTCGCGTGACGTCAAGAGCTACGACATCGTTGTGACGACGATGGACGGGGCGCAGACGACCGTCGGTTCGTGGCGACCGGCGGGCGACGAGGCCACCGGGTTGTCGGCGGCCACGAGCATCCCCACCTCGGACATCCGCAGCGTCGACATCCGGGTGTCGGGCACCGACGAGCCGCTGGCGGTCAAGACCCTGTAAGCGTGCTCCCGCGAAATGGACTACCGCGCAAGCACTTCCAAACGTGACGGGTGCCACCTCCGTCGTCGTCGCGTAGCCCCAGCGTAGGCCCCAAAAAGTGGGGCGGGTGTGCCAGGATGTCCGCCATGACGTCGGGTTTGTTAGGCAAGGCTATCC
Source organism: Mycobacterium sp. (assembly GCA_044508395.1). GTDB lineage: Bacteria > Actinomycetota > Actinomycetes > Mycobacteriales > Mycobacteriaceae > Mycobacterium. The sequence continues at coordinate 21,662 of JBIQHU010000014.1, read as the reverse complement.
AGACTTCCGGAACTATGGGGTCTCGTTGACATGGCCGCCACGAACGAAGCGATCGCGCTCATCGGCATCGGCTGCCGCCTGGGCGGAGGTATCAGCGACCCCGCCCAGTTCTGGACCTTCCTGACCGAGGGCCGAAGCGACGTCAGCGAAGTGCCTGAGGAGCGGTGGGAGCCGTATCTGCGCCGGGACCCGCGTAACGCCGCGGTGCTGAAGGAGACCACCCGCTGGGGCACCTTCCTCGACGACCTTGCCGGTTTCGACGCCGAGTTCTTCGGCGTATCGCCGCGCGAAGCGGAGTTGATGGACCCCCAGCAGCGGTTGGCGCTCGAGGTGAGCTGGGAGGCGCTCGAACATGCCGGGGTGCCGCCGCGCACGCTGGCAGGTAGCGACACCGCGGTCCTCATGGGCGTCAACTCCGACGACTACGGCAAGTTGATCATGGAGGACCTGCCCGGCATCGAAGCCTGGACCGGGATCGGCACGTCCCTGTGCGGGATCGCCAACCGCGTGTCTCATCTGCTGGACCTCCGCGGTCCGAGCGTCGCGTTGGACGCCGCCTGTGCCGCGTCGCTCGTCGCCGTGCACCAGGCGTGCCAGATGCTTCGTGTCGGCGAGACGTCGCTGGCCCTGGCCGGTGGCGTCAGCGCGCTGATCGGACCGGGGCTGACCCGGGTGCTCGACGAGGCCGGGGCGACGGCGCCGGACGGGCGGTGCAAGACGTTCGACGCGGACGCCGACGGTTACGGGCGCGGCGAGGGCGCGGCGGTCGTGGTGCTCAAACGTCTTGCCGACGCGGTCCGCGACGGCGACCGGGTGCTCGCTCTTGTGCGTGGGGGCGCGGTTGCGCAGGACGGCCGCACCGTCGGCATCATGTCGCCCAACGGCGAGGCCCAGGCGGACATGTTCGCGCGCGCATGCGAATCGGCGGGGGTGTCACCGCGCAGCGTCGACTTCATCGAGGCGCACGGCACCGGCACGCCGACCGGCGACCCGACCGAGGTGCGGGCGCTGGCCTCCGTCTACGGAGTCGATCGACCAACCGACGCGCCGTGCCGGATCGGCTCGGTGAAGCCCAATGTCGGCCATCTCGAGGGTGGGGCGGGCGTGGTCGGCCTGATCAAGGCGGCGCTGGCGCTGCACCATGAAGCCATCCCGCCGACTGCCGGACTGAAAACCCTTACACCTGCGGTGGATTGGGCCGCCAGCGGTCTGCGCGTACCCACCACTGTCGAGCCATGGGAGCGCGTCGACGGCACACCGCGCCGTGCCGCGGTGTGCGGCTACGGGTACGGCGGCACGATCGCCCACATGCTGCTCGAGGAGGCCCCGGCGGCCGAGCCGTCGGCTGTCGACGCGGCGATCGCGAACCCGGCGGTGATACCGATCTCGGCGCGGTCGACTACCCGGCTGCGTACACAGGCCCGGGCGCTGGCCGACCACCTGCGCGCCGGCGACCACGGACCCGACCGCGTGGCCGCCGCCGCGTGGACGCGCCGCTCCCACGAACCGACGCGGGCCGCCGTGGTGGCCGAGGACATCGACGCTCTGGTGGCCGGACTCGACGCGCTTGCCGACGATGAGGCCGATCCGTCCGTCGTGACCGGCCGGGCGCTGGCCGCGGCGGCAGACGGCGCCGTGTGGGTGTTCTCCGGGCACGGATCGCACTGGACGGGTATGGGAGGTCAGCTGCTCGAACGCGAGCCCCCGTTCGCCGCGGTCATCGACGCGATCGATCCGGTGTTCGGTGCCGAGTTGGGGTTCTGCGCTCGCGACGCCCTGCGCACCGGGGAACTCGGCGGCACAGACCGGGTGCAGGCGTTGACGTTTGCGATGCAGGTGGGCCTCGCCGCCGTGCTGCGCGAACGAGGTGTCACACCCGCAGCGGTGATCGGGCACTCGGTCGGGGAGGTCGCCGCGTGCGTGACGGCCGGCGTATTCGACCTGACGGTGGGCGCCGCGGTGGCGTGCTATCGCGCCCGTGGCTTCCAGTCGGTGATGGGTGACGGAGCGATGGCTCTGGTGCGGCTGCCGTTCTCCGAAGCGGAACGACGGCTGGGCGGACACGGCGACGTCGTCGCGGCCATCAGCGCTTCACCCGCATCGACCGTGGTGTCCGGCACCGTCGATGCCGTCGAGCACATCTGCAGGATCTGGACCGACGAGGGCGTGATGATCCGACGGGTCAACACCGACGTGGCGTTTCACAGTCCGGCGATGGACACGCTCACCGCCGAACTCGGTCGACTCACCGCTGCGCTGCCGCGCCCGCGACCCGCCGAAACCCCCTTGTACACAACGGCACTGACCGACCCGCGCTCGACGGCACCGCGCGATCAGAACTACTGGGTGACCAATCTGCGCGACCGCGTGCGCTTCGCAGAGGCGGTGGCGGCTGCCGCCGAGGACGGCCACCGGCTGTTCCTCGAGGTGTCTGCCCATCCGGTCGTCGCGCATTCGATCGTCGAGACGTTGACGCACAACGGGATCGACGAGCACGCCGTCGTCCCGCTGCTTCGCCGCGACCGCGACGAGTTGCACGCGGTGGCCACGGCGGTGGGCACCCTGCACTGCAACGGCGCACCCGTACGGCACGGCATCGGCGCGTCTGCGCCATGGGCCGACGCGTGGCCCGTCACACAGTGGCAGCATCGCCGCTTCTGGCGTACGCCGACACCGCCACCGGGTGGCCGCGGTGTGCATGACGTCGACAGTCACACCCTGCTGGGTGGGCGGATGGACGTGACCGGAGCCGTCGCCTCCACGATGTGGCAGACCCGTCTGGACATGAGCACCCGGCCATACCCAGGGGACCACCCCGTGCAGAACACGGAGATCGTCCCTGCTGCAGTCATTTTGAACACGTTCCTCGGTGCCGTCGCCGATTTGAACACCCGCTCGGACCGGTCCGGCACCGATCTTGTGGACGTCCGGCTGCGCACCCCTGTTGCTCCGAGCAGGGCCCGCGATGTGCAGGTGGTTCTGCAGGACCGCGGCCTGACGCTCTCGACCCGGTTGATGGAGGACGACGACTCCGAGAACGGCGGGTGGCTCACCCACAGCAGCGCGGTGGCCGCGGCCGACGACGACATCGAGGATCTCCTGGGACAGGTGATCGACGAGTCCGCCGTGCGTGAGCGGTGCACCGAAGCACTGCCGCGCAACTATGTCGTGGACACCCTGGCGAGGCTCGGCGTGGCCGCGATGGGATTCGGTTGGGAGATCCTCGATCTGCGCCGCGGCGAGGGTGAGCTGATCGCCAGGGTCGCCGCCGTCCGCGAAGGAACGGAACCCGCGACGTGGGCGCCGCTGCTGGATGCCGCGACGTCGGCGGCCTCCACGATTTTCGACGGCCCGCCGCGACTGCGGATGCCCGCCCGGATCGAACGCGTGCAGGTGTACGGCCGCCCGTCTGCGGTGGCTGTCCTTCACGTGCGACGGCGGCCAGGAACCGCGACGACCGACGTGTTGATCGCAGAAGAGTCGGGGGCCGTGCACGCGTCGCTGACAGGAATGTCCTTCGAGGAACTCGAAAACCCCGCGGGAAGCGATCTTTCCCGAATGCTGCACCACGTCACCTGGCATGCGGTCCCATGGCGGGATGATGATCGGCCGTCAGCCGTGGTTGTCGTCGGCGGCGATTCCGACACCCGGCACTTCGTGACCCGCGACCTCGTCGCCGCCGATGTACCGCATGCGGTGTGCGCCGATCCGGACGGGATCGTCGCTTCCGACGTGGAGCTGGACCGCGCCGCCGTGTTGGTGTTGCCCCGCAACCACGACACGCCGCAGCAGTCGGTCGACCTCGTGATGCGGACGCTGAGACACCTGGTCGACCACGCCGCGAAGGCACGCATGTGGGTGCTGACCGAGCGCGTGCACGAGGGCAAGAACCTGGCCCACGCGCCGCTGTGGGGTCTGGCGAGAGTCGCTGCCGCCGAGCACCCCAAGGTGTTCGGCGGCGTGCTCGACCTGGGCGAGGCGCACCTGCCCGTCGGCGCACTGGCGTCGCTGCACGGCCATCCTGTCGTCGTGCTCCGTGACGGTGTCGCCCAGGTGGCGCGGCTGGCGTTCGCAGGCCGGGGGACCGGTACCCCCATGCAGTGTTCGGCGGGTGGCACCTACCTGATCACCGGGGGCACAGGCGTTCTCGGACTGCGGATGGCGCAGCGGCTCGCCGACATCGGCGCACGACGGTTGGTGTTGCTGTCCCGCACCGGCATGCTCGAACGCGCCGAGTGGCGGGATGCGGGGGACTCCGAGTTGATCCGCACCGTGGCCGCGCTGGAGGAGCGCGGGGTGTCGGTGCACATCATCCCGCTCGACATCGGCGCGCCGGACGCGGCCGAGGCGTTACGCGCCGCGCTGCGGTACCTGCCGCCGGTGCGCGGAGTCCTCCACGCGGCGGGTGTGGAAGCCGGTGCGCTGCTTGTCAACACGGGCCCCGCCGACTTCGCGGCCGCCATGCACCCGAAGGTCGACGGCACGTTGACGTTGCACGAGGTGTTCCCGCCGGAGCAGTTGGACTGGATGGTGCTGTTCTCGTCGTGCGGCTACCTCGCAGGCTTCCCGGGACAGGGGGCGTACGCGTGCGCGAACTCGTTCCTCGACGTCATGGCACGTCATCGCCGGGGCCTCGGCGACCGCACCGTCAGCATCGCGTGGACGGCATGGCGGGGGCTGGGGATGGGTTCGACGTCCGGATTCGTCGCGGCGCAACTGGACGCGCTCGGCATGGGCACCATCGGCGCCGATGAGGCCTTCCGTGCACTGGACCTGGCGATGCGCGACGGCGAATCGAACATCGTTGTGCTGCCGGTTCTTCCGGAGGCCGCCGCGGTACCGATGCTCGCCGACGTGGCGCCGGTCGAGGACGGGTCGGACACCCCGGATGCGTTGCTGGACAGCTTTGCCGGCGATGACGGCGAGCCCGATCCGCAGCGCGTCGCCGAGCGGGTGGTCGCTGCGGTGGCCGCCCAGCTCGGACTGCCGGAGGACGACGTGGACACCGCGCTGCCGTTGGTGGAGATCGGTGTCGACTCGATCATGACCGTCGGGCTGCTGCGCCAACTCGAGAAGCAGACCGGACTGTCGCTGCCGCCGACGCTGCTGTGGGAGTACCCGACGGCGGCGGCCGTGTCGGAGCGAATCTCCGAACTCCTGACGACGTCGGATGTTTCGCAGGAAGTTGCGGTGCCCTAGTTCTCGAATTGCTAGGTCCGGGGCGTCAGCACGACGCGAGCTGCGCCACGACCTTCTTCTTGTCCACCTTGCCTACGGCCGTCTTGGGCAGCGTCGGCATCGGGGTAAGCACGTCGGGCCGTGAGTGCGCCGACACTCCGCGTTCGTCGAGGAACTGATTCAGCTCGCTGAGCGTGATCGCGGGCCCGCTGAAGACGACTGCCGCGCAGATCTTTTCGCCGAGGTACTCGTCGGGGAGGGCGACCGCCGCCGCGGCATAGATCGCCGGATGGGCGAACAGGTGCTCCTCGAGGTCGGACGCAGACACCGTCTCGCCGCCGCGGTGGATGACATCCTTAATGCGACCGGTGACCTCGACGTAGCCCGCCCTGGGACCGTCGGCGAAGATCCGCACCCGATCGCCGGTCCGGTAGAAGCCGTCGGGGCTGAACGACCGGGCGTTCGCCTCGTCGGCCCGGTAGTAGCCGTTGAGGGTGTAGGGCCCGCGGACCAGCAACTCACCTTCCTCGCCCGGGGCGACCTCCTGTCCCGCCTCGTCGACCACGTGCATCTCGTCATGCGGCGACATCGGCCGGCCCTGCGTGTTGACCACGACGTCGATATCGTCGCCGGGGCGGGTGAAATTCAGCATCCCCTCGGCCATTCCGAAGATCTGCTGCAGTCCCGGCGTCAAACCGTCCAGGATGTAGCGCGCCTCCTCGGCGGTCATCCGCGAACCGCCCACCTGGAGCAGGCGAAGCGACTTGGGCAGCACGGGTTCCCATTCGCACGCCTGCGTCCACACCTTGGCCAGTGCGTTCACGAGTGCGGTGACCGTCACGCGGTGCCGGTCGATCAACGCGAACGCCGACTCGGGACTGGGATCCGTGGTGAACACCGACATGGCGCCGACGGTCATCGACCCCAGCAGACCGGGGCAGGCGAGCGGGAAGTTGTGGCCGGCAGGCAGGGCGACGAGGTAGACGTCGTCGCCGGTGAGTCCGCACTCCTTCGCACATGCGGTGGCGTTGTAGACGTAGTCGTCGTGGGTGCGCGCGATAAGCTTGGGTAGTCCGGTCGTACCGCCCGACACCAGCAGCAGGGCCGGCGCACTCGTGTCGATCGCTACGCGGTCACGGATCGGACCGTCGAAATCGGCCAGCTCCGACCAGGATTCGAACGGCCCCGGATCACCATCGACGAATACCTGGGTCAGGCGCGGGTTGTCGTTCAACAACTCGCGGGCCAGTTCACGGTAGTCGAACCCGGCCACCTTATCGGCGATGACCAGGCCGACCGCACCGCTGACATCGGCGAAGTGCGACAACTCCGCATAACGGTGACCCGGCAGACACATCACCGGCACCGCGCCCGCGCGCAAGAGGCCGAACAACGCCACGGCGAACTGCGCCGTGTTGGGCAGCTGCAGCAGTACCCGATCACCGGCCGCGATTCCGCGATCCGCCAACGCCGCGGCGATGCGGTCGGCGCGCGCGTCCAGTCCGGCGAAGGTGTACGAGACGTTCGGATCGATCACCGCGGGGCGGTCCGGCCAGGCCGCGGCGGCGTCGCCGAGGAGGGAATCCAGCGGGCGACCGGTCCAGTAGCCTGCCTCGCGGTACTGCTGGGCGCGCTCGGCGGGGAACGGCAGGAAGCCCGTGGTGATATCGCTGTGCTGAGGCTCTAAACCAGTGCTCATGAGTGCCGTGGCCCCTCGACGTAGGTGTGTTCGGTGCCTCGAATATAAGGTAGCCTCGGCGAATTAGTTAGGGCAGCCTTTACTAATTTGGAGGACAGTGTGGGTGTTGCGGGCGGGGCAGACAACAGCGGTGGTCGTTCTCTCGACACCGTCCGCGCGGAGGTCGCAGAACTGCTCGGCGTGACACCCGACGAGATCGACCCCAACGCCGACCTGATCGCGTCCGGTCTCGATTCGATCCGCATGATGTCGCTGTCCGGGCGGTGGCGTAAGCAGGGAATCGACGTCAACTTCGCCGCATTGGCGGAGACACCGACGGTGGCCGCATGGTCGGCGCTGGTCGCCGGGCGATCCGTGGTCGACGAATCGGCGGAGACCGAAGACCGGTGCGGTGTGGATGCAGATGAGGATGCAGGTGACGCCTTCCCGCTGACGCCCATGCAGCACGCAATGTGGCTCGGCCGCAACGACGATCAGCAGCTCGGCGGCGTCGCCGCCCACCTGTACGTCGAATTCGACGGCACCGGTGTCGATCCGGATCGCCTGCGCGACGCGGCTGCGAAACTCGTTGCGCGGCACCCGATGTTGCGCGTGGAGATCCTGCCCGACGGTACCCAGCGGATCGGCGATCGCGACCTGCCCGTCACGGTGTACGACCTGCGTGAACTCGACCTGGAAGCGGCCGGGCAGCGACTGGAAGACCTGCGCCACCAGAAGTCGCATCAAATGCTCGACGGCGATGTGCTGGAGCTGAGCCTGTCACTGTTGCCGGACGGGCGAACCCGGTTACACGTCGACATGGACATGGACGCCGCCGACGCGGTGAGCTACCGCAACTTCATGGCCGATCTCGCGGTCTTCTACCGCGGCGGAGAACTGCCCGAACTGCGCTACACCTATCGCCAGTACCGAAGCGCGCTGACCGCCGCCGACCCCAGACCCTCCGACGAGGACCGGCAGTGGTGGGCCGACCGCATTCCCGAGCTGCCCGAATCGCCTGCGCTGCCGCTGGTTCCGCTGGCCGAACAAGCTGACCCCCGACGCAGTATCCGGCTCTGGCATGTCTTCGACGTTGAGACGCGCGACGCCCTGTTCGCGGCCGCGCACCGGCGCGGGTTCACCCCTGCGATGGCCGTCGCCGCGGCGTACTCCAATGCGTTGGCGCGATGGTCCAGCGGCTCACGGTTCCTGCTCAATTTGCCGATGTTCGGCCGGGAGCCCTTCCATCCCGATGTCGACAAACTGGTCGGCTGCTTCACCTCGTCGCTGATGCTCGACATCGACCTGACGCAGACCAGGACCCCCGCGCAGCGGACCCGCGCGGTGCAGCAGACGTTGCACGACGCCGCTCGTCATTCGAGCTACTCCGGTCTGTCCGTGCTGCGCGACCTGGGCCGCCACCGCGGCAGCCAGACGCTCGCCCCGATCGTATACACCAGTGCGCTCGGGCTCGGCGACCTGTTCGCGGGTGAAGTCACCGACGCGTTCGGTGTGCCGGTGTGGACAATTTCTCAAGGCCCGCAAGTACTCATCGACGCTCAGGCGACCCCCCTGGCCACCGGTCTGATGGTCAACTGGGATGTCCGCATCGACGCGTTCCGACCCGGAGTTCCCGAAGCGATGTTCGCCTTCCACGTGGCGGAGCTGGCCCGGCTGGCCGCCGACGACGCGGTGTGGGATGCGTCCGATCCGCCCGCGGTGCCCGAGAGCCAATGCGCGGTACGCGACGCGGTCAACAGCGTGACGACGTGTCCCAGTGGGGAGGCGCTGCACGACGGGTTCTTCCGTAATGCGCTGGCGACACCTGACGCGCCCGCCGTGTTCAGCGACGACGGCGACCTGACCTATGCAGAGCTGCGCAACCGAGCCCTCGCCATTACGGAAACGTTACGCTGCAACGGAGTTGGGCCCGGCGACCTGGTCGCGCTCGTCGGCCCCAAGTGCGCCGAGCAGATCCCCGCGATGCTGGGCATCCTCGCCGCAGGCGCCGCCTACCTCCCGATCGGCACCGACCAGCCTGCCGATCGGACTGCCGGAATCCTCGAGTCGAGCGGCGTCGCTGCCGTGCTGCTCTGTGGCGACGGCCGGGCCGAAGCCACCGCGCCGGTCCTCACCGTCGCGTCTGCGATGCAGGCTCACGCCGACACCGAACCCACCCCGGTCGATCCTGGGGACCTGGCCTATGTGTTGTTCACGTCGGGGTCGACCGGGGAACCGAAGGGTGTCGAGCTGACCCACGATGCGGTGATGAACACCGTGGAGTTCGTCAGTCGCCGTTTCGATCTCGGAGCGACGGATCGCACCCTGGCGTTGTCGACGCTGGAGTGCGACCACTCGGTGGTCGACGTTTTCGGCATCCTGCGCGCCGGGGGAGCGGTCGTCGTGGTCGACGAACAGTACCGGCGCGACCCTGACAAGTGGGCCGAACTCGTCGAGCATCACTCCGTCACCATGCTGAATTTCATGCCCGGCTGGATGGAGATGCTGCTCCCGGTCGGCGGCGCACGGTTGTCCGGGCTTCGCGTGGTGCTGCTCGGCGGCGATTGGGTGCGCCCCGAACTGATCCGCGCTCTGCGCAAGTGCGCACCCGGCGTGCGCGCACACGGACTTGGCGGAGCGACCGAACTTGCGATCCATGCGGCCATCTGCGACGTCGCGGATCCGGAGCCGGACTGGACCGCAGTGCCGTACGGCGCGCCGCTGCCCAACAATGTCTGCCGCGTGGTCGCCGCCGATGGCTCCGACTGCCCGGATTGGGTGCCGGGCGAACTGTGGGTGTCGGGGCGGGGAGTCGCGCGCGGCTACCGTGGCCGGCCGGACCTGACCGCCGAGAAGTTCGTCGAGCACGACGGCCGAACGTGGTATCGGACAGGCGATCTCGTCCGCTACTGGCCAAACGGCACGCTTGACTTTGTCGGTCGCATCGACCACCGCGTCAAGATCAGCAACTACCGAGTCGAACTCGGTGACGTCGAGTCGGCGCTCAACCGGGTGCCGCACGTCGACGGGGCGGTCACTGCGGTGGTGTCGGGAGAACCGGATCTGCTTGCGGCACTTGTCAGCACGGATGATCCGGATCTCGATGCGAAGTCGGTCGCTGCCGCGCTCACCGAGTTGGTGCCCGAGCACATGATTCCCAAGATCATCGTCGTGGCCGACCGGATCCCCTACACGGTGAACGGAAAGCTCGATCGCAGAGCCGTCGCACGGGAGCTGGCGCAAGCCGAACCGCCCGCGGCGAACGCCTATCGGGCTCCGTCGACGCCGCTGGAATCCGCACTGGCCGGCATCGTCGCCGAGATACTCGACGTCACGACCGAGACGGTCGGGGTCGATGACGACTTCTTCTCTCTCGGTGGCGATTCCGTGTTGGCCACCCAGGTGATCGCCCGGGTCCGGGACTGGCTCGACACGCCGACGGCAAAGGTCGCCGACATGTTCGCGGCGCGATGCGTGTCGAAGCTGGCCGATCGGCTCGTCGAACGCGAACCGGACGCCGACCGGCTCACGATGGTCGCCGAGGTGTACCTGGAGGTCACCGGGATGGAGGGCGCCGAGGTGTTGTCCGAACTGGCGAGCGGCTAGCTCACCGCCGCGCCCAGTCGGCGCCACTGCTCGTGGGGGAACTCCCGCGGGTCCGCGGTGAGCACCTGGACACACACGTGGTCGGCCCCGGCCTGCAGGTGTTCGTTCACCCGGTTCAGCACGGTCTCCTCGTCACCCCATGCGATCAGCGCGTCGAACAGCCGGTCGCTGACCGAATCGAGGTCGTCCTGGGTGAAGCCCGAGCGCAACAGGTTGTTGGCGTAGTTCGGCAGCGCCAGATAGGACCGCAACCAGTTGGTTCCGACGGCGCGGGCCTCCTCGCGATCGTTCGTCAGAAAGACGGTCTGCTCCGGCAGCAGCAGCGGTCCCTCGCCGAGGTGCTCACGGGCGTAGCGGGTGTGACCGGGCGTGACGAGGTAGGGGTGCGCGCCCCGGGAACGCGTTGCGGCGAGTTCGAGCATCTTCGGTCCCAGCGCCGCGAGCACGCGGTTGGCGACGGGCACCGGTTGCTCGGTCGCATCGATGGCGTCCAGGTAGGCTCGCGTCGCGGCGAGTGGTTTGCGGTAGCGACCGGGCTCCTTGGAATCGATGAGCGGCGCGTGGCTCACCCCGATCCCCAAGAGGAATCGCTCCCCATGCTCAGCGGTCAGCGAGGCGTACTTCTCCGCCACATCCGACGGCTCGTGCATCCACAGGTTCAGAATCCCGGTGGCGATGACCACCTGCTTGGTCGACGACAGCAAGTGGGCGACCGAATCGAGCACCGGACCGCCGACGTCCGGGATCCACAGGGCGGTGAATCCGAGCTCCTCCAATTCCGCGGCGGCCTCGGCGGCCTGCCCGGGATCGCCGTAGCGCAATTGCGAACTCCATACACCGATGCCTGCTAGATCCATGTATCGATCCTTTCCCGGGGAACTATCGGCTCACGCTACCGGCGCTGAAAATCGGTCCGCGCGGGGGCAGATGTCCGCGCGGGGGCAGATGTAGGGGTCATCGAAAGGCCCATTCAGGGTAACCTCACCTACTTAGGGAAGCCTGTACTAATTCACGCTCGGGGAATTTTGTGCGTACAGGCCCAGCTGCGAGACACCACCGGGGCTGAGCATCGCCGGTCTCAATCCCGGAAGAGATCAGAAGAGATCAGAAGAGATCAGAAGAGATCGGAAACACGCGTGACTGACATCGCAGACACCCGCGAGGAGCTTGGTGAGCACCGGCTGGAGCTGATCCGCCGCAGGTTGGCCGAACGGGGATTGAAGTCGATCAGCCCCGTGGCACAGAGTGCACGCAGCGGCGGGATGTCCGATGGTCAGCGCCGCATGTGGCTCGTTCAGATGGCCGACCCCACCGGCGCGATGCTCAACGTCTGCCTGTCGTACCGCATCACGGGAGCACTTGATGTGGCGGGGCTGCGGGCCGCCGTCAACGCGGTGTCGGCGCGCCATGAACTGCTGCGCACCACCTACGCGGCCGACTCCGACGGTGAACCGCAGCCGACCGTGCACCCCGATCTCGCACCCGGCTGGTCCGTCCACGACCTGTCCGAACTGGCCGACACACCCCAGCGGTTGCGCCTGGAAGTGTTGGCGCAGCGAGAATTCAGCTCGCCCTTCGACCTCAGTGCCGATGCCCCGCTGCGCCTCACCCTCGTCCGCACCGGGCCCGACGAGTACGTCATGTTGCTGGTCGCACACCACATCGCATGGGACGACGGCTGCTGGCGGGTGTTCTTCGCCGACCTCACCCGGGCCTACCGCGGACAACAGCTCGGCCCGTCCCTTCCCGTGCTGTCCCGTGCCGACAGCGCGACCGCTGACGACCTCGACTACTGGCGTGCGGTGCTGGCCGATCCGCCGGAGCCCCTCGAGCTTCCGGGGCCCAACGGTTCTGCCATACCGACGAATTGGCGTTCGGCGCGCACCACGCTGCAATTGCCCGAGGCGACGGTCGCCCGCGTGGCGGCGTTGGCCAAGGAGTCCGGCGCGACCCCGTACATGGTGTTGCTCGCAGCGTTCGGGGTCCTGATTCACCGCTACACGCACTCCGACGACTTCCTCGTCGCCGCGCCCGTGCTCAATCGCAGCGCCGAGCTCGAGAACGTCATCGGGTACTACGGCAACACCGTCGCGCTGCGTCTTCGCCCGCAGCGCCGCCAAACCTTCCGTGAGGTGCTCGCCGATGCGCGTGACACCGCGGTCGGTGCGTTCGCGCATCAGCACGTCAACATCGACCGCGTGGTCCGTGAGCTCAACCCCGATCGCCGGCACGGCGCGGAGCGGATGACCCGGGTGACCTTCGGTGCACGGGGCGCCGGCGGTGCGGGCTTCAACCCTGTCGGCATCACGTGCAGCCGAGCCGACCTACGCGCCCAGTTCACCCAGCTGCCAATGGGATTCATGATCGAATTCGACGACGACGGTGTCGTCGTGGAGGCCGAATACCTCGTCGAACTGCTCGATGCCGCGCTCGTTAGGCAGATGGTGGAGCACTACGCGGTGCTGTTGGACAGCGCCCTGGCTGACCCCGACCAGCCCATCAGCGAGCTCGACCTGATGACTTCCGCCGACATCGACTGGCTGCGCCGGGTGTCGGCAGGCGAGGAATTCGCCACTGAAGCACAGACATTGGCCACCCTGGTGGAATCGCAGGTCGCCCGCACCCCGGACGCGGTCGCCGTGGTCTACGAAGGCCGTCACTACACCTACCGCGAGATCAACGAGGCCGCGAACCGGTTCGCGCACTGGTTGATCGCGAAGGGCATCGGCACCGAGGACCGCATCGCGGTGCTGCTCGACCGGTCACCCGAATTGGTGATCACCGCGCTCGGCGTGCTCAAGGCGGGCGCGGTCTACCTTCCGGTCGACCCCACCTATCCGGAGGACCGGCTCAGCTTCATCCTGTCCGACTCGGACCCGAAACTGGTGCTGCGCGAGGCTGTTACCGAACTCGACGGCTCCCGGCTGGACAATCCCACCGACGCCGACCGGGTCCGGCCATTGAGCCCGGAGAGCACCGCCTACCTGATCTACACCTCGGGTTCGACCGGGCTGCCGAAGGGTGTGCCGGTGCCGCACCGTCCCGTCGCCGAGTACTTCGTGTGGTTCAAGGGCGACTACCAGATCGACGAGAACGAACGACTGCTGCAGGTGGCGTCACCGAGCTTCGACGTCTCCATGGGGGAGATCTTCGGCATGCTGGGATGCGGTGGGCGCCTGGTGATCCCGCGGCCCGACGGCCTGCGCGACATCGGCTATCTCACCGACCTGCTGCACACCGAGGGCATCACGTCGATGCACTTCGTCCCGTCGCTGCTGGGCCTGTTCCTCTCGCTGCCCGGCGTCAATCAGTGGCGGACCCTGCAGCGGGTGCCGATCGGCGGCGAGGCGCTGCCAGGTGAGCTCGCCGACAAGTTCCACGCCACGTTCGACGCGCTGCTGCACAACTTCTACGGTCCGACCGAAACCGTGATCAACGCCAGCCGGTACAAGGTCGAGGGTAAGCAGGGCACGAGGATCGTCCCGATCGGTACGCCGAAGATCAACACCCAGATCCATCTGCTCGACGGCGCGCTACAGCCGGTGCCGGTCGGTGTCATCGGCGAGATCTACATCGGCGGAACGCATGTCGCGCAGGGCTATCACCGCAGGCCGACGCTCACCGCCGAACGTTTCGTCGCCGACCCCTTCACGTCCGGCGGCCGGCTCTACCGGTCCGGCGATCTCGCGCGCCGCGATGCCGCCGGGGACATCGAGTTCGTCGGGCGCGCCGACGAGCAGGTCAAGATCCGCGGCTTTCGGATCGAACTCGGTGAGGTCGCCGCCGCGATCTCCGTCGACCCCACTGTGGGACAGGCGGTCGTCGTCGTCAGCGATCTTCCGAACCTCGGCAAGAGCCTGGTGGGCTACCTGACACCGGCCGACGACGGCGAGGACGTGGACGTCGAACGGATCCGAGCCCGCGTGGCCGCTGCGCTGCCGGAGTACATGACGCCCGCGGCGTACGTCGTGCTCGACGAGATCCCGATCACCGCGCACGGCAAGATCGACCGCACCGCGCTGCCGAAACCCGATATCGGCTCCGGTGTCGACTACCGCGAGCCGGCCGAGGGCACGCAGCGACGCATCGCCGATCTGTTCGCCGAACTGCTCGGGCGCGATCGGGTAGGTGCCGACGACTCCTTCTTCGATCTCGGCGGTCACTCCCTGCTGGCCACCAAACTGGTTGCGGCGGTGCGGGACCAGTTCAACGTCGACGTCGGCGTCCGCGAGGTCTTCGAGCTCGGCACGGTGGCGGGACTGGCCGAGCGCGTCGATGCGGCGTCGGCTGTCGAATCCCGGCGGCCGCGGCTGGTCGCCATCCCTCGCGGGGGACCGTTGCAGATGTCGGCGTCACAGCTGCGGATGTGGTTCCAATACCGCGTGGACGGGCCGAATCCGGTGAACAACATCCCGTTCGCGGCCCGGCTCACCGGGCCGTGCGACACCGAAGCGTTGGTGCACGCGATGCGCGATGTCGTCGCCCGTCACGAGGTGTTGCGAACCACCTACCGCGAAATCGACGGTGTGCCATACCAGATCGTCGATGAGGACCACGAGGTGGCCGTGCGGCAGGCCCACGGTGGCGACGACGCGTGGCAGCAGATCGAACTCGACAAGGAACGGCGGCACGTGTTCGAACTCGAACGCAACCTGCCGATCCGCGCGGCCGTGCTGTCGACGCCCGACGCCCATGTGGTCTCGTTGGTCGTCCATCACATCGCCGCGGACCACTGGTCGGCGATGGTGCTGTTCAACGACCTGCTGACGGCGTACCGCGCGCGCCGGTCCGGTCAGGAACCGGAGTTCGCGCCGATGCCGGTGCAGTATGCGGACTATGCGGCATGGCAGGCCGCGCTGCTGGCCGACGCCGACGGACCCATCGCGGCACAACGTGAGTACTGGCGCACACAGCTCGCGGGACTTCGGGAGGGTGTCGGGCTGACACCGGATTTCGCACGACCGGCTACATTGAGCGGAGAAGGCGACGCCGTCGAGTTCACGGTCGACGCGGCCACCCGCGCGAAGTTCGCCGAGCTGAGCCAGGAACTCGGTGTTACCGAATTCATGCTGCTGCAATCGGCGGTCGCCGTCGCGCTGCACAAGGCCGGCGAGGGCACAGACATCCCGCTGGGCACCCCGGTGGCCGGCCGCACGGAGGCGGCGCTCGATCAGTTGGTCGGCTTCTTCATCAACATCGTGGTGCTGCGCAACGACCTGAGCGGCAACCCGTCGTTGCGCGACGTGCTGAAGGCGGCCCGCGACACCGCGCTGGAGGCGTACGCGAACCAGGACCTGCCCTTCGACTATGTCGTCGACGCGGTGCGGCCCGCGCGGTCGTTGTCGCGCAATCCGCTCTTCAACGTTGTCGTGCACGTTCGGGAAGCGTTGCCCGCAGGCCATCTCGTGGACTCCGGCGCCGACGGCGACACGATGTTCACCGCACTCGAGCCGCCGTTCGACGTCGCGCACGCCGATCTGTCGGTCAACTTCTTCGCCGTCGACGACGGTTACCGCTGCCATGTCATCTACCGCACCGATCTGTACCGGCGGTCTACGGCGGAACGCTACGTGCGGTGGCTGTGCCGGGTGCTGACGGCGTTCGCCGACGATCCCGACCAGAGGCTGCGCGACGTCCTGATCGCCGACCGCGAGGAACGGCGCCAGGTGTACGCGTTCAGCACCGCGGCCGGTGTCAGCGTGCTCGACCACTGGCGAGATGCCGTCGCAGTGGGCGTCATCGGCGACGTGTACGACCACATAGAGCACATAGACGCGGACCAGGTCACCTGCCTGACGCCCAGCGGTAAGAGAGGCCGCTGGACCGCGCAGGGTCAGCTCGACATCATCGAGACCAAAGCCGTGCCCGCCGCTCCCGCAGACCGGGTCGGTCCGGCCGAACCCGTGCGCACCGAGACCGAACGCATACTCGCCGAGATGCTCGCGGAGGCGCTCGAGATACCCGAGATCGGGCGCAACGACAACTTCTTCGGCCTCGGCGGCGACAGCATCATGGCGGTGCAGTTGGCCGCACGGGCCCGCGATGCGGGGATCCCGCTGACAGCGCGAATGGTGTTCGAACATCCGGCGATTCACGATCTGGCCGCGACCGTCGACAACGTCGAGGCCAGCCCCTCGGCCGGTGACACCCACCACGAGCCGATGGCCGCGTCGGGTTTGTCGGCCGACGAGCTCGCCTCGGTGACGGCCTTGTTCTCGGCATCGCAACACGCAGAGCCGTGACCGCGACCGAAACGAACGTGGCCATCGAGGACGTGATGGCCCTGAGTCCGCTGCAACAGGGGTTGTACTCACTGTCGAAGCTGAACAGTGGTGATGACGGGGCCGAGGACCCCTATGTCATCGCGATGTCCGCCGACATCGTCGGGGAGTTCGATCAGGAACTGCTGCGTGAGTGTGCCGCAGCGCTGCTGGCGCGTCACCCCAATTTGCGGGCCAGCTTCTTCCACGGCGACCTGAGCCGGCCGGTCCAGGTGGTTCCCACGCGAGTCGAGGTGCCGTGGCGCACGATGGCCGCGACGGCCGACGAGGTGGAAGCGCTCGATGCCGACGAACGGCGCCGCCCATTCGACCTCGAACGCGGGCCCGCGATCCGCTTCCTGATCATCGAAGTTCCCCAATCACATTGGCGCTTCGTGATCGTCGCCCATCACATCCTCCTCGACGGCTGGTCATTGCCGCTGTTCATGGGTGAACTGATCACGCTGTACCGCGCCGGCGGCGACGTCGAAGTGCTGCCACCGCCGCCGCGGCCCTACCGCGATTACATCGGTTGGCTGGCGGCGCGAGATCAGGAACTCAGCCGGCAGCTGTGGCGCGACCACCTCCGCGGCCTGGATGGTCCGACGCTCGTGACGCCGTCGCTGACCGCCGGTGAGCCGCCTACCGGTTCGCCGCGGCGCACCGAACTGAAACTCGACCGGCAGACCACCGTGCAGTTGGCCGAAGCTGCACGATCGCGGGGCGTCACCATCAACACGCTGGTCCAAATGAGCTGGGCCATACTGCTTTCGGCGTTCACCGACCGCAGCGACGTCGTGTTCGGCGTCACGGTGTCCGGCAGGCCCAGTGAGCTCACGGGCGTCGAGACCATGATCGGTCTGTTCATCAACACCGTTCCGCTGCGGGTGCGGCTGGACCCCGCGACGGGCGTGGGTACGCAATGCGTTGCGCTGCAACGCGAAGCGGCGAAACTGCGCGACCACAGCTACCTGGCGCACTCCGAACTTCGCGCGCTCGGCGGCGTCGGCGAGCTCTACGACAGCCTGCTGGTCTACGAGAACTTCCCGCCCGGCGAACTGGTCGGCAGCGCGGAGTTCACCGCCAACGGCGCCACGTTCCGGCCCGCGTCGCTGGAGAGCCTGTCGCACTTTCCGGTGACGATCGCCGCCCACATGGTCGACGATCAGCTCACGGTGCTCGTCGAGGTCGTCGACGGTGCGTTGGGCACGATGAGTCCCGAATCGTTGGGCCAACGCCTGCTGACCACCGTCCAGCGGCTGATTGCCCAGTGGGACAGCGCCTTGCGCAGCGTCAGTGTTCTGCTCGACAGTGAGGCGGCCATTGCCGCGGAACCGATTGGTGCGCCGACCCATACGGGTGTACACACCAAATTCACCGAGACCGCCTACACCAGGCTCGGGTCCCCGGCGCTCAGCTGGTCCGGCGGCAAGCTGACCTACCGCGAACTCGATGAGGCCGCCGACCGGCTCGCGGCCGCGTTGGTGGCCCGCAGTGTGCAGCGCGAGGATCCGGTGGCGATCAACCTGTTCCGGGGTCCGCAGTACGTGATTGCCATGCTGGGCGTGCTCAAGGCCGCTGGGGTGATCGTCCCGCTCGATCCCGTCATGCCACCCGAGCGGGTCGCGGACATCCTCAGCCAGTGCCGGCCCGCGGTCGTCGTCGACGACGCGTTGATGGCGGAGATCCCCGCCGAGCACCCCGACTTCCAGCCTGTCGCTGCGCGCCCCGGCCAGGCGGCCTACATGGTGTTCACTTCGGGCACGACGGGCCGGCCGAAGGGTGTCATCGGAACCCACCAGGCATTGCTCGCCTACGCCGAGGATCACGCGCAGCAGGTGCTGCGTCCGGCGGCGGCCCGGCTGAGCCATCCGTTGCGGGTGGCGCATGCCTGGTCGTTCACGTTCGACGCCGCGTGGCAGCCACTGGTCGCATTGCTCGACGGGCACTCGGTGCACATCGTCGACGGCGACGTCCAACGCGACGCCGAGGCGCTGGTCGAGACCATCGCGCGCTACGGCATCGACATGATCGACACCACGCCGTCGATGTTGGCCCAGTTGTACGCCGTCGGACTGCTGACCACGGTGCCTCTCGGTGTGCTCGCGCTGGGCGGCGAGGCGATCGGCATACCCGCATGGAGCCAGATCCGCGACGAATGCGCACGCACCGGCATGTCGGCCTACAACTGCTACGGCCCAACAGAATCCACGGTCGAGGCCGTCGTCGCGGCGATCGCCGATTATGAGGAGCCGACCATCGGGCGGCCCACGGCGGGCACCCGCGCATACGTGCTCGATTCATGGCTGCGGTTGGTACCCGCGGGCGTGTCCGGCGAGCTCTATTTGGCCGGCCAGCAGCTGACGCGCGGGTATCTCGGGCGGCCCGGTGAGACCGCGGGCCGGTTCGTCGCAGACCCGTATGTGTCCGGCGAGCGGATGTACCGGACCGGCGACGTGGTGCGCCGCCAGCCGGACGGGACATTGCAGTTCCTGGGCCGGTCCGACGCGCAGGTCAAGATTCGCGGTTTCCGCGTCGAGCCTGCGGAGATCGCGGCGGTGCTGCACAGCCATCCGGCAGTGCAGCACGCCCACGTCGCGGTGTGCCAGGGGATCCGCGGCGGACAGCGGCTGATGGCATACGTGGCCGCCGACCCGGCACCCGATGTCGCGGAGCTGCGGGCGATGCTGTCGAAGCGGTTGCCGCGCTACATGGTTCCGCAGAGCATCGTGACCGTCGACCAGATGCCGCTGACGTCGCACGGCAAGATCGACGACGCCGCGCTCGCAGCGATCTCCGTGGACGAGGGCCCGTCGGCTGCACCGGAGACTGAGACCGAGTCCGCGCTCGTCGCCGTGCTGGGCGGACTGCTCGACGGCGTCGAGATCGACGTCACCGCGGAATTCCTTCAGCTCGGCCTCGACAGCATCGTCGCGCTGTCGGTGGTGCAGGCCGCGCGCAGGCGCGGTATTCGGTTGCGCGCGCGACTGATGCTCGAATGCGCGACCATCCGCGAGCTCGCCGCGGCCATCGACAGCGAGGCCGTCACCGTCGCCCGCCAGGACGAGTGGGAGACCGGGCCGATTCCCGTGCTGCCCAATACCCACTGGCTCTACGAGCACGGCCGGTCGCGACGGCTGGCGCAGACGGAGGCGGTCCGGCTGCCCGACGGGATCACCCGGGAGGATCTGGACCGCATGCTGCGGGCCGTCGTCGACGGACACGAAGTGCTGCGCGGCCGCCTGGACATCGACACGATGACTCTTGTCGAGCAGGAGCCGCGGAATTTTCTGACCGAGGTCTGGGTCGACGGCGACATGGTCGATGCGGTGGCCGAGCAGTCTCGACGATCAGTGGAAGGTCTTGACCCGCAGCAGGGTTCGATGCTGTCCGCGGTGTGGTTGCGGCAGCCCGACGCTCCCGGCGTGCTCCTGCTGACCGCGCACGTGCTGGCGCTCGACCCGGCGTCGTGGCGGATCGTGTTCGGTGAGCTGGACGCCGGATGGCACACCATCAAGTCGGGGCGGGACCCGGTGCCCACCCGCGAGCACACCAGCTATCGGCGTTGGTCGCAGATGCTCGGCGAACGGGCCGCCACCCTCGACACGTGCGACTTCTGGGAAGACCAGCTCCGCGGCGACGACCCGCTGATCGGAGCCCGCCGGGTGCGGCCGCAGACCGATCGGATCGGCGATGTCGTCGTCACCACGATCCTGGCCGATCCTGATGTGTCGCGACGGCTGCTGAACACGTCGGAGCCGACTCAGCACCTGCTGGCGGATGCGGCCGCTCGAACCGTCACCCGGTGGCGGCGACACCGCGGGCAGGACTTGGTGCCAACGCTTCTCGCCCTGGAGACCCACGGCCGCGCCGATGGCATCGTCGAAGACGCCGACACCTCCGACACCGTCGGGCTGCTCACCGCGATCTACCCACTGCGCATTCCCACGCGCGGGGCGATCGACGCGATGCCGGGCGACGGTATCGACTACGGGCTGCTGCGCTACCTGCGTCCGGATGCGGCCCAGCGGCTGAAGTCGTATGCCGAACCGCAGATTCTGCTGAACTTCCTGGGACGGATCCACGTCGGGGTCGGCGGCGAGTTCAGGCCCGACCGCGAGCTGCTGGCCCAGGTGTCCCCGCTGCCCGAACCCGATCTCGCGGTGCGCCACGAGCTGACCATCTTGGCCGCGGTGATCGGCGAAGGGGACAACCAGGTACTTGGCACGCAGTGGCGCACGCTGCCGGACATCCTGTCCGCCGCCGACGTCGCCACGCTGCAGTCGATGTGGCAGGACTCGCTACGAGAGGTTGCACCATGAGACCCACCCTCGCCGTTGTCGGAGCCGGAGCGAAGGCCGTCGCCGTCGCCGCCAAGGCCGCCGAGCTCCATGACATGGGTGTCGACGTGCCCAAGGTCGTTGCGGTGGAACGCACGGGCGTGGCGGCCAACTGGCAGGCCGACGGCGGCTGGACCGACGGTCAGCACCGGCTGGGCACCAGCCCCGAGAAAGACGTCGGTTTCCCGTATCGCTCGTCGTCCCCTGCCCTGCGGGCGGGGGCCCAGGCGCCGGGCCGCAACGCCGAACTCGACGAACGCATGACCCGGCACAGCTGGCAGTCCTATCTGATCGCCACCGGCCAGTTCGCCGAATGGGTGGACCGCGGCAGGCCCGCGCCCACCCACCGCAAGTGGAGCCAGTACCTGCGCTGGGTCGCGGGCAATTGCGAGATGAACGTCATCTCCGGTGCGGTCACCGGGATCTCCGTGGACGGCTCGGGCGATTTGCCGCGATGGGCGCTGCACACACCCGATCAGGCGGTGCTCGCCGACGGCGTGATGATCACGGGCCCCGGCCAGCCCGAGCGGTCGATCCTCCCCGGCAACCCGCGGGTGCTGTCGATCGCGCAGTTCTGGCATCGCGCCGCGCGCAACGACC
>JBIQHU010000285.1:0-1778 GCA_044508395.1 Mycobacterium sp. | reverse complement strand
CCAAGGACCGTCGCGGAAATCCGATGGTCGTGAAGCTCAGCGGCACGGTTGAACCCTATTTCCGCCAGGCAAAGTAGCGGACCTCTACGCAACCCACTGCACTTGGCTGATCGTCAAAAAATTTGACGATCAGCCAAGTAGATAGTCGAAGACTCTCTGCAAGTTTCGGGCCGGTTCCGATCGCGCCCGCCCAGGGCCAACTCCGCGGACCTCACTCCAAGTCGGACAAGACCTTTCGCGCGGCTTCGAGCTCTGCTTCGAGGGCGGCGACCTTGGCGGCCTGCTGTGAGCGCGCCTCTTCGATCACTTCGTCGATGGGCGTGGAGAGATCCTCGTGCAGTTCCTTGGCCGCGCGCGAGACGGCAGCAGCTGCGACCGCGACATTGCGTGCCAGGTAGGTGGTGCCCTGCTTGAGCTCGGCGTGCCATTCGCCGTCGGCGGTTCCGGTGACGGTAAGAGTCAGCTCGATTGTCTTGGCCTTCTTGCCCGCTGCCTTCTTGGCCGGTGCTTTCCGCGGCTTCTCCTCGGCAGAAGCGTCGGCGGCAGGTGCGTTGTTCTCGGCCGGCGCAACCAAGTCGCCAGGAGTGTCAGAGTCGGTGGTCAACGTTTCTGGGGCCTGAGCGTCTACGGTCATCGTCACGGCGGACTCCTTTTCGAACATCGCCCGCACTGAGCGGGATGGGCGGCGAGGAACATTAGAACACACGTTCGACGTTCACCGTCAAGTCGGCGCGCGTGTCACGCTCACTTCGTCGAGCCGGCGAGCTGTGCGCCGATGACGGTCGTATCCAGGCGCCGCAGCAGATCGAGTGGATCGTCGAAAACGGCTTGTGCCCCGGCCTTTTCGAGCTCGCAGTCAGCGACACCGCCGCACCGTACGCCGATGAAGGGTACGCCGATGCGGGTTGCGGCTTCCCCATCCCACACCGCGTCGCCGATGAAGACGGCCTGCTCGGCGGACACGCCACCGCGTTTCAGCGCCACTTCGACGATGTCCGGGTCGGGCTTGGCTGTATCGACGTCTTTGGATGACGTCGCCGCGGCGATGGCATCGTCGCTGTCGAGAATCTCTCGGGTGATGGCGAGTTCGTCTTCCGGGGCGGAACTGGCCAGCACCACCTGAATTCCGGCCTCGGCGAGATGGTGCAGGAGTTCACGGGCGCCGGGGAGACGTACGATCAGCTCCGCACTCTCCTTGTAGAGACTGCTGTGGCGGTCTTTGAGTCGTCGCTGCACAGCCTCACTGGCGTCTCCGGACAAGGTTTTGACCAGGCTGCTGCCGTCCATTCCGATGCTGCGGTGGATCCGCCAGGACTCCACGTCGATGTTCTGCTCGCGAAACGCGCGCGCCCACGCATGCACGTGTAGGTAATTCGTGTCGACGAGGGTCCCGTCAACGTCGAACAAGACCGCAAAACGTCTCGACGTAGGCATGCGCGCCGTATACCCATCCACCCGCAGGTGAAACGACTCGTGCGCGTTCGTCGGCAGTCCGATGAGCTTGACACGGGATTCCGGTGTGCGAGTGCGGCATTCGGACACGTGAGCGGCCGGCGCCGCACGTTGACGTTTGTCTGCCGATCCTGGCGCAGCCGCCGATGCCGCCGAAAAGGCCAGTCAGTCCTCAAGCCCGTATTCGTCGAACCAGTAGGCGAGCTTGCCACGCCGACTGACCGCACGCATCCGGGCCTCGGCTGCCGCCCGCATCTTGCTGGTGGTCACGATGAGCAGTTCGTCGCCGACGGCGATGCGGGTGTCCGGCAGCGGAACGAAGGTGC
>JBIQHU010000013.1:0-78775 GCA_044508395.1 Mycobacterium sp. | reverse complement strand
TGGCCACCAGGCACAGCAGCAGCCGGGTGAACATGTCGGGCACGTTCAGCTGACCGGCGTAGCGGGGCTCGGCCAGGATCATGTCGCACCGGAACACCGCCACCGGCAGACCGCTCAGATCGTGGGCTTCGCGCAGCAGCACCTCACCGGCCCACTTGCTGTTGCCGTAACCGTTGGCGTAGCCGTCGTTGACCGAGCGCGTCGCGCTCATCTGTCGAACGTCGGCGTCCTCGACGAACTTCGACGGCTCGACCTGGTCGCCGACACCGACTGTCGACAGGTAGATGAACGGCTTCAATTTCGTGGTCAGCGCCAATTTGATCAGCTCGGCTGTTCCGACGACATTGGGTCCGAACAACTGGTCGTACGGCAGGACGTGGTTGACCAGTGCGGCGGGATCCACGATCAGGTCGACAGTGTCGGCCAGCCGCTGCCACGTCTTCTCGTCGAGTCCGAGATCGGGCTCACCCTTGTCGCCGGCGAGCACCTCCAGATGCTCCGCCGCCAGTCGCCGGTAGTGGTCCAGCAGTGCGGCGTCGCCGCTGTCGAAGGTGTCGTCGAGGCGCTGCCGCGCTGCGGCGTCGTCCTTGGCGCGAACGAGACAGATCACCTTGCCGTCGACGAGGTGCATCCGCTCCAGCCACTCCAGGGCCAGATAACGTCCCAGGAACCCGGTCGCGCCGGTCAGCAGCACGGTGCGCACCTCCTGGCTGGGGTATGGCAGTGCCGGTGCGGACGCCAGGGTGTGCGCATCGAGGAACTTGTCCAGAGTCAACTCGGCGGCATGCACCGTGGTGGCACCGCGACCGTGCACCGATGCGAACGTCGGGCGGCTGCTGCCGGAGCGTTGGGCCTCGATGTGATCGGCAAGCGCGGCAAGGTCGTTGGCGGGGCTGACGATCACGCCGACGGGGACCTCGATATTGAAAATATCGTGGAGCAGATTGGCGAACGTCAACGCCGACAACGAATCCCCGCCCAAATCGGTGAAGTGGGCGTCGGGGGACAGGTCTGCCGCCGCGGTACCAAGCAGTGTTGCGGCCGCCCGGCTGACGGTCTCGATGACGGGCCGCGCGGCACCGTGTTGCCGCAACTCGCGCAACTCGGCGGCCTGGCCCTCCGCACGATCCGAGTACAGCTCCTCCAGCCGAGGACCGTAGATCTCCTTCAGCTTGGGCCGGGCCAGCTTGCGGATGCCGGTCAGGAGACCGTTCTCCAACGTGAATGCCGTTGTCTCCACGATGAAGTCGCGTGGCACCTCGAATGATTGCAGACCGGCCGCCTTCGCGACGTCGGCCAGCGATTCGCTGATCGCGGCGCGCAGCTGCTCACCGTCATAGCGAGCGAGCGCTTCGGGGGTTGGCACGATCACGGCCAGTAGGTATGAGCGGGCGCTGTTGCCGTAGATGTAGATCTGCCGCACCAGCGGGCTGGTTTCGAACACCGCCTCCAGCTTCGACGCGGTGACGAACTCACCCTGCGACAGCTTGAGGACGAAGTTGCGCCGGTCCACATACTGCAGCTGATCGGGACCGAGCTCGGCCATGACGTCGCCGGTCCGGTAGAAGCCGTCGGTGTCGAACACGTCGGCGGTCACTTCGGGACGCTTGTAGTAGCCGGGGAACATGTTGGCGGTCTTGAGCAGCAGTTCGCCTCGGGGATAAGGGCGGTCAGTGCTGAAGTAGCCCAGATCGGGCACGTCCACGAGCTTGTAGTCGAGGACCGGTGGGCGCTTCAACTGCCCGTCGAGGAGCACCCCGCCCGCCTCGGTCGATCCGTAGCCGTCGTGCAGATCCAGGTCGAGGAACGACTCGACCCAGGACTTCAGCTCCGGCGACGTCGGGGCCGACCCGGTGACCGCGGTCAGGTAGCGGTTGCCGATCAGGCGATCCCGCACAGCGCTGAGGAATTCGGTGTCGGACAGGGTGTCAGCGCCGTCGGCCCCGTGACGGTCCAGCTGGCTGTGCACTTCCGCGGACAGCATGTCCCAGACGCGCGGCACGAAGGACAGCTGTGTCGGCCGCACCAGACCGAGGTCGTTGAGGAAGGTCGAAAGGTCGCTCTTTGCCGAGAAATAAGCCGTGCCGCCGTGTGCGAGCGCACCGTAGAGGCCGAAGCGTCCCATGACGTGGCTCATTGGCATGAAGCTCAGGACGATCGCCGGTTCGAGGCTTTCGGCCCAGCCCCAATGGTGGGGCAGCCATAACTTGGCGAATAAATTCCGGGTGTAGATCGCGCCCTTCGGCGCACCCGTGCTGCCGGAGGTGTAGATCAGCAGCGCCAAGTCGTCTGCCTCGCGGTGAGCAATAGGCCTCGGGGGCAACGTCTTTCCCCGCTCCAACACGTCCTGCAGCGTTTCCACCACGACGGGGCTACCCGTCAGGCGAGCGCGCACAGCGTCGTAGGCCTCGCGATGGTCGGTGATCTCAGGGTCGTAGTCGAACACGATCAGAGTGGTGGGCGTATGGCCGGTCAACACGATTTCGACTGCGTCGTCTACATAGTCGATGCTCGACGCGATGACGGTGGGTTCGGTTTCGGTGACGATGGGCCGCAGCGACGTAAGCGGGGCGCTGGTCTGCAGCGGCACCGAGACGGCGCCGAGCGTGATGGTTGCCATGTCGAGCACCGTGTAGTCGACGCTGGCGAATCCGAGGATCGCGACCCTATCGCCGGGATGCACGTCGGCAAGGGCGCTGGTGACGGCGTTGACCCTGCCCCACAGCTCGCCGTAGGTGATGGTGTTGAAGCGGGGGAGAAGCTTTGCGGTGGTGCGACCCTGCGCGTCGCTGACGTATTCGATCGCGCGTTCGCCGAGCGCGGGACGGTCGGTGTAGCCCTGCATCACCACGCGTACCAGCTCGTCCAGCGATAACCCAGGCTGCTCGATGGCCTGGCTGATCGTCGCGTCGGGTTCGGCAGCGGCGAACTGTGGATCGGTGGCGTACAGATCTGCGATGCGGCGCTCGAGGCGCAATTCACGGGTATCAGTGGACGTCGAGGAATCCTTCGATAACGCAAATACTTTGATCGGGCGCCTCATTGAGCCCACTACTAAAAGCATCGTTAGCGAAACTAAAGCTATTCCGCTTGGTTGCTGTCAGTTGGCTGTGAAAGGCGCCGATGGCCAGGTGGCCACGTGGGTGGTGGCGACTATCACAGACGTCCGGTTTGCGGCAGCTACAACGGCTGTCGCGGCCGCCGTAGACGGGTTTCGCGGCGCCTCGTGCGGGTACTCCGACCTGCATGACTGATACGCGAGTTCGGACCCGTGGGGGCCGCCTTCAGATGCAGCGCAGTCGGGGCGCGATGAGCGGTCTTCTGCTGATACTGCTGGGCGCCTGGGGTGCCCTGATTCCGTTCGTCGGACCGTTCTTCGACTTCGCCTTCAGCCCCGACGGGGCCTGGACGTGGACGGAGGCGCGCGGGTGGCTACAGGTGCTGCCCGGTGCGGTGGCCGTAGTCGGTGGACTTCTGTTGCTGGTGTCCCGCAATCGGGCCACGGCGATGTTCGGTGCGTGGCTGGCCGTGCTCGCGGGGGCCTGGTTCGTCGTCGGTCGGGCGTCGGCCGGACTGCTGGGCATCGGTGACGTGGGTGCACCCGTCGCGGTGACCGAGACCAAGGCAGTGGTGCTCGAGTTGTCGTACTTCTACGGACTCGGTGCGCTGATCGTGTTCCTCGGGGCGGCGGCGGTGGGCCGCATCTCGGTACGCAGCGTGCGTGACGTCGAGTACGTCGACAGGCCGGTCGCCGATGTCCAGCCGCAGCCGGCGTTCTCGGACACCGACGCGGTCACCGAGATCCAGCCGACGGCCAGTTCGACGGGGCGGCATCGCTGGCGTGACACATTCAGCCGACGGCGGACGCACGCGCACTAGATCGCTTCCTCGAAATAGCATTCCGGGTTGTCGGGCGAGGGCTTCGACGGCCCGGAATGCTATTTCGCCGCTGCTATTTGGCGTGCGGCGGATGTGGCCTGGTGACGCCCGTCCCAGTGCCCGACCGGTGGGACGAGCCTCACAAGCGGGATGTGACCGGCACGACTGACCGCGCGGCCTCCAGAAGATAGCCTGACTATCTAACTCTGATCGAAAGTACGCCGACCGGCGGATGATCCGCGGCTCGGTGCAACCGATAGTCGACTTATCTACTCGTTCTCAGGAGGCCGAGATGACCTACAGGCCCGGTACCGCGGATTCCAATGCGGCACGCCAGCATTCGGTCGTCGCCATCTGCGAGGCGCTCGGTGTGCCTGAGCGGGACTGGCGCCTGTTCACGGGGTGGGCCGAGACCCCGATGTCGTCGAGGTCGCGGGACGCGCCGCATCAGTACGTCGACGTCATGATCGCTGACCGCTGCACGCACCCCACCGACGACCTGCTCTCGCAGCTGATCGATGTGGAGGTCGACGGTCAGGCGTTGACGACCGATGACATCCGCCGGTTCGTCACGGATCTCGTCGTCTGCGGGGGCTAACCCGTCACCGACTTTTGGCGAGCAGACGTGAAAACCCCCAAAACGCCGTCGAAATAGGGGTCTTCGCGTCTGCTCGCGGAGAAACCGAGCGGAGAACTCAGCCGGTGAAGGCCATCACGTGCTTGATACGCGTGTAGTCCTCGAAGCCGTACATCGACAAGTCCTTGCCGTGGCCCGACGACTTGAACCCGCCGTGGGGCATCTCGGCGACCAACGGGATGTGGGTGTTGATCCACACGCAACCGAAGTTCAGTGCCGCCGACACCCGCAGCGCCCGTGACACGTCCTTCGTCCACACCGAGGACGCTAAGCCGTACTCGGTGCCGTTGGCCCACGCGATCGCCTCGTCCTCATCCGAGAACGACTGCACCGTGATCACCGGGCCGAAGATCTCCTGCTGCACCAGGCGATCGTCTTGGTGCAGCCCGCCGATGACCGTCGGCTCCACGTAGAAACCCTTGTCGCCCTGGCGTTTTCCGCCGACTGCCACGTTGGCGTGCGACGGCACATCCTCGAAGAACGACAGCACCCGCTCCATCTGGTTGACATTGTTGACCGGCGGCACCCAGGCGTCCTCGTCGTCGGCGGCCTTGCCGAACGTGGTCGTCGCACCCTGCGCCTGCTCGGCCAGCGCCTCGGTCAGCTCCGAGGCCACCTTGGCGGTCGCCAGCACGCGGGTGGCCGCTGTGCAGTCCTGGCCGGCGTTGAAGTAGCCCGCCGTCGCGATACCCTCGGCCGCGCTGGCGATGTCGCTGTCGTCGAACACGATCACGGGCGCCTTGCCGCCCAACTCCAGGTGCGTGCGCTTCAAATGTCCGCCCGCACTGACGGCCACCGCACGACCCGCGGCCACCGAACCGGTGATTGACACCATCTCCGGTGTCGGATGCGCCACCACCGCTGCGCCCGTATTCCGGTCGCCGCACACCACATTGAGCACGCCGGGCGGGAAGTGCCTGGCGGCGATCTCGGCGAGCATGACGGTGGTCACCGGTGTGGTGTCGCTGGGCTTGATTACCACGGTGTTGCCCGCGGCGATGGCCGGGCAGAACTTCCAGATCGCCATCATCATCGGGTAGTTCCAAGGGGAGACCTGGCCGATGACACCGACGGGCTCGCGGCGGATCCACGACGTGTGGTTCTCCATGTACTCGCCCGCGGACTTACCCTCCAACAGCCGTGCCGCGCCTGCGAAGAACCGGATCTGGTCGAGCATCGGCGGAATCTCTTCGGCCGCGGTGATGTGGTTCGCCTTACCCGTGTTGCGTCCCTCGGCCTCCACGAGCGCCTGCGCGTTGCGCTCCACGTCGTCGGCGAAGTCGAGCAGCGCCTTCTGGCGATGCGACGGAGTCGTGCGCTTCCAGTCGGTGAACGCTTTCGACGCCGCCGCGTACGCGTTGTCGATGTCGGCCTCGTTGGAGATCGGTGCGGTGGCGTACTCCTCGCCGGTGGCGGGATCCACCAGCGGCATTGTCGCCCCGCTGTCAGAGTCGACGAGGTCGCCGCCGATGAAATTCTGAACCTTCGTCATGTGTGAACTCCTTCGGTTACTGGTCTTTGAGAACAAGGGCAAGGACATCGAGACCTTCGGTCAGAAGGTCGTCGCTGATGGTCAGCGGTGGAAGGAATCGCAGCACATTGCCGAATGTGCCGCAGGACAACACGATCACGCCCGCGGCGTGACAGCCCGCGCACAGCGCCTTGGTCAGATCGGCGTCCGGTTCGATGGTGCCCGGCTTGACCAACTCCATCGCGATCATCGCGCCGCGGCCGCGGACGTCGCCGATGCGGTCGTCTTCGGCCTGCAGCCGGCCCAGCCGGTCCTTCATGAGGGCCTCGATCTGACGTGCGCGCTCCACCAGGCCGTCGGCCTCGATGGTGGCGATGGTCGCCAGCGCGGCCGCGCATGCGACCGGGTTGCCGCCGTAGGTGCCGCCGAGCCCGCTGACGTGCGGTGCGTCCATGATCTCGGCGCGGCCGGTCACCCCGGACAACGGCATGCCGTCGGCGATGCCCTTGGCGGTGACGATGAGGTCCGGCTCGATGCCTTCGTGTTCGCAGGCGAACATCGCCCCGGTGCGCGCGAAGCCGGTCTGCACTTCGTCGGCGATGAACACCACGTTGTTCTGCCGGCACCAGTCCAGCAGGGTGGGCAGGAAGCCGTCGGCAGGCACGATGAAGCCGCCCTCACCCTGGATGGGTTCGATGATCACCGCGGCGAGGTTGTCGGCGCCGACCTGTTTGTCGATCACGGTGATGGCCCGCCTGGCCGCGAGCTCACCGTCGGTGGCCAGCTCCTTGCCGAACTCCGCGTCGCGGAACGGGTACGACAGCGGGGCGCGGTAGATCTCGGGTGCGAACGGGCCGAAGCCGTGCTTGTAGGGCATCGACTTCGCGGTCAACGCCATCGTCAGGTTGGTCCGGCCGTGATATGCGTGATCGAACGACACCACCGCGGGTTTGCGCGTGTAGATCCTGGCGATCTTGATCGCGTTCTCCACGGCCTCCGAGCCCGAGTTGAACAGTGCCGACCGTTTCTCGAAGCTGCCGGGTGTGAGCCGGTTGAGTTGTTCGGCGACCGCGACATACCCCTCGTAGGGCGTGATCATGAAGCAGGTGTGGGTGAATCGGGCCGCCTGATCGCCGATGGCGGCGACGACGGCCGGGGACGCGTTCCCGATGGTGGTCACCGCGATACCCGAACCGAGATCGATGAGCCGGTTGCCGTCAACGTCCTCGACGATGCCGCCGAACGCCCTCGACGCGTACACAGGCATGGTGTTGCCCACCCCGCGGGACACAGCGGCGCTCTTCCTGTCGATGAGCGCCTGCGACAGCGGGCCGGGTATCGCGGTGGCGAGGTAGCGGCTCTGCTCGAGAGTGCTCAATTCCGCCTCCTGACGAACTGGGGTTTCGACGCGCGACGCGCCGCGGTTCGAGCCTAGTGGGCAGCGCACCGATCCGGTTGAAAACTCCGGCAGGTTGTGGCGCAATCAACGGCTGCCGCGGGGTGACGCAACGGATTTCGTCGCGCTTCGTTCAATCCCGGTCGTAGTGGCACACGGCTTCCAGCATCACGCCCCACGGGTCGAGCCAGAACGTGGCGAAATACGGCTGCGGATACTGCGGAAAAGTCTGTGGCGGATGGAGCACCTGCCCGCCCCACTGGGACGTCACCTCGTTCACCCGCGACCGGGTCTGGACCCTGAACGCGAGATGCTGGAGTCCGGTCTGGTGTCGTGAATATGCGAAGGCTCGGTCGACGGGTAGAAGAAGAGATATGCGCCCGGCTTGCCGCCTGCCGGGCGGTAGGCATGAGTACGTCGCAATAGTTCTTGGCCGCGGTCAGGTCTTCGACGTTGATGCCGAGGTGACCGAGCACCCACGGAAGCCAACACTGCCGACCCTGGGGACGGTCGCGCTCGGTGATCTGCGGCCGCAATGGCACACTGGTCCCTGACGAAGCGTCTGACCTGCCGGTCTTGCGCTGTGAACCGAGACCGATACGAAAGACAGCTGCTCACATGGATCTGGTCATCTTCCTGCCGCTCATCATCATCATGGGCCTCTTCATGTTCTTCGCGTCGCGCCGTCAGAAGAAGGCGATGCAGGCCACCATCGATCTGCAAGAGTCGCTCCAGATCGGTGACCGCATCCACACCACGTCGGGACTGGAAGGCACGATCACCGGCATCACCGATGACTCTGTGAACCTGGAGATCGCACCCGGCGTGGTCACCACCTGGATGAAGCTGGCCGTTCGCGACAAGATCGAACCGGAGACCGACGAGGACGAAGATTTCGAGGACATCGACGACGAAGAGTCGACGGCCACCGAAATCACCGAAAGCCCGAACAAGAAGGACTGAGGGCTGAGGACTCAGCCTCACCACGTAACCTTTGCGGTGCTGACGAACTGATCTCGAGGAGACCCTAGAAACGTGGCATCGTCTTCGACGCCGGTGCACCCTGCCCGATACCTCGCGCTCTTCTTGGTATTGCTGGTCGGCGCATACCTGTTGGTGTTCCTTACCGGGGACAAGAAAGCCGAACCGAAGCTCGGTATCGATCTGCAGGGCGGCACCCGCGTAACGCTCACCGCTCGCACGCCGGACGGCTCGCGCCCCACCCGCGATGCCCTCCTCCAGGCGCAATCGATCATCAGCGACCGGGTGAACGGTCTGGGCGTTTCGGGATCCGAAGTCATCATCGACGGCGACAACCTCGTCATCACCGTGCCCGGCAGCGATAGCAGTGAGGCCCGCAACCTCGGTCAGACCGCACGGCTGTACATCAGGCCCGTGATCCACGTGATGCCCGCCGTGCCGCCGGGTCAGCAGCCATCGGTCGAGGAGCCCGAGGGCGCACCTCAGCTCCCTCCGCTGGAACCCGGCGCGCCGGCGCCGCCGGGAGGCGCAGAACTTCCGCCCGGGGGCGCAGGAGTCGCGCCGGGAGCGCCTGAACAGCCCGCCGCGCCGCCTGCGCAGTCGCCGGCGCCGCAGCCGCGTCCTTACCCGGAGCAGCCGCCCACCCAGCCATCCCCTTCGCCAGCGCCTCCGGGCCAGCAGACGTCGCCCCAGCCCGCGCCTCCGGGGCAGGAGCCGACACCGGCCCCGCCGCCGGGAGAACCCACGCTCGCGCAACGCATCGCGGATGAGAAGGAGCTGCGGCAGAGCACCGACCAGCAGATCCAGATCCTCGCGCTGCAGTTCCAGGCCACCCGATGCGGCGAGGACGACGTGCTGGCCGGCAACGACGACCCCAATCTGCCGTTGATCACGTGCTCGCAGAACGGCAACGAGGTCTATCTCCTCGACAAGTCGATCATCAGCGGCGAACAGATCGAGAACGCGAGCTCGGGACTGGATCAGCAATCGGCCCAGTACATCGTGGACCTCCAGTTCAAGAGCGACGCGACGAAGATCTGGGCCGACTTCACCGCGGCGAACGTCGGCACACAAACTGCGTTTGTGCTCGACTCGAAGGTGGTCAGCGCCCCCGAGATTCGCGAGCCCATCCCGGGCGGCCGTACGCAGATCAGCGGACAGTTCACCGAGTCGACGGCTCGCGAACTGGCCAACGTGTTGAAGTACGGTTCGCTTCCGCTGTCCTTTGAGTCCTCGGAAGCCGAAACCGTCTCGGCGACACTGGGTTTGACATCGCTGCGGGCGGGTTTGATCGCAGGTGCGGTCGGGCTCGCGCTGGTGCTGCTCTATTCACTGCTCTACTACCGCGTCCTTGGCGTGCTGATCGCGCTGTCGCTGGTCGCCTCCGGCGCAATGGTTTACGCGATCCTGGTGCTCCTCGGCAGATACATCAACTACACCCTCGACCTGGCCGGCATCGCGGGTCTGATCATCGGTATCGGTATGACGGCCGACTCGTTCGTGGTGTTCTTCGAGCGCATCAAGGATGAGATACGCGATGGTCGCTCGTTCCGCTCGGCCGTGCCCCGAGGCTGGAACAGGGCTCGCAAGACGATCCTGTCCGGCAACGCAGTCACGTTCCTGGCCGCGGCCGTCCTCTACGTCCTGGCCGTCGGCCAGGTGAAGGGTTTCGCATTCACCCTGGGCCTCACAACCATTCTCGATGTGGTGGTGGTGATCCTGGTGACCTGGCCACTCGTGTACGTCGCGTCGAAGTCGCCGACGATGGCCAAGCCGAGGCTGAACGGTCTGGGCGCGGTGCAGCAGATCGCCCGCGAGCGACGAGCCGCCGCGCACCTGACGGGACGGGGGTAGCGAGATGGCGAAGGACAAGGATTCAGCGGAGCTGACGACCGAAGCCGTTGAGGCGCCAGACCTCGAAACCGCTGCAACGCCGCGACACGGCTTCTTCACCCGCCTCTACACCGGGACGGGTGCGTTCGAAGTCATCGGTAAGCGCAAGCTCTGGTTCACGATCAGCGGCGTGATCGTCGCCGTGGCCGTCGCGAGCATCCTGATCCGCGGTTTCACCTTCGGCATCGATTTCGAGGGCGGCACCAAGGTGTCCATGCCCGCGAAGACCGCGACCGGCACCGTCACCACGCAACAGGTCGAAGACGTGTTCAGCGAGGCGCTGGGCAAGGAGGCCGAGGCCGTGGTCCTCGTCGGCAGCGGCGATTCGGCCACGGTGCAGATCCGTTCGGAAACCCTGAACAACGAAGAGATCGAGAAGCTGCGGACGGCGCTGTTTGACGCGTTCCAACCGCGGGGGCCCGACGGGCAACCCAGCAAGAATGCGATCAGCGATTCGGCGGTGTCGGAGACCTGGGGCGGGCAGATCACCGAGAAGGCTCTCATCGCCCTGGTGGTGTTCCTTGCGCTGGCGGCCGTCTACATCACCGTGCGGTACGAGCGCTATATGGCCGCCGCGGCGTTGGCCACACTGGTGTTCGACCTCGTCGTGACCGCCGGCATCTACTCGATCGTCGGCTTCGAGGTCACGCCCGCGACGGTCATCGGTCTGCTGACCATCCTCGGCTTCTCGCTTTACGACACCGTGATCGTCTTCGACAAGGTCGAGGAGAACACCCACGGTTTCGAGCACACGACCCGCCGGACGTTCGCCGAGCACGCCAACCTGGCGGTCAACCAGACGTTCATGAGGTCGATCAACACCAGCCTCATCTCGGTGCTTCCGATCGTCGCTCTGATGGTGATCGCGGTCTGGCTGCTGGGTGTGGGCACGCTGATGGACCTGGCGCTGGTGCAGTTGGTCGGCGTGATCGTCGGAACGTATTCGTCGATCTATTTCGCGACGCCGCTGCTGGTGTCGTTGCGGGAACGCACCGACGTCGTGCGGTCACACACCCGCCGGGTGCTCAACCGCCGCAAGGGGAGTGCCGCGCGGACGTCGGACAGCGACGACGAGCACTCGGCGCCGGAGGTAACGAAGGCACCGGCGGAGGCGGCGGTGGCGAGCACGACGACGGCTCCCGAGAAGCCCGCGCCCGGTGCGCGCCCGACACGTCCCACGAGCGGCAAGACCGGGCGACCGTCGGGTAAGCGCAACACTCGGCGGCGGTAGTCGCGATGATCACGGCCTGGACTCGGCGTGCGGGTGTACTGGCCGCTGCCCTCGTGGTCGGCGCCGCAGGTCTGTCGTCGTGTTCGCGCGGCCCGGCCGACAGCATCGACTTCGCCGTGGACGGGCTGCTGACGACCTACAACACCAACACCGTTGCAGGCGCCGCATCGGGCGGCCCGCAGGCGTTCGCGCGGGTGCTGACCGGCTTCAACTACCACGGTCCCGACGGCCAGATCGTGGGCGACCACGACTTCGGCAAGATCTCCGTCGTCGGTCGCGCGCCACTGATCCTTGACTACGAGATCAACGCTAACGCGGTGTACTCCGACGGTAAGCCCATCACGTGCGACGACATGGTGCTGGCCTGGGCG
The DNA here is from genome assembly GCA_044508395.1 of Mycobacterium sp. Taxonomy (GTDB): domain Bacteria; phylum Actinomycetota; class Actinomycetes; order Mycobacteriales; family Mycobacteriaceae; genus Mycobacterium. The sequence continues at coordinate 66,916 of JBIQHU010000013.1, read as the reverse complement.
GCACAGTCGGGCCGGTTCCCCGTCTTCGACGCCGCCAGCCGTGCCGGTTACGCCGACATCGCATCCGTCGACTGTGCGCCGGGGCAGAAGAAGGCACGGGTCTCGTTCGCGCAGGACCGCGCCTTCGTCGACTACGGCCAGCTGTTCGACGCGACGTCGATGATGCCGTCGCACGTGATCGCCGACGCGCTCGGTCTCGGCGACGGCGGCGTCACCAACGCGATCACCAACAACGACGGTCCGACGGTCGAACGCATCGCGCAGGTGTGGAACACCACGTGGACCCTGAAGCCGGACCTCGATCTGAAGAAGTTCCCGTCGTCGGGCCCGTACAAGCTCGACTCGGTGACCTCCGACGGTGCGGTCGTGCTCGTCGCCAACGACAAATGGTGGGGAGCGCCACCCGTGACCGCCAGGGTCACCGTGTGGCCGCGCGGTGCCGACATCCAGGACCGCATCAACCAGGGGGCCTACGACGTGGTCGACGTCGCCGCCGGCTCGTCGGGCACGTTGAACCTGCCCGAGAACTACGTTCGGACCGATTCGTCGTCCGCGGGCATCGAGCAGCTCATCTTCGCCTCGGCGGGTCCGATGTCCCAGACGCCGGAGCGCCGCGCCCTTGCCCACTGCACACCGCGCGACGTGATCGCCCGCAACGCGGCGGCGCCGATCGCCAATTCGCGCCTCAACCCGGTCAGCGAGGACGCCTACAGTGCGGCCGAGAGCGCGGCCGAGGGCGGCCAGTTCAGCGTCGCCAATCCCGACGCCGCGCGCGCCGCGATCAGCGGGCGGCCCCTCACCGTCCGGATCGGATACCAGAGTCCCAACGCCAGGCTCGCTGCGACGGTCGGCGCCATCGCCAAGGCGTGCGCGCCCGCGGGCATCACCGTGCTCGACGTCGCGGCCAACGACACCGGCCCGCTGACGTTGCGCGACAACAAGATCGACGTGCTGCTCGCCAGCACGGGCGGCGCTGCCGGCAGCGGATCGACCGGCTCCAACGTGATGGACGCCTACGCCCTGCATTCCGGCAACGGCAACAACCTGTCCCGCTACAACAACGAACGTGTCGACGGCGTCATCGCCACGCTGGCGGTGACGGCCGACCCCAAGGAACTGTCGCGGCTGCTCGGTGAGGGCGGATCGATCCTGTGGACTGACATGCCGACCCTTCCGCTTTATCGTCAGCAGCGGACCGTGGTGACGTCGAAAGACATGTACGCGGTGAGTAGCAATCCGACTCGATGGGGTGCGGGATGGAACATGGATCGCTGGGTGCTGGAGCAGTGACCCCGGGCGCGGCAAGAGCCGGTAAAGAGATCGCGACGCTCGTCGCGTCGTTGATGCGGGATGTGCCCGATTTCCCCGAACCCGGTGTCCAGTTCAAGGATCTGACGCCGTTGCTGGCCGACGCACAGGGTCTGGCCGAGGTCACCGACGCCCTCGCCGAGACGGCAAAGGGTGCCGATCTGGTGGCGGGCATCGATGCACGGGGCTTCCTGCTCGGCGCGGCGGTGGCGCTGCGGCTCGGCACCGGCGTGCTCGCGGTGCGCAAGGGCGGTAAGCTGCCGCCGCCGGTGCACAGCGAGACCTACCAGCTCGAGTACGGCTCGGCCACGCTGGAGCTACCGGCCGACGGCATCGAACTCGTCGGCCGCACGATCGTCATCATCGACGACGTCCTGGCCACCGGCGGAACCGTCGCCGCAACGGAAAAGCTGCTGCGGCACTGCGGGGCCACGGTCTCCTCCGCGGCGGTCGTACTCGAACTGAGTGGGCTCAACGGTCGCGAGGTGCTCGAACCGCTACCGGTGACGTCCCTGCTCACCATCTGAGCCGTATCCTCGAAGTCGCAGAGAGAATTGACGGGCGCGCGATCAGCGCCCGTCCCGGCGACGGGAGGTGACCATGGCTGAGGATTCCGGTACGGGACAGGCTGTGCAGTCGCTGCCCGACCCCAAGTCGCCAGAAACGCAGCCGATGGAGCTGCCCAAGGCGGATTCGAAGACCGATTCCAAGACGGATCCGGCAAAGACGGGGACCAGCGCATCCCGACGGGTGCGCGCCCGGCTGGCCCGCCGGATGACCTCACAGCGCGGTGCCATCAACCCGGTGCTGGAGCCTTTGGTCGCGGTTCACAAGCAGTTCTATCCCAAGGCCAACCTGGCGCTGCTGCAGCGCGCGTACGAGGTGGCCGAGGAGCGTCACGCCGATCAGTTGCGCCGCTCCGGTGACCCGTACATCACCCATCCGTTGGCCGTCGCCAACATTCTGGCCGAACTCGAGATGGACACGACGACGCTGATCGCGGCGCTGCTGCACGACACCGTCGAGGACACCGGCTACACGCTGGAGGCGCTGACCGAAGAGTTCGGCGCCGAGGTCGGCCACCTCGTGGACGGCGTGACCAAGCTGGACAAGGTCGCACTGGGCACCGCGGCCGAGGGCGAGACCATCCGCAAGATGATCCTCGCGATGGCTCGCGATCCGCGGGTGTTGGTGATCAAGGTCGCCGACCGGTTGCACAACATGCGGACCATGCGCTTCCTGCCGCCGGAGAAGCAGGCGGCGAAGTCCCGCGAGACCCTGGAAGTGATTGCGCCGCTTGCGCATCGGCTCGGCATGGCCACCGTCAAATGGGAGCTCGAGGATCTGTCGTTCGCGATCCTGCACCCGAAGAAGTACGAGGAGATCGTGCGACTGGTGGCCGACCGGGCGCCGTCCCGCGACATCTATCTGGCGAAGGTGCGCGCCGAGATCACGGCGACCCTGAACGCCTCGAAGATCAACGCGGTAGTGGAGGGCCGGCCGAAGCACTACTGGTCGATCTACCAGAAGATGATCGTGAAGGGCCGCGACTTCGACGACATTCACGACCTCGTCGGCGTCCGCATCCTCTGCGACGAGGTCCGGGACTGCTATGCGGCCGTAGGCGTGGTGCATTCGCTGTGGCAGCCGATCGCCGGTCGGTTCAAGGACTACATCGCCCAACCACGGTTTGGCGTGTATCAGTCGCTGCACACCACCGTCGTCGGTCCCGAGGGCAAGCCCCTGGAAGTGCAGATCCGCACCATGGACATGCACAAGACCGCGGAGTACGGCATCGCCGCGCACTGGCGCTACAAGGAAGCCAAGGGCCGCAACGGACATCCGGCCAGCTACGCCGCCGCCGAGATCGACGACATGGCCTGGATGCGACAACTGCTCGACTGGCAGCGGGAGGCCGCCGACCCGGGCGAATTCCTCGAGTCGCTGCGCTACGACCTGGCGGTCCAGGAGATCTTCGTGTTCACGCCGAAGGGCGACCTGATCACGCTGCCCACCGGCTCGACCCCGGTCGACTTCGCCTACGCCGTGCACACCGAGGTCGGACACCGCTGCATCGGCTCACGCGTCAACGGCCGCCTGGTCGCGTTGGAGCGCAAGCTGGAAAACGGCGACCAGGTCGAGGTGTTCACGTCCAAGGCGCCCAACGCCGGCCCGTCTCGCGACTGGCAGACGTTCGTGGTCTCCCCGCGCGCGAAGGCGAAGATCCGCCAATGGTTCGCCAAGGAGCGGCGCGAAGAGGCACTGGAGGCGGGCAAGGACGCTATCGCCCGTGAGGTGCGTCGTGCCGGAATTCCGTTGCAGCGGTTGATGAATGCCGAACAGGTGGCGACGCTGGCCCGCGAGTTGCGGTACGCGGATGTGTCCGCGCTCTACACCGCGGTCGGCGAAGGCCACGTGTCGGCTCGGCACGTGGTGCAGCGACTGGTGGCCCAACTGGGCGGCGACGAGGATGCCACCGACGAGATCGCCGAGCGCTCGACACCGTCCACCATGCCGGTGCGCCAGCGCAGCAACGACGACGTCGGCGTGGCCGTGCCCGGCGCGCCCGGGGTGCTGACCAAGCTCGCCAAGTGCTGCACCCCGGTCCCCGGCGACGTCATCATGGGGTTCGTGACCCGAGGCGGCGGGGTGAGCGTGCATCGCACCGACTGCACCAACGCGGCCTCGCTGAAGCAGCAGTCGGAGCGGATCATCGACGTGGAATGGGCGCCGTCGCCGTCGTCGGTGTTCCTGGTCGCCATCCAGGTGGAGGCGCTCGACCGGCACCGGTTGCTGTCGGACGTCACCCGCGTGCTGGCCGACGAGAAGGTCAACATCCTGTCCGCGTCGGTGACCACCTCCGACGACCGGGTGGCCATCAGCCGGTTCACCTTCGAGATGGGTGATCCGAAGCACCTGGGACACCTGCTCAACGTGGTGCGCAACGTGGAGGGTGTGTACGACGTCTACCGAGTGACATCGGCTGCCTGACGGTTTTGAGCAAATAATCTCGCGGGATCTGATTTCTGTCATAATTCGGCGATGCGCCCTGCAGTCGTGGCCACGCTGACTGCCGTCGCCCTGCTGATCGCCGGGTGCGGCTCGACCATCAAGCCCGAGGGTGCCGCGCAATCCGTCGTCGATCTGGTGAAGAAGCAAACAGGTTTCGAACCCAAGGACGTGAAGTGTCCGGAGGGCGTCGAAGCCAAAGTGAACACGACGTTCGAGTGCAAGTTCACCGGCCCCGAGGGCACGGAATACACCGCTGACATGAAGATCACCAAGGTCGACGGCGATGATGTCGAGTTCTACATCGAGACGAAGCCCAGCAGCTAGGCCCCGTCGCCGCTAGTCCAGGCGCACCGACTCGATCGTTACGCTCTGCGCGGGCTTGCCGTCGTCGCTGCCGCCGGCCGTGCCTGCCGCGGCGATCTTGTCCAGGGTGGCCAACCCGGTCTTGTCGATCGTGCCGAAGACGGTGTACGTCGGCGGCAGCATCGAATCCTCGTAAACCAGGAAGAACTGGCTGCCGTTCGTGCCGGGGCCGGCGTTCGCCATCGCGAGCGTGCCGCGGGGATACAGCAGTGGCGTCTGCAGTGCGGGGTCGGACAGCCGGAACTGGTTGGTCGGGTATTCGTTCGGGAACCGGTAGCCCGGGCCGCCCGTGCCGGTTCCGTTCGGATCGCCGCACTGCAGCACCGACAGCGAGGGGCTGGTGGTCAGGCGGTGACAGGTCGTGTCGTCGTAGAAGCCTTGCTGCGCGAGGCTGGCGAAGCTGTTCACCGTGCATGGGGCCTTGGCGTTGTCCAGCTGCAGCCCGACTCCGCCGCGGTTGGTCATGATGCTGGCGCTGACCTGTGCGGGGGTCGTGGGCACCCGGCCGGTACGCGGGGGCTTGGCGGGCTTGCTCGCCGGTTCCGTCGTCGCCGGATATTGGCAGTTGGACCCCAGCGTTGCGGGCGGCTTGAAGTCGGGCAGCGGGTCAGCGTCGACCCCGGGTGTCGGCTCTGCCGTGTAGGTGGTGTCGGGGACCATCCCGTCGAGGCTCTCCAGGGTGCGGCCCACCGCGACGAGTAACAGCACGCTCAGCACCACCACGAGAATGGCCAGTGCCGTGATCACGTATCCGATGATCAGGCCGGCCAGGGCCATCCCGTGGCCCTCTTCGCCGGTCTTCTTGATCTGCGACATGGAGATGTGGCCGAACACGATCCCCAGCGGCGCGAATACGAACGCGCACACCAGTGCCAGGACGGCCAGCGTGTTCGTCGGCTTCGGCGCCGGAAAGGGGGCGGATGCCGACGAATAGTCATACGGCGGCGGGTAGGCGCCGTACGGAGGGGGCGGGTTGGTCACGGATCCAGCATCAACGACGTGATCTTGACGTCCAACTTCGGCTTACCGTCTTCCGAGCCGTCGGCCGTGCCGTCCGCCGCGATCTTGTCCAACGTCGCCAGTCCGGTTTCGTCGATGGTGCCGAACACCGTGTAATTAGGCGCCAGCTTCGAGTCCTTGTACACCAGGAAGAACTGGCTGCCGTTCGTGCCCGGCCCGGCATTGGCCATGGCCAGCGTGCCGCGCGGGTACAGCACCGGCTCGGCCAGCTTGGGGTCGTCGGGCTGGTACTGATTCGTCGGATACTCGTTCGGGAACTGGTAGCCGGGACCGCCGGTGCCCTGACCGGTCGGATCGCCGCACTGCAGCACCGACAGCGACTCCGAGGTCGTCAGCCGGTGGCAGGTGGTGTCCTTGAAGAAGCCCTGATTCGCCAGGCTGGCGAAGCTGTTGACGGTGCACGGCGCCTTGCCGTTGTCCAGCATCAGGCCGATATCGCCCTGGTTGGTCTCCATGCTGGCGCTGACCTGCGCGGGTTCGGTCGGCACCTTGCCCGTCCGCGGCGGCTTGACCGGCTTGCTGGCCTTCGAGGCGGAGGCGGGGTACTGGCAGTTGTCACCGAGCCCTGCCGGGGCGACGAACGCGGGCAGGCCGCCCGCAGCCAGCGCCGCGCTGGTCGTGGTGGGGGTGTCGGTGGCAGCGGTGTTCTTGCTGTCCGAGTCGTCCCTGGTGAGGACGACGGCCACCACCGCGGCGACGACGATGACGGCGGCCACGGCGGATCCGACGATGGTGATGACGCGACGCTTACGCTCCTTGGCCTCCCGGCGTTCCAGCTGCCGCTCGAGTTTGCGCTTTGCTGTCGCCCGCCGTTGTTCGTTGGTCGGCACCGCCGGTGTCCCTCCTTGTGTTGATCGGTCGGCAACGAGTGTGCCAGGCGTTGCTGAGTGTGGCGGTGCGACCCACGTCAGTGGGGATGGAAAACTGGACGCGTGTTGGTCACCGGATTCCCGGCTGGCATGATGGCGTGCAACTGCTACGTGCTGGCTCGGCGCGCAGGAACGGACGCGATCATCGTCGATCCGGGCCAGCGGGCGATGGCGCCGTTGCAGCGGATTCTGGACGACAACCACCTGACACCCGCGGCGGTGCTGCTCACCCACGGGCACGTCGACCACATCTGGTCGGCACAGAAGGTGGCCGACATGTACGGCTGCTCCGCGTATATCCACCCCGAGGACCGGTTCATGCTGACCAACCCGATCAAGGACTTCGGGCGTGGTTTATTCGGCGGACTCGCACAAATCGCCTTCGGCGCAATCTTCCGCGAGCCCAAGCAGGTCATCGAGCTGGACAAGGACGGCGACAAGGTCGACCTGGGTGGCATCACTGTCACGGTCGACCACACCCCGGGGCACACGCGCGGCTCGGTCGTGTTCCGCGTTTCCGAGGGCCCCGAAGAGGTGGTTTTCACCGGCGATACCCTGTTCCGGCAGTCCGTCGGGCGCACCGATCTGCCCGGGGGCAGCGGCCGTGACCTCCTCGGCTCGATCGTCAAGAAACTATTGGTTCTCGACGACGACACCGTGGTACTACCTGGGCACGGCGAGAAGTCCACGATCGGACACGAACGCCGCACCAACCCATTTCTCGAAGGCTTGTACTAGTGAGTGAATTTCAGGCGCCCAAGGGCGTCCCGGACTATCTGCCGCCCGACTCAGCGCAGTTCGTCGGTGTCCGCGACGGTCTGTTGGACGTGGCCCGCCGCGCCGGCTACGGCGATGTCGAACTACCGATCTTCGAAGACACCGCGTTGTTCGCGCGCGGCGTGGGGGAGTCCACCGATGTGGTCTCCAAGGAGATGTACACCTTCACCGACCGCGGCGACCGCTCGGTGACGCTGCGCCCGGAAGGCACCGCCGGGGTGATGCGCGCGGTGATCGAGCACGGGTCGGACCGCGGGCCGCTGCCGGTCAAGCTCTGCTACGCCGGGCCGTTCTTCCGCTACGAGCGCCCACAGGCCGGCCGCTACCGCCAGCTGCAGCAGGTCGGAGTGGAGGCCATCGGCGTCGACGACCCCGCGCTGGACGCCGAGGTGATCGCCGTCGCCGACGCCGGTTTTCGCTCGCTCGGACTCGACGGGTTCCGGCTCGAGATCACCTCGCTGGGCGACGACACGTGCCGCCCCCAGTACCGGGAGCTGTTGCAGGACTTCCTGTTCAAGTTGGATCTTGACGAAGAAACGCGGACCCGGGCGACCATCAACCCGCTGCGGGTGCTCGACGACAAGCGACCCAAGGTGCGCGAGATGACCGCGGACGCGCCCGTCATGCTCGATCACCTCTCCGATGCCGCCAAGCAGCATTTCGACACCGTCCTGGCGCATCTGGATGCGCTCGACGTGCCCTATGTCATCAATCCCCGGATGGTGCGCGGGCTGGATTACTACACCAAGACCACCTTCGAATTCGTGCACGATGGGCTTGGCGCACAGTCGGGCATCGGCGGGGGCGGCCGCTATGACGGCCTGATGCGCCAACTCGGCGGAAAAGACCTGTCCGGCATCGGTTTCGGTCTCGGTGTCGACCGGACAGTGCTCGCGCTCAAGGCGGAGGGTAAGTCGGTCGGCGGCTCGTCGCGGGTCGACGTGTACGGCGTCCCGCTGGGCGAGCAGGCCAAGCTCACCCTGGCGGTGCTGGCCGCGCGGCTGCGCGCCGCCGGGGTGCGCGTCGATCTGTCCTACGGTGACCGCGGCATCAAAGGTGCTATGCGCGCCGCGGACCGATCAGGCGCATCGATAGCCCTGGTTGCCGGCGACCGCGACATCGAGGCGGGGACGGTCGGGGTGAAGAGCCTCGCGACAGGCGAACAGGTCGATGTACCCGTCGATGACGTTCTGAGCGTCATCCTCACGCGCCTGAGCCGGGTCTGATTCTTGATCTTCGCTATCCGCCGCCTTTGGGCCGGGAGCCCGTAGCGCCATGCAGCCGGCGGCCACATTGAGAATCAGCATCGTCAGAACCGGCCAGACCGGGAGTTGGATCTGGGCGAGCGCTCCCAGCGCAGCACCCACCGCGGCCGAGGTGACCGCCACCATCGCGGCCGCCAATCCGATCAGTGTCGCGCGGTGCTCGTCGTCGGCGAAAGCACCGATCCAGGAGATCGCCGCGGTGAACACCGCCTGAGCCGCCATGGCGGCCATCAGGATGATGGCGGTCTGCAACCACACGTTGGCAGTCACCCGAAGTGTCTCGGCCGCTGTGGAGGCAAGGGAGGCGGACGCACTCAGTGCGGCACTGCCGAGCAGCATGCCCCGCACGCCGAACCTGCGCGAGACCGACTGCCAAACCACCGATCCGGTGATCAGGCCGATGCTGGACGTGACGACGAGCACATGCAGGGTCACGTCGCCGTCGGCGGCACGCAGGGTGTGGAAGGTGGTGCCGAACAGGATCGGGACGTACGTCAGATGGGTGATCGCGTATCGACGGAACCAGGGCTGAGTGCGAGCGATGCGAACGCCCTTCCGATAGGTCTGCAGAGACGATCCGCGCGGTGCCGCCGCCGTCGGACCGCACTGGGCCGGCTTGAGGAACAGCGCCGCAACCGCGGCGATTGCCAACACCCCGGCGCCGAGCCAGAGCACATGGACGTGACCGGCCGGCGAACCGCCGGGAAAGAGCAGCGGCGCCACCACCAGTGTCGTCGCCGTCGCCAGCACCGATCCGGCAGCACCCTGGGTCAGCAGCAGTCGTCCGCGCCGTGCGTCGGGCAGTTTGGTGCAGACCACATCGGAGAACGCCACGGTGCTGATACCGGCCATCACGCCGATCCCTGCCGACGTCATCAGCAGCAGCGCCGCGTGATTGGTCAGTGCCTCGACCGCTTCGGATGCGACGAGGAGCGCCATGATCAACGCCGCCGCGGCGACGACCAGGTGCTTGGCATTGCGGGCCCGGTGCAGGATGGCCGGCGCCGTGGTGTTACCGGCGATGCTGCCGATGGAAAAGATGGGGAAGAGCAGCCCGGCGACCCACCCGAAGCCCCGCTGAGCGCAGACGAAGGGCAATACCACCGACGCATTGCTCAACTGCACACCCGCGGTGTAAAACGCTCCCTGCGCGAACAGCGGCCGGCTCATGTCAGGCGACCCGCCCGATGAGGCGTCGGCTGCATCCCCGGCCCGATTTCTTGGCGCTGTACATCGCATGGTCTGCGGTGCGCAGCAGCTCGTCCGCATCGCGGTCGTCGCCGGGCTGGATTTCGGTGATACCGACGCTGGCTCCGAGCCGCACCGTCGTGTCGCCGATGGTCACCGGCTCGGACAGCAAGGCATGTATCCGCTCGCTGAGCCTGTCGACGCCCGAGGTCGTGATGGATCCGCGCAGAACGGCGACGAACTCGTCGCCCCCGAGCCGGCCTACCACGTCGTCGGGACGCACGGCGCGCCGCAGCCGATCCGCAACGATTTTCAGCGCGGTGTCGCCGGCCTCGTGGCCGAGCGTGTCATTGATGCCTTTGAAGTTGTCCAGATCGATGAACAGTATTGCCGCCAAGGCGCTTTCGCCGGATCCGCTCAGCGCCTCGGTCACTTTGGACAGCACACACGCCCGGTTGGGAAGGCCGGTCAGCGCGTCGTGGTGAGCTTGATGGGCGAGCCGCTGGCGGGCCGCGAACTCGGCGGTGATGTCGGTGAACGACACCAGCAGCGGCGAATGGTTGGAGTCGACGGGGTCCAAAAGGGACCAGCTGGTGGACAGCCACACTCGCTTACCGTCCGGACGGTCGACACCCACCACCCGGCCGACAGCCTGACGGATGGCCCGCACGCGGCGGGCCATCGACCAGCGGTCGTCGCCGATCCTGCGGCCGTCGGCGTCGAACATGCTGCGGCTGATGGCGCCTGCACCGGGGCCGTGGACCAGGTCGTCGGCCTCGACACCGAGGATTCGGTGGGCCGCCGGGTTGACGCACTCGATGCGGCCGTCATGGTCGAACACGACCAAACCGGTCGCGAGGACGTCGACGACGGCGCGGTAGTAGTCCGTGACCCGTGCCGGCCGGGCCTTATCTCGGTTGTGCGGCGGAATTGTCACAAATTGGTCAACGGACATGCTCGAAATCTAGGGCGCTACGCGGCCGCTCAATATCCGCCGACCGGCGCATTCCCCAGGGGGACCCTCATGTCCCCCGATCGGAGGAATGACGCTAGAGCGCTGGTTGAAGCGGAAAGTCGGTCGCCTGCTCGCCCCAGCGCAGCCCGACGCGATCGAAGACCACGGGCCCCGTGCGGGACAGGACGGTATCGGACATCCCGTAGCGGGCCGTCACATGCGGGATCCACGGATCATGCTGCGCCGGCAGCGGGTATACCTGCGCGGCGACCTCGACGAGGGCATCGCGAAGGTCCGCCAGCTCGGGCGCATCGCCGATGAGATATACCTCGCATTCGCTCGGGGTGCCGGGGCTGAACGTCGCATGCCCGAATGCCTGTGCCTTGACCTCGGTAGCCCACCGGGTCACTACCTCGCTGACCCGCCGTATCAGCTCATCGTCGGTGCGTCCGGTGACGTCGGGGCCAAAGTCGACGAGGGTGAGGTGCAGGTCCTCGGCCGGCTCACCGCCGGGCACCGCCAGCGCCGCGGCGTCCTCGGGGCGGGGGAACAAGGCGATCATCCCGCCGGTCGCTTTTGCTTGCGTGACATCGGCGAGCGCGACATCCAATGACGCCGACGGCGCGGGATGCGGCCAGCACAGCAGGACCGTGAGCAACGCCGCGAGAACTCGAACCGCCACGGCGTAAGTGTTCCAGACCGCCGCCTACGACCGCCTGATCAGCCCGCGCGGACGACAGCGGTCAACACTTCGTCGACGTTGCCGATTCCGCCGTCGAACGGGTTACCGCGCTTGAGCACCTTGGTTCCGCCTGGCGTGAGGGCGACGAGTTTCGGTGAGCTGGAACCGATCTGCATCCTGCGGGTGAAGCGCACCTGGCCCAGCGGGACGATGGCGCCGCCGCCGTAGCTGAACAACCCGAGCTTGCGGTCGATGACCGCGACGGAGCGGCAGGCGTGCAGTGGCTGGCCGCGACGCCGGCGGATCTTGCGCACGACGAGGAACGTGATCACACCGAAGACGACCCCCGCGGCGAGGAAGATCGCACCGAGGACGGTCGAGGGCGTTCCGGAGACGAGCGCCACCAGGCCGAACCCGCCGACGACGAACGTGACGATGCCAAGGACGAAGGCAAGGATCGTCAGTGCACCCGTGCAGCGGTCGAAGACGTTGACCCGACGGCCGTCATCGGTGACGACGAGCCCGCCCGTATCGATGAGTACCTGGGTCTGTGCTGGTGCGTTCACGCATTGCAGCGTGCCACCTGACCGGCGACGAGTGGGCGCGAACCCGCAAATGGCTGCTAGATGGCCATGGCTGCGCGGACGTCGGTCTCGGATGCCGAGCCACCGGTGCCGCTGGAGGTGACCCGGCCGGCCTCCAGGATGTAGTAGCGCTGCGCAGATTCGAGCGCGAACCCGATGTGCTGTTCGACCAGTAGCACCCCGAGGTCGCCCCGCTGTGTCAGCGCGGTGATCGCGGCCTCGATCTCGGCAACCACCGACGGCTGGATGCCCTCGGTCGGCTCATCGAGAATCAGGCACGTGGGCGCGGTGATCAATGCGCGCGCGATCGCAAGCTGCTGGCGCTGACCGCCCGACAGCAGGCCCGCCCGCCGCGTGAGAAGTTCCTTCAACGCGGGGAACAGATCGAGCTGTTCGTCGATCAGCTGCTTGCCGTTCTTACGGCCGTCGGCGACGACCTGAAGGTTCTCGGCGGTCGTCAGCTGACCGAACGACTGCTGTCCCTGCGGGACGTATGCCAGACCACGCGCAACCCGCGCGCTGGGCCGCAACTTGGTGATCTCCTCGCCGTCGAACAGCACCTTGCCGGAACTACATTTGAGCAGTCCGACGGCCGCGCGCAGCAGCGTCGTCTTACCGGCGCCGTTGTGCCCCATCACGGCGGCGACGCCGTCGGTCGGCACCTCGATGCTGACCCCGTGAATGACCTCGCTGCGGCCGTAGCCCGCATGGACGTCGAGCAGTTGCAGCATCAGGAGTTCTCCTCGACGAGTTCGATACCTTCGGCACCTGCCGCGGCGGTGCCCAGATAGACCTCCTGGACCTTCGGATTGGCCTGTACTTCGGCCACCGAGCCCTCGGCGATCACCCGCCCGCGCGCCAGCACCGTCACCGACGTCGCGAACGCGCGCATGAAATCCATGTCGTGTTCGACGACGACGACCGTGCGTTCAGCGCCGATGCGGCGCAACAGGTTTCCGGTCTCCTCGCGTTCCTCGGTACTCATGCCCGCCACCGGCTCGTCGAGCAGCAGCACGTCGGCATTCTGGACCAGCAACATGCCGATCTCCAGCCACTGCTTCTGCCCGTGGGCGAGCACCCCGGCCGGTTTGTCGGCCAGATGCGTGAGCCCGATGGTGTGCAACGCCTGCTCGATCGCGGGGAGCACGCCCTTTCGGCGCCGCAACAGGGTCCACGCCGAGCGGCCCGCGCCCGCCGCGATGTCGAGGTTCTGCAGCACGGTCAGCTGCTCGAACACGCTCGCGGTCTGGAACGTACGGCCCACCCCGCGCCGGGCGATCTGGTGCACCTTCTTGCCGAGCAGTTCGAAGCCGGACTTGTTCACTGAACCCGTCGCGGGCACCAGGCCGGTGATGGCGTCGATCACCGTCGTCTTGCCCGCGCCGTTGGGGCCGATCAGAAACCGCAGGTCACCCTGAAACAGGGTGAGGTCGACATCGCTGACCGCCTTGAAGCCGTCGAAATCGACTGTCAGACCGCGCACTTCAAGGTACTGCGTGCCCATGCCGACGTTGCCGCCCTCGACGGGTTCCTTACCCGCAGCGCTTGCTTCGACCTCGGTCATGACGGAGCGCCCACCTTCTCTGCGTCGGGGTCGGAGTCGGCGGCCGACTCCGGCGGCGGCTCGGCCTTGGCCTTGCGGCGGTATTTCAGGATCGCTCCCAGTCCGGCAAGGCCGGCGGGGAAGAAGCCGACGACGACGATGAACAACAAGCCCTGGGCATAGGTCCACTCGGACGGAAAGCGTTCGGAGAACAGGGTTTGCGCCCACGCCACACCGATCGCGCCGAGTACCGGCCCCAGCAGCGTCGTGCGTCCGCCGATCGCCACACCGATCAGGAATGCGATCGACGGCAGGATCCCGACCTGTGATGGCGCGATGAAACCGACGATCGGGGCGAACAGTGCGCCGGCGATGCTGGCGAACAGCGCGGCGACGGTATAGGCAACGACCTTGATGTTGGCGGGGTCGTAGCCCAGGAAACGTACGCGCTCCTCGCCGTCGCGGACGGCCACCAGCAGCTCGCCGTATCGGCTCTGCATGAGCTGCCGGACCACCGCGACGACGAGAAGCAGCACACCGGCGGCAATGAAGTACAGCATCCGCCGATTGGCAGGGTCGCTCAGTGCGAACCCGAAGAACGTACGAAACCTGTTGAGCCCGTTGCTGCCGCCGATGCTGGTCTGGCCGACGAGCAGGATCGCCAGCGCGGCGGCCAGCGCCTGCGACAGGATCGCGAAGTACGCGCCCTTGACGCGACGCTTGAAGACGCCCAGCCCCAGCGCCGCGGCGATGGCCGTCGGCAGCAGCACGATAGCCAGCAGCGTGAAGGCGGGGGAGGCGAACGGCTGCCAGTACCCGGGTAATTCCCGCACCCCGGCGATCTGCATGAAGTCGGGCACATCGTCGCCGCGGATCTGTGCGTCGGCGATCTTGAGGTGCATGCCCATCATGTAGCCGCCGAGTCCGAAGAAGACGCCCTGGCCGAGAACCAGCATCCCGCCGCGGCCCCAGGCCAACCCGATGCCGACCGCGACGATCGCGAAGCACAGGAACTTTCCGAGCAGCGACAGCCGGAAGTCCGACAGCACCGCAGGCGCCACACCGAACAGCACCACCGCCGCGATGCCGAAGCCCGCCCACGTCTGCCACCGGCCGAGAACTGTTCTCACACCAAACTCCTTGTGCGAACGGTGAACAGGCCCTGCGGGCGCACCTGCAGGAAGACCACGATGATCACGAACACGATCACCTTGGCCAGCGACGCGGTGGTGTTGTACTCGATGAACGAGTTCAAAAAGCCCAGGGAGAACGCCGCGATGACGGTGCCCTTGATCTGACCGAGCCCGCCGACCACGACGACCAGGAACGCGTCGATCAGGTAGCTCTGCCCGATCGTCGGACTCGTCGAGCCGATGAGTGTCAGCGCGACACCCGCGACTGCCGCCAGTCCCGAGCCGATGAAAAACGTGGTGATGTCGGTCTTACGGGACGAGATGCCGCTGGTTTCGGCGAGGTCGCGGTTCTGCACGACCGCTCGGATGCGACGGCCCATCGGGCTGGCCTTCAGCGCGGTGGCCAGCGCCGCCACGCACGCCACGGCGAGCACGAGGATGAAGATGCGGGTCTTGGGAACCACGGCCCCGAATATCTCCACACCGCCCGACAACCACGCCGGGGCGATGACGTTGACCGCGGGGGCGCCGAAGATGTCGCGAGCGATCTGCTGCAGGATCAGACCCACGCCGAACGTCACCAGCAGCGTGTCCAGCGGCCGGTCGTACATCCGTTGGATCAGGGTGACTTCCAGCAGTGCACCCATCGCACCGCCGACGAAGAAGCCGACGACCAACGAAATCAACAGGGACGCACCGGCACTCGAGATGATCTGCTGCACCACGTACGCGGTGTAGCAGCCGGCCATGATGAACTCGCCGTGCGCCATGTTGATGACGCCCATCTGGCCGAAGGTCAGCGACAACCCGAGAGCAGCCAGCAACAGGATGGAGCCGAGACTCAATCCCGTTGCCAGCTGCCCAATCAGAACATCCACTTACACATTCTTCCGTCGGCTTCGCTCGTCCGGAATCAGCCGGAGAGGCCGGCGGCCCACGGGTACGACTTCAGATACGGGTCCGGCTCGATCGGTCCGGGCGACTCCCAGATCGTGTAGATCAGGCCGTCCGGGCGGATCTCACCGATGCGTGCCGTCTTGGTGATGTGGTTGTTCTCGCCGTCGATGGTGACCAGACCCTCAGGGGCATCGAACGTGACACCACCCGCGTTCTCCTGGATCGCGCTCACCTCGAACGACTTGCCCTTCTCAACGGTGTTCTTCCACAGGTAGACCGAGACGTAGGCCGCCTCCATCGGATCCGAGGTCGGCTTGTTGGCTCCGTACTTGGCCTTGTAGGCCTTGACGAATGCGTCGTTCACCGGGCTTTCGATCGTCTGGTAGTAGTTCCACGCCGTCAGCTGACCGGTGATGTTCTGAACACCGATGCCGCCGACCTCTTCCTCGGCGATCGACACCGACACCACGGGCATCGCCTGCGGCGTCAGCCCGACGTTGCGGTACTCGCGGAAGAACGCCACGTTCGAGTCGCCGTTGAGCGTGTTGAACACGGCGTCGGCGTCGGCGGTGCGGACCTTGTTGACGATCGTCGAGAAGTCCGTCGAGCCCAGCGGGGTGTAGTCCTCACCCTTGATCTCGATGCCGTTGGCTCCGGCGTAGGCCTTGATGATCCGGTTGGCTGTCTGCGGGAACACGTAGTCACTGCCGACGAGGTAGAGGGACTTGACGCCCTTCTCCTTCAGGTAGTCCAACGCGGGCACGATCTGCTGGTTGGTCGTGGCACCGGTGTAGAAGATGTTCTTCGACGACTCCAGGCCCTCGTACTGCACGGGGTAGTACAGCAGCGCGTTGGCGCTCTCGAACACCGGCAGCATCGCTTTGCGGCTCGACGAGGTCCACCCGCCGAACACAGCGGCCACGCAGTCGCTGCTGATCAGCTTCTCGGCCTTCTCAGCGAACACCGTCGGTTCCGAGGCGCCGTCCTCACCGATGATCTGGATCTGCTTGCCTAGCACACCGCCCGCTTCGTTGATCTGCTCTACCGCCAACGTGATCGCGTCGCGCACCGTCACCTCGGAGATCGCCATCGTCCCCGACAGCGAGTTCAGCGAGCCCACCTTGACGGTCGGACCCGAGGTGTCCACGCACGACTCCGCGCTTGCCGAATCGGACTCGGTTGCTTTGCTGCCGCAGCCCGCCAGCAGCAGCGCGCTCGCGGCGAGGATGCTTCCCGTCGCAAGCGCCGACCTTCTCACCGAGGAGCGTCGTGGTAATCGCATTGACAGCCTTTCCCTATGTCACCAGCGCACATCGGCGGTTGGTGTCGACTGAAGTGCAGAATTTGTGACACCGCCGGGTGTCGAATCGGGACGTTAGAGCGGCGAAGTTTCTTTTATATGTCTGCGTGTGACGAACAAATTAACCTGTAGGCAGACGGGTGTCGGTTTGCCGTTGGGTGGGTACCTTCGGAGCCGATCTTGAGCCCGTGTAACGGTCGGGTACGGTGCGGCGATGTGACCAACATGCGAAAAGCGACATCCATGGTCGGGGCCGCGCTGGTGCTGGCGGCAGGTTCACTTGCGGTCAGTCAAGCTACGGGGAACGCGCAGCCCTCCGAACCGAACGTCAAGTACGTCGTCACCGCGGACGCACCGCTGAGTTTCGACATCAACTATGTGACCAGTTCGCCTGCGGACCTCAAGGCCTTCAACGCCGACGCCGCCGCTTACTCGACGAGGGGCAGCTTCGTGGTGCCGTGGGAGACCACCGTGACGCTTACCGATCCGCAGTGGGCGTACATCAGCGTGGCTCGCGCAGGCCATGCCATGGAGGCCCCGCCGAACGCGCATTGCGAGATCTGGGTCGACGGCCAGCTGGCCGTGCAGAACACGGGTCCCACCACGGCCTTCTGCCAGCTCGGTCGCTGGTGATTCACTCGCCCGCAAACACGTAGACCCTAAGGGCGACAACAAAAAAGAAGGGGCGTACGCACCCCTTCCACTTTCAACTTATAGCGCAGTGGGGGGCTTGCCGCAAGGCCCCGGTCATGGCGCACAATCGGCAACCCAACGAAATAGCCAGCCGAAATGGGGGGCCGGAAATGCGAGTGCTGTTGTCGACGTGGGGGTCACGCGGAGACGTCGAGCCGATGTTCGCCTTGGCGGTGCGGTTGCAGGCGCACGGCGTCGAGGTGCTCCTGTGCGCGCCACCGGATTTCGCGGAGCAAGCCGCGCGCCTCGGTGTCCCGATGAGGGCGGCCGGAAAGTCGGTACGGGAGTTGGTGCACGGTGGCGCCGGCACCAAGCCGTCGACGCCCGCCGATGCGCCGCGCGTGGCGGCCGAATTGGTGGCCAGTCAGTTCGAGACGGTGGCGCCCGCCGCCGAGGGTTGCGACGCCATCGTGGCGACGGGCCTGATGCCTGCCGGCCAGCGTTCCATTGCCGAGTCTCTCGGCATCTACTACGCGTGTGTGGCGTTCATGCCGGGCGTGGCGCCCTCGCCGCATCAGACGCCCCTGCCGCGGCCTGGGCGCCCGTTTCCGCCGGACGCGACCAACAAGGAGCTGTGGGAGGTGGACGCCGAACGTGTGCAGGCGCTCTACGGCGGTCCGCTGAACACACACCGGTCGGCGCTGGGGTTACCGCCGGTGGAAAACGTCCGCGACCACGTACACACCGACCGACCGTGGCTGGCGGCCGACCCGATCCTTGCGCCGTGGCCGGGTTCGCCCGACTTCGACGTCGTGCAGACGGGTGCGTGGATCCTGCCCGACACCCGCCCGCTTCCCGCCGAGCTGACCGCGTTCTTGGCGGCGGGCGCTCCGCCGGTGTACGTGGGCTTCAGCAGCGTGCGGGCGCCGGAAGACGTCGCCTCAGTGGCCGTCGAGGCGATCCGTGCGCAGGGACGCCGCGTGCTCATCTCGCGCGGCTGGGCCGACCTGGAACGGATCGACGATCGGGATGACTGCCTGGTCATCGGCGAGGTCAACCTCCAGGCGCTGTTCCCCAGGGTCGCGGCCGTCGTCCATCACGGCGGGGCGGGCACCACGACGATGGCGGCGCGGGCCGGCGTGCCCCAAGTCGTCGTGCCGCAGATCGCGGATCAGCCGTACTGGGCCGGCCGGGTCGCCGCACTGGGGATCGGGGCCGCGCACGACGGGGCGAATCCGACGCGCACGTCGTTGTCCCGTGCGCTCGCCCAGGCGCTGGTGCCGGAAGTACGTTCGCGAGCTGGTGAGGTGGCCGGCACGATCCGTGGCGACGGCGCGGCGGTGGCGGCGAAGCTACTGGTCGACGCCGTCAGCGGGGTGGGCGCCGGGGCTTCGCCACCCGCGTAAGCCGCACACGCGCAAGTTCCTTGACATCGTATCGAACATCAGTTCGAATAGATATGTGCGGTGGGACGGCCAGGGGGTCGGCGTCGACGACGGCGCGCTGCCCGGTCTTCAGCGGATGGGCTTCATCCGCAGCGTGCGCTCGCCGCAGTTCGAGGGGATGACGTTTCACGAGATCCTGTGCAAGTCGGCCTTGAACAAGGTGCCCAACGCGGCGATGCTGCCGTTCCGATACACGGTCAACGGCTACCGGGGCTGCTCGCACGCCTGCCGCTATTGCTTCGCGCGTCCCACCCACGAGTACCTGGATCTGGATGCGGGCACGGATTTCGACACCCAGGTCGTGGTGAAGACGAATGTGGCCGACGTGCTGCGGCGCGAGCTGTCGCGACGATCGTGGCAACGGGAGACCGTCGCGCTCGGCACCAACACCGATCCCTATCAACGCGCCGAGGGGCGCTATGCGCTCATGCCGGGAATCATTGCGGCGCTTGCAGATTCCGGTACACCATTTTCGATTCTGACCAAGGGGACGCTGTTGCGCCGCGATCTGCCGTTGATCACTGAGGCGGCTCGGCACGTCGATGTGAGTGTCGCGGTGTCACTGGCCGTCGGCGATCCCGAGCTGCACAAGGACGTCGAGCCGGGGACGCCGACGCCGCTGGCCCGCCTTGGGCTCATCGCCGCGGTGCGCGACGCGGGCCTGGACTGCCACGTCATGGTCGCGCCGGTCCTACCGCACTTGACGGACTCCGTTGCGCATCTCGACGCGCTGCTGGGTCAGATCGCCGCGGCGGGAGCGACGGGGGTGACGGCGTTCGGGTTGCACCTGAGGGGTTCGACGCGCGGGTGGTTCATGGCGTGGCTGGCGCGGTCGCATCCCGAACTGGTCGCGGTGTATCGCGAGTTGTACAGCCGCGGAGCGTATCTGCCGTCGGATTACAAGAAGATGCTGCACGACAGGGTGACGCCGCTGATCGCCAAGCACGGCCTAGCGCCCGACCGTCGGCCGTTTCGCGCCGTGGCGGCTCCGGCCGTCGACTGCACGGAGGCGATGCAACCCACGCTCTTCTAACGACGGGCGCGCCTAGCCCTTGTTGCGCTTTACCTGATTGAAGGGCACACCGCGGTCGGCCGCGTGCTCGCGGGGGAAGCCGAGCACGCGTTCGCCGATGATGTTGCGGGCGATCTCGGTGGTACCGCCGCCGAGCGCGGCCGCCTGTCGTGACAGGTACCGCTCGCCGTAGCGGAACATGTCATCGCCGACGTCGACGACGCCCGTACTGCCGGTGAGCGACAACACCGTGTCGAACTCCAGATGGTGCACATCGGCGTGCGTGACTCGGATGATCGAGCCTGCGGCCGGCGGCAGCGAGCCGTCGAGGACGCCGTGATACACGTGGTCGATGAGCTGTTCGCGCACCGCGCGGTGTACCAGCGCGCGCCCCGCGAGCTCCTGCGCCCGCTCGCTGTCGGCCTGTCCCGTCGCCTCCAGCACCGCGACGTAGTCGATCGGCACGTCGGACTTGCCTTCGGCGCCAATGCCGCTCGCGAATTCCGACCCGCCGCCGACGGCGCGGCGCTCGTGGTACAGCTGCCGGGACGCGACGTGCCAGCCACCGTTGACCTCGCCCACGACGGCGTCGTCACCGAGCTCGAGGTTGTCGAAGAACTCCTCGCAGAACTCGACCGACCCGTTCACCTGCTTGATGCGCCGCAGCGTGATGCCTTCGCTCTTGATGGGCACCAGGAACATGGTGAGACCCTCGTGCTTGGGCACATCCCAGTCGGTGCGGGCGAGCATCAGCCCGTAGTCGGCGGCGAACGCGCTGGTGCTCCAGGTCTTGGCGCCGTTGATCACCCACTTGTCGCCCTTGCGGTCCGCGCGGGTGATGACGCCGGCGAGATCCGATCCGCCGCTGGGCTCAGACAGCAGCTGCACCAGCACCTCGTCACCCCGCAGGGCGGCCGAGATGTGTTGCTGTTTCTGCTCTTCGGACCCGGTGTCGAGGATGGTCGCGGCGCAGATGGTGAAGGTCGGCGTGTTCAGGATGACCGGCAGCTCGTAGCAGCGCGATTCGTGGTTGAACGCCTTCTGATACGCGATCGGCAGACCGAGGCCGCCGTACTCGCGGGGGAAGCAGATCCCAGCGAACCCACCGTCGTACAGCTTGCGCTGCAGCTCGCGGGCCCGCTGCCACGGCTCCTCTTCGCCACGGTCGTGCTCTGGAGGGTTGGCCGGGTCGATCGGCGGCATGTTCTCCGCCAACCACTTTCGGGCCCGAGCCGCGAACTCCTCGACCGACTCGGTGGTCTCGGTCGGCGCCTGTGCGGTTTCCGTCACGATGCCTGCTCCAGGTTCTTGGTCAGCGCGTACACGCGGAGGTTGTGGTCCTCGGGCGTGCCGTACAGCGAGCGGTACAGCGTCACCCGCCGCAGAAATATATGCAGGTCGTGCTCCCAGGTCACACCGATACCGCCGTGCAGTTGGATGCAGTCCTGAAGCATGCCCGGCGCGTGTTCGCCCACATAGGATTTCGCGACGCTGACGGCCATCTCGGCGCCGGGGGAGCGCGCGCCCACCTCGGCGACTGCGGCGTTCGTCGTCGCCCGGCACGACTCGAACCAGATCTTCAGATCGGCGTACTTGTGTTTCAGCGCCTGGTACGAGCCGATGGGTCGGCCGAAGGAATGCCGGTCGAACCCCCATTGGATGGTGAAGTCGAGCACCGTCTCCAGGATGCCCACCACCTCCGCGCACTGCAGGATCGCGGCGATCTGGCTCTGCCGCGCGATGAGCGCCGGGGTCTGTTCGGCAGAGCCGACGACCGCGGAGGCGGCCACCTCGACGCCGTCGAATTGCACCCGGGCGTAGGTTTTCACCATGTCGATCGATTGGTGCGATTCGACGGTGACCCCTGCAGCGTCCGTCGGCACGAGGAACTGGCGCACCGCTCCGTCGCAGTTCGCCACCACCAGCAGTACCGCGCTTTCGGCGCCGGCCTCGACGCGATCCTTAACGCCGTCGATGCGGTATCCCGTGTCGGTGCGCGTCGCGGTCACCGAAACATCGAGAGGCGACCATTGTTTACCCGGTTCGTAGACGGCCCAGGACGCCACGTTCTCACCCGAGATCAGGGATTCGATTGTCTGCTCGTGATTCTCGGGTGCATCTGCCAACGCGGCGAGCACCACGCTGACGGGATGCAGCGGACCCGGTGCGACGGTCCGGCCGGACAGTTCTGCCACCAGCGCGAGGTCGGCGACGCCGTCACCGGACACGCTGCCGCCGCCGAGTTCCTCGGGTACCAGCAGGCTGGTCCAGCCGAGTTCGGCGGCGCGCCGCCACCAGTCGATCTCGAACGGCGTTCCGGTGTCGTGGAGTTCGCGAACCCGGGCCAGCGGGGCGCCCTTTTCGAGGAACGACTGGGTGGTCGAGGCGAACAGCAGCCGTTCTGGGTTTGCGACGTCGGTCACGGCGCGGGCTCACTTTCACTGACGCGTGAAGTACGTGCCGGAGGACCGACACGTACGTTCACGACGGTTGCCGTTGAGATCAGGCGGGGATGACGAGCGCGGGAACGTCGGGGTTGTGGACGATCTCGTCCGGCACCTTGAACAAGTCGATCATATTGCCGCCCATGACCTTTCGCTGGCCCTCCTCGTCGAGGCCCTGCAGATCGTCGATCAGGTGGGTGGGCTCGGCCAGCCCCTCGGGATGAGGCCAGTCGGAACCGAAGATCACCCGGTCGATGCCGAGCAGGTCCGCCATCTTCGCGAAGTCGTCCTCCCAGAAGGGCGCGACGTAGACACCGCGCTTGAACGCGGCGATCGGGTCCTCCGGGAACTCCTGCGGCATCTTCTTGTAGGTGCTCTCGAACTGCTTGAACAGGTAGGGCACCCAATCCGCACCGTTCTCGATGGACAGGATCCGCAAATCGGGGTTGCGGGTCAACGCACCGTGGCAGACCAACGCCGCCATCGAGTCCTCGATGGGCCGCTTGCCCATCGAGACCATACGAAATGCGGTGGGCTTGAACGGCAGGAACTCGTCGGCGGGCTCCCAGTCGTTGAGGTATTCGGCGTAACCCGAGTCGGATGCGTGCATCGACACCGGGATGCCGGCCTTGACGCAGGCCTGCCAGAACGGGTCGAACTCGGGAAGGCCGAAAGAGCGTGTGCCTCCCACACCAGGCACTGGCGCCGGACGCACGAGGATGGTCTTGGCGCCGCGCTCCAGACACCATTCGAGTTCTTCGAGGGCGCGGTCGATGATCCCGAGGTTGATCACGGGTGTCGAGAAGATCCGGTTCTCGTAGTTGAACTGCCACGTCTCGTACATCCACTGATTGAGCGCGTGGATCACGTCGGCGATGAGCGCCGGGTCGTCCTTCATGCGCTCCTCGACGAGGCTGGCCAACGTCGGGAACATCAGTGAGTAGTCGAGTCCGAGCCCGTCCATCACCTCCAGCCGCGCGGCGGGATCACGGAACGCCGGGATGGCCTTCATCGGCTTGCCCATCACCTCGCGGAAGCTCTTGCCGCCGCTGCCGTGGCGGAAGTACTCCTCCTGAGCGCCTGGCCTGGCGACGACCTCGAACGTGGGGTTCGGGATGTAGTCGCTGACCTGGTTGCGAACCATGATCTTGGTGCGACCTCGCACCTCGATGTAGTCGATGACGTGCTTGCGGTGGTCCGGCAAGAACTGCGTCAGCGCCTCTTTGGGCTCATAGAAGTGGTTGTCGGCGTCGAACACCGGATAGGGGAGCGCGCGGGTCATGATTTCGCCTCCTGGGGCTCTTGACTGGCTGTAGTGGTATTGACGTGGTAATGACATTACCACGTCGGGACCAGCGAAAACACCACCCCTGGTCGAGGTGATTTTCACGCGGTGCAGTGCAGGTCAGGCGCGGTCGGGCCGCGCGGTGAGGCTGCTGACGCAGAAGTCGTAGATATGGTCAGCCTCGACGGGGACGCCGTTGAGTTCGGCGCCGAGCACCCGCAGTCGCATGGCGCCCAACACCGACTGCATGATCAGTGCCGCCGTCGCGTCGATGTCGATGTCGGCGCGGAAAGCGCCCTCGTCGATGCCGCTGCGGATGATGTCCTTGATCAGCTCGTGCACCGGGGCGAGCACGCGGGCGTACTCGCTGGGCAGCGCCTCGGCCAGGCGGTCGTTGTAGAACGTCAGGCCCCGGTTGACCTTGTCCTGCGTCGTGGTCTCCGCGGGCGTGCAGATGCGGTCGATGAGGATCCGCAGGGCATCGACGGCGGGCAGGCCGGCGGTGTCCTCGCGCCACTTGCGCGTCGACTCGGACATGATCTTGTCGACCAGGGCGAGCAGCAGCTCGTCCTTGGTGGAGAAGTGCTGGTAGAACGACCGCAGCGAGGTTTTGGACCGTTCCACGACCTCCAGCACCGTGAAATCGGTGCGGCCGGTCTCGCCGAGAATCGCCAACGCCGATTTCATGAACCGCTTCGGGCGTGATTCGGGGTCCAGGTCGACGACCCCGTCCGTGGCCGCCGGACGGGCAGCTGTGCTCGGCGACCGACCGGTGCGCTTGGCCATGGGTCACCTCTCGGTTTGTCCTCGACTGTCGGTAACGACGTTACCGCTTTTGTCGATCCTCGGTTACTGTTCCCACCCATGACGACAGACTCAGCGCAGACGCCCTGGACCGTTGAGAACCTCCTCGATCTGTTCGACGTGAAGGCGGACGGCGACAACAAGTTCATCGCCGAGGTGGGGCCCGCCGGGGAGGATGATCGCCAGGTCGTCGAGGGGACGCAGGTGCTTGCCCAGGCGATTGTCGCTGTGGCCAAACGCTTTCCGGACAAGTCGGTGCGCTCGGTGTCGGCGGTGTTCGCCCGCGCGGTCATGGTGGGTGCGGGGCCGGTGGAGTTGGAGCTGGACGTGGTGAGCGAAGGTCGGTCGACGGCCGCCGCGATCGTCGCGGCCAAGCAGAACGGCAAGCGGTGCATCACCGCGACCGTGCTCACCGACGTGCCCACCGCCGACGTCATCCGCCACCACTTGCCGCGGCCCCAGGTCTCGGGTCCCGACGACGCGAACGTGTGCGAGATGCCCATGATCGGACGACAGGTGCGCCTGGTCGACGTCGTCGACGTGAACAGCCCCGACGAGGTGGGGCCGCCGGAGTTGTACGCCTGGCTGCATTACGACCCGATTCCCGCGCGCGACGATCTCGCCAAGGCGCTGATCGCGTATTTCACCGGCCACCTCGGTATTTCGACGACGATGCGGGCACACGAAGGTATCGGGACGGCGCAGGCTCACCTGACCGTGTCGACGGCGCCGATGACCGTGACGGTCAGCTTCCACGAACCGTTCTCGTGGGACGGCTGGCTGCTCTACACCCACGAGAGCACCCAGGTGGGTGCGGGCATGTCCTATGTGCGCGGCACCGTCCACACCGAAAGCGGTGAGCTCATTGCATCGTTCAGCCAGGACGCGTTGATCCGTCCGCTGCGTACCATCGACACCGCGATCAAGGAACAGTCGCGCCTCTAGATCTTCAGATAGCCCTTGTCCGCGGGGATCTGAGCCGCCGTCACCAGTGACGACGCATCGCTGGCCAGCCACAGCACGATGTCGGACACCAGATCCGGCGCGGCCAGTGAATCGGTGGGCAGCGCACCGGGCGAGAAGCTGTGGATGAAGTTCTGGTGGTCGGCGAACAGCTGCCACATTGACGGGTCGTTGCCCATCGGGGTGTCGGTGCCATAAGGATGGACCGAATTCACCCGGATCCCGAACTCGCCCAGCTCGACCGCAAGCGAGTTGGTCAGCGCAACGACGCCGAACTTGCTTGCGCAGTAATGACCGCAGCCCGGTACCGCCTTGATGCCCGCTGCCGAGCTGATGTTGATGATCGATCCACCGTTACCCGCCTCGATCATCGCCGGGACCACCGCCTTGATGGTGTTCCACACGCCCGTCAGGTTGGTGTCGATGACGTCCTGAAACTGTCGGGCCGAAATCTCCCACAGCCGACCCCAATTCAGCACGCCGGCATTGGCGACGACGATGTCGAGCCGGCCGAACTGCTCGATCGCGTCGGACACCACCCGCTGCTGGCCCTCGAGATCGCGCACGTCGACCTCTTCGGCGCGGATCTTGCGGCCCTCGCCTTCGACCAGGTTCACCGTCTCCGCGAGATCCTCGGGCAGCGCCGGGGGATAGCCGTTGTGTTCGGCGACGGGCGCACATGCGTCGATCGCGACGATGTCGGCGCCTGCCCGCGCCAACCGAACGCAGTGTGAACGACCTTGTCCGCGCGCCGCTCCCGTGACATAGGCGACCTTGCCCGCCAACGGTGTGTCTTCAGCCATGGTCGACATCGTGCGCGCGATGGACGATGTCGTGCAAGTGGTAAACCGCAATTGAGGCGACCGTGAACTCGCTACCCGATCAGTGTGGCGGCCGCGTCGCGGATCGGGCTCCGAGCGTCGCCGACGATCGGCTCGCCGTGCCCGAAGCAGGCGGTCTCCACGTCGAGGGTGGCCAGTCGCTGGAACGACGCGACCGTCTGTGCCCGGTCTTGGTTGAACGTGCCGAGCATGACGGTCCCGACGTTGGCGATGGTGTCGCCGGTGAACAGTACGCCGTGGTTGGGCAGATGGATCGCGATGCTGCCGTCGGTGTGGCCGGGCACGGCCAGGACTTCGGCGCCACCGCCGAAGTCGAGCGCGTCGCCGTCATGCAGTTCCCGCAGCCCGGATACCGGAGGCGCTGCGTCCGGCAGACCCGCCGAAACACGTTGGTGGATAGGGATTTCCCAATCCTCGAACACCGGGGGTGGCATCGCTGCTCCGGTCCTGATCACCTCGGTGTCACCCGCGCCGGCGAAGACGGCGGCACCTGTGGCACGGCGCAATTCGGCGGCGGAACCGCAATGGTCGACGTGGCCGTGGGTCAGCACGATCCGGTCGATGCGTGGCACTGCCGCCAGGATATCGGCGCCCGAGCCGGGTGCGCCGGTGTCGATGACGGTGACGGAATCGCCGTCGCGCCAGACGTATACCTGCCACCCGTGCACGCGAAGCATGGTGAGGTTCGGTGTGAGGGTGACGGTGTCCATGCCCTGACGCTAGATCGCGCGCCGCGCGATCACACCCCGATCAGCTAGCGGCGAAATCTAGCCCAGGTCGTTGGTGGCGAAGGTGTCGCAGCTGGCGATGTCTCCGGTGCGATACCCCTCGGTGAACCACTTCTGCCGTTGCGCCGACGAGCCGTGCGTCCACGCCTCGGGGTTGACGCGCCCGGTGGCGGCCCGCTGGATGCGGTCGTCGCCCACGGATGCCGCCGCGGAGAGCGCATCGGCAATGTCTTTGTCGCTCAACGGCTCCAGGAACGGGAGGCCCGTGCTCTCTTGCTTGGTGATGGTCGCGTAGTGCGCCCAGATGCCTGCATAGCAGTCGGCCTGCAACTCGGTGCGCACACCACCGCCGCTGGCACCCTCCGGGTCTCGTTGTGCACGCACGAGCGAACCCTCGAGGTTCTGCACGTGGTGGCCGTACTCGTGGGCGACGACGTACTCCTGCGCCAAGGGCCCACCGCTGGAACCGAACTGGTCACGCAGCACATTGAAGAAGTCGACATCGAAGTAGGCCGTTTGATCACCGGGGCAGTAGAAGGGCCCCACATCGCTGGTCGCCGGACCGCACGCAGTCTGAACCTGACCCGTGAAGATCTCCATGCGCGGCCGTTGATAGCCCGGCAGCAGCTGTTGCCACACCGCGTCCACCGAGTTGCCGGTCGCGATCACCCGGCACTGCACGATGCTGTTCGCGTCCTCGGCGGTCTTGCACTGGCTGGTATCGAAGCCGGGCGTCGCGACGCCTCCGGTGTCGATCTGCTGCTGCGGAATCACGGTGCTGGGGTCGACACCGAGGAACAGTGCGACGACGAGGATCAGGAGCCCGCCGACGCCGCCGCCGACTGCGATGCCCCGGCCGGGTCCCCGGCCCCCTCCGCTGGTCGAAGTGGTGCTGGTGTCGATTTCTATACCTTCGCGGAAGGTCATCGCACACCTACTTTCTGGAACGGGAACACTCGCCGCACGGGGCCTTCATCCAGCTTTGCACACTACGATTCAGGCGTGTCAGTCGTTGTCGGACATTCTCCCGTCGTGCATACCGACCTGGGCGATCTGCGCGGTACGACGGAAGGTGGCGTCGGAGTCTGGCGCGGTGTGCCCTACGCCGAGCAGCCGGTGGGGGACCGTCGATTCCTGGCGCCCGGGCCGCTGCAGCCCTGGACCGGTGTGCGCGATGCGCTCGAACACGGTCCGCTTCCGCCGCAGAGCAAATCGTTCGTCGGCGGAGGCCGGGACGACCCGAAGGTTCGCGACGAAGCATGCCTGACGCTGACGGTGTGGTCGCCGGACACCGGCGCGTCGCTTCCGGTGATGGTGTGGATTCCCGGTGGTGCGTTCGTGTACGGCGCGGGGCAGTTCCAGCTCTACAACGGTTCGCGGCTGGCAGCCAACGGAAACGTCGTGGTCGTCAACCTCACCTACCGGATCGGGGTGTTCGGAGGGTTCGAGCTTTCCGACTTGGGCGACGGATTCGACGACAATCTCGCACTGCGCGACCAGATGGCGGCGCTGCGCTGGATTCGCGACCACATCGCGGCCTTCGGCGGCGACCCCGATCGGGTGACCGTGTTCGGCGAGTCGGCGGGCGCCACCTCGGTCCTGGCGCTGCTGGCGAGCCCGGCGGCCAGTGGACTGTTCAGCCGGGCGATCGCGCAGAGTCCTGCGCTACCGCTGATCGCCGACCGGGAGATCCGGGCCAGGCAGGCACATGACTTCCTGAAACGGCTGGGCGTCGAGGCCGCCGAGGTCAAGGCCCTGCCGCAGCGCCAACTGCGACGCGCGGCGGGCATGCTGCAGCTGAAGAGTGCGTCGCGGACACCGACTCTCGCGTACGGGCTGACATACGGGGTTGATCTTCTGCCGCAGCATCCCGTGGACGCAGCCCGCGACGGTGCGATTGAGCGGATGCCGTTGATCATCGGGACCAACAGCCACGAGGCGTCGATGTTCGCGTGGACGAAGCCGCCGATGCTCCCGACCACGAAGGCGTCCATCGATGCGTATTTCGAGCGAGTCGCACCGGATGCCTCGGACGTCAAGGAGAAGATGCTGACCGCCTATCCGGACTATCCGAGGCGGCCGGCGCTGATCGCGTTCGGCTCCGACGTGATGTTCGGCGGGCCGGCGTGGGCGTTCGCCGACGCGTACAGCGCGATCGCGCCGACCCACATGTACCGGTTCGACCATGTCGGCTGGAGCCTGCGCGTGCTGGGGCTGGGCGCGACGCACGGCAGCGAGATCGTGCACATCCAGCACAGCTACGCGTCGTTCATCGGGCGCAAGCTCCATCCGCTCGGGCGTCGGCTCCAGCCGCCGGTCGGCAAGCGCATGCAGCGGGCCTGGCTCGACTTCGCCGCCAAGGGGTGGAACGCCGGCGATGAGCGCTCGCGCGAAGAGCGTCAGACCGGGGAAATCGAGTGGTCGAACGGCCATGACTGGCCGGTCTACGACACCGACCGCCGCTTCACCCGCATCATCATGACGGCCCGCGACACTGTGGTGCAGGACCCCGACGCCGAGCGCCGAAAGGCCTGGGCTGGGCTGTACTAGACGCCGCGAGCCGGTACTTCTGCAGGCCGATTTTTTCCTGCGGAATTCGGATTGCGGACCTAGGCCTTGACGGCGAACCGCTTGTCGGAGTAGTCGCGCAGGTTATAGAGGAACTTCTGGAAGGTGCGGGCCATGATCGGCTTGCCCAGCGTCATGCCGATGCGGCCGGCGATTCCCTTGGGCTTCATCGCCATCACCCACGTCAGGTGGCAACCGTTGGGGGTCTCGACGACCCGGTAGTCCTCGGCGAACGCCGCGATCGAGGTGCTGGAGGCCTCGTTGAACCGAAACGCCATGTGGGTGAAGGGTTCCCAGGCCAGGAATTCCTCGTCGCCGACGATCCCGCCGCGCATGTTCACGGTGCGGGTGGTGCCGACACCGCGGGGCTCGGGACTGGTCCACGTGACCTTGGTGATCGCTGTCGCCCAATGCGGCCACGACTCCGCGTCGGCGAGCACCTCGAACAGCTGCTCGGGGGTGATGTTCAGATCGACGGTGCTGACGAACCGAAACGGTGCGCTGTCGATGAAATCCAGGTCAACCAGCTCACAGGCGTGCATGGCCATACACGGTAGAGCATTGTGTCTAGCCCGGGTCTCGATCAGCCGGGACCGTCGCTAGCCGCCGCCAGCAGCGGCACCAAGACGTCGCAGATGGGCGCCCAGCTTCGCGCCGTCCGCGCGCGCCACTGCGAGGCATGTCGCACAGCCGCGCCAGCCACGCGTCTGCCTGCTCGTTGTGGGTGTCCTTCACGGCCAGGAGCACCACGTCGACGGGCTGGTCGATGACTGCGGGGTCGGTCAGCACCGGGCCGGGAATGCTGCCACCCACGAACGCCAAGCTACCGGCCTCGGCGGCCCCACTACACTGTGGCAGTCATCCATCAGGCCATTTTCAGGAGAGTTCGTGCTGCGCAGTCATCCCGCCGGTTCGTTGCGGTCCGCCGACGCCGGTCAGAAGGTGACGCTGGCCGGCTGGGTAGCGCGTCGCCGCGACCACGGCGGCGTCATCTTCATCGACCTTCGTGATTCGTCCGGGGTGTCGCAGGTCGTGTTCCGTGAGGCGGACGTGCTGGCGGATGCGCACCGGCTGCGCGCGGAGTACTGCGTGGCCGTCGAGGGTGTTGTCGAGATTCGACCGGAGGGCAACGCCAATCCCGAAATCCCTACGGGCGACATCGAAGTGAACGCCACGGCGTTGACGGTTCTCGGCGAGAGCGCACCGCTGCCGTTCCAGCTCGACGAGCAGGCAGGTGAGGAAGCCCGGCTGAAGTACCGTTACCTCGACCTGCGTCGCGAGGGCCCCGGAAATGCGATTCGCTTGCGTTCCAAGGTGAATGCAGCGGCGCGCGAAGTGCTGGCGCGTCACGACTTCGTCGAGATCGAGACGCCGACGCTGACGCGCTCCACGCCCGAAGGGGCGCGAGACTTCCTGGTGCCCGCGCGGCTGCAGCCCGGCTGCTTCTACGCCCTGCCGCAGAGCCCGCAGCTGTTCAAGCAGCTGCTGATGGTGGCGGGCATGGAGCGCTACTACCAGATCGCCCGCTGCTATCGCGACGAGGATTTCCGCGCCGACCGCCAACCCGAATTCACCCAGCTCGACATGGAGATGAGCTTCGTCGAGGCCGACGATGTCATTGCGGTGTCCGAGGAGATCCTCAAGGCGCTGTGGGCGTTGATCGGCTACGACCTGCCGACCCCGCTCCCGCGAATCAGCCACGCCGAGGCGGTGCGCCGGTTCGGCTCCGACAAGCCCGACCTGCGATTCGGGCTGGAACTCGTCGAATGCACGGAGTACTTCTCCGATACCACTTTCCGGGTGTTTCAGGCGCCGTACGTCGGCGCGGTCGTCATGCCGGGTGGCGCGTCGCAGCCGCGGCGCACACTCGATGGCTGGCAGGAATTCGCCAAGCAGCGCGGGCACAAAGGGCTGGCATATGTGCTCGTCGCCGAGGACGGCACGCTCGGCGGTCCGGTGGCCAAGAACCTCACCGACGCCGAACGCGACGGCCTCGCAGCACATGTCGGGGCGAAGCCGGGGGACTGCATCTTCTTCTCGGCGGGGACGGCGAAGTCGGCGCGCGCGCTGCTCGGCGCGACCCGCATCGAGATCGCCAAACGGCTCGACATGATCGATCCCAACGCATGGGCCTTTACCTGGGTGGTGGACTGGCCGCTGTTCGAGGCCGCCGACGAGGCCACTGCGGCGGGTGATGTGACGGTGGGATCGGGCGCGTGGACGGCCGCGCACCACGCGTTCACTGCGCCAATGCCGGAGTCGGTGGCGACGTTCGACACCGACCCAGGTTCGGCGTTGGCCAATGCGTACGACATCGTGTGCAACGGCAATGAGATCGGTGGCGGGTCGATCCGTATCCATCGTCGCGACGTGCAGGAGCGCGTGTTCGCAATGATGGGTATCGGCCATGACGAGGCGCTGGAGAAGTTCGGATTCCTGTTGGACGCCTTCATGTTCGGCGCACCGCCGCACGGTGGGATCGCCTTCGGCTGGGATCGCATCACGGCACTGCTCGCGGGCTTCGACTCGATCCGCGAGGTCATCGCATTCCCGAAGTCCGGTGGCGGTGTCGACCCGCTGACCGATGCGCCCGCGCCGATCACGCCGCAGCAGCGCAAGGAATCGGGAATCGACGCGAAACCCAAGTCCGACTAGGCGACCTATCCCTTAGCGAAGCGGCTCGGACAAGAGTGCCCCGAAGATGTGCCGCTCGACCCGTTGGGTCAGGTCGATGTGCACATGTTTGGTTTCGGTGTACTCATCAAGTGCGTGTTCACCGAGCTCGCGACCCACGCCGCTATGTTTGAATCCACCGAACGGCAATGCGGCGTCGATCTGATGCCAATTGTTGATCCATACCGTGCCGGCACGCAGTTGCGCCGCTATGTCGATCGCTCGCTCATAGTCGGTGCTCCACACCCCGGCACTCAATCCGTACTGAGTGTCATTGGCTTGACGGATAGCATCGGCCTCATCGGCATAGCGGAGGACGCACAGCACCGGCCCGAAGATCTCCTCGCGTGCGACTTCCATCTCGTTGCTGACCTCCGTGACGATTGTCGGCTCAACCCAGTAACCCTGGGCGAAGCGGCTACCGTGCGGAATACCGCCACCGAGGACGATCTTCGCCCCGCTTGCCCTGGCGCCATCGAGAAAGCTCAGCACGCGGTCGCGTTGCTTTGCCGAAATCAGTGGCCCCACATCGGTATCGAAGTCAGTTGTGTCGCCCATCTTCAGCGCGGAGGCGCGGTCGACGAGGCGGTCGACCACCAGGTCATACATGTCGCCGGGCACCAAGAGACGTGTCCCGGACTCGCAGATCTGTCCTGAGTACAGCATGCATCCGAACAGCGCCCCGTCGATGGCGACGTCGAGGTCGGCGTCGTCGAGCAGAATCTGTGCTCCCTTGCCGCCGAGCTCGAGGGAGATCCTCTTTACCGTTCCCGACGCCAGGCGCATGATTTCGCGGCCAACTGGGGTTGATCCGGTGAAGGCCACCTTGTCTACCTCGGGATGTTCGGCCAGCCGCGCCCCAACCGTCGGCCCGGGTCCGGTGACCAGGTTGATGACACCGTCGGGTACGCCGCATTCCCGGGCGATCTCGCACAGCCGCAGCAGTGTCAACGGCGCCTTCTCGTCGGGCTTGACGACGATCGAATTGCCGGCGGCAAGTGCCGGCCCAATCTTCCATATTCCCAGCAGCAGAGGGAAGTTCCACGGCACGATTGCGGCGCAAACACCAAGGGGCTCTTGTCGGATCACGTTCGTTGACAGCGTCGGGTACGCCTGCGTCGATACTTGGCGCTCCCATTGGTAAGAACCGGCGAGCTCGGCGAAGTGCAAGAGGTGCGGCGCCGCATAACCGACATGAAAACCCGTAGCCTGCCTCACCGTGGCACCGTTGGCATGAATCTCGAGATCGACAAGATCGTCGAATTCCTTACCGATCCGATCGGCCATCTCGGTCATCACCTTCGCCCGATCGGCGGGCGCCAGGCGGGACCATGAACCCGATTCGAAGGCATTGCGGGCAGCCGAGACGGCCGCGTCGGCGTGTTCGACCTCCCCGCGGGCGATCGTGGCGAAGACCTCCCCGGTGGCAGGGTCGCGGATCTCGTCAGATTCCAGCGAGTCGACATGCTTTCCGTTGATGAACATTTCATGGTGCCTGACGCGCGTTGCCATGGTGACTCCTTCGGCTCGGTCGACATGTAGTCAACGGGCACGTTCCACGCCTCGCCATCGCCCAAAGGGAGGGTTCAGATCGCCCTCTTGTGGGATCGATCGCCCAGCGCGATCCGGTCAGAGGCGTGCGGCGCCATCTCTGTGCCTCCCGCCACCTCGTTCGGAGTATGACGATCCACCCTCTGGCAGCTTGTCGTCGCGCTTCGCGCGCCGCACGCTCGCCCTATGCGGCTCGTGCAGAACATGGCAAAGGAATCCCGGTGAGCCAGGTTCCCAAGGCAAATGAACGCGCGGTCGAACTGATCGTCACCCGCCGTGAAAACCTCGCGGACGACGTCGTCGGGCTGGCGCTGGAAGACCAGCGCGGCGAGGAATTACCGGAGTGGGATCCCGGCGCCCACGTCGACTTGATGCTGACCGTGGAGTTGGTCCGTCAGTACTCGTTGTGTTCCAGTCCCGCTGACCGGCGACAGTGGACGGTTGCCGTGCTGCTCGACCCCGCTGGTCGCGGGGGATCAAAACACGTCCACGACACGGTCCACCCGGGCAGCAGAATCCGCGTTCGCGGTCCGCGCAATCATTTCCCGCTGCTGCGATCGCGGCGCTACCAGTTCATCGCCGGCGGAATCGGAATCACCCCGATCGTGCCGATGATCGAGGCTGTCGAAGCCGATGGAGCCGAATGGCACCTGCTTTACGGCGGTCGCCGGCGAACATCCATGGCCTTCGTCGATGGACTTGCGAAATACGGTGAGCACGTTTCGGTTCGGCCCCAAGACGAATACGGTCTGCTCGACCTTTCCAGCGTGCTCGGTTGCCCGCGCGACGACACATTGGTGTACTGCTGCGGACCCGAAGGGTTGCTCACCGCGGTTGAACAGGCCTGCGGCCCATGGCCGAGATCCGCGTTGCACTACGAACGATTTTCCGCAAAGCCCGGCTCAAGAGCATCCTCGGGCGACGCCGTCGACAGGTTTGAGGTCGTGTGCCGGCGTTCGGGAATACGTGTCGATATCGGACCCGGTGACTCCATCCTGGAAGCCTTGCGGGCGAGAGGAATCGCCACGTTGTCGTCGTGTATGGAAGGCGTCTGCGGGACCTGTGAGACGCCGGTACTCGAGGGCAGGCCCGACCATCGCGATTCGGTGCTCAGTGATGAGGAAAAGGCGGCCAACGACTGCATGATGCTGTGCGTGTCACGTTCACTGTCGGAACGGCTTGTGCTCGATCTGTGATCGCAACAATCACCTTCCCGCCGAGTAGTCCGGCGTATTGGCCCACCCCTAACGAGAGATGTGCTTGCCCCGTGTGCGGGATCCTCAGGGGCCTCGACCGATGGCAACCTGCTCGTCATGAGCACCATTGCCGAACATCCCTTGATGATCAGCGACCCCGAGCTGGACCTGTCGGCCAGGTCGTTCTGGGCCCAGGATTTCGAAATGCGCGAAAAGGCCTTCGCCCGTTTGCGCACCGAGTGCCCCGTCTCTTATCACCGTCCCTACGAGTCAACACTTCTGCCGCCTGCGGAGGACACACCCGGCTTCTGGTCAGTGACCAAACACAAGGACTGCCGTTACGTGTCGCGCAATCCGCAGCTGTTCTGCTCGCGCCGGGGGGTGCTGATGGAGGACATGCCCGAGATCGTCATCACCGCTACGGCAGGTTTCCTGGTGATGGACGGTGAGCAACACCGCAAGATGCGCGGCGTGGTTGAGCAGGCCTTCACTCCGCGAAACGTCCGCAGGATCTCTGAGTGGGTCGCACAGCACGCCCGCGATCGCCTCGACGAGATCATCGACCGCGGCGAAGGCGACTTCTGCGAGGACTACGCGAAATACGTTCCCGGACGCATCTTCGCGCACTTCTTCGGCCTCGATCGCGACAGCGAAGAACAGCACATCGTCATGGAGGCCGCCGAGCGCATGCTTGCGTGGGACGACCCCCGGATGGCACTGGGCCGCGATGCGCTCACCACCCACGCCGAGGAGGCCGAGCGGATCCAGGACATCGCACTGACGATGGCTGAGCAACGCCGCACCGATCCCCGAGACGACCTGCTCAGCTGGGTGGTCAACGCCGAGTTCGAGGGCAAGAAACTCGACGAATGGGAGATCGCGGCGTTCTTCTCGCTGCTGGCCTCGGCCGCCAACGACACCACACGACATTCGATCGCCCACGCCGTTCGACTGTTCGCCGAACATCCAGACCAGCGCGACCTGCTGCTTGAAGACCTACCCGGTCGGGTCGGAATGGCCGCAGAAGAGGTCATCCGGCACGCCAGCCCGGTGATGCACTTCCGGCGCACGGCCACCCAGGATGTGGTGATCGGCGATGCGGAGATCAAAGAAGGTGAGCACGTCGTGATGTGGTACTGCTCGGCCAATCGCGATCCGGAGGCGTTCACCGACCCGGGGAAGTTCGACATCCTGCGCAGCCCCAACGATCACGTCGGCTTCGGCGCGGGCGGCCCGCACTTCTGCCTCGGCAATGCATTGGGTCGGCAGATGCTCCGGTCGGCCTTGACCGAGATCTATTCCCGCATACCGGATATCACGCTGACCGGTGAACCCGATTTCCAAATCAACAACTTCATCCGCGGCGTGCACGCATTGCCCGTGTGTTGGACGCCGCCCGCCAAGAAGGCCGACTGACGGTCCCTGCCGCGCCGCGGCAACGCTACAGCATTGGAGAGGAATCATGGCCTACTACAACAGCGCCGAAGAGATCTACAAGTACCTCGGTGGCGTCTTCCACGCTGCCAACGACACCGAAGTGGGTCCGAAACTCAAAGCCGCCGAGATCGATCTGCAGGTGTATTACACCGACCCGGATGCGGCGATGACGGTGCGGCTGCGAGAACCGGCCATCGAGGTTGTTCCGGGCGGCGATAACAGCGACGCCGATGTGAAGCTCTACATGCCAGCCGATATCGGCGACAAGTTCTGGCGTGGTGAGTACAACCTCGGGGTCGGACTGGCCAAGGGACAAGTCAAGGCAAAGGGACCCGTCAACAAGATCCTCAAGCTGGTGCCACTGACCAAACCGCTGTTTCCGGTCTACCGCGAACTCGTGGCCGAGAAGGATGCCGCGGCCGACAGGAGCTTGCCTTGACCGATGCCACAACCAGCGTCCCCGCAGTGGATCTCTCCAGTGCCACGCACCGCACCGCACGGGCAGCGATACTGCGCCAGGAGGGGGAGCCCCTGTCGCTCGAGGAAGTCGAGCTCTCCGAGCTGGCTCAAGACGAAGTGCTGGTGCGGATCGCCGGTGTCGGAATCTGCCACACCGATCTCTCGGCTGCCGAAGGACTGGTGCCGCTACCGCTCCCCGCAGTGTTGGGCCATGAAGGCGCGGGCGTCGTGGATGCAGTGGGAGCAGGGGTCAGCACCCTGGCTCCCGGCGATCACGTGGTGTTGAGTTTCGGCTTCTGCGGCGAGTGCGACACCTGCACCAACAAGACGCCGGCCTACTGCGACCTGTTCGGGCCGCTGAACTACTTCGGCGAGCGGCTGGACGGCACCGTCAGCATGCACTCCGGCGACGAGGACATCCACGGCAATTGGTTCGGCCAGTCCTCCTTCGCAAGCCTGGCGATCGCCAACGCGCGCAACGCCGTCAAGGTGCCCAAGGACCTGCCGTTGCAGCTAATGGGGCCGCTCGGGTGCGGTCTGCAGACCGGCGCCGGCGCTGTGATGAACGTGCTGCGCCCGAGCGTAGGGCAGAGTCTGGCGGTGTTCGGGATGGGCGCAGTCGGACAGGCCGCGATCATGGCGGGCAAGGCCCTGGGCTGCGACCCGATCATCGCGATTGATCCCAATGCTGCGCGGCTGCAGACCGCGCATGCGTTGGGAGCCACTCACTCGATCGACCCGACGCGGACAACCGACCTGGTCTGGGACATGATGCATATGGTGCCGACAGGCGTCGACTACTCGCTTGATGCGGTCGGGTCGAATTCGGTCATCCGCCAGGCGCTGGAGATTCTCCGGTCGCCGGGGCATTGCGTCACCGTGGGGTTTGCGGGAATGCAGCACGAGATCACGATCGACCAGGGACATCTACTTCTCGGCAGGCGGCTTTCGGGCGTGATCGAAGGCGATGCTGATCCGCGAACCTTCATTCCTGCGCTGATCCAGCTGTACCGCGACGGCAAGTTTCCCTTCGACCAGCTGATCGCGACCTTTCCGTTCAGCGAGATCAACGACGCCATCGCCGCCTCCCGGCGGGGCGACGTCATCAAGCCGCTCGTCGTCTTCGACTGACGAGACAGCCCTGCAAATCATGCCGCCGCACGGCGCCCGAGTTGCTACCGTCACTTTGTCTGGACGCGCGATCTGGGGGCGCAGTGGCTCAAGAGATGTTTGACGGAGCTGCCGAAGTTGCCGCCTCGGTCGACGAAGCTGAGTTGGCCGAGCGCATCGGACTGCGCGCTGTCACTGTGATCGCCGACCTTCACGACGCCGACGACAAGGACCTGGAGCAGCTGACGGTCGAGGCGGCCTTCAGCAATGTTCAGACAGTGATGCGCGGTTTCGCGGCCTTGGAATCGCCGTCGACGGCGCAGGTGCCAAAGGTGACGTTGAACTGGGTATCCGTCTTAGCTCAGCGAGGCATTACCGTCGCCGCGATACCGCGTTGCTATGTGATCGGGCTGGGCATTTGCGATGCAGCCCTGCGCGACGCGATTTGCCGGCGACAAGCACCCGAAGCGGTGAAATGGCAGCTCGCCAGTTCGGCCTCGCAGTACTTGTTCGGGTACTGCGAAAAAGTGTCCGGTGAACTTGTCGACCACTATCAGCGAGAGCGTGAACTATGGGTGCGCGGTGCGGACTCCGTGCGGGCGGAACTCGTGCTCGGGATTCTGGCGGGACGTCCCGTGGACCCGCACGCCACCAGCGCGGCACTGGGATACAACCTCGACCGGCCCCACATCGCCATGATCGTGTGGAGCGATCCGCGCAGCCCGGACAACCCGCCACTGCAGGCACTGAAACGTGCTGCCGCCGAGATCGCCCACCGGCTGGGGGGAATCGAGCTGCTGGTCGTTCCCGCCGGCGAAGCGATGGTGTGGGCCTGGACGAGTGGGCCTGCCGTCGGTGCACACCCGCCCCCGCACATGGACATCGATGCCCCGCTCATGGCGGCTGTCGGTGGGCTATGCCATGGATTGGATGGCTTCGTTGATTCTCATCGCCAAGCACGCGACGGTCGGCGCACGAGCCGTGTGTTCTCCCAACGGCCGGGCACGGTCGCTCACCACCGCGACGTGGCGCTGGCCGCACTGCTGACCCACGACCTGTCGGCTGCTGGACAATTCGCCAAAGACGAACTCGGCGAACTCAGTTCAGACGCCGAACGCAGTCGCAGGCTGCGGGAGACGCTTCTCGTGTTCTTCGAGGAGAACATGAGTTGGATCAGGACCGCAGAGCGTTTGGGTGTGCACCAGAACACCGTGATGTACCGCGTTCAACAGGCCAAAGACTTACTCGGGCGTTCGTTCGACGGGCGTCGCCTCGAGCTGGAGGTGGCGTTGCGTCTCGCCAATGCCGGCGCCAACCTCAGCCCGGGCGGACTGGCCAGCGCTGGGCAACCCGATTGGCCGGCCTCGCACGACAGCATGTGATGAGCTTCCAGTGCCCAGCCCAAGATTTGGGAGCCGCTTCCATGTCGAAGCGACCGCGGCCTCCTTAACGTCGATGGCGTGAGCACCGCCACGATCGATATCGCAGTCAATGTCGGACGCCGGTCGTCCCGCGCCGCCAATCTCCGGATGGTCCCCCCGCGCTGGTCGATACGCATTCCCGACGAGGAGGAATGGCACGTAGTCGGCGAACCATTGCGCGACAACGACTTGCGCGATCGGATCGTGTCGGCGCTGCATGAGGCCGCCGCCCTGCCGGGTTTCGGCGGCATAGCGGCGGTCGGTGACGGTCGCGACTTCACCCGCATCCAGTGCGCTCTCGGATTGGCCCACGATCGGCTCGCCGCGCTGGCGTCGGGGGCCGAGATCGCGACCCCTGCCGCGGCCGGGCTGATCGGGCTGCTCACCAAGATCGGGCAGCTACAGGTTCAGGTCGGTCAGACACAAATAATGCAACGCAATAGCCGCTATGGCGCCGTACGCAACGCGCTGTCACGACTGCACGGCATCGACTCGATTGAGCAGATGATTGAGCGGGCGCCGGCCGAACTATGTCGCTGCGGATTTGACCGCGCCATCATCTCGCGGGTCGAGGAGTCGACGTGGTGGGTGGAAAGCGTCCACGTGACGGCCGACCCCGAATGGGCCAGCGAAATCGCCCGCGTTGGGCGCGAACATCCGATGCATATCGACCACACGCTCGTCGAAAGTGAAATCCTGCGGCGCCGCGCCCCAGTCCTCGTTCGCGACGCTCAGCACGATGCCCGCACCAACGCCTTCATCGGGCAGGCCTCCCTGTCTCGGTCCTATGTCGCCGCCCCAATCATGCCGAACGGCCGCATCATTGGTCTGCTGCACGCCGACTGCTACAACAGTCGCCGCCATGTCGACGACGAGGATTTCGCCGTGCTGTGGATGTTTGCCGAGGGATTTGGCTACGCATACCAGCGCACCGCGCTCAGCGAGCGATTGCGCCTTGCGCGCAACGAAATTCAGCGCATGGCGCGCGACATCGCCACCGCCGCCGAGGATCTGTGCACCTCCAGGGCGATGCTTGGCCGGCCACAGCCACACCTGGACTCGAGGTGTGTGCCGCCGGTGGCTGCCTCCCTGGCCGCCTGCACCAGCATCGAATCGCGATTGTCACCCCGCGAAATTGAGGTCGTGTCATTGATGGCCGAGGGCAAGAGCAACCGCGAAATCGCTACCTGTCTTGTGATCTCAGAGGGGACCGTCAAGACACACGTCAAACATATTCTGCGCAAACTCAAGGCATCGAATCGAGCCGAAGCGGTCTTCCGCTACGTTCGGATCACCGCGGTGCACGGAGCGCCGCCGACGATACCGCGACGCTAGGAAGCGTTGATCCCCAACGGATCTCGAAGCGAGATTCGGGGTTAGGCGACCGACCAGTCGGACCCCGTCAGCTCGGCGGACAGCTCCCACAACCGGCGGGCCATCACGCGGTCGACAGCCTTGGGACGCAACTTGGTCACCTTCGGCGGGCCCAGCTGATTGAAACGCGGCGCGAGATACGTACCGCTGGGCAGATCGGTCGACACCGCCTGCAGGCTGGCGCGTGCCCCCTGTGCGGGGGTGTGCAGCAGTCGCCGCATCCGGCGGTGCTCGCCCATGCCCATCGACCGGGTGATGTCGGTGTCCGTCGCACCGGGATCGGATGCGTAGGCGCGGATGCCGCGTGCTGCGAGTTCGCTGACAAACAGCAGGTTGGCCAATTTGGACTCGCCGTACGCACTCCACTTCGAGTACCTGCGGATATGCCAGTTGAGGTCCTCGAGGTGCAGCGTGCTCAACAGGTACGTCGCGCTCGCGACGGAAACGACGCGGTCCTTGATCCGGTCACCGAGCAGGCAGGTCAACGCGAAATGCCCGAGGTGGTTCGTACCCATGTGGGCCTCGAACCCATCGACGGTGCGGGTCAATGGCATGCCCATCACCCCCGCGTTGTTCACCAGCACGTCAACGGATTCCACCGAATCGGCGAACGCCCGCACGCTGGCCAGGTCGGCCAGATCGAGGGCGGCCACCTCGACGTCGCCGCCGATCTCCGCTGCGGCGGTACGACCCTTCTCGACATCGCGGCAGGCGATCAGCACGCTGTGCCCGGCGGCGGCCAGCGCCGCCGCGGTGGCCTTGCCCACGCCGCTGTTGCCGCCGGTCACGATCACACGCATAGCTGTTGATTATGCGATGCGGAATACCGGAGGCCACGCCTGACTTAGATGAAAGGTGACCGAGATATCCGATTTCAAGGCGTTCAACGATGGCATCGTCGAGGAGTTCCGCGCCAACGACGGCAAAGTCGGCGGCCCGTTCGAGGGTGCGACGCTGCTGATACTTCACACCACCGGCGCGAAGTCCGGCCAGACGAGGCTGTCGCCGCTTGCCTACTTCGACGTCGAGGGCAAGATCTACATCGTCGGGTCGTTCGCCGGCGCCGACAAAGATCCGGCGTGGGTGCACAACGTGCGGGCCAACCCTCGGGCGCACATCGAGGTGGGGACCACCGAGTACGACGTCGTCGTCCGTGAACTGCCCCGCGCCGAGCGCGATGAGCTGTATCCGAAGGTGGTCGAGCTCGCGCCGGTGTTCGCCGAGTACCAGGCCAAGACCAGCCGGATCATCCCGCTGTTCGAGCTGCAACGCGCGTGACTTCGGCGTGTTGAGTCACGCTGAGCGAGACTCAACACGCCGAAATCGCCAGATTAGAGCCGCTCGATGATCGTGGCGTTGGCCATGCCGCCGCCCTCACACATCGTCTGCAGCCCGTAGCGTCCGCCGCGCTGCTCCAGCGCGTTGACGAGCGTGGTCATCAGGCGCGCGCCGGATGCGCCCAACGGGTGACCGATCGCGATCGCCCCTCCGTTGACGTTCGTCTTCGACAGATCCGCACCGACGTCGTGCGCCCACGCCATCACCACTGGCGCGAAGGCCTCGTTGACCTCGAACAGGTCGATATCGGACAGCGTGAGTCCTGCTCTCTGCAACACCTTTTCGGTCGCGGGGATGACGCCGGTCAACATGTACAGCGGGTCGGATCCCACCACGGTTGTCGTATGAATACGGGCCAGTGGACGCAGGCCCAGCCGCTTGGCGACCTCACTGGTGGTGATCAGCACCGCCGCGCTGCCGTCCGACAGCGGCGACGAGTTGCCCGGCGTGATCTCCCACTGGATTTGAGGGAAACGCGCTTCGTAGGAGGGGTGGTAGAACGCGGGCTTCAGACCCGCCAACGTTTCCACCGTGGTGCCGGGACGAATGATCTCGTCAGTGGTGAGCCCCGCGATCGGAATGAGTTCATTGTCGAAGCGGCCGTCTTTTGTTGCCTGCGCGGCCTTTTCGTGACTGCCTGCGGAGAACTCGTCGAGCTGTTGACGCGAGAAGCCCCATTTCGCGGCGATCAGTTCGGCGCTGATGCCCTGCGGCACCAGTCCTTCCGGATACCGCTGCGCCATGGCGCCGAACGGGTCGCTGCCCGGCAGCACGCTCGAGCCCATCGGTACCCGCGACATCGACTCGACCCCGCCCGCGACGACGATGTCGTACGCGCCGGCCAGCACGCCCTGAGCCGCGAAGCTGATCGCCTGCTGGCTGCTGCCGCACTGGCGGTCGACGGTGGTGCCGGGCACGGATTCGGGGAATCCGGCCGCCAGCAGCGCGTTGCGCCCGATGTTGACGGCCTGATCGCCCACCTGGGTGACCGCGCCGGTGATGACGTCGTCGATCTGCGCCGGGTCTACACCCGTGCGGTTCACCAGTTCCTTAAGGCTGTGAGCCAAGAGGTCGACGGGCAGCACGTCATGCAGTGCACCGTTGGCCTTGCCTTTCCCGATCGGTGTGCGTACCGCCTCGACGATGACCGCATCGCGGCCCGCATATCCAGCCATTTCAGCCTCCTGAACTCACCACTGAGTAATGCTTCCTATACCCAGCTATATCACCTGGGTATACTTAGAACAACTCAGAGGGAGGGGGCATTCCGTGACGATGCTGCAGGGCCGGCTGGCCGACCGTGACGCCTGGTCCGCGGTGGGTCAATGCCCCGTGGAGAAGACGATGGCCCTGCTAGGGACAAAATCGGCGATGCTGATCATGCGTGAGGCCTACTACGGCACC
Source organism: Mycobacterium sp. (assembly GCA_044508395.1). GTDB lineage: Bacteria > Actinomycetota > Actinomycetes > Mycobacteriales > Mycobacteriaceae > Mycobacterium. Next base: position 23,333 of record JBIQHU010000013.1, on the reverse strand, counting down.
ACCCGGTTCGACGACTTCTGGCGTCGCATAGGTGTGACGAAGGCCGCAGCCGCCGCGCGGCTCTCGGAGCTCGTGGAGGCCGGCCTGCTCGAACGGCGGCCGTACCAGGAGCCCGGTCAGCGCAGCCGCGACGAGTACGTGTTGACCGACGCGGGCATCGACTTCATGCCGGTGGTCTTTGCGATGTTCGAATGGGGCCGGCGTCACCTGTCCGGGCGCATGCCGCTGCGCCTGGCGCACGCCGACTGCGGCGCCGAAGCCGGCGTCGAGATCCGCTGCGAGAAGGGCCACCGCGTACCGGCCGACGAGCTGATCATCCGGGCGGTGCGAAGCTAGCGCTCCTCGGCGAGGTACGCCTTCACGAGGGTCTTCGGCGCCTGCGCGAGCCAGGCCTCGGTGATGAGCTCGGTGAGTTCGGCCACGGAAATCTCGGCCAGCCGGACGAGCGCTATCGGGTAGCCGTCGAAGTGCGGTGTGGTGAAGTACACATCGGGGGCCGCCATGACCTCGGCGCCGTCTCTGACGCCTCAGGTAGCTTGACGGCGATGCGCTCGACGTCCGTCCAGGTGGCCACGGACTCGATTGTGCGCCATGCATACCCGGCCACCGTGTGATGGGATCGTGCGATGGGCATCAAGGTGGCGCTGGAGCACCGCACCAGCTACACATTCGACCGACTGGTGCAGCTGCATCCCCACGTCGTTCGGCTTCGCCCTGCCCCGCATTCCCGGACCCCGATTGAGGCCTACTCGTTCGCCGTCGAACCCGCCGACCACTTCATCAACTGGCAGCAGGACGCCTTCGGCAACTTCCTCGCCCGGCTGGTTTTTCCGAACCGGGCACGGAGCCTGACGATCACCGTCGGCCTGATCGCCGACATGAAGGTGATCAACCCGTTCGACTTCTTCATCGAGGAGTATGCCGAGAAGTTCGGCTTCACCTACCCCAAGTCGCTTGCCGAAGACCTCAAGCCCTACCTACGCCCGGTCGACGAGAACGGCGAGGGCAGCGGGCCCGGCGACCTCGCCAAGGCGTGGGTGGCGAACTTCTCCGTCCCACCGGGGACCCGCACCATCGACTTCCTCGTCGCGCTCAACCGCGCCATCAACGCCGACGTGGGCTACAGCCTGCGAATGGAACCCGGCGTGCAGACGCCGGACTACACCCTGCGCACCGGAATCGGCTCGTGCCGCGACTCGGCCTGGTTGCTGGTGTCGATCCTGCGCCAGCTGGGGCTGGCCGCCCGCTTCGTGTCCGGTTACCTCGTTCAGCTCACGTCCGACGTCGAGGCGCTCGACGGACCGTCTGGCCCGGCCGCCGACTTCACGGACCTGCATGCATGGACCGAGGTGTACATCCCTGGCGCGGGCTGGATAGGCCTCGATCCGACGTCGGGCCTGTTCGCCGGTGAGGGCCACATCCCGCTGTCGGCGACCCCGCACCCGGAGTCCGCGGCGCCCATCACCGGCGCCACCGAGCCGTGTGAGACGACACTGGACTTCACCAACACCGTCACGCGGATCCACGAGGATCCCCGGGTCACGCTGCCCTACACCGAGGCCGCCTGGGATGCCATCTGTGACCTGGGCGGCCGCATCGACGAGCGGTTGGCCGTTCGCGATGTGCGCTTGACGATCGGCGGCGAGCCCACGTTCGTCTCGATCGACAACCAGGTCGACCCCGAGTGGACGACCGACGCCGACGGGCCGCACAAACGCCGACTGGCATCCGCGCTCGCGGCTCGCCTGAAGAAGGTTTGGGCGCCGCAGGGTCTGATTCACCGCAACCAGGGCAAGTGGTATCCGGGGGAGCCGTTGCCGCGCTGGCAGATCGCGCTGTTCTGGCGCACCGATGGTGGGCCGTTGTGGCGCGACGATTCGTTGTTGGCGGACCCATGGCCGTCGACGCCGGAGACCATCGAGGTCGCGCCCGACGCCGGACTCCAGTTCCTCGGTGCCCTCGCCGACGACCTCGGTCTGCCTGCGTCCCAGGTTCGACCCGCGTACGAGGATGCGTTGAACCGTCTGGCCGCCGCGACCCGTCTGCCGCAGGGCGAACCCGTCAGCGCGGCAGACGATTTGGAGACCGACACCCCCGATGCGCGAGCTGTCCTGATGGCGCGGTTGGACGAGTCCGTCACCGAACCCACCGCGTATGTGTTGCCGTTGCACCGAACCGACGATGGGTCAGGATGGGCGAGCGCCGACTGGCGGCTGCGGCGCGGACGGATCGTGCTGCTGGAGGGCGACTCGCCGGCCGGGCTGCGGCTGCCGCTGAAATCGATCAGCTGGCACCCGCCGGAGCCGACACACGGGGCCGATCCGTTGACCAACCGCGGGATACTGCCCGACGAACCCGGCGCCGACGATGCGGAGGTCGTGGAGGCCGGCGCCGTGCCGACCACCGCGATCGTGGCCGAGATCCGCGACGGTCTGCTCTACATCTATCTGCCGCCCACCGACGACGCCGAGCACTTCGTCGACCTGATCCACCGGGTGGAAGCCGCGGCAGCCAAGATCGCGTGTCCGGTCGTCCTCGAGGGTTACGGACCGCCATCCGATCCGCGGATCACGTCGATGACCGTCACCCCCGACCCCGGGGTCATCGAGGTCAACGTCGCGCCGACGGCCAGCTTCGCCGAGCAGCGAAAGCAGCTGGAAACGCTCTACAGCGAGGCCCGGCTCGCCCGGCTGTCGACCGAGTCCTTCGACGTCGACGGCACTCACGGCGGCACCGGCGGTGGCAACCACATCACCCTCGGCGGCATCACCCCCGCGGATTCGCCGCTGCTGCGCCGTCCCGACCTGCTGGTGTCGATGCTGACCTACTGGCAGCGCCACCCGGCGCTGTCCTATCTGTTCTCGGGACGGTTCGTCGGCACGACGTCGCAGGCGCCCCGGGTCGACGAGGGCCGCGCCGAGGCGCTGTACGAGCTCGAGATCGCGTTCGCCGAGATCGCGCGGCTGTCGGCGGGCGAGGGCGGCCCACGCCCGTGGATCGTGGACCGGGCGTTGCGGCACCTGCTGACCGACATCACCGGAAACACCCACCGGGCCGAGTTCTGCATCGACAAGCTGTACAGCCCCGACGGTCCCCGCGGCCGGCTGGGGCTGCTGGAGCTGCGCGGGTTCGAGATGCCGCCGCACTACCAGATGGCGATGGTGCAGTCGCTGCTGGTGCGGTCGCTGGTCGCGTGGTTCTGGGATGAGCCGCTGCGGGCGCCGCTCATCCGCCACGGCGCGAACTTGCACGGTCGATACCTGTTGCCGCACTTCCTGATTCATGACATCGCGGACGTCGCCGCCGACCTGCGGGTGCACGGTATCGACTTCGAGACCAGCTGGCTGGACCCGTTCACCGAGTTTCGGTTCCCGCGCATCGGTACAGCAGTATTCGACGGTGTGGAGATCGAGCTGCGCGGGGCGATCGAACCGTGGAATGTGTTGGGGGAGGAGTCGACCGCGAGCGGGACGGCGCGCTACGTCGACTCATCGGTCGAGCGCATCCAGGTCCGGCTCATCGGCGCCGACCGGCAGCGCTACATCGTCACCGCCAACGGCTATCCCGTGCCACTGTTGGCCACCGACAATCCCGACGTTCAGGTGGGCGGGGTGAGGTACCGGGCGTGGCAGCCCCCGAGCGCGCTGCATCCGACCATCACCGTCGACGGCCCGCTGCGCTTCGAGTTGATCGACATCGCCTCAGCCATGTCGCGTGGCGGCTGTACGTATCACGTCTCACACCCCGGTGGGCGGTCCTATGACACCCCGCCCGTCAACGCCGTGGAGGCCGAATCGCGACGCGGCCGCCGTTTCGAGACCACCGGTTTTACCCCCGGCAAGGTGGACATGTCCGACATCCGGGAGAAGCAGGCGCGACAATCCACTGACGTGGGCGCGCCGGGGATCTTGGACCTGCGCCGGGTGCGTACCGTTCTGAAGTGATGGTCCTACCCGCGGCGAGTCCACACGACATCGACAACCTGCTGTCCCGGTACCGCACCGCGCGAGCCCAGCAGGCGCTGTTCGACGTCCGCGGCGGGGCGGGCACCGGCTACGACGAATTCGTCGACGCCGCAGGCAATATCCGGCCGGCCTGGCAGGAACTCGCCGAGTGCGTCGGCGAGCGCGGCCGCACCGGCCTGGACCACCTGCGGTCAACGGTGCGCAGCCTGGTCGACAACGACGGCATCACCTACGTCCAGGTCGACCGCCACGGTGACGCCGTCACCAACGGCAACGGGGCAGCCGAACCCGGCCCGTGGCACCTCGATGGGCTGCCGCTGGTGATCTCCTCGGCTGACTGGGACATCCTGGAAGCCGGTCTGCTGCAGCGCTCGCGGCTGCTCGATGCGGTACTGACCGACCTCTACGGCCCACGTATGTCGGTGACCAGCGGCGTGCTGCCCGCGCCACTGCTCTTCGCTCACCCCGGCTACATCCGCGCGGCGCGCGGTATCGAGGTACCCGGCCGGCACCAGCTTTTCATGCATGGTTGCGACATCAGTCGGACCCGTGACGGCAGCTTCCAGGTCAACGCCGACTGGACCCAGGCGCCGTCAGGGGCGGGTTATGCACTCGCCGATCGCCGGGTAGTGGCACACGCCATCCCCGACCTGTACGAACGCATCGGCCCCCGGCCGGCCTCGCCATGGGCGCAGGCGCTTCGCCTCGCGTTGATCGACGCGGCGCCCGAGTCCGCCGAGGAACCGGTGGTCGTTGTGCTCAGCCCCGGTATCCACTCCGAGACGGCCTTTGATCAGGCCTACCTGGCCAGCGTGCTGGGCTTCCCGTTGGTGGAGAGCGCCGACCTGGTGGTGCGCGATGGCAAGCTGTGGATGCGGTCGATGGGCACGCTCAAGCGTGTCGACGTGGTATTGCGCCGGGTGGACGCCGACTACGCGGATCCTCTTGACCTGCGGGCGGATTCGCGCCTCGGCGTCGTCGGGCTCGTAGAGGTGCTACGGCGCGGTGCGGTTACGGTGGTGAACACGCTGGGCAGCGGAATCCTGGAAAGCCCTGGGGTGCTTCGCTTTCTGCCCGAACTCGCCGAGCGGCTGCTGGGGGAGACACCGCTGCTTCGCACAACGCCGATGTACTGGGGTGGTATCAACACCGAACGGTCGCATCTGTTGAGCAACCTGTCGTCGCTGCTGATCCGTCCGGTGACGGGCGGCGACACCATTGTCGGGCCGGCGCTGACCTCGGCACAGCGCAAGGAACTCGGCGTCCGCATCGAAGCGACGCCGTGGCAATGGGTGGGCCAGGAGTTGCCGCAGTTCTCGTCGGCGCCCAGCGACTACTACCCGGGCGGGCTGTCGGCGGCCAATGTCGGTATGCGGTTGTTCACCGTGTCGCAGCGCAGCGGATACGCGCCGATGATCGGCGGACTGGGCTACCTCGTCGCGGCCGGAAGCGCCGGATTCAGGCTGAATAGCGTTGCCGCCAAGGATATCTGGGTACGCACGCCGACGAGGGTGACCGCCGAGCGCGTCCCCACCGCGCCGCCGCTGGAGCTGCCCGCCATCACCCCGAGCCCCACCGGGGCGGTCAGCTCCCCGCGTGTGCTGTCGGATCTGTTCTGGATGGGCCGCTACTCCGAGCGTGCGGAGAGCATGGCCAGGCTGCTGACCGTGACTCGGGAGCGCTATCACGAGTTCCGCTACCGCAGGGAGTTGGCAGGCAGCGAATGTGTACCGGTACTGCTCACCGCGCTCGGTTCGATCACCGGAACCGGGTCGGGTGACGTTGACTACCACGACCTGGTGGCGACGGCGCCGACCACGCTGTGGTCGCTGACCGCCGATCGGCACCGCTCGGGCTCCCTTGCACAGTCGGTCGAGCGTCTCAGCCTCGCCGCCCGCGCGGTGCGCGACCAGATGTCCAACGACACCTGGATGGTGCTCGCGGCGGTCGAACGCGCGCTGCTGCACCCCGAGGATCAGCCGTCTGTCCGGTCCGCCGACGAGCCGCCACAGTCCAAGACCGAGGGCGACGCCTACCTGTCGTCGACAAGCAACCTCACGCTCGCGGGCATGCTCGCGCTCTCGGGGGTGGCCGCCGAGTCCATGGTCCACGACGTCGGCTGGACGATGATGGACATCGGCAAACGCATCGAACGTGGGTTGGGGTTGACGGCGTTGCTGCGTGAGACCCTCACCACGGTTCGCAGCCCTGGCGCTGAGCAAACCATCACAGAGTCCACGCTGGTGGCGTGTGAGTCGTCGGTCATCTACCGGCGACGCAATCCCGGCACGGTTAGTGTTGCTGCCGTGGCCGATCTGGTTCTGTTCGACGCGGAGAACCCGCGGTCATTGGCCTACCAGCTCGAGCGGCTACGCATCGGACTGAAGTCGCTGCCGGGATCGTCTGGCTCATCACGCCCCGAACGGCTGGTCGACGAGATCATCACCCGGCTGCGCCGCATCGAACCCGCCGATCTCGAAGAGGCCACGCCGGAAGGCCACCGTGCCGAGCTCGCCGCATTGCTCGACGGTGTTCACGCCGACCTGCGCGACCTGTCCGGCGTCATCACCGCGACGCATCTGTCGCTGCCGGGCGGCATGCAGCCGTTGTGGGGACCCGACGAGCGCCGGGTGATGCCGTGACGGCCCCTCCTGACGTATTCGGGCCCGACGGGCCGACACCCTCGGGATCGAGCCGGTGCTACCAGGTGGCGCACCACACGGTCTACCACTACTCGGATGTCGTGACCAGCAGCTACGGCCGTGGGTTCCTCACCCCCCGCGATTCTGCGCGCCAGCGCTGCCTGTCGCACGAACTACTGATCGATCCCGAGGCCGCCGACGTCTCGACCAGCCGCGATGGCTACGGCAACATCAGCTCGTATTTCCATGTCACCGAGCGGCACCGGAACCTGTCGATCACGAGCAGATCAGTGGTCGAGGTGGATCCGCCGCCCGCGGACCTCTACGAGGGCGGGTCGGCGCGCGCGCCGTGGGAGATCGCCAGGCCGGTCGGCACCGACGGCGCCCTGGCCACAGAGTTCACCCTGGATCTACGACCGCCCGAGATCACCGACGAGCTACGCGAGTACGCCGCACCGAGTTTCGCTCCGGAGCGCCCACTCATCGAGGTGCTGCGCGACCTGACGTCGCGGATCTACCACGATTTCACCTACCGGTCCGGTTCCACGACGGTGTCGACTCAGGTGAGCGAGGTTTTGGCGGCGCAGGAGGGGGTATGTCAGGACTTCGCGCGGCTGGCGATCGCCTGCCTGCGTGCCAATGGGTTGGCAGCCAGCTACGTGTCCGGGTACCTGGCGACCGATCCGCCGCCGGGAAAGGAACGAATGGTGGGCATCGACGCCACGCACGCGTGGGCATCGGTATGGACGCCGCAGAACCAGTGGCTCGGTTTCGATCCGACCAACGACCAGATGGTCGACGAGCGCTACATCACCGTGGGATTCGGCCGCGACTACGCCGACGTGCCCCCGTTGCGCGGCATCATCTACACCGACTCCGAGAGCAGTGTGATCGATGTGTCGGTCGACGTGGCACCGTATGAAGGTGGCGTTCTGAATGCGTGACTTCACCTGCCCCAATTGCGGTCAGCGATTGGCGTTCGAGAACTCGCTCTGCCTGTCGTGCGGGAGTTCGTTGGGGTTCTCGCTGCAGGACATGGCGCTGCTGGTCATCGCGCCCGACGACGAAAGCGATCACGCGGGTGCGGTGCCGTCCAGCGATTACCAACTGTGCGCGAATTTGTATGCCGCCCAGTGCAATTGGTTGGTAGAACGAACCCCGACGCGACAGTTGTGCACGTCGTGTGCGCTGACGCGGACGCGGCCACACGATGCCGACGCCAAGGCCATGGCGGCGTTCGCCGAGGCGGAGAAGGCCAAGCGGCGACTCATCGCCCAGCTGTACGAAATGAAGCTGCCCATCATCGGGCGTGACGAAGACCCGCAGTTCGGTCTCGCATTCGACCTGCTGTCCAGCGAGACCGAGAAGGTGTTCACCGGTCACGAGAACGGCGTCATCACACTCGATCTCGCCGAGGGCGACGACGTGCACCGCGAGCAACTGCGGGTGTCGATGGAGGAGCCCTATCGCACGCTGCTCGGCCATTTCAGGCACGAGGTCGGGCATTACTACTACTACCGGCTTGTCGACCCCTCACCGGACTACAAGGCCCGGTTTCACGAGCTGTTCGGCGACGCCGACACCGACTATCAGGCCGCGCTGGACCGGCACTACAGCGACGGCCCGCCCCCGGAGTGGCAGAAGGACTACGTCTCCTCCTATGCCACCATGCATCCGGCCGAAGACTGGGCCGAGACATTTGCGCATTACCTTCATATCCGCGACACGTTGGATACCGCCGCGGCGTTCGGTCTGGCTCCGGCCAGCGCCACGTTCGAGCGGCGGGTGTTGGGCCCCAGCGGATTCGACACGACGATCGATATCTGGCTTCCGCTCACCTGGGCGCTGAACATGATCAACCGGTCGATGGGCAAGGACGACCTCTACCCGTTCGTGCTACCGGCCAAGGTGCTGGACAAGATGCGCCTCGTGCACACGATCATCGACGAGATCGTCTCAAATCCCGCGAAATCCAGGTGACTCGGACGGGTTAGTCGGCGTCTAGGTCGGGCGCCCACGGCGTGCCGTTGATATGCCCTCCGCCGTCGACGAACAGCGTGTTCCCGGTCAGGTATCGCGAGCCGTCGCCCGCCAGGAACACCGCCACAGGCGCGATGTCCTCGTACGGATCGCCCATGCGGCCCATCGGATTGGCCGCATCGGCCATCGCTTCCAGCTCGGGGTAGTCGCCGATGGCGCGAAAGAACGCCTGGCTCTTGGCTGCCGGGCAGATCGCGTTGACGGTGACTCCCGTCGGCGCCCACTCGCGTGCCGCGGTGCGGGTGAGCGCACGCAACGCTTCCTTGGCCGCGTTGTACTCCAGCGTGCCCATGTGGGCGTTGACCCCGTTGAGGCTGCACATGTTGATGACGCGACCCCAGCCCTTGTCCTTCATGTGCGGAAAGGCCGCCCGCATCGCCCAGTACGGACCGTAATAACCGACGGCGATGCCCTGCGCCAGTTGTTCATCGGTCTTCGACTCCACCCTGCCGATCGCCCCGCCGCCCCATGCGTTGTTGACCACGATGTCGATCGACCCGTACCTGGACACCGCCGTCCGCACCGCCGACTCGACCTGTGCGCGGTCCGAGACGTCCACACGGACAAACGTGCCGCCGACCGCGTCGGCGACGGCTTGTCCTGCCGCCGTGTCGATCTCCGCGATCACCACCTGCGCGCCCTCGTCGGCGAAGCGCCGCGCGATGCCCTCGCCGATGCCGGCCCCCGCCCCGGTCACCAGCGCCACCTTGCCGTCCAGCTGGCCGCTCATGCGCCGGCCACCCCTGAGGCCAACAGGGCGCGCGCCTCGGCCTTGCCGTCCAGAGTGCGCGTCGTGCGCTCCACGATCTGCCAGCGATCGTCGATGTACTTCAACCGAAAGTGGTTGGCGCCGGCACGGGCGACGACGAACCCGTCGCCGCGGTGCACCAACAAAATCGATTCGCACACCGCCACGGCGTTCGACCCGTCCACGGTCACCACGGCCGGGCCGAGAAAGTGGCTGGCACCCCGGCCGATCAGACCCTGATGAGCGTCGGAGCGCACCATCGCGGCCACGTCCGCGCGGCTGCGCATGGGCCAGCCCTCGACGTCATAGCTGCCGTCGGTCGCCCAGAGCTGAGCGGCGGCGTCCGCTTCGCCTGCATCGACAAGTGGCCCATAGGACGCGATGATCCGCTCGATCGCGCGCTCAGCCTCGATGCGTGCCAGGCGGCGCTCCAGCTCGGATAGTCGCTCGTCGGTCATCGGAAGTCCTTTCGGCTAGCGGGATCCCATCAACTTCTCCATGAACTTGTGCGTGCCGAGCACCACCTTGGCGCGGTCGGGATCGTTGCGCCGCGCGACGTCGTCGCCGTTCCCGCCCGCGATGTGCACGGGGCCGTGGGGCAGGTGTTCGAGACCCTCGCGCGCGACGTCTGCCGGTTCGGCGACCCGCATGCCCGGCACATCGAAGTTCAGGCCGACGCGCTCCATCGCGGGGGTGCGGGTCACGCCGAGCACCAGCTCGAGCACGTCGACGTCGTAGTCGCGCAACTCGAGCCACAGGCTTTCGGCGAAGATGCGCCCGAAGGCCTTGACGCCGCCGTACACCGTGTGCCGCATCGAGCCGAGGTAGCCGGCCATCGAGCCGACCATCAGAATGCCGCCGCGTCGACGCTCGCGCATCGGCCTGCCGAAGTGCTGCACCAACGCCAGCATGGAGTTGATGTTCAGGTCGATCACCCGTGCGAACTCGCTCAGCTCACCATCGAGGAAGTGCTCACTGCAGGTGTTGGCGCCCGCGTTGTAGATCAGGAGCCCGACCTCGAGATCGGAGGTGGCGTCGGCAATCTGACCCACGGCATCGGCGGCCACCAAATCCATTGTGAGAGTTCGTGCTTCCACACCGAGTGCGCGGCATGAATCCGCGGTCTCGGTCAGCGGTCCCGGCTTGCGGGCGATCAGCACGAGGTTGATCCCGGCGGCGGCCAACTGCCTCGCGAACTCCGCGCCGACGCCCTCCGAGCCGCCGGCCACCACTGCCCATAGCCCATATTTGGATAGTTCCGTCACCGTCTCATCCTCGCTCAGACATTCGTAGGAACGCCCGCCCGCGTGGGGACAGGCGGTAGCCGACATCGAGGCTGATTGTCAGCCCGAGGGACTTGAGCTGGCGAACACGCCTCTTGAACCGCGGCACATCCAGCCCGACGCGCGCCGCCAGATCCGGTGCGCGCACCGCCTCGTTGGCACCGATCATCGTCAGGTACTGCTTCGTCCACGGCTCGGTGGCGGCATCCCACCGGTCCAGCCGAGCGGCGATCGCGTCCACGTCGGCCGCCGACAAGTGGTCGTCGGCAGCCAGTTCGGGCCGTTCGTCGGGGCCCAGGTAGGACACCGCGATCGCATACGTGTGCCGCGCCGGTCTGCGGTCCAGATCCTTTTGCGCCGCCGCGGCGTCCGGATAACCGGCGGCGCGGGCCTGTTTTCCCGTGACCCGGTGGTCGCCGGGGTACTCGATGACGTCGTCGATGCGGATGGTGCCCGCCGAGGTGCGTTGCGTGCCGCCGGCCTTGGCCCTCGGCGCGTCCCACCGACGAAGCACGAGTGTGATGCTGCCGTTAGCGATTCCCTCGGCCGTGTCGCGGTTCAGCAGCACGGTGCTGACCCTACGATCACCCGGTGGCTGACCGCTATGGCTCCGATGTTCTCGCATCCAATCCGCATCGCAAGGCTCCTCGCTCCGTCGAACTGCCGGCAGAGATCGGGATGGTCGTCGAGGACGCCCAGACAGGCTTCGTCGGCGCGGTCGTGCGCATCGAATACGGCCGGATGGAACTCGAGGACCGCCACGGCCGCAGGAAGCCGTTCCCCGTCGGCCCCGGCTATCTCATCGACGGGCGACCGGTCATCCTGACGCCACCAAAACGGGCCGCGCCGAAAGCGTCGCGCACCGCGTCCGGTTCGGTGGCGGTGCCCGGCGCCCGCGCGAAGGTGGCGTTGCCGAGCCGCATCTATGTCGAGGGCCGTCACGACGCCGAACTCGTCGAGCAGGTCTGGGGCGACGACCTGCGCATCGAGGGCGTCGTCGTCGAATACCTCGGCGGCGTCGACGATCTCACCGCGATCGTCGAGGAGTTCCGCCCAGAGCCCGGTCGGCGGCTGGGCGTGCTCGTCGACCATCTGGTCGCCGGTTCGAAGGAGGCTCGCATCGCCGAAGCGGTGCGCCGGGGACCCGGGGGTGCCCACACGCTGGTGGTGGGTCATCCGTTCATCGACATCTGGCAGGCGGTCAAACCCGGCCGGATCGGGCTGCAGGCCTGGCCCGTCATCCCCAAGGGCATGGACTGGAAGAAGGGGGTGTGCCGCGAGCTGGGGTGGCCGCACACCGAGCAGGCCGACATCGCCAGGGCATGGCAGCGGATCAGGAGCCGTGTGCGCGACTGGAACGACCTCGAGCCGGCCCTGATCGGACGGGTCGAGGAACTGATCGACTTCGTGACGACCGTCGCGTCGTAGCGCCGTGGTAAAGAGGGTGCGTGGCCGACGGTCTGTTTGACGTCCCCGGCGACGAACCGTCGTCGGGGGTGGCACCCGTCGGCGCGTCGACCCCGCTGGCCGTACGGATGCGGCCCGCCACCCTCGACGAGGTCGTCGGACAGGACCACTTGCTGCAGCCTGGGTCGCCGATGCGCCGCATGGTCGAGGGTTCCGGCGCGGCGTCGGTCATCCTGTACGGCCCGCCGGGGACCGGCAAGACGACGCTCGCGTCGCTGATCTCGCAGGCGACCGGTCGCCGGTTCGAGGCGCTGTCGGCGCTGTCGGCCGGCGTGAAGGAGGTCCGCGCCGTCATAGAGAAAGCACGCGTGGCCATCCTTCATCACGGCGAGCAGACGGTGCTGTTCATCGACGAGGTGCACCGGTTCTCCAAGACGCAACAGGACGCCCTGCTGTCCGCCGTCGAGAACCGCGTCGTGCTGCTGGTGGCTGCCACCACCGAGAACCCGTCGTTCTCGGTCGTCGCACCGCTGCTGTCGCGGTCGCTGATCATGCAGTTGCAGCCGCTGGACGCCGACGCTGTGCGCACCGTGGTGCGTAGGGCGATCGATGACGAGCGCGGGCTCGGCGGCAAGGTCAAGGTCACCGACGACGCCGTCGAGCTGCTCGTGCAACTGTCGGCCGGCGACGCCCGGCGGGCGCTGACGGCTCTGGAGGTCGCGTCCGAAGCGGGGGAGGACGTGACCGTCGAGGTCATCGAGCAGTCGCTGGACAAGGCCGCCGTGCGCTACGACCGCGACGGCGATCAGCACTACGACGTGATCAGCGCGTTCATCAAGTCCGTCCGCGGCTCCGACGTCGACGCCGCCCTGCACTACCTGTCCCGGATGCTGGTCGCGGGGGAGGACCCGCGTTTCATCGCCAGGCGGCTGATGATCCTGGCCAGTGAGGACATCGGCATGGCGGATCCGTCGGCGCTGCGGACCGCTGTCGCCGCGGCCCAGACCGTGCAGCTGATCGGCATGCCCGAAGCGCAACTCACGCTCGCCCATGCCACGGTGCATCTGGCGACGGCGCCGAAGTCGAATGCGGTGACCACCGCGCTGGGCTCCGCGATGGCCGATATCAGGGCAGGTAAGGCGGGGTTGGTGCCCGCCCATCTGCGCGACGGCCACTACTCGGGTGCCGAGAAGCTGGGCAACGCGATCGGCTACAAGTACGCCCACGACGACCCCGATGGTGTTGTGCCCCAGCAGTATCCACCCGACGAGCTGGTGGGCGTCGACTACTACCACCCGACCACGCACGGCGCGGAACGGGAGATCGCGACCCGGCTGGACAAGTTGCGCGCGATCATCCGCAGGAAGCGCTGACGCTATCCACGGTTTGCAGGCCGCTACTCGCACTTCCCCTGCAGAACGTTGAAAGCGTTGTGATCCACCCTTGACACCCCGCGCCAACGCTCCTAGCGTTGTAATCAACCAAAGCATTGATCAATTAAAGGGTTGATAATGGGGAGTGGTGACGATGAGGATGCGCGACTCGACCGCGCCTTCCTGGCGCTCGCGGACCCGGTTCGACGCGCCATCGTGGCGCGGTTGTCCAGGGGGCCCGCCACGGTCAACGAGCTCGCCGCGCCGTTCGACATCACCAAACAAGCGGTGTCCAAGCACATTCAGGTGCTCGAGCATGCGGGTCTGGTCACACGAACCCGCGATGCGCAGCGACGGCCGGTCCACCTCGACGCCGCCGCGCTGGAGCGGCTGACCGCATGGATCGACCGATATCGGCTTGACGCCGAACGCAGTTACCGCCGCCTGGATGCCCTACTGGCGGACCTGACCGACACACCGAAGAAGGGGAAACAGAAATGACGAACGCATTGGACCTCAAGGCCCCGGTGGACACCCTGGCCATGGAATTCACCCGGGAATTCGACGCACCCGTCGAGGCGCTGTTCCGCGCGCACGCCGAGCCGGAGCTCGTGAAGCAGTGGCTGGGCCCGCACGGTCTCGAGATGAACATCAGCGAGTGGAACTTCAAAAGCCATGGCGGATACCGCTATACCCACTCCAACGAGGAAGGCACATTCGGTTTCAACGGCACCTTCCACACCGTGCGCGGCAACGAGTTCATCCTGCAGACCTTCGAATTCGAGGGCGCGCCGGACATGGTGAACATCGAGTACCTGTGGTTCGAGGACCGCGGCAACGGTCGCTCCAGGCTGCGGGGCCGCTCGATATGCCCCAATACCGAGGCCCGCGATGCCCTGCTGTCCTCCGGCATGGAAGGCGGCATGACCGAGGGCTACGACAAGCTCGACGCGCTCCTCCAAACCCTCTAGACAGGAGGTCTCGGGGTCAGATGACCGTGTGATCCAGGACATACACTTGGCCCAGACGCAATAAACGCACGCGTCAATCGATCTGGACGCTCGTAGGCTCGGTGACGTGGACACCGACGTACTTGATATCGACACCGCCCGCCGCCGCATCGTCGACCTCACCGACGCCGTGCGCTCCTTCTGCAGTGGGCGCGCCGACGGCCTGTGCAACGTGTTCGTCCCGCACGCCACCGCGGGTGTCGCCATCATCGAGACCGGCGCCGGATCCGACGACGACCTGCTCGACACGCTCGAACGCCTGCTGCCCCGTGACGACCGCTACCGGCACTCCCACGGTTCGCCGGGCCACGGTGCCGATCACGTGATGCCCGCGCTGGTCGCCCCGTCGGTGACGGTGCCCGTACAGGGTGGGAAACCGCTGCTGGGGACCTGGCAGAGCGTGGCGCTCGTCGATCTGAACCGCGATAACCCGCAGCGCAAGGTGCGGCTGAGCTTCATTTCCGGGTAACCCGGCACCGGACGGCCGGCCGGTTCGTTGGGCTTTCAGGTGCGACAACCGCGACCGGTACTGTAGTGCGGTCGAATAGTCGCAGGTAATTGCAGACCACTCCCAGTGCGAGGAACAGTAGAACGTGCAGACACATGAGATCAGGAAGCGTTTCCTTGATCACTACGTGAAGGCGGGTCACACCGAGGTGCCCAGCGCCTCGGTGATCCTCGACGACCCCAATCTGCTGTTCGTCAACGCCGGCATGGTGCAGTTCGTGCCCTACTTCCTCGGGCAGCGCACGCCGCCGTGGAAGCGCGCCGTCAGCGTCCAGAAGTGCATCCGGACCCCGGACATCGACGAGGTCGGCATCACCACCCGCCACAACACCTTCTTCCAGATGGCGGGCAACTTCAGCTTCGGCGACTATTTCAAGAAGGGCGCCATCGAATACGCCTGGAGCCTGCTGACCAACCCCGTCGAGGAGGGCGGCTACGGCTTGGACCCCGAAAGGCTCTGGGCGACGGTCTATCTCGACGACGACGAAGCGATCGGCCTGTGGCAGGAAGTCGCAGGGATGCCGCTGGAACGCATCCAACGCCGCGGCATGGCGGACAACTACTGGTCCATGGGCATCCCCGGGCCGTGCGGGCCGTCCTCGGAGATCTACTACGACCGAGGGCCCGAGTACGGCGTCGACGGCGGGCCGGTGGCCAACGAGGACCGCTACATCGAGATCTGGAACCTCGTGTTCATGCAGAACGAGCGTGGTGAGGGCACCTCGAAGGAGAATTTCGAGATTCTCGGCCCGCTGCCCCGCAAGAACATCGACACCGGCATGGGCATCGAGCGGGTGGCCTGCATCCTCCAAGGCGTCGACAACGTCTACGAGACCGACCTGCTGCGTCCGGTCATCGACCTGGTCGCGGCCGTCGCGCCGCGGGGATACGCCCAGGGCAACCACGAAGACGACGTCCGGTACCGCATCATCGCCGATCACAGCCGGTCCTCGGCGATCATCATCGGCGACGGGGTCAGTCCTGGTAACGAAGGCCGCGGATACGTCCTACGCCGATTGCTGCGCCGGATCATCCGCTCGGCGAAGCTGCTGGGCGTCGAGCAACCGATCATGAGCCAGCTGATGGCGACCGTGCGCGACACGATGGGCCCGTCGTACCCGCAACTGGTCGACGACTTCGAACGCATCGAGCGCATCGCGGTCGCCGAGGAGACCGCGTTCAACCGCACCCTCGCCTCGGGGTCGCGGCTCTTCGAGGAGGCGGCGGGCGCGACGAAGGCGGCGGGCGCCAAGGTGCTGTCCGGCAGCGACGCGTTCACCCTGCACGACACATACGGCTTCCCGCTGGAGCTGACGCTGGAGATGGCGGCGGAGGCCGGCCTGTCCGTCGACGAAGAGGGCTTCCGCAGTTTGATGGCCGAACAGCGGCAGCGTGCCAAGGCGGACGCGGCCGCCCGCAAGCAGGCGCACTCCGATCTCTCGGCCTACCGCGAACTCGTCGACACCGCACCCACCGAGTTCACCGGTTTCGACGAATTGACTTCCGAGGCGCGAATTCTCGGCATCTTCGTCGACGGCAAGCGGGTACCGGTCATCGGTCACGGAGCCCAGGACGCCGACCGCGTCGAGTTCATTCTCGACCGCAGCCCGTTCTATGCGGAGTCCGGCGGACAGATCGCCGACGAGGGCACGATCACCGGCACCGGCGCATCCGCGGCGGCCAAGGCGGCGGTGACCGACGTGCAGAAGATCGCCAAAACCCTGTGGGCACACCGCGTCAACGTCGAGTCCGGCGAGTTCGTCGAGGGCGATACGGTAGCGGCCGCGGTTGACCCGAAGTGGCGCCACGGTGCGACCCAGGGTCACTCGGGTACCCATATGGTGCACGCCGCGCTGCGGCAGGTGTTGGGCCCCAACGCTGTTCAGGCGGGCTCGCTGAACCGGCCCGGATATCTGCGGTTCGACTTCAACTGGCAGGGTTCGCTCACGGAGGATCAGCGCACTCAGATTGAAGAGGTCACCAACGAGGCGGTCGAGGCCGACTTCGAGGTGCACAGCTTCACCACCGAGTTGGAGAAGGCCAAGGCGATGGGTGCGATGGCGCTGTTCGGTGAGGCCTACCCCGATGAGGTGCGGGTCGTCGAGATCGGCGGCCCCTTCTCCCTCGAACTCTGCGGTGGAACCCACGTGCGCAGTTCGGCCCAGATCGGGCCCGTCACGATTCTCGGCGAATCGTCGATCGGCTCGGGTGTGCGACGGGTGGAGGCATACGTCGGCCTCGACTCGTTCCGGCACCTGGCCAAGGAACGCGCCCTGATGGCCGGGCTGGCGTCGACGCTGAAGGTGCCGTCCGAGGAGGTGCCCGCCCGCGTGGCCAACCTCGTCGAACGGTTGCGCGCCGCCGAGAAGGAACTCGACCGGATGCGGCTGGCGAATGCGCGCGCCGCGGCCGCCAATGCCGCCGCAGGCGCCGAACGGGTCGGTAAGGTCCACCTCGTGGCGCAGCGGATGGCCGGCGGGATGTCGGCGGCGGATCTGCGCACGCTTGTCGGCGACATCAAGGGCAGGCTGGGCAGTGAACCCGCGGTCGTCGCGTTGATCGCCGAAGGCGAGGGCGACGCGGTTCCCTACGTGGTCGCCGTCAATGTGGCGGCGCAGGATCTCGGCCTGAGCGCCAACGAGCTGGTGAAGAAATTGGGAGCGCCGGTGAATGGGCGCGGGGGCGGCAAGGCTGACCTGGCACAGGGCTCCGGTAAAGGGGCGGCGGGGATCGACGCGGCGTTGGCCGCGCTGCGCGCCGAACTGGACCGGAGCTGACCGCGTGGCGAATACCGACGACCGTCTGCCGGATCGGCCGGGTCCCACGCTGACCCCTCCCGATCCCGGCCGCGGCCGACGGTTGGGCATCGACGCGGGCAGTGTCCGCATCGGGGTGGCGGTCAGCGACCCGGACGGAATACTGGCGACACCGGTGGAAACGGTCACGCGCGACCGCCGGAAAGGTTCGGACAAACACCTGCGCCGGCTGGCGGGGTTGGTCGATGAACTCGAGGTGGTGGAAGCGATCGTCGGCCTGCCGCGGACGCTGGCCGACCGGTCGGGCTCAGCCGCCCATGAGGCCATCGCGCTCGCCGATCAATTGGCGGCGCGCATAGCGCCGGTGCCGGTGCGACTGGCCGATGAGCGGCTGACCACCGTCGCGGCCCAGCGGTCGCTGCAAGAGGCCGGGGTACGCGCAAAGGGGCAGCGATCGATGATCGACCAGGCGGCCGCGGTCGGCATCCTGCAGAACTGGTTGGACCAACGGCGTGCGGTGGCTGCGCACGGCGACATCGAGGGCATGGTCTCCGATGTCTGACGACTGGGGCCGAGAGCGCGTGGAGTCCGACTGGCGCCGTGAACGGGTGGAGCCCATGGCTGTCGGCCCACCTCGGCATCGAAGGAGTCGAGCGGCCCGGATACGGGAGGCGCGCAACCGCCGGCGGCGCCGAATGGCCGGCGGTTTGGCACTCGCCATCCTGGTCGTGGTCGTGATCGGCGCGGTCTTCCTGGGATCGAGACTGTGGCACAGCATGTTCGGCGCGGGCAACGACTTCACCGGTGACGGTGTTGCCGACGTGGTGATCCAGATCCACGACGGCGATTCCACGACCGCGATCGGTCAGACACTTCAGGAACAGAACGTGGTGGCCACCTCGGCCGCGTTCGTCGACGCCGCGCAGGGCAATGCCGCGATCTCCTCGATCCAGCCCGGCTTCTACAAGGTGCGCACCGAGATTCCGGCCGCCAATGCCGTTGAGCGGCTTGCCGATCCGCAGAACCGCGTCGGCAAGCTAGTGATCCCCGAAGGGCGTCAGCTCGACAACGTCCAGGACGTCAACACCAACGCCGTCACCGACGGCATCCTCACCCTGATCTCCAAGGCGACATGCGTGGATCTCGACGGTGAGCGCAAATGCGTCGCCGCGGATGCGCTCAAGGAGGCGGCGGGCACGGCTGACCCGTCGGCTCTTTTGGTCCCCGAATGGGCGCTCGGACCGGTCAAGGCGATGGGCTCCGACCACCGCCGGCTGGAGGGGCTCATCGCCCCGGGATCGTGGAACATCGACCCGTCCGCGACGCCGCCGGAAATCCTGTCGACGTTGATCGGCGCCAGCGCAACCCAATACGCACAGGGCGGATTGCTCGACACCGCTCAGGCGATGAACATGTCGCCCTACCAGATCCTGACCGTCGGATCGCTGGTGCAACGTGAGGCCACACCGGAGGACTTCGCCAAGGTGGCGCGGGTCATCTACAACCGGCTGGGCGAGAAGCGCACGCTCGAGTTCGACTCGACGGTGAACTATCCGCTCGACCGGATCGAAGTGGCGACCACCGACGCCGACCGTGCGCAGCGCACGCCATGGAACACCTATGTGCGGCCGGGACTTCCGGCCACGCCGATCTGTTCGCCCGGACAGCCGGCCCTCGCGGCGGCTGAGCAGCCGGCGCCGGGGGACTGGTTGTACTTCGTGACCATCGACAAGCAGGGCACCACCCTGTTCACGCGGGACTATGAGCAACATCTGGCGAACATCGAGCTCGCCATGCGCAACGGTGTCCTCGATTCCGGGCGGTAGTCGATGACTGCGGGTCCGCGTAAGGCCGCGGTGCTCGGCTCGCCCATCGCGCATTCGCGCTCACCGCAGCTGCACCTCGCCGCGTATCGCGCGCTGGGGCTCGACGGCTGGACCTACGAACGGATCGAGTGCACCGCCGAGCAGTTGCCCACCCTGGTAAGCGGTTTCGGCCCGGAATGGGTCGGCGTATCGGTGACGATGCCGGGCAAGTTCGCCGCCCTGCAGTTCGCCGACGAACGCACTGCCCGCGCCGAGCTCGTTGGTTCGGCCAACACGTTGGTGCGGACTGACACGGGGTGGCGCGCCGACAACACCGACGTCGACGGGGTCATCGGAGCGTTGGGCCGGGTGTCGGGCAGGGCCGCAGTGCTGGGCTCGGGCGGTACCGCGCCCGCCGCCGTCGTCGGGCTGGCAGAGCTTGGCGTGCAGGATATTTCGATCGTCGCGCGTAACCGGGACAAGGCCGAGCCGCTGGTGGGGCTCGCAGCGCGCGTCGGTGCTCAGGCACGCTGGATCGAGCTGGGCTCACCGCTGGCCGACATCGACGTGGTCGTGAGCACGATCCCCGCCGACGTGGCGGCGGCCCATGTCGACACCCTGGTCGCGACGCCCGTCCTACTCGACGCGATCTACGACCCATGGCCCACCCCGCTTGCGGTGGCCGTCGAATCCGCGGGCGGCAGGGTGATCAGCGGGTTGGAGATGTTGTTGAACCAGGCCTTCGCTCAGGTTGAGCAGTTCACGGGGCTGCCTGCGCCCAGGGAAGCGATGAGGGCGGCGATCGCCGACCGTTAGTCGAGCGCACCGCGCCGATGCTCGCCACCGTCACCAACACGATCGCGACATACCCGGTGACCGCGAGGTGCTGTCCGAGGATCAACCAGCCGGCGATTGCGGCGATCACCGGCGACAGACAGGTCACCACCGCGAACGTTTCCGGCGGCAGGTGGCGTAGCGAGATCAGCTCGAGTGAATACGGGATGACCGAGGACATCACGCCCACCGTGACCCCGAGTCCCAACACCTCCCACCGCAACGCTGCATGCGGATCGACGGACATCACCGCGAACGGTGCAGTGAGGAGAGCACCAAGCATCGTGGCGATGGCGAGCGCATCGAGGCTGGGAAAACTGGCCGCCGCGCGCGACGAGGCGATGATGTAACCCGCCCATCCGAGTGCGGCGCCCGCGGCGAATAACAGACCGATGAGATCCAGGCGGCCGAACCTCACCCCGGTGAGGCTGAGTAGGGCGACGCCGGCCAACGCGAGTCCGGCCCACAACCATGCACTCGTGCGCCTGCTCACCACTACCGAAAGTGCCAGCGGACCAAGCACTTCCACCGTGACTGCTACACCGAGCGGAATTCGAGTCAGCGCAAAGTAGAAGCAGACATTCATTGCGGTCAGGGTGAACGCGAGAGCCGCTACCGATAACCAGGCGCTTGACGTCAGGCCCCGTACGCGTGGCCGGACGAAAACGCCGAGGAGCACTCCGGCGACGAGAAAGCGCGCGAACACCGCCCCGACAGCCCCTATGGCCGCGAACAGGCCGACGGCGAACGCGGCGCCCACTTCCTGGCTCACCGCGGCCGCCGCCACGAGCAGCGCGGGTCCGACAGGAGATCGGGCGACGGCGAGCACGCCTCGACTATGCCGCACCGCGAAAGTGGTGCCGAGGGCCACCGATCAGCGGACTTAATCTCGATGCGTGGGGGTGGGGGCGGCCGGTGTCTGCGTGCTGGCCTGGTTTGTCGGGCTGAGTTGGTACGACGTGCGGGAGCGCCGGCTGCCCAACTGGCTGACGGTGCCGGGCGCGGCCACGATCCTGGTGGGTGCGGCAGCGGCCGGCCACGGGGCGTCGGCCGCTGCAGGTGCCGCATCGCTGTTCGCGATCTATCTCACGCTGCACCTGATGGCTCCGGCGGCGATGGGTGGCGGCGACGTCAAGCTCGCAATCGGAATCGGCGCCCTGACGGGGACGTTCGGCATCGACGTTTGGACGCTCGCCGCGTTGGGTGCGCCGCTGCTGACTGCGGTGGTGGCGGTGATCGCCGGGGTCAGCAGTACAGCGCGAACCGTGCCGCACGGCCCTTCGATGTGTGTGACAGCGGCGGCGTCGTCCGCGTTGGCGATCCTGTGATCCGACTATTGCATACTCTGAGTAGGTTAATGCATACTGAGGGTATGCAAATGACAGAGCAGGACCTTAAATCCCTTTCCGAGCGCTATTTCGCGGCGTGGGCAGCGCACGATCCCGACGCGATCGCGGCGCTGCACACCCCGGACACTCAATTTTGGACACATATGGGCGGTGACCCCGTCGTCGGCCGCGATGCCGTGCGCGCTGCCTTCGCAGAGATCTTCGCGCAGTTCCCCGAATTCACCTGGGAGACCTACCGCGTGCTCTACGGCGAGGACCACTGGATTCTCGACTGGGCACTGATCTCCGGCGACATCCGGTTCGACTGCCTGGACGTTGTGAACATCTCGCCCGACGGACTGGTCGCGCGAAAGGACACCTTTGTCGACGCGACGCAACTACAAACCGCGCTGGGGGTGGTCGCGTGACCACCGCGACCCCGGTGGACCAGCTGCCGCTCGTCGACGCGCTGCCGGTCGAGCATCTTTTCGATATGCACGTCAATCTTGCTCCTGCGCAACCGATCACAACGCCGGTCGGCGCGAGGATGACCTTCGTCACGACCGGCGGCGTCATCGACGGACCAAAGCTGACCGGGGAGATCCTGCCCGGCGGCGGAGACTGGCTGCTCGTTGGGGCCGACGGCGCGGGCCGCGTGGACGTCCGCGCCACCCTGCGCACCCACGACGGTGTGCTCATCCACTACGAGGCGCGCGGCATCATCAAGGTTCCCGCCGACGGCCTCGCGCGGCTGGCGGCATGCGAGGTGCTGCCGTTCGACGAGACGTACGTGCGGACCACGCCGACCTTCGAGACCGCCGACGAGCGTTACGCGTGGCTGTCCGAGCTCGTCGCCGTCGGCTATAACATCCTGTCGCCCAACCACATCGACTACCGCATCTATCGGCTGCTGTGAACCCGCCTTGATGTTCGGCTATGGTCGGCCCGTGGCGACACGGGTGGCCAGACGATCCCAGGCCGAGCGCACCGAGGCGACGACGGCAGCACTCGTGGACGCCGCACGCGAACTGTTCGCCCGCGACGGCTACGACGCCACCTCACTGGACGTGGTGGCGGCGCGCGCAGGCGTGACGAAGGGCGCCGTCTACCACCACTTCGACGGTAAGCGGCAACTGTTCGAAGCGGTGTTCAGTCGTGAGGTTGAGCGAGTTACGACGCCGCTCGCCGCGGCGTACGCGCGGAAGAAGGATCCCTGGGAGGCCTTCAAGGCGGGCTGCAAAGCCTTTCTCGACGAGTGCCTCGACCCCGGCCTGCAGCGCATCGTTCTCCTGGATGCGTCCGCCGCGATCGGCTGGGAGGGCATTCGCCGACTCGAAGCCCCGCTGCTGGAATTGATGGAGCTTGCGATATCGCGCGCCGCGCAGGCGGGCCGGATCGCGCCGCGGCCACCCGCTCCGCTGGCGCACTTCCTGTTCGGAGCGATCTGCGAGATGGCGATGATCGTCGCTCGGGCAGACGATCCTAAGGTGGCCCAGCGGCAGGCCGTCGCCGAGATCGGCCGCGTCCTGGACGGCCTCGTCGCGAGCTGATTCGGGGCTGCAGGCCCGACGTGCGAAAATAGGACGCGTGTTGCGATGGACTACAGCTGGTGAATCCCACGGCCGCGCCCTGGTG
>JBIQHU010000284.1:0-1795 GCA_044508395.1 Mycobacterium sp. | reverse complement strand
CAAAAACTACTTCAAGCTCACCGGCAAACCCAGTAAGTACAAAGTGGTTTCGCGGGCGATCGCCTACCACGCCACGCCGCAGCGTGCGCTGGCGATCACCGGTCTGCCCGTGTTCAAGCAGCCGTTCGAGCCGCTGACACCCGGCGGGTTCCGGGTGCCGAACACCAACTTCTACCGTGCCCCCGCGCCGTACGACACCGACATCAAGGCGTGGGGCGAGTACTGCGCGGACCGCATCGCCGAGGCCATCGAGTTCGAGGGTCCCGACACCGTCGCGGCCGTCTTCCTCGAGCCGGTGCAGAACGCGGGCGGCTGCTTCCCGCCGCCGCCCGGGTACTTCGAACGCGTCCGCGAGATCTGCGACGAGTACGACGTGCTGCTGGTTTCCGACGAGGTGATTTGCGCCTACGGCCGGATCGGCTCGATGTTCGCCTGTGACGACTTCGGGTATGTGCCCGACATCATCACGTGCGCAAAGGGTTTGACGTCGGGCTACTCGCCGATCGGTGCGATGATCGCGTCCGATCGCCTGTTCGAGCCGTTCAACGACGGCAAGACGACGTTCGGCCACGGCTACACGTTCGGCGGCCATCCGGTGTCGTCCGCGGTGGCGCTGGCCAACCTCGACATCTTCGAGCGGGAAGGTCTCAACGACCACGTCAAGCACATGGCCCCGGCGTTCCGCGCGACGCTCGAGCAGCTCTACGATCTGCCGATCGTTGGTGACGTCCGCGGCGAAGGGTTCTTCTACGGCATCGAGCTCGTCAAGGACAAGGCCACCAAGGAGACCTTCAACGACGAGGAGAGCGAGCGGCTGCTGCGCGGCTTCCTGACCCCCGCGCTGTTCGAGGCCGGTCTGTACTGCCGCGCCGACGACCGTGGCGACCCAGTCGTGCAGTTGGCGCCGCCGCTGATCAGCGGGCAGAAGGAATTCGACGCGATCTACGAGATCCTGCGCGGCGTCCTCGAGGAAGCGGGCCGACTGCTGTAGGCGGTCGAGCGGTGACTTCCAAACAGCGTAAGCCGCCGATCGACCCTGTTCGCTGGAACCCACCTCCGGTCGATCCGTTGCCGGAGTTTCCGGCTGCGGAGCTGACGGTGGTTGCGGTTCCCGGCGATGCGCCCGAGGATGTGGTCGTCGACGGTGACGGCCACATCTGGGCGGGTCTGATCGACGGCAAGATCGTGCGCATCGCCCCGGACGGCGGCGAGGTGGTGGTGGTCACGCAGATCGCCGGCCGGCCGCTCGGCATGCATGTCGCCCGTGACGGCCGCATCTTGATATGCAGCAGTCCGGGCGGCCTGCTGGCGCTCGATCCGGCGACGGGTGCCGTGGAGACGTTGGTCGCAGAGGTCGACGGCCGGGCGCTGCAATTCTGCTCGAATGTCACCGAATTGGCCGATGGCACAATCTATTTCACCGAATCGACCAGCGCGTTCACCTACGAGCACTTCCTCGGGCCCATCTTCGAGGCACGCAACCGCGGCAGCGTGTTCCGCCGGGATCCCGACGGCACAGTGCTCACCGTCGTCGCCGGTCTCTACTTCGCCAACGGCATCACGCCAACAGCGGACGGATCGGCGCTGGTGTTCGCCGAGACTCAGGCGCGCCGCCTGTCGAAGTATTGGCTGACCGGCGACAAGGCGGGCACGGTGACGCCGCTGGCCGTCAATCTGCCCGGCAGCCCCGACAACCTGTCGACGGGCGCCGACGGCCGCATCTGGTGCGCGATGGTGACGGCCACCAATCCCATTGCGGAATTGCTGCCTAAGACTCCGCCCGCGCTGCGCAAGC
>JBIQHU010000012.1:0-81598 GCA_044508395.1 Mycobacterium sp. | reverse complement strand
CCGAGGCGGCCAATCAGACCGCCGCAACGATGACCGCCACCGCCAACGAGGTGGTGTCCATGGAACGGGCGATCAGCCCCGCGCCACAGTCGCGTGCGCATCTGGCCCCCACCATCGCTGCCTTCACCGCGCAACTGGAGCAGGGCAGCAGGCAGTACAACGAGATGGTGACCGCAGCAGCACAATTGGTGTCGGCGGCCAACACCGGATCGATGTCGAGCTCGCCCATGGTGCAGCAGCGCTACCGCAACGAGCTGTCCAACGCCACCGATCGTCTCGTCGGCTGGGCGCAGGCCTTCGACGAGCTGGGACACCTTCGCCGGGCCTAGCCGCAGCGCACACCCAGCTGCTCAGCGACGAATTCGGTCGTCAAGCGGTGCCACTTGTCGACGTCACGCAGCAGATAGTGACCCGCGTCCGGAAGTCCCAACCACCGCGCGTCGACGCCGCGTTCACCGGCCCGCCGGGTCTGGGCTCGCGAGGAGCGCGGATCGGTCCAGCTGTCGGCGGTGCCGTGCAGTGTCAGGAGCTTGCTTCCGGCCGGCACCAGATCGGCGTCGTTGTGCGGCCACCAGGGTGCGAGAGCGACGATTCCGGCGACCTCACTTCGTGCCGCGAGATGCACCGCGACACGGGCACCCATCGAATGGCCGACCAGTACCACCGGACGGGAATCGATATCACGCTGCATCGTCTGCAGTGCGGATTCCGCGTCGCGAAGCGCATCGAGGTCGGGACTGTTCCAGCCCCGTTTTCGATACTGCACACGTCGCACCTGCACCGAACTCCCCAGGTTGCGCCGCAGCGACCAGGCCAGCCACTCCATCCGCTGATTGGCCAGCTGCCAAATTCGTGCGGCCGAAGTGTCCCGAGGTTTGCCGCCCGGCAGCACCAGAACGCCGCCGCGCACGTTGTCGTCGCGTTCCCACGATGGCTTTCCCACGATGACTATTCGTCGCCAACGCCACCGCGGATGGGTGCTAGACGTCGTGTGAACTGGACGGCCCCGTCCGGGGTCCGTAGCGCTCGATGTACGCCTGATGGATGTGGGCGTTCTTCCCGCGAGAGACTTCGTCGACCAGGCCTGGGTCCAGACCGTGTGCTCGCAGCATGTGGCGGCGCCACACCTTGTTGAGCGCGTGCGAGAAGAACACGAACGGGATCAGAATCGGCAGCGTCATGGACAGGTGAACGTCCAGCGTGGTCGGGATGAACCAGAAGGGGAGCAGTATCACGAAGGCCGGGATGAAGACGCGGATCATCATGCGGACCGTCGCGCCCTTGCCCGCCAGGTCGTTGCGCACCCAGTCGTGCATCGACGCGGGCAGGCGCCTGCCGTAGCAGTAGCCGATGTATTCGACCAGGTTGGGTCGGGTGCGGGCGGTTTCGGTGCTCATAACGAGCCCGAATGGTATCAACCGCGCAGGTTACATCGTCGCGCGCAGGGAGGGGAACACCGTCGCCGCGATACCACGCACCGTCCCCTTGAGGAAGTCGAGCGTGTCGAAATAGTCCCGCCACAGCGTGATTCGGCCGCCGTGTACCTCGAACACTCCGCACACCCAGAACTGAATACGCAGCGGTCCGAACACCAGGACGTCGGTGCGCTCAGTCAGTACCGTGTTGCCCTCGGCCGCGATGCGGTGAATCTTCACCTCGAAGCCCATTCGGCCCTCGGCCCGACGCATCATGCCGACGATGCGTTCGCG
The DNA here is from genome assembly GCA_044508395.1 of Mycobacterium sp. GTDB lineage: Bacteria > Actinomycetota > Actinomycetes > Mycobacteriales > Mycobacteriaceae > Mycobacterium. The sequence goes on along the minus strand of JBIQHU010000012.1, from coordinate 79,889 downwards.
GCCGCGGATGGTGGGAAAACCGACGTTCTGCCATTCGATGTTGTCGGCCAGCGAGCGGTCGAGTGTGTCGAAGTCCTGGTCTTGCAGTGCGTAGAGAAACGTCTCGACCGTGCGGACGTTGTCGATGTCGGTTCTCACTTCGGAAGCCTGGTCGGTCATGTCCCCAGCCTATGGTGTGGCGCTGTGGCATGGTAGGCCGAATGCGCGTCGCGGTCGTTGCCGGACCCGATCCCGGGCACGCCTTTCCGGCCCTTGCACTGTGTCTTCGCTTTCTGGCCAACGGGGATTCACCGACGCTTCTGACCGGCACGCAATGGCTGGCGACGGCGAAAGAGGCCGGTGTCGAAGCGGTCGAGCTCCTCGGGCTGGACGCGACCGAGGAGGATGACGACGCCGACGCCGGGGCCAAGATCAATCGGCGAGCCGCCCGGATGGCGGTGCTCAACAAGCCACAGCTGGCAGAGCTGGCGCCGGATCTCGTGGTGTCGGACGTGATCACCGTCGCAGGCGCGTTCGCCGCCGAACTGCTCGGCCTGCCGTGGGTCGAGCTGAACCCCCAGCCGCTGTATCGGCCGTCGAAAGGCCTGCCGCCGATCGGCAGCGGACTGGCGCCGGGCGTCGGCATCCGGGGCAAGATCCGCGATGCGGTGCTGCGTGCGCTGTCTGCCCGGTCATGGCGGGAGGGGTTACGGCAGCGTGCGGAGGCGCGGGTCGAGATCGGGTTACCCTCCGCCGATCCCGGTCCGCGACGACGGCTGATCGCCACGTTGCCTGCACTTGAGCTACCGCGACCGGACTGGCCGCCGGAGGCGGTGATCGTCGGCCCGCTGCACTTCGAGCCGACGTCGTCGACGCTGGACATTCCGGCCGGCTCCGGACCTGTGGTGGTCGTCGCGCCGTCAACCGCGAAGACGGGTACCCGCGGCCTTGCCGAGTTGGCGCTGGACACGCTGACGCCGGGGGAGGTGCTTCCCGAGGGGGCGCGGGTGGTGGTGTCGCGGCTGGAGGGGCCCGATGGTCCGGTGCCGCCGTGGGCGGTGGTGGGGCTCGGCCGTCAGGACGAGCTGCTGTCGAAGGCCGACGTGGTGATCTGCGGCGGCGGGCACGGCATGGTGTCGAAGACACTGCTGGCGGGCGTCCCGCTGGTGGTGGTGCCAGGCGGGGGTGATCAATGGGAGATCGCCAATCGCGTTGTGCGGCAGGGCAGTGCGCGACTCGTACGGCCACTGACTGCGGATTCGTTGGCGGCGGCGGTGGCCGAGGTGCTGTCGTCTCCCCGGTACCGGGAGGCCGCACGCGACGCCGCGGCGACCCTTGCCGGTGTCGAAGATCCGGTACGGGTGTGCCATGAGGCACTCGCGGGTAAGGCGTAAATTGGCGCCGTGCGGTTGACGGAATTCAACGAGCTCGTCGAGGCGCAGTTCGGTGCGGTGCGCGCGTCGTCGATGCTCGTCGACCACGTGCTGACGAGACTCGATGGGCGCACCGCCGCGCAGGCCATCGAGGACGGCGTGGATCCACGCGAGGTCTGGCGAGCGCTGTGCGCGGATTTCGACGTGCCCCGCGACCAGTGGTGAGCATGCGCCCGCTCAGGGGGCTGCGCTTCTGACGGCGTTGACGAGGTCGAGGGTCGCCTGCGTCGCATCGGCGAGGGCTTCGGTGTCCGTGTGGCTCAATGTTCCGCACACCCAATCCCAGTGTGCCGACACGGTTTCGCCAGGGGTCGGCGGCGGGGCGAGCGACTGCCCGTCCTTGCGCCACCGCACCGTCTCGATGCGGGGCTCCCCGAGCGTTAGCACACCGTCATTGGACGATAGTGGGCGACAGACGATGTCGGCGTGATCGCCCGCAACTGAGTCGACAACACCCCAGCGGATGCGGCAGTCCTGCATGACCCGCAACGGCGTGGCCGGGTCGCGATCCAGGAACCGGATCCAAGGGTAGACGATGAAGACGTGAAAACTGTGGTGCGCCAACGCGTGTGATCGGTCCGGCAGATCACCGAGAAGCCCGGTGATCTGGCCGGCGAAGGCGCTACGCAGGCGCGACAACAGCTCGGCGGGATCGACCTTGTCGAGCAGCGGTCCGCCGACCCAATAGCTGCGCACGACGTCCTCATCGAGCGGGTCGGATATGCCTGCGGCATCGGCGATGGCATGCAGATACGGCCACGCCCCGTCGAACTCGCGGGCATGGGTGGCGAGGTCGGCGTGGGCGACCTCGGCGGGTCCGCAATACCCCAATTCGTTTGGTGGATAGGCGTAGCAGGCGAAGGTCTCGGGCCCGCTCATTCAGCAGATCCGCGGCAGTTGTTCACCGATGGGCAGGTCGACGACGCGGGTGCCGCCCAGCGCCGTCCTGGCGGACACCATTCCGGGATGCTCGGCGACACAGCGACCGATCACCGTCGCGTGGGCGCCGAGCGGATGCGCGCGCATGGCGTCCAGCACTCGATCGGCGTCGTCGGGTGCGACGAATGCGAGCAGCTTGCCCTCGTTGGCCACATACAGCGGATCGAGACCAAGCAGCCCGCAGGCGTCGCGGACTTCGGCGGGTATCGGAAATGCCCGCTCGTCCAATGAGATTCCGACGCCGGCGGTCCTGGCGATCTCGTTCAGTGTCGCCGCGACTCCGCCTCGGGTGGGGTCACGCAGGGTGTGGATATCGGCGCCGGTGTCGATCATCGCGGCGACGAGCCCGTGCAGCGGCGCGGTGTCGCTCGCCACGGTGGTGCCGAATTCCAGCCCCTCGCGGCAGCTCATCACCGCGACGCCGTGGGTGCCGATGTCGCCGCTGACGATCACCACGTCACCCTCGGTGGCGCGCTGCGGCCGGATGTCGGCGCGTTCGTCGACAAGGCCGATCCCGGTGGTATTGATGTAGACGCCGTCGCCGTGGCCGGCGTCGACCACTTTGGTGTCGCCGGTCACCAACTTCACGCCGGCGGCCATCGCCGCCGTCCCCACAGCCTGTGCGACGTGCGCGAGTTCGTCGAGTGGGGTGCCCTCCTCCAGGATGAACGCCGTCGACAGCACCACAGGCTGTGCCCCCGCCATCGCAAGATCGTTGACGGTGCCGTTCACCGCGAGGTCACCGATCGTGCCGCCCGGGAAGACCAGTGGTTTGACCACGAACGAATCGGTCGAGAAGGCAAGCCGCACATCGCCGATCGGTAGCACCGCGGAATCGCCCATACCCGCGTCGGCGGCCGGACCGAAGGCGGGCAGAAACAGGTGCTCGATGAGCTCGGCCGACATCGCCCCGCCGCCGCCATGCCCCATCACGATGTTCGGTGCATTGCGCAGCGGGGCGGGACAGACCCAGGACTCCATGTCGATGGTGGCGCCGGGCTCCGTTGGGGAGTCAGGCATTCGATACCTCCAGCCGTCGGTACAGGTAGTAGGCGGCGCATGCGCCCTCCGACGAAACCATCGTGGCACCAAGAGGATTGCGTGGTGTACACACCGTGCCGAACGCTTCGCACTGGTGCGGTTTGATCAGGCCCTGAAGTACCTCACCTGATCGGCACACCTGTGATTCCTCGGTGTGGATATCGGTGACGGAGAACCGGTACTCAGCGTCATAGTCGCGGTAGGCGTACGAGAGCCGCCAACCGCTGCTCGGGATCATGCCGATCCCGCGCCATGACCGGTCGGTCACCTCGAAGACATCCAGCAGCATGGCCTTGGCCGCCGCATTCCCTTCGGCCTGCACCGCTCGCGGATACGCGTTCTCCAGTTCGTGGCGACCCGATTCCAGCTGCAGCACGGTGCGTCGAATGCCTTCGAGGATGTCCAGCGGTTCGAATCCCGTGACGACGATGGGAACGCCGTACTTGTCGCACAGCGGCGGATACTCCTCGGTCCCCATCACCGTGCAGACGTGACCGGCCGCGAGGAAAGCCTGCACGCGGCACGTCGGTGATTCCATGATCGCCGAGATCGCCGGCGGCACGAGGACGTGCGATACCAGCAGTGAGAAGTTCTCGATGCCGGTGCGTTTGGCTTGATAGACCGTCATCGCGTTGGCGGGTGCGGTGGTCTCGAAGCCGATTCCGAAGAACACCACCTGCTTGGCGGGGTTCTCTTTCGCGATCTTCAATGCATCGAGCGGCGAGTACACGACGCGCACGTCACCGCCCCGGCTCTTGACGCCGAACAGATCCGTCTCGCTGCCGGGAACCCGCAGCATGTCACCGAACGAACAGAAGATCACGTCGCGACGGGCCGCGATCTCGAGCGCCTTGTCGATGATCTCCAACGGTGTCACACACACGGGGCAACCGGGCCCGTGGATCATCTCGATGGTGTCCGGCAGCAACTGGTCGATGCCGTGGCGAATGATCGAATGAGTCTGTCCACCACAGACTTCCATGATCGACCACCGCTGACTGGTCGCGGCCTTGATCTCGTCGACGAGACGGCCGGCGAGTTGGGGGTCGCTGAACTCATCCAGGTACTTCATGGCTTCACCTCGGGATTTCCATTGGTCTTGGGAGCCGCTCCGGCGGCGACATTGGTCTTCGGAGCCGCTCCGGCGGCGACATCGGTGTCAGGAGCCGCTCCGGCGGCGACATCGGGCTTGGGAGCCGCTCCGGCCTGCTCGGCGGCCAACTCGAAACCATCGGCGAACTCCTCCTTCAGCACGCCGAGGTGTTCGAACTCCGCGAGTGTCCGCATCGCCGATTCCTCGTCGAGCCGCTGAAGGGCGAAACCGACATGGACGACGACGTATTGGCCGACCTCCGCGTCGGGTATGTACTCCAGGCACACATCCTTCTTGATTCCGCCGAAATCGACGACGGACATCAAGGTGCCGTCACGGTCGTCGATGCTGACAATCTTCCCCGGTACCGCCAAGCACATCAGCGGCCTCCCTTCCTCATGAGGAATTCCCCACTAACAGTTGGCCCAGCGCGATCCCGCCGTCGTTCGGTGGCACGAAGTGGTGAGTGATCACGTCGAATCCATTGTCCTGCAAACCACGCATGGCCAGGCGCAGCAGGAGAGCGTTCTGGAACACGCCGCCCGACAGCGCGACGGTGGGCGTATCGGCGACCACTGTGGTTGTTAGTTGAACGATTAGGTCCGCCACCGCGCGATGGAACCGTGCGCCCACCACACCGGCGGCCACGCCGGCCCGGGTGTCGGCGACGACAGCGGCGATGACGGGTGTCGGATCGATCACCACCGGTATGTGGTCGGGGTCGACGGCGAATTGGTAGGTGGCTGTGCCGCAGTCGGAGGTGCGAGATAACCCCTCCAGTTCGATGGCCGCCTGAGCTTCGTAGGCGACCAGCTGGCGGACGTCGCACAGCGCCGCGACGGCGTCGAAGAGGCGTCCCATGCTCGATGTCGGCGCGCAACCCAAACCGGTCTCGAGCTGATGTGCCAGGACGCGTTGCTCATCCTGCGGGCACGCCCGCACTGGTGCCAGGTCGTGCTCCCAGGCCAAACCGGCGGCCCACAGGTGCGCCAGCGCCATCCGATACGGCCGCAGCACGCTGATGTCTCCTCCGGGTAGCGGCACGTACTTGAGGTGTGCCAGCCGCCGGTAACCCTTGTAGTCGGCGAGCAGCACCTCACCACCCCATACGGCGTTGTCGGGGCCGTAGCCGGTTCCGTCGAAGGCGAACCCGAGAACCGGCCGCGACCCGTCCAAACCGTGCTCGGCCATGACCGCTGCGACATGTGCGTGGTGATGCTGCACCGTTCGGACCGGACGGCCAGCGGCATTACGGTGGGCCCAGGCGGTCGACCGGTACAGCGGATGGGCATCGGCGACAAGCACGTTCGGTGTCACCCCGGTGAGTTCCTGCAGGTGTTGCCGTGCGGAGTCGAACGCCGCCAGCGTTGCGAGATCGTCCATGTCACCGATGTGCTGGCTGAGCCAGGCGTACTTTCCGTCGGCCACCGCCAGCGTGTTCTTGAGGTCGGCGCCGACCGCAAGCGTCGGTGGCACGGCCGCAGGCAGCGCGACGGGCAGCGGCGCGTATCCGCGCGAGCGCCTGATGGGCAACTCGCAGTAGTGGTCATCGGCATCGATGCGGACCATCCGCAGGACGGAGTCGTCGCAGGGCACCAGGATCTCCCGGTCGTGCATCAGCCACGCGTCGGCCAGCCGCGACAGCCGGTCCAGTGCATCGTTGTCGGTGAAGCAGATCGGTTCGCCGCCGAGGTTGCCCGAGGTCATCACGAGCGTTGCCGGGCCGGGCTCGTCACCGGGCAACCCGAACAGCAGTGTGTGCAGCGGGGTGTAGGCAAGCATGACGCCGAGGTCTGGATTGTGTGGGGCCACCGAAGGAGCCACCGGCGCACCCTTCCGGCGCGGCACCAGCACGATCGGCCGTTGTGCGCTCGACAGTAGCCGTGCCGAGCCGGCATCGAGATCGGCGAGGTTGTAAGCGGAGGCCAGGTCCGCAACCATCACTGCGAAAGGTTTGTCGCCGCGCCGCTTTCGCTTGCGCAGCTCTGCCACGGCGTGCTCGTTGGCGGCGTCGCAGGCGAGGTGGTATCCGCCGATGCCCTTGACGGCGACGATCCCGCCGTCGGTCAACAGCCGCCGTGCCTGTCGAAGCGCCGCTTCGGATTCGGCCACCCGGCCGTCGCTGTCTCGAAAGCGCACGGTGGGGCCGCACTGCGGACAGCACACCGGTTGGGCGTGAAAGCGCCGGTCGGCCGGATCGTGGTATTCGGCGGCGCAGTCGTCGCACATCGGGAACGGCGCCATGGTCGTCGATGCGCGGTCATAGGGGAGCGACGCGATGATGGTGAACCGCGGTCCGCAGTTCGTGCAGGTGACGAACGGGTGTCGATAACGGCGGTTCGTCGGATCGCGCTGCTCGGCGGCGCATTCGGCACACATGGCGACGTCGGGGGAGGCGAGTGTGCGCCCCTCGGCCGATCGTGCGGTGTCCGCGATGGTAAACCCGGTGCCACCGACAACCGGGATGTCTTGAGTCTCGATCGATTCGACGACGGCCAACGGTGGCGGCCGGTCGCGAAGGCGGTCGAGGAAATCGGCGATCGGGGCGGCGTCACCCTCGACCTCGATCACCGCGCCGGAACTGTCATTGCGTACCGATCCCGACAGGCCGAATGTGGCCGCGCACGCGTAGACGAACGGCCGGAAGCCCACTCCCTGAACGACGCCGTGCACGCAGACACGGAGCCTGCGCCTGCCGGTCATGGAGAGGCCCTGGGAATCTCGCCGGGATTTCCCGATTCGGGATCACTACCCATCATCTTCAGCCCGGCCAGCGCGGCGTCGGCACCCGCCTTGTCGGTCTTCTCGACGACGAACCCCATATGGATGATCACCCAGTCGCCGGCGCCGAACGTCTCCTCGGGCAGCATGCCGACGTTGACCTTGCGATTCTCGCCCGCGACATTGACCAGGGCGAGCTGGTCACCGTAGCCCTCCAGCATCCTGACGACCTGCCCCGGGATTCCCAGACACATCGGTCAGCCCTCCGCGGGGGCCGGTGCATGGGCAAGGAGTTCGGCCAGTACGTCGTTGATGACCGAGACCGCCGCAGGCACTGCCGCGCCGACCGGTTCCGACAGGCCCATGCCGTCCTCGGTGCTCTCGACTTCGCAGCCGACGACGATCGTCTGGGGCGCCGCACCACCCAGCGCGTTGAGCGTGGCGAACACGGCCGACGGGTCCACGCTGTGCGCTTCGAGACCAGCAGTCGGCGAAAGGGTTTCGTGATCCGCCTCGAAAACGTGCAGGGCACCTGGTGCGCCGCGATTGGGCAGTGCGTCGACGAGGACGAGAGCGTGCCATTCCTCGAGGAGGTCGTACGCCAGGTGCATCCCCCTGATCCCGTAGTCCACCGCACGCACGCCGGCGCCGAGCGACTGCCCGACGACATGGCGCATCACCTCGGGTCCGAAACCGTCGTCCCCGAGGAAGATGTTGCCGATCCCGGCGACCAGGATGCGGTCATTCATCTGGTTGGCGAACTCCCAACTACATGTTGCGCATCTTCATGTACCGCCGCAGGTCTGGGATAGACCGGAGCCCGACCACCACTCCGCCGAGGATTACCGCAGCGATGAGACCGGTGGCCACCCAACCAATTACCTCCATCATGAACTCCTATCTGGGCTGACTACTCTTGTTGCGATCGGTTCGACTTCGTCCGGCATGAAGTACAGATACCGGCCATACGAGTCGGGCATCTCGACGTCGGGATCGTCCTCGACGATGACGCCCACGTACTGCTGACCGTCGACGTCCTCGTGCACGGAAATGACGCGGGCGGTCTTTCCCGCGAAGAAGATGTCCTGCGCATCGGCGCGACGGGACGGCCGCAGGCGAACTCTGCTGCCTGCCGAGACGTGCACACCGTTGACCAGTACGGCATCGACGTCGGGGCGAACGGCGGTGTCGGCCACCGGATCCCACCAATCGACACCTTCCGGAACCTCGGGAATCAGGCCGACCGATCTCATCTGCTCGTCCAGTGCGTCGAGACGCGTGTCGTGCCCGGGTTCTGGGCCGTGGGGGTTGCGCAGGACGCCGTGCAGCTGCGCAAGTGCGTCAGGTGGCATCGAGTCGCACCGGTCGATGATCGCCGCCGCGAGCGGGTCGGTGGCCCGTGCCTGCGCCTTCTCCTCGTCGGTCATCGTCATCACGCGAAGGGTGAGGAGTTCGTCGATCTCGGTGGAGTCGTAGAGCGCACCCTCGCTCTGTTCGGCGATCTCTGGGTGGTCGTAGAGGATGATCGGCGAGATCAGCAACAGGTCGTGTTCGCCCGGCTGCCCGGCGAGCACCGGGAAGCAGCGGTGCTGCTCGAGCCGCGACACGGCACGCATCGCGGATTCCGGCGGCTCCAGCAGTGAGATGAACTTTCCGCCAACCACTTCACCGATGATATGGGTGCCGATCAGCGACGTGGCGATGGCCTCGTCCTTGTCGGCCGCTTCCGTGCCGGTATTGCGAACCCTCACGCTGACATGGAAAAGGTCGTCGACGCGTTCGGCGGCGACGGTCAGTTCGGCCTGGACGGCCGATCTGGTGCGGACGAGCCGACCGGCGTCGACGATCTCGGCGTCGCTGCCGTCGGCGGCCTCCATCCGCAGACTAAGCGGCCGCCGGAGGTCGTTGAGATCGAAGGGGCCGAATGACAGTTCACGTTCCACGGCCTCGTCCCACGTGACCCATGACTGTGAGCCGCTGATCAGTTCGCCGACCGGTTCGAACGTGCCGCCACCGATATCGCGTTCGGCGCGGCGGTGCTGCAGCTGGAGAAAGCGCACGACGAGTGACAACTCGCTCTCGCCGTCGACCAGGAACTGCGCAGACAGGCTGTCGTTCTCGCCGATGCCCGCGTCCGATGCGCCGGGTGGTCCGAGCACCCCGAACTGCCAACGGGATTGGTTTTTGGCCGACGTCGCGCGATAGGGGTAGAGCAGGTAGCCCTCATAGAGCACGGCGTCTGCGATGGCGCGTGCTCGCTCCCAGCCGGGCTTCACCGGACCTCCTCGGGCGCAGGGGTGGGTGGCGTCAGTTGCGGGGCCTCGGCGAGCAACGTGGCGACCGCATCCTCGAAGTCGAGCATTCCGCGCGCCGATTTGTAGGCGGCCAGCGCGGACACGGTGTCATGCCCGAGTCGCACCCATCCGGTGTTGGGGTAGTGGATCCGAATGAGGTCGGTCCATACCGACGCCGGCATGTCGTGCCGGGCTTCGCATTCCCACGGAACCTGACGAACCGAGAAGCCGCGGTCGCCCGGCATGAACACCGTTCCGCTGAACAGGAACAGCAGTGGGACGGCGCCGTCGCGCAAGGCGTGCAGATACTTCGATGCGGTGACCTCGAAGTCGTAGGTGCACTCCAGTGGCAGCGAAACCTCGGTGGCACCCGTGAAGCCTTGGACCATGGCGGTGCTGTGCTGCCACAGGAACGTGCGTTGGGTGTTGGCCCACCGCTCGCGCGGTCCGAACAGGTCAAGCAGGCCTGCAGCCTCGTCGTCGGAGTAGGGACGACGCAGCGGCTCGATGCGTATCTGACAGCGCAGCGCGATCGCCTGAATCGGCTCGTCGTCACCGGCCGTGACGGCGACGCGCGCGGTCAGTCGCGGCGTGACCGAAAACTGTTCTGCGGCCACGTCGACGATGGTGAACGTCAGATTGCTCACCCCGAAGCCACCTTGCTGCGCGTCTTGATCCGCTCGAAGAACTCGTCGACGAACTCTCGGACTTCGTGGCCACCGTCGAAACCCCGCCACAACATTCGCAGCCTGCCAACGAACTCGTAGCAGGCGTCGATGGGGACCAGATAGCACTCGGCGGGTGCGTTTTGTTCGGGATCCGCATGGTCGCGGTCGGGGACTCGCACCAGTAGGGCCTCGACGTCGTCGGCCAGCATGGCAAGTCGGTTGTCGGCGCCGCTGATGGAACTCCACGCATCGAGGTTCAGTTCGGACTCGGTGGCACCGGCCGGGCCCGGATAGAAGGCGACGGTCCTGTCCATCTCGGAGTTGTGGAAGAAGAACGCCAGCCCGACCGGTATCTGGAGCGCTTCCCAGGCCCGACGTTCCAACACGAAATCGGAGAAGGTGAGATATCGATCGGGCACCGCCCGGTAGCGGAGTTTTGCGTGCGGGTCGGTGAACAGCAGATAGCAGGCGCGGCATGTGCACATCAGTTGGCGCGCCGACACATTGACCACGTGCTGGTGCTCGTCGGCGATCCGCTCTGCGCACATCTCGCAGCGTTCACCGGCAGGCTGCATGGGCGGCCTGCTGGCCCGGATACGGGTCAGGACGTCGAAAGCGCTTGCGTCGGCCATCACCTCACCCCGGTCGCCTCGGCGTGCACCGCGATCGAAAGGACCCCGTCGCGGCGGAGCAGGGGGATCGGGGCGAGGTGCGGGTGAGCGGATGCTTCGCCGGTGCCGTTCACGCCTGTGCCGTTCACGCCAGTGCCGGTCACGAGGGCGCCTGCGTGCACGACGTCGAAATGTGCGTGGCAGCGCGGACAACGCAGGACCGCCTGGCCAACGGGTGCGCCCATCGGACGGTGCAACGCGGCGCCGGCCATCGAGTCGTGGCATTGGCCGCACCGATCGTGGTAGGTGTACAGCTCGTCGCCGACCCGGCAGGCCAGGATCGGTACTCCGGCGATCAGGAATCCGCCGACCTCGCCTGGGCGCAGATCCTCGATCTCAGGAAGTGGATGCCAGGCGCCGCTGTGTGTTGTGCCCGTGGGGTGTACGCGGCTCATCAGGGAGTCCACCGAGATCAGGCTCGGCGTGTTCGCCGAATCCGCGGTGACGACTTCGATCGCCGCGATCTCGGGTGCAGCCGCACGCACAGCGTCTTCGACGGCGAACTCGAGGGTGACCGCCGACGAGGGACAACTCTTGCAGCTGCCCGCGAACTGCAGGCGAACTACGGGGCCGTCTTGGCCATCGACCACGTCGAGCAGGGCGACGTCGCCGCCATGGGAACCGAGATACGGCCGGACGCTGTCGAGGGCGTCCTCGATCCTGCGTTTTACGCCGTGGGGGTGAAGTCCGTGGACGAGCATGAGACTGGCGACGAGTTCGTCGGTCGCGAATCGATCGACGAGTTCGGGTGCCGCTTCGGCGGTGATGGTGACGATCCGGGCGAGCGCCGCTCCGTAGAGGTCCGTCAGTTCGAGCGCGAGCTGCTGGGTCCGCTCGTGCCCGACCGTCCCGCTGCTCGCACTGGCGTCCAGCAGGGTCTGAATCCGGTCGCCTGCTGAACGCCACCGTGTTTCGTCGTCGAGTGCCTCCGGGTCTTGATGTCCAGTCGAGGCCATATATCACTCCCCAGTGACGGACTGGGTCGGTGAGTGCAGCTTCTCGAGTGTCTTACCCTCACCGAGGTACATGTGCACGCCGCAAGGCAGGCACGGGTCGAAGCTGCGCACCGTGCGCATGATGTCGATGCCCTTGAAGCTGTCCCGATCGTTCTCCTCGAAGATCGGCTGGCCTTGTACGGCATCCTCATACGGTCCCGGAGTTCCGTAGCTGTCGCGTGGGTTGGCGTTCCACGGTGTGGGCGGATACGGATGATAGTTCGCGATCTTGCCGTCGCGAATCACCATGTGGTGACTGAGCACACCGCGTACCGCCTCGGTGAAGCCGCACCCGATGGCCTCGTCGGGCACCGTGAACTTCTCCCACGTCTTGGTGCGCCCCGCCCTGATCTCGGTCAGGGCCTTCTCGGCGAAGTGCAGCGCACACGCCGCCGCGTAGGCCTGGAAGTACGTCCGTGCCCGGTTGCGCTCGATGGTGTTGCTCCCGTGCTTCGGGATCTTCCATTCCAGCGAGACCGGGCCCTTGAGCGCGGTTTTCGGCAGATTGATCTGCACGCTGCCGCCGGTCGACTTGACGTAGCCGATGTCGACGAGCCCGGCCAGCGCGGTGCTCCACAGCCGCGCCAGCGGTCCGCCGCCGGTGTCCAGTGCCAAGTGATCCTTGCCGTCGAACCAGCGCGGCGACATGACCCAGCTGTACTTGTCGTCCATGTCGCGCTTCTGCGGCCGGGGATTGGTGTGCTGATTCCAGGGATGGCGTCGATCGACGGGATTGCCCAGCGGATCGGTCTTGACGAACATCTCCTGGTCGGTCCAGTCGTCGTAATACGAACTGCCCAACAGGATCCGGATGCCGAGATTGATGTCCACCAGGGAGTGGGTGACGAGCTTGCCGTCGACGACGACACCCGGCGTGACGAACATCGCGTCACCCCAACGCTCCATGTCCCGGTAGGCGAAGTTGCACACTTCCGGATCCTGGAACGAACCCCAGCACCCGAGCAGCGTGCGCCGCAGGCCGACCTGCTCGTAGCCGGGCAGTGCCTCATAGAAGAAGTCGAACAGGTCGTCGTGCATCGGCACGACCTTCTTCATGAACTCGACGTAGCGCATCAACCGGCTCATGTAGTCGGTCATCAACTGAATGGTGGCCACCGTGCCCACGCCACCGGGGTACAGCGTTGAGGGGTGAACGTGCCTGCCTTCCATGAGGCAGAACATCTCTCGCGTCCAGCGGCTGACGACGAGGGCCTCACGATAGAACTCTCCCGTGAACGGGTTCAGCGCGCGCATGATGTCGGCGATCGTGCGGTAGCCGTGGGCGTCCGAGTTCGGCGCCAACGTGTTCTCGGCCTTGGCCAGCACGCCGGGATTGGTCTCGGAGACCATCTTCTCGCAGTAGTCGACGCCTACCAGGTTCTCCTGAAAGATGTTGTGGTCGAACATGTATTCCGCGGCTTCGCCGAGGTTCATGATCCATTCGCCGATATGTGGCGGCTTGACGCCGTACGCCATGTTCTGCGCGTAGCACGAGCACGTGGCGTGGTTGTCACCGCAGATGCCACAGATGCGGCTCGTGATGAAGTGCGCGTCGCGAGGGTCTTTGCCCTTCATGAAGATCGAGTAGCCACGGAAGATCGATGACGTGCTGTGGCACTCGACGACCTCGCGATTCTCGAAATCGATCTTGGTATAGATGCCGAGACTGCCGACGATTCGGGTGATCGGATCCCACGACATCTCGACGAGCGTGCTCGGGTCCCTATTGGTGTGCTGGGGTCCGGGAACTGTGGTTGTCATTGAGGTTTGCCTTTCGCCTGCGACGCGCAACTACCAGGTGCGCTTCGCTCCTGTCGTCAGTTCCTTGCCCCGATGCCGCCACCTCGGCTCTTTGTCGACGGTCTGACCGGTGATGTGGCGCAGATTGCGAATCACCGAGCCGTAGAGGCCGGAGGCGGCCGTCGAGATCTTTCCGCCCGGCGGTTCGTCCATGAAGGGCATGAACTTGTCAGGGAACCCCGGCATCGTGCATCCGATGCAGATGCCGCCGACGTTCGGGCAGCCGCCGACGCCGTTGATCCAGCCGCGCTTCGGCACGTTGCACTTGACCACAGGACCCCAACAACCAAGTTTCACAATACATTTGGGTGAGCCGTACTCGGTCGCGAAGTCACCCTGCTCATAGTAGCCAGCGCGGTCGCACCCCTCGTGAACCGTGTTGCCAAAGAGCCATTGGGGTCGAAGCGCGTCGTCCAGCGGGATCATCGGCGCCTGATCGGTGGCCATGTACAGCAGGTAGGTCAACGTCTCGGACAGGTTGTCGCCCTGGATTGGACAGCCCGGCACGCACACGATGGGAATGCCCGCCTTGCTCTTCCAATCCCAGCCCAGGTAGTCCGGCACGCCCATCGCCCCGGTCGGATTGCCCGCCATCGCGTGGATTCCGCCGTACGTCGCGCACGTACCGACGGCCACGATCGCGGTCGCCTTCGGCGCCAGCCGGTCGAGCCATTCGCTGGTGGTGATCGGCTGGTCGGTCGACGGGTCGTTGCCGAAACCGCACCAGTACCCCTCCTGGTGCAGGTCCTCGTTGGGGATGGACCCCTCGACGACCAGCACGAACGGTTCCAATTCGCCGCGGTCGGCCTTGAAGAACCATTCGAGGAAATCGTCCGCGCCGCCCGTGGGTCCGCATTCGAAGTCGATCAACGGCCAGTGCACTGCGATTTGAGGTAAACCGGGAAGTGCTCCGAGCGCGATCTCCTCGATCGTTGGTTGGGTGGCGCCTGTCAATGCCACGGAATCGCCGTCACAACTGAGACCGGCATTGATCCACAGAACATGAATCAGGGTTTGTTCCGCTTTTTGGGCAGCTTCTGTCGGCATGCTTGCGGCTTTCCGGGACCCGGGCTGGGATCCCTAGCGGCGCAGGAGTCGCCCTTCGGCCCACTTGCGCGTCGCTAAACCTGGGTTTACTCCCGTCAAAGTGTGTTGTCAATCACACATTTGCAGCGGACGGCTGAAGGTCGGTTGCACGCGCGTCAATCCATCGGTACCAGACATCCATTCCGTCTCCGGTGGTGGCCGAGACGGGGACGATCTCGACGTCGGGATTGACCGAACGCGCATGCCGCGCACAGAGATCGAGGTCGAAATCGACGTACGGCAGCAGGTCTGTCTTGTTGATGAGCACCAGTCCCGCCGCGGCGAACATGTGCGGGTACTTCAGCGGCTTGTCGGTTCCTTCGGTCACCGAGATGACGACGACCTTGCTGTGCTCACCGAGATCGAAGAGCGCCGGGCAGACGAGGTTGCCCACATTTTCGATGAAGAGCAACGAGCCGCTGCCGGGGTCCAGGGTGTGCAGAGCCCGCGCGATCATCTCGGCGTCGAGGTGGCAACCCGCTCCGGTATTGACCTGCACTGCCCGCGCTCCCGCGGCGGTTATCCGGTCGGCGTCGAGCAGCGTCTCCTGGTCACCTTCGATCACCCCGACGTCGCGCTGTGAACCGAGGCGGCGAATGGTGCGCTCGAGCAGCGTGGTCTTGCCGGCGCCCGGTGAACTCGTGATGTTGAACGCGAGGATCCCGCGATCGGCCAGCCACCGCCGGTTCTGCTCAGCCAGCAGGTCGTTCTTGGCGAGCACCCGTTGCTCCAGCGAGACGGTCTCGGTGTGCGGGTGGTCATGGGGGTGATCGTGGGGGTGGGGGTGATCATGGGAGTGCCCGGACAAGGCGATGGTTGCGCTCTCGTCGCCGCAGCCACATGTTGCGCACATGCTCAGCTCACCTCCATCGACAGGATTTTCAGGTCCCGGCCGGCGATCACGTCGACATCGGCACTGCCGCAAGGGCATAACAAGATCAGATCGTTCAGCTCGAAGCCGGCACCGCAGCTGCGGCAGCGCGCCTCACCGGGACGCATGTCGACCTCGAGGCTGGCGCCGGCGGCGACGGTGCCCTGGGTCGCGAGTTCGAAACAGAA
The DNA here is from genome assembly GCA_044508395.1 of Mycobacterium sp. GTDB lineage: Bacteria > Actinomycetota > Actinomycetes > Mycobacteriales > Mycobacteriaceae > Mycobacterium. Next base: position 64,110 of record JBIQHU010000012.1, on the reverse strand, counting down.
CGTCATCGCATCGGGGATGACGGCGTACAGCGCCCCGACTTCCAGTCGCACGCTGTGCACCCGCCGGCCTGCGGCGTGTTCGCACACCGCATCGACAACACTCTGCGTCAGCGCCATCTCGTGCACGGCTGCCCCAATCTGGGCCGGATGACCCCACCATATGCCCGGGATCCTTTTCCGGCGAGCAGTCGTGAAATCCCCTCGACACGCCGTTGTGCGGGGGACTTTGCGACTGCTCGCCGGAGCCCTCGGCGTGTCCGCTTGAATCGAACAGGTGTTCGTCTACTGTGGGGGCAGCGCGGGATGCTGGTCACGCCGACTTGTCGGTACCGACCTCTAGCGTCACGGCCAACCGATCGAGAACCGATCGCCCGAACACCAAGAGGGATGGAGACGAACCCATGGCGCAGGCCCCTGACCGCGAGAAAGCCCTCGAACTGGCGCTCGCACAGATCGACAAGAACTTCGGTAAAGGCTCGGTGATGCGCCTCGGTGAAGAGGTCCGCCAGCCCATCTCCGTCATCCCCACCGGTTCGATCGCCCTCGATGTGGCGCTCGGGATCGGGGGCCTGCCGCGCGGGCGGGTCATCGAGATCTACGGCCCGGAATCGTCGGGTAAGACCACCGTCGCGCTGCACGCGGTGGCCAACGCGCAGGCCGCGGGCGGCATCGCGGCGTTCATCGACGCCGAGCACGCGCTGGACCCGGACTACGCCCAGAAGTTGGGTGTCGACACCGACTCGCTGCTGGTGTCGCAGCCCGACACCGGTGAGCAGGCGCTGGAGATCGCCGACATGCTTGTGCGCTCCGGCGCGCTGGACATCATCGTCATCGACTCCGTCGCGGCGCTGGTACCGCGCGCGGAAATCGAGGGCGAGATGGGCGACAGCCACGTCGGCCTGCAGGCCCGCCTGATGAGCCAGGCGCTGCGGAAGATGACCGGTGCGCTGAACAACTCGGGCACCACCGCGATCTTCATCAACCAGCTCCGCGAGAAGATCGGCGTGATGTTCGGGTGCTTCAACTACAGCACGCGGGTCCAGTTGGCTGACGGCACCACCGAGAAGATCGGCAAGATCGTCAACCAGAAGATGGACGTGGAGGTCCTTTCCTACGACCCCGATACCGACCGGGTCGTACCTCGCAAGGTGGTGAACTGGTTCAACAACGGTCCCGCCGAGCAGTTCCTCCAGTTCACCGTCGAGAAGTCGAGCGGCAATGGAAAGTCCCAGTTTGCGGCAACCCCGAATCACCTGATCCGTACACCCGGCGGCTGGCGGGAGGCGGGCGATCTCATCGTCGGCGATCGGGTGATGGCAGCAGAGCCGCACCGTCTCAGTGATCAGCAGTTCCAGGTCGTGCTCGGCTCGTTGATGGGTGATGGCAACCTGTCGCCCAATCGGCGAGACCGTAACGGCATGCGGTTCCGCATGGGACACGGTGCCAAGCAAGTTGATTACTTGCAGTGGAAGACAGAACTGCTGGGCAATATCGCGCACTCCACCCGGGTCAATGACAAGGGCGCGACGTTTGTCGACTTCACGCCATTGCCCGAGCTGGCCGAGTTGCAGCGCGCGGTTTACCTGGGTGATGGCAAGAAGTTCTTCTCAGAGGAGTACCTCAAGGCGCTCACACCGTTGGCGCTGGCGATTTGGTACATGGATGATGGCTCGTTCGCTCTCCGCTCGAAGGGCTTGCAGGAGCGCACCGCCGGCGGCAGCGGCCGCATCGAGATCTGCGTCGAGGCGATGACCGAGGGCACCCGTACACGCCTGCGCGATTACCTGCGCGACGTCCACGGCCTGGACGTGCGGTTGCGACAGGCTGGTGCGGCTGGAAAGGCGGTGCTCGTGTTCTCCACCGCCGCGACCGCGAAGTTCCAGGAACTGGTAGCGCCGTACATGGCCCCGTCGATGGAGTACAAGCTGCTTCCTCGCTTCCGCGGCAAGGGGAGCGTCGCGCCACAGTTTGTCGAACCCACGCAGAGGCTGGTGCCCGCGCGGATCCTCGACGTCCATGTCAAGCCGCACACTCGATCGATGAATCGTTACGACATCGAGGTCGAGGGCAACCACAACTATTTCGTCGACGGCGTTATGGTGCATAATTCGCCCGAAACGACGACGGGCGGAAAGGCGCTGAAGTTCTACGCCTCGGTCCGGTTGGACGTCAGGCGAATCGAGACCCTCAAGGACGGCACCGACGCGGTGGGCAACCGCACCCGGGTGAAGGTCGTCAAGAACAAGGTGTCGCCGCCGTTCAAGCAGGCGGAGTTCGACATCCTCTACGGCAAGGGCATCAGCAAGGAAGGCTCGCTCATCGACATGGGTGTCGAGCAGGGCTTCATCCGCAAGTCCGGGTCCTGGTTCACCTACGAGGGCGAACAGCTGGGCCAGGGCAAGGAGAACGCCCGCAACTTCCTGCTGGAGAACGTCGACGTGGCCAACGAGATCGAGAAGAAGATCAAGGAAAAGCTCGGTATCGGTGCCGTGGTGACCGCTGACTTGTCCGATGGCTCGATAGATGACGTACTGCCCGCCCCGGTCGACTTCTGAGGCATCTCGCGAGGAGCAGGCGCGGGCGTTGTGTCTGCGTCTGCTCACCGCGAGGGCACGCACCCGCGCCGAACTGGAGGCGCAACTGGCGAAGCGGGGCTACCCCGACGACGTCAGCGCCAGAGTGCTCGACCGCCTGGCACATGTCGGGTTGGTCGATGACGCGGACTTCGCCGAACAGTGGGTCCGCTCGCGGCGCCTCAACGCGGGGAAAGGCAAGCGCGCCTTGGCCGCCGAGCTGCGCAACAAGGGCGTCGACAACGAGGTGATCAGCGCGGCGCTGGCGGGAATCGACGCGGGCGCCGAACGTCAGCGCGCCGAGCAGATGGTCCGCGACAAACTGCGCCGCGAGACCCTTGCCGGCGACGACGCCAAGGTGGTGCGCAGGCTCGTCGGAATGTTGGCCCGTCGGGGCTATCACCAGTCGATGGCGTTCGACGTCGTCAGTGTCGAGTTGGCCAGTGAACGGGAGCGCCGCTCGGTGTGACGGCAGCGGGCGGGCGCGAGGTAGGTTGCGCAGATGCTGCTTTCGGCCAAGATCGCCCCGACGTTCGCCTACCCGGTGCTGCACGAGTTCTGGTCGAGAGCTGACGAACTCGGGTTCCACGCCGTCGCTAATTACGACCACTTCTACGGGTTGGCAGACCTGTCGGATCCGACCTACGAGGGGTGGACATCGTTGGCGGCCATGGCCGGCGTGGTGTCGCGCGCCCGGGTCGGCTGCATGGTCACCGGCGTCACGTACCGCAACCCGGCGGTGCTGGCGAAGATGGCGGTGACCGTCGACCACATCAGCGGCGGGCGCCTGGATTTCGGACTGGGCGCCGGCTGGCATGAGGAGGAGCACCGCGGCTACGGCCTCGAGTTCCCGAGCGCGGGGGTGCGGGTGGAGATGCTCGACGAGGCGCTCACCCTCATCCGGCGATTGTGGACCGAAGACACCGTCACCTTCGAAGGCCGTCATTATCAGCTTCGGGAGGCGCTCGCCAACCCGAAGCCGCTCCAGAAGCCGCATCCGCCGATCGTGGTCGGGGGCGAGAAGCCGAAGATGTTGCGCGTCATCGCCCGTCACGCCGACGAATGGAATGTTCCGAGTCACGGCGACGTCGCGGCGTGGGTGAAGACCAGCGCCCTGCTCGACGAGGCGTGCGCCGACGTCGGCCGTGATCCGGCAGAAATCCGGCGCTCGATACAGCTGTTCATCCAGCCTGCCGTGGACGGTCACCTCGAGCAGCAACTTGCTCGCCTGCCGGAGTTGGCCGACGTCGGCTGCGAACACGCGGTGCTGTCGTTCTATCAGCCGCCCACGGCTGAACAGTTGCAGCGGTGCGCCGCTCTGATCTAGATGGTGCCGCCGGCGCCGGCCCCGAAGGCGCCTTGATTGACGGGTTCATCGGCGTGCATCGGCGCTGGACCGCGGCGCGAGCGGCGCAGTCGTCCCTCCAGCCATGTCGCGAAGTATCCGAGGCTGAAGTTGACCGCGATCATCAGGATGGCGATGACGATGAGGGCGGGGATGTAGTTCCCGTAAGCGGCACCGACCTGGGTGCCCTGGCGCACCATCTCCAGGAAGGTGATCTGGTAGCCGATCGCGGTGTCCTTGAGCACAACCACCAGCTGCGAGATGAGCACCGGCAGCATCGACGTGATCGCCTGTGGCAGCAGGATAGAGCGCATCGTCTGACCCCACCGCAGTCCGAGTGCCGATGCCGCTTCGGACTGTCCGCGTGGCAGCGCATGGACCCCGGCCCGGACGATCTCGGCAATGACCGCGCCGTTGTAGAGCGTCAGACCGGTGATGACGCCCGCCAGCGCCAGTTGCTTGGACGGGAACACGTCGTACATCGCGTACAGGAAGTACGCAAAGATCATCATCACCAGCACGGGGACCGCGCGGAAGAACTCAACGAAGACCGCCGCCGGCCACCGGATCGCCGGGTGCGTGGACATCCGCCCTACACCCAACCCGAAGCCCAGCACCAACGCCAGCACGATCGAGACCGCCGCGGCCGTCAGCGTGCCCTCCACGCCGGGAAGGATGTAGGTCTTCCACAGGTTCGCCGTCAGGAACGGCTCCCACTTCGCCGCCGTGAGCTGTCCTCTTGCTTGCAGCCGCGAGTACATCACCCAGGCCACCAGCAGCACGACCACCAGGGCGACCATCGTGACGATCCGGTTGCGCACCCGCGCGCGCGGCCCGGGTGCGTCGAAGAGAACCGATGCCGAACTCATGGCTGCCCGTTCTTGCCGCTAGTTCTGATCACCGCGCCACCGCCATTCGCTTGCCCAGCCACCCGAAGAACAGCCCTGTCGGCAACGTGAGGATGACGAATCCGGCCGCGAAGATGACGCCGATGGTCATCAGCGCCGCGGTGTTCTCGATCATCTCCTTCATCAGCAGTGCGGCTTCGGCCACGCCGATCGCCGAGGCGATGGTGGTGTTCTTGGTCAACGCGATCAGCACCGAACCCAGCGGAATGATCACCGAGCGAAACGCCTGTGGTAGCAGGATGATTCGCAGATTCTGCCCGAACGTCAGGCCCAGCGAGCGGGCCGCCTCGGCCTGTCCGAGCGGCACGGTGTTGACGCCCGACCGCACCGTTTCACACACGAAAGCCGCGGTGTAGACGGTGAACCCGAGCACCGCGAGCCGAAAGTTGCTGTCCTCGATGGAGGTCGGCGAGTTCCGGTCGACCAGCGTGATCCCCAGTGTCTGAGACAACCCGAACGAACAGAACAGGATGATCAGCGTCAGCGGGGTGTTGCGGACCACGTTGACGTACGCCGTGCCGACCCAGTTCAGCATCGGTACCGGCGACAGCCGCATCGCCGCCAGCAGCGTGCCGAGAATCAAGGCGCCGATGGCGGAGAAGACCGTCAGCTGGATCGTGGTCCAGAACGCCTCGAAAATCTGGGCGCGGTACTCGGTGAAGACCTCCACGGAAGGTTCCTAGACTCTCTCGGGCTCCCTTGGGTTTTCGCCCGTCTAGGTCTGGTCGATCTTCGGCGGCTGAGGAGCCGGGATACCGGCGGGACCGAGGTTGTCGTCCCACGCCTTCTTCCAGGCGCCGTCGCTCTCCATCTTCACGATCGCGTCGTTGATCTTCTTCTGCAGTTCAGTGTCGCCCTTCTTCAGGCCGATGCCGTAGCGCTCCTCGGAGAACGTCCCGCCGACCAGCTTGAAGACGCCGGGCGTCTGCGCGGCATAGCCGGCGAGGATGACCTCGTCGGTGGTGACGGCGTCAACCGCGCCGTTCTTGAGGGCCTCGATGCACGCCGAATAGGTGTCGTACTGCTGCAGCTGCACGCCGGGGTACTTGTCCTTGATGCGTTGCGCCGGAGTCGAACCCGACACCGAGCACAGCTTCTTGTTGTTCTGCAGCGAGGCCTCACCGGTGATGTCGGTGTTGTCTTCGCGCACCAGCAGGCTTTGGCCCGTGATGAGATACGGCCCGGCGAACGACACCTTCTCCTTGCGGGAGTCGGTGATCGAGTAGGTGGCGACGATGAACTCCACCTGGCCGTTCTGGATGAGCGTCTCACGCTGCGCCGACGGCGCTTCCTTCCACTCGATCTTGTCTTCGCTGTAGCCGAGTTCCTTGGCGACGAACTTCGCGACGTCGACGTCGAAGCCGCTCATGGTGCCGTCGGGATTCTTCAGTCCGAGACCGGGCTGGTCGAACTTCGTTCCGATGACGATCGTCTCGCCGCTGTCGCCGCCGCCGCACGCGGTCGCTGCAAACGGCAGCGCGACAGCAAGTGCTATCGCGCCCAAGACGCGTTTCGAAATGGATTGCATGGGTCGTTCCTTTCGAATCAGTGCTTGAGAATCTTGGAGAGAAAGTCCTTGGCACGGTCGGTCTGTGGGTTGGTGAAGAAGTCGGTGGGTTCGGCGGATTCCACGATCGCGCCGTCGGCCATGAACACGACGCGGTTGGCCGCCCCGCGCGCGAAACCCATCTCGTGGGTGACGACCACCATCGTCATGCCTTCCTTCGCAAGGGAGGTCATGACGTTGAGGACTTCGTTGATCATCTCGGGGTCCAGCGCGCTGGTGGGCTCGTCGAACAGCATCACCTTGGGGTTCATCGCCAGCGACCGCGCGATCGCCACCCGCTGCTGTTGACCGCCCGACAGCTGCGCCGGGTACTTGTCGGCCTGATTGGCGACCCCGACCCGTTCGAGCAATGACATCGCCGTCTCGCGGGCTTTGTCCTTGGACACCTTGCGCACCTTCATCGGCGCCAGCATCACGTTCTCGAGGATTGTCTTGTGCGCGAACAGGTTGAACGACTGGAACACCATGCCGACGTCGGATCGCAGTTGCGCCAGTTTCTTGCCCTCGGCCGGCAGCACCTCACCGTCGATCGCGATCGTGCCCGAATCGATGGTCTCCAGACGATTGATGGTGCGGCACAGCGTCGACTTTCCCGACCCGGACGGACCCAGCACGACGATGACCTGCCCACGGTCCACCTTCAGGTTGATGTCCTTGAGCACATGAAGGCTGCCGAAGTGCTTGTTGACACCCTCCATCGAGACCATCGGTACGGACTCCGGAGTCGGATCGACCTCTTTCACTTCCGACCCGCCTGCCTCCATGGGTGCAGACCTTACCCAGGTAGAGCACACCGTGCCTGGAACTCGTGAATCCGCACAGATCCCCGTTCCGACCTGTCCGTACCATGGTGGCCGTGACTTCGATGGTGACGCGAGAGGCGACCCCGGGCAGCGGTGTTCGCCAGACTGACGCCGTCGCCTCCCCACGTGAGCGCTCGTCGGCGCGTACCTATCAGGTCCGGACGTATGGCTGCCAGATGAATGTCCATGACTCCGAGCGGCTGGCGGGGTTGCTGGAAGCCGCCGGATACCGCAAGGCCGCCGACGATGCCGACGCCGACGTCGTCGTGTTCAACACCTGTGCGGTCCGCGAGAACGCCGACAACAAGCTGTACGGAAACCTCAGCCATCTGGCGCCGCGCAAGCATGCCGACCCCGATATGCAGATCGCCGTCGGCGGGTGCCTGGCGCAGAAGGACCGCGACACCGTCCTCAAGCGCGCTCCGTGGGTCGACGTCGTATTCGGCACCCACAACATCGGCTCGCTTCCGACGCTGCTCGCGCGCGCCCGCCACAACAGGGCCGCCGAAGTCGAGATCGTCGAGGCGCTGCAGGAGTTCCCGTCCGCCCTGCCCGCCACCCGCGAGTCCGCCTATGCCGCATGGGTGTCGGTGTCCGTCGGCTGCAACAACACCTGCACGTTCTGCATCGTGCCGGCGCTGCGCGGCAAGGAGGTCGACCGCAGGCCCGGCGACGTTCTCGCCGAGGTGACCTCGTTGGTCGAGCAAGGCGTGCTGGAGATCACCCTGCTGGGTCAGAACGTCAACGCCTACGGCGTGTCCTTCGCCGATCCGGAGCAGCCGCGCGATCGGGGAGCGTTCGCCAAACTGCTGCGTTCGTGTGGACGCATCGACGGGCTGGAACGGGTGCGTTTCACCTCGCCGCACCCCGCCGAATTCACTGACGACGTGATCGACGCGATGGCCGAGACGCCGAATGTCTGCCCCACACTGCACATGCCGCTGCAGTCGGGGTCCGACCGGATCCTGCGGGCGATGCGACGGTCCTACCGCGCCGAGCGTTACCTCGGCATCCTCGGCCGGGTGCGCTCGGCCATCCCGCATGCCGCGATCACCACCGACATCATCGTCGGCTTCCCCGGCGAGACCGAGGCGGACTTCCAGGCCACCCTCGACGTTGTCGAGCGGGCACGGTTCGCCAGCGCATTCACGTTCCAATACTCAAAGCGTCCTGGCACCCCCGCCGCCGAGCTGGACGGGCAGGTGCCCAAAGACGTTGTCGCCGAGCGGTATCAGCGACTGATCGAACTTCAGGAGCGCATCTCGCTGGAGGAGAACACGGCGCTGGTCGGACGCACGGTCGAGCTGCTGGTCGCCACCGGCGAGGGTCGCAAGGACGCCGCGACGGCGCGGATGTCCGGACGGGCCCGCGACGGCCGGCTCGTACACTTCAACCCTGACGGCCGTCAGATCCGACCCGGTGACATCGTCACGACGACGATCACAGGCGCCGCACCCCATCACCTGATCGCCGACTCCGCGATCGGCTCGCACCGGCGTACCCGTGCCGGTGACGCTCACGCGGCGGGGGTGGCCCCACGCACGGGCGTCGGGCTCGGAATGCCCGGCATCGGCGCCCCCACCGAACCGCAGATGTCCACCGGGTGCGGCCGGTGAGCAAGTCAGAGAACGGCGACTTCGAGAGTTTCAAGGGCGACATCGAGGCGGCGGAACGCCGCGTCGCACGCGAAATCGACCCCGGTGCACGCGCATTGGTCATCGCCATCGGCGTGTTCGTGCTGCTGCTGTCGTTCGTACTGCCGCACACCGGCGGCGCCAAGGGCATCGATGTGCTCACCGGTGGCGAGGTGGCTGTCCGGGAGGGGATCTCTCTACCGTTGCGGGTGTTCGCCTGGCTGGCGCTGGTGTTCAGTGTCGGTTTCTCGATGCTGGCGCTGCTGACGCGGCGTTGGGCACTGGCGTGGATCGCGCTGGCCGGGTCGACGGTCGCCTCGCTGCTCGGCGTGTTGGCGGTGTGGTCACGACAGACCGCGCCAGGAACCTATCCGGGTCCGGGGATCGGGCTGATCGTCGCATGGCTCGCGGTCATGGTGATCACCTATCACTGGGCTCGTGCTGTCTGGGTCCGTACCGCCGTTCAGCTCGCCGCAGAGGAAGAGCGCCGCCGCCGCGTCGCCGAAGAGCAGCGCAGAGGCCTGCTCGACGACATCGACGAGGACAAGCCCGAAGACTGACCGGCTCAGCGCTTGCCGAGCGCATCGGCTGCGGCGTCGGCCCACTGCCGCCACTGCTCGGCGTTGGCGCGAGCCTCGGCGGCGTCCTTCTCCCGCCCGGCGGCTGCGGCCTTCTCGGCTTGACGCTCGTATTGTTCTGCACGAGCGCGGAATTGGTCAGCCCGCGCCTTCGCCTCCGGGTCGACGCCACCGGTCGGGGCGTCGCGAATCTTCTTCTCCACCGCGCGCAGCCGACGTTCCAGTTCGGCACCACGCTCGCGCGGCACCTTGCCGATCGCATCCCACTTCTCGCCAATCACCCGAAGCGCAGCCCTGGCCGCGTCGAGGTCGCTGGTGTCGAGCTTCTCGGCCTCCGCGAGTAGTTTTTCCTTTGCCTCGGCGTTGGCACGGAACTCGCTGTCACGTTCGGCGGTCGCCGCGTTGCGGGCCGAAAAGAACTTGTCCTGGGCCGCTTTGAGCCGCTGCCACAGCGCGTCGTCGACGTCCTTGGCCGCCCGTCCAGCAGCCTTCCACTCGGTCAGCAGTTCACGGAACGCCGCGCCCGTCGGTCCCCAGTCCGTGGAGTCGGCCAATGCCTCCGCGCGTTCACAGATCGCTTCCTTGGCCTGCCGGGCGCCGGCGCGTTCGCGGTCGAGTTCCGCGAAATGCGAACCGCGCCTGCGATTGAACCCTTCCCGGGCCGCCGAGTACCGTTTCCACAGCGCGTCATCGGTCTTGCGGTCCAGGCCGGTGATGGTGCGCCACTCGTCGAGGATCTCGCGCAGGCGGTCACCAGCGGCTTTCCACTGGGTCGAGTTGACTGCCAGCTCCTCGGCCTCGGCAGCCAACGCCTCCTTGCGGGCCAGCTGCGCGGCGCGGTGTTCCTCGCGCTTGGCTTTGTCGGCCTGTGCGGCCGCGTCGGCGTGTTCGACGATGGTGGCCAGCCGCGCGGCGAGGGCATCGACGTCACCGAGCACATGAGCATCCGCGAGGGTTTCGGCGAGCGCGGACGCCGCAGCCTTGATCTTGCGGGCGTCGCCGGTCCCGGACTCGAGGCGGCTCTCCATCAGCGCCACTTCGGTGGCCAGGTCATCGAAGCGCCGACCGAAATGCGCGAACGCGGCTTCGGTGTCGCCCGCCTGCCACGAACCGATGTTGCGCTCACCCGAGCCGGTGATCAGCCACACCGTGCCGTCGGGGTCGACTCGGCCGAACCGGTGGGGATCACTCGAGGGGGGTGCCGCAATCGTCGCCGCCGGCCTGCCGGGTCGTGGGACGGGACGCGGCGGTCCTGGCCGGGGAGCGGGTTTTGGCGAGGAGGTCTGCCCTCCTGGCTCGCTGATCGTCATTTCGTCTCGTACCCTCCACGCGGTGATCCGCGCACCTGCCGCGCGACGCGGCGCCTGACTGCTCGCTTTCGCACGCTATTCAAACAGGTTGGCGCGCGGCGTGCGCACGGCTTTACCGATGCGTCTGCCTAGGCTCTGTTCGACGGCTCTGTTCGACGGCTCTGTTCGACGACGACGGAAGGATCTCGGTGACCGCCCTGGACCAGCACGCGGATATCGCTGCCCTGCTTGCCCTCGGCGCTGCCTTCTTCGTGGCGATCGGTGACGTCATGCATCAGCGCCAGGCGCACGAGGTCACCGATGAACCGGTCGGCCATGCCAAGCTGTTCCTGCAGTTGCTCAAGGACCGCCAGTGGTGGCTGGGCAGCCTGGTGGCCGGCATCGGATTCGGGCTGCAGGCCGCGGCGCTGGGACTGGGCTCGGTGCTGCTGGTACAGGCGATTCTGGTCACCTCGCTGTTGTTCGCGCTGCCGATTCACGCCCGGCTGTCACACCGCAGGGTGACCCGGTGGGAATGGGCGTGGGCGGTGCTGCTCGCGGCCTCGGTCGTCGTGATCGTCACCGTCGGTAACCCGACCGCGGGGCACGCCCGCGCGTCGTTCGAAACGTGGGCCGCGGTCGTCGCGGTACTCGGACCTCTACTGGTGTTGTGCGTGATCGGCGGCAGCATGGTGAAGGGTCCGCTCAGCGCGGTGCTGTTGGCCGTGGTGTCCGGTGCGCTGTGGGGCGTGTTCGCGGTGCTGACGAAAGGCGTGGTGGATCGCCTCGACGACGGGGTCATCGCGCTGCTGCGCACACCGGAGCTGTATGTCTGGGCGGCCATCGCTGTCGCGGGCACCGCGTGGCAGCAGTTCTCGTTTCGCGCAGGGGCGATCACCGCGTCGCTGCCGACCATGACCGTCACCGAACCGGTGGTCGCGTCGGTGCTCGGGATCGTCGTCCTCGGAGAGACGCTGCGGCCCGGTGACGCGGGCTGGCTGATCCTGATCGTCGCCGTCGCGATGATGATCGTCTCCACCGGCGCGCTGGCCCGCGGCGAAGCGGTCAGCTCAGGCGACCGTGCGACGCGGCATTAGCGTGGTCACGTGCTCAGTGCCATCGCGATCATCCCGTCGGCGCCCGTCATGGTGCCCGAACTGGCCTCCGGTGCCGCGGCCGAGCTGACCGACCTCAGGGAGGCGGTCTTCGCGGCCGCGGGGTCGCTGCCAGGGCGCTGGGTCGCCGTCGGCGTGGGGCGGACCGATTCCGTGGTGGGATCCAGCCGGACCGGCACCTTCGCCGGCTACGGCGTCGACGTGCCGATCGCGCTGTCACCCGGTCGCGGCGACCCGCCGAGCGAGCTGCCGCTGTGCGCGCTGGTCACCGGCTGGCTGCGCGGCCGGGTCGCACCCGATGCGCATGCCGAAGTACGGGTTTTTGCCGACGACCACGACGCCGATGCGGCCCTTGAGCAGGGGAGACGGCTGCGCGCGGAGATCGATGAGGCCGCCGATCCGGTGGGGGCGCTGATCGTCGCGGACGGCGCGCACACGCTCACCCAGCCCGCGCCGGGAGGTTACGACCCCGGCTCGATACCGGTCCAGGCCGCTCTCGACGACGCACTGGCAGCGGGCGATGCGGCTGGGCTGGCACGGCTGCCGGAGACGATCGTCGGCCGGGTGGCCTACCAGGTGCTGGCCGGGCTGACCGGCCCGGGACCCCGGTCGGCGAAGGAGCTGTACCGCGGCGCGCCCTATGGCGTCGGCTATTTCGTCGGCGTCTGGCAGCCATGACACGACCGATCGCGATCGTCGGCCCGACCGGGACCGGGAAATCGGCGCTGGCGCTCGCGGTGGCCGAACGCGTCGGCGGCGAGATCGTCAACGCCGACGCGATGCAGCTCTACCGCGGTATGGACATCGGGACCGCGAAGCTGACGGTGGCCGAGCGACGAGGCATCCCGCACCATCAGCTCGACGTGCTCGACGTGACCGAAACCGCGAGCGTGGCGCGCTACCAGCAGGCCGCTGCCGCCGACGTCGAGGCCATCGCCGGTCGCAGGGCGGTGCCGATCGTGGTCGGCGGGTCGATGATGTACATCCAGTCGTTGCTCGACGAATGGACCTTTCCGGCGACGGACCCCGCGGTGCGGGCCAAGTACGAGCAGCGGCTCGCCGAGGTGGGTGTCGCCGCACTGCATCGCGAACTCGCCATAGTCGACGCTGATGCGGCGGCGTCGATCCTGCCGACCGACGGGCGGCGAATCGTGCGCGCGCTGGAGGTCGTCGAACTGACTGGGCGACCGTTCGCCGCGTCCTTCCCAACGATCGGTGCCCCTCGATGGGACACCGCGATCATCGGAGTTGATTGGGAGACAACGCGTCTCGATGAGCGGCTGACCCAGCGGACCGAGAAGATGTTCAGAGATGGACTGGTCGGCGAAGTTCGCGCGTTGCTGGACTGCGGACTGCGCGAGGGCGTAACGGCCTCTCGCGCGCTCGGCTATGCCCAGGTGATCGCCGACCTCGACGGCGGCGGCGACGGATCAGCGGCGCAGGAACCGACATTCTTCGGTACCCGCCGCTACGTGCGCAGGCAGCGGTCGTGGTTCCGTCGTGACCACCGCATCACGTGGCTCGACGGCGCGGCGGCCGACACTGTCGAGGAAACTCTGCGCGTCTGGCGCGACGTATCCTGAACAGGTGAAGTTCGCCAAAGGGCACGGCACCCAGAACGACTTCGTGGTGTTGCCAGACCCGGAAGGCAGGCTGACGCTCACGCCCGCCGCGGTGACTGCGCTCTGCGACCGTCGCCGCGGGCTGGGTGCCGACGGCGTGCTGCGGGTGACCAAGGCGGCGGCCGCGCAGGCAGCGGGGGTTTTCGAGCGGATTCCCGAGGGCGTGGCCCCTGACGACTGGTACATGGACTACCGCAACGCCGACGGGTCGATCGCGCAGATGTGCGGCAACGGGGTCCGGGTCTTTGCTCACTACCTGCGAGCGTCCGGTTTGGAGAACCGCGACGAGTTCGTGGTCGGATCCCTGGCCGGGCCTCGGCCGGTGGTGCTGCACGACTGGGACGCCACCGGCGCCGACGTGACCGTCGAGATGGGCAAGACCAACCAGTTGGGCACCGGTGAGGCGATCGTCGGAGGCAGGCCGTTCGCGGGCCTGGCGATCGACGTGGGTAACCCCCATCTCGCCTGTGTCGATCCGGTCATGACGTTCGATGACCTGGCCGCGCTCGACGTGGCCGCGCCGGTGTCTTTCGACCGTGCGCAGTTTCCGGAAGGCGTCAACATCGAGGTGTTGACGGCGCCCGTGGATGGGGCGGTGTCGATGCGGGTACACGAACGGGGGGTCGGCGAGACGCGGTCCTGCGGTACCGGAACCGTCGCCGCGGCTGTGGCGGCGTTGGCCTACGGCGGTGCGACCACCGGCACGTTGGGGGTGCAGATTCCCGGCGGGGAGGTCACCGTCACCGTCACCGACGCGAGTAGCTACCTGCGCGGCCCGTCGGTATTGGTCGCCCACGGCGAGTTGTCCGAGGAATGGTGGCGTGCTGCGCAACGTTAAATCAGGTGCATGTGACGCGATGACCATGCAACCCTCTATTTGCTTATGACGTATCCGAAATTCCCTGTCAACGAGACACCCAGCGCGGGTGAACTCGCCCTTGAAGACCGCACGGCGCTGCGCCGTGTGGCCGGTTTGTCGACCGAGCTGGCAGACGTCTCCGAGGTCGAATACCGCCAGTTGCGCCTCGAACGCGTGGTGCTGGTGGGGGTGTGGACCGAGGGCAGCGCGGCCGATGCCGACGCGAGCCTCGCCGAGCTTGCCGCCCTTGCCGAAACCGCCGGCTCCGAGGTGCTAGAGGGGCTGATCCAGCGCCGCGACAAGCCCGATCCGGCGACGTACATCGGGTCTGGCAAGGCGCAGGAATTGCGCGAAGTCGTGCTGGCCACGGGCGCGGACACCGTGATCTGCGACGGCGAACTAAGCCCTGCCCAGCTCACCGCGCTGGAGAAGGCGGTCAAGGTCAAGGTGATCGACCGCACCGCGTTGATCCTCGACATCTTCGCCCAGCACGCGACCAGCCGCGAAGGCAAGGCTCAGGTCACGCTCGCGCAGATGGAGTACATGCTGCCCAGGCTGCGAGGTTGGGGCGAGTCGATGTCGCGGCAGGCCGGTGGCCGTGCGGGCGGCAGCGGCGGCGGTGTGGGACTGCGAGGCCCCGGCGAGACGAAGATCGAAACCGACCGTCGGCGTATTCGTGAGCGAATGGCCAAGCTGCGCCGCGAGATCAAGGACATGAAGACGATCCGCGACACCCAGCGCAGCCGTCGGCTGGCGAGCGACGTAGCATCGATCGCGATTGTCGGCTACACCAACGCGGGCAAGTCGAGCTTGCTCAATGCGCTGACCGGTGCCGGTGTGCTGGTGGAGAATGCATTGTTCGCGACCCTCGAACCGACAACGCGCCGTGGGGAATTCGCGGACGGGAGGCCATTTGTCCTGACCGACACGGTCGGATTCGTGCGGCACCTGCCGACCCAGTTGGTGGAGGCGTTCCGGTCCACGCTCGAGGAGGTCGTCGACGCTGACCTGCTGGTGCACGTCGTCGACGGCTCGGATGTCAACCCGCTGGCGCAGATCAACGCCGTGCGCAAAGTCGTCAACGAGGTGGTCGTCGACCATGAGCGCAAGCCGGCGCCAGAACTGGTGGTGGTCAACAAGATTGACGCCGCAAGTGATCTCGCGCTGGCTCAGCTGCGGCGGGCATTGCCGGAGGCGGTGTTCGTCTCCGCACGCACGGGCGAAGGCCTGACGCGGTTGCAGGAGCGGATGGCCGAAATGATCGCTCCGACAGACGCGGTCGTGGATGTGACGATTCCGTACGACCGGGGCGATCTGGTCAACAAGGTGCACGCCGACGGTCGGGTGGATGCCACCGAGCACACCGCCGACGGCACAAGGATCAAGGCTCGCGTGCCGATTCCGCTGGCGGCCAGCTTGAGCGAATATTCGACGTTCTAGACATGAAAATGCACTCAGGGCTGTGACGGTGACCGCACAGCCCTGAGTGCAATCTCGAGCGTACGAGAGTTAGTGCTGCTCTGCCTCTTGCCGCTTCTCGGCGGTCTTGGCGGCACCGCGGGCCGCCTCGGCCTCGGCTTCCTTCTTGGCGGCATCGCGCTGAGCGTCGGCCTTGTCCTGCTGGGCCTGGCCCTCGCGGTAGAGGTCATCGCGGCCTGCGACCGCACCCGCAACCTCTTTGACCTTGCCCTTGACGCCCTCGACGACGCCCTTGATGGCTTCCTCCGGACCGCTGTTCTTCTCCGACATGGGGTTTCCTCCTTGTTGTGTCGTGAGGTGCTCAGATATTTCCCCGAAGGGAGGCGTTGCTAAACCCGCGGTGGGCTACGTCACGAAGTCAGTTCACGGCCGGTGCGTGAGGATCACCGGCGGTTCATCCGCCTTGACGGGCGGCAGCGCGCCGTCGAACTTCTGGACCTCGACGAGCACGTGCGCACCGGTACATCCGTGGGCCAGCGATGAGGTACCGACATCGTCGGTGAGCACGTTGGGATTTCCGTGGACGCACATGGCGTCGGGATCGGACGGGTCCTGCGGGTCGAACCACGCACCCGTCGACAGTTGTACGACATGCGGGCGCAGACCTTCGTCGATCACGACGCCCGCCAGACACGCGCCGCGGTCGTTGAAGACCCGCACGACGTCGCCGTCGCGCAACGCGCGGTGTGCCGCGTCGATCGGGTGCATCCGGATCGGCTCGCGCTGCTGCACCTTCGACGTTTGACTGAGGGCACCGCCGTCGAGCTGGCTGTGCAACCGGGATGCCGGCTGGTTGGCCAGCAGATGCAGTGGATAGGTCGCTGCGCGACGGCCCCCGAGCCACTCCGAGGGCTCGTACCACTTGGGGTGGCCGGCGCAGTCGTCGTATCCGAAACCGTCGATCGTCTCGGAGAAGATCTCGATGCGCCCGCTCGGAGTGCCCAGCCGGTGCGCGACGGGTTCGGCGCGAAAGTCGTCCAGCAGCGTGATTCCGGCTTCTGTCGGTAGCCGCAGGCGGCCGAGCCGCCAGAATTCGTCGAAGGACGGCACCGCGAAATCGAGTCCCGCGGCCCACTTCTCGTAGAGATGCGCCAGCCATTGTCGGGCCGTGCGGCCCTCGGTGAACTGCTCGGCGAATCCGAGCTTCTCGGCCAGCGCCGCGAATGTCGTGTAGTCGTCGCGGGATTCTGCGTAGGGCTCGGTGAGCGTGGGCATCGCCATGAACAACGGGTCGTTGCGCGAACCCGAGTAGTCGTCACGTTCGTAGGCGGTGGTCGACGGCACCACGATGTCGGCATGTTTGGCCATCGCGGTCCAATACGGTTCGTGTACCACCACCGTGTCCACTCGGCCCAGCGCCCGGCGCAGTCGAGGAATGTTCTGGTGATGGTGAAAGGGGTTGCCGCCCGCCCAGTAGACGAGCTTGATGTGGGGGTAGGTCAAACGCCTGCCGTTGTAGTCGAACTGCTCACCTGGATGCAAAAGCATGTCGCTGATCGCGGCAACGGGGATGAATGTCTGGACCGGGTTGAGGCCCTGCGGTAGTGCCGGCAGCCGGCAGCGCAGCGGTGGTAGTCCCGGTTCGTTCATCGACCCGTAGCCGTGACCGAAACCGCCTCCGGGAATTCCGATCTGACCGAGCATCGCCGCGAGCGTCAGTCCCATCCACGGCGCTTGCTCGCCGTGTCTAGCTCTCTGCAGAGACCAGCTGACGGTGACGATCGTGCGGCACGAGGCCATCCGTCGGGCCAGCGCAACGAGCACCTCGGCGGGCAGACCGCAGATCTCCGATGCCCATTCCGGCGACTTCGGCACGCCGTCGTCGACGCCCAGCAGGTAGCGCTCGAAGCGCTCGTATCCGGTGCAGTAGTCCCTTAGAAAGACCCGGTCGGCCAGGGATTCGGTGGCCAACACATGTGCCAGCGCCAGCATGATGGCCACATCGGTGCCCGGTACCGGCGTCAACCATTCACAGTCGCCGTCGACGTCGTCGCGCAGCGGTGACACCGACACGATGCGGCCGCCCTTGTCGCGGAAGCGTCGCAGCGCATCGCGGGCCGGATGTCCAGTGGTGCCGCCATGATTGATTCCGGTGTTCTTCAGGGCCAGCCCGCCGAAACAGACGAGCAGGTCGGTGTGCTCGACGATGACTTCCCACTCGGTGGATCGCTTGAACAGATCGTCGTGGGTGCCCACTACCCGGGGCATGATCACGCCCGTCGCGCCGAGACTGTAGGAGTGTCGCGAAAAGGTGTACCCGCCAAGGAATTTCAGAAAGCGGTGCACCTGGCTTTGCGCGTGGTGGAACCGACCCGCGCTGGCCCATCCGTATGAGCCATCGTATATCGCTTCGTTGCCGTAGGTATCGACGACGCGGCGAAGTTCGTCGGCGAGTAATTCGGTCAGTTCATCCCATGACACGCGGATGAATTCGTCGGCGCCGCGCGCGCTGGTGGCGCCGGGGCCGTCCCGCAGCCAACCCCGCCGCACCGCCGGTGTGGCCACCCGGGATCGGTGGCGTATCGAACCGGGAAGATTCCCCAATAACGGAGACGGATCGATATCGCCGTCAAACGGCGTGACGGAGGCGATTTCGCCGGAATCGACGCTCGCGTTGAATGCCCCCCAGTGCGCGAGGCTGGTTCTGGCTGGGGGCATGAATCCCGAGTTTAGGACCGTGCGCGACGTGCCGCGCAACGCGATTCGGCGCCTCGCAGCGCAAGATCCAAAGCTTTTCGGTATTGCCGGGGTATTTTCTCCCAAGAATGGGCGTGTTCCTTGGTTATTTACTGCATCTAAAGGACAGTTGACGAGCGCGATGCTTTTTATTGAATTTCCGCCGATCGCAGGAGGGTGAATGAGCGGGCAGGGGAGTCGGCGCCGCACGATGATCAATCGAGTGATCGTCGGTTTGCTGGCGGTGCCGATGGCTGTTTTGCTGGCACCGGTGGTGTCGGCGCAGCCGGAAGCCGACGCGAATGCTGCGATAACGGCGGCGTGGGAAGCCAGCGGAGGCGACGGCGGCCCGCTGGGCCCCAGGAACGGCGACGTCTATCCCATCGGTGAGGGTTTCGGCCAGAACTTCGCCGGCGGCAAGATCTTCTTCACCCCTGCGACCGGTGCGCATTTCATGCGCGGCGCGATTCTGGAGAAGTACGAGTCGCTGGGTGGTCCCGCCGACAGCGATCTGGGTTTCCCCACCATCGACGAGGGCCCGGGAAGGGCACCGGACAGCCTCAACAGCACATTCAGCGCGTCGGACAATCCGGTGATCTTCTTCACCCCCGCGACCGGCGCACGAGTGGTCCGCGGTCCGATCAACGCGGCGTGGGACAAGCTCGGAGGCTCGGCGGGAGCCCTCGGTGTGCCCGCCGAGGATGAGGTCTACCGCGACAACGTCGTTTCGCAGAAGTTCACCAACGGCGAGCTGTCATACGACCTGAAGAAGAAGACTTTCACGACTGTTCCGCCGGATCTGGCCGCGCAGTTGGCCGACCTGCAGATCCCCGATGACCCTGCCGCCGCGATCAATGCCGCCCGGCGCGCGGCCGGGGGATCGCTGGGACCCTTGGGCGCCGCGGAAGGTGCGCCCTTCCCCGTGGGCAAGGACGGGCAGCGGCAGAACTTCGCCGGTGGCGCGATCTTCTACACGCCTGCCACCGGTGCGAATGTCATGACCAAGCAGGTGCTCGCGAAGTACGAGAGCGTGGGCGGGCCCGAGGGCGATCTCGGGTGGCCGGTGACCAACGAGGTCGACGGCGGTCTCGCCACGGAAAGCCGCATGGTCACCTTCGGGGCCGAGGACAAGCCGGTCATCTTCTGGACGCCCGAATACGGCGCAGTGATCGTGCGCGGCGCGATGGCGGCGGCCTGGGACAAACTGGACGGCGCGAAGGGCGCGCTGGGCGCGCCGATGGCCGACCAGAACGAGGCCGGCAACGTCATCACCCAGCGTTTCAGCGGCGGCGTGATCAACTGGGACCGTTCGACGAACAAGTTCGGCAGCGAACCGGCCAATCTGGCCTCGGAGCTGTCCGGCCTCGAGGTACCGGGGCAGCCCGCACCCGGCGCGCCGAGCACCTCGCAGGCATCGGATTCCGACGGCAACAAATGGTTCAAATTCAGCTGGTGGTGGCTGTTGGCCCTGGTGCCGGTGGTGGTCCTCATCGCAGCGGTGCTGGTGGCCGTGATGCTGCGGCGGCGCAAAGGTGAGGATCCGTTCGCCGCGGACGGCTCTTTCGTCGGCCAGGACGCACGGTTCGGGGGCGAACCCGACCACGCCTACAGCACCGCCGGTGCGTCTGAGCGGATGACGCCTGACGACGAGTACGCCGTCGCGATGTTCGGTGACCGCTACGCCAGCGGTGGATTGGGCTCAAGCGGTGGATTGGGCTCAAGCGGTGGATTGGGCTCAAGCGGTGGATTGGGCACAGCGCCGGCCGGCGAGGACTTGACGCCTGACACGCCACACGGGGACGACCTGCTACCCGAGGACGACCACTCCCACGAGTCCCACGAGGACGACGATGAACACGCGGACTACGACCCGTGGGGTGCACCGTCGCGCTTCGAGGAGGGCGAGCCGCACGACCACGCCCATGAGACCGAAGAATCCGGCGACGATGAAAATCCGGACGCGGTCGACACCGCACCGACGCGCGTGGTCAGCGTTGCGCCCCCAGCCGTCACGCGCGATCCCCTCACCGACACCGGGCGCCACGCCCGGATCGAAATCGACGATGAACCCGAACCGCAGGTGGCATTCCATCTTCCGCTCGACGACCCGAACGAGGCGCCGGAGGGCTTCCCGGTCAAGGCGAACACCAAAATGGGTGTCTACTGGGCACCCGGCAGTCCGCTGTATGACGACGCCAATGCTGAAATCTGGTTCGTGAGTGAGGAACTCGCGATTATCAACGGCTTCGGCCCCGCCGACGACCGTTAGATCTTGCGGATCACCGTTACGACCTTGCCCAGCACCGCAGCGTCGTTGCCGGGAATCGGATCGAAGGCCGGGTTGTGCGGCATCAACCACACCTGACCGCGCGTGCGCTTGAACGTCTTCACCGTCGCTTCGCCGTCGATCATCGCGGCGACGATGTCACCGTTGTCGGCGACGTTCTGCTGACGGACGACCACCCAGTCGCCGTCGCAGATCGCTGCGTCGACCATCGAGTCGCCGACGACCTTGAGCAGGAACAGCGAGCCCTCGCCGACCAGTTCACGCGGTAGGGGAAAGACGTCCTCGACGGCCTCCTCGGCCAGAATCGGGCCACCGGCGGCGATGCGGCCGAGCACCGGTACGAACGTCGGTTCCGGCAGCGCATCGGATCCCGCGACCTCGGTGGGGACGATCGAGGGCGGACTGTCGGCGCCACGGACGTCCACAGCGCGCGGGCGGTTGGGATCCCGCCGCAGATAGCCCTTGCGTTCCAACGTGCGCAGTTGGTGGGCCACCGATGACGTCGACGTCAGTCCGACCGCGTCGCCGATCTCCCTGATGCTCGGCGGATAGCCGCGGCTGGTCACCGAGGCGCGGATGACGTCGAGGATGGTGCGTTGACGCTCGGTCAGACCCGTATCGAGCCCACCTCGCCCGCCGGTGCCGTCTGTGCCGCCCGGGGTATCGCTGCTGGAGTCCATGGCGCGAATGTAGCCTCCGGCGGCCGATTAATCAAACATGTGTTCGACGCGTGTCGTCTGTCCCGGTGGGCGAGATCCGGGCGCCGAAACCTGTCGGTGGCCCGCGATATCGTTTGGCAACAGTTCGATCACATGTTCTATTAATCAAACACGTGAGCGAGTATGTTCGAACACAAGAGCGAACGACCTCGGACCGGAAGGCAGGAAGATGACCATTCTCGACACGCGGGAAATCCAGGCGACACCGGTGGTCAGGCAGGG
This sequence comes from Mycobacterium sp., assembly GCA_044508395.1. Taxonomy (GTDB): domain Bacteria; phylum Actinomycetota; class Actinomycetes; order Mycobacteriales; family Mycobacteriaceae; genus Mycobacterium. The sequence goes on along the minus strand of JBIQHU010000012.1, from coordinate 42,434 downwards.
AATCCGGCCTGCCGGTGCACGGCGGCGGCCGTCGTCGCGACGCCCGGGCGGCGCCCCGATGAAATACCGCGGCTCCGGCGCGGTCGTATCGCGCGTCGTCCACCGGCGGCGGCCCATCACCCCCGTCACCACGGTCATGCTGGCCATGGTCGCCGCTGGGATCACCCTGTGGCTCGGACTGGTGGCGCAGTTCGGCGGTGTGGTCGGTGAATCCGCCGCCGTACCCGATCGGCTTGCGGTGGTTCAGGTGCAAACGGGCGAGACGCTGCAGCAGGTCGCGGGCCGAGTGGCGCCCGACGCCCCGGTGGGCCGCGTCGTCGACCGGATCCGCGAACTCAACCAACTCGACTCCGTGGCGGTCCACGCCGGCCAGACGCTTATCGCGCCGATCGCCTGACGGTGTGTCGTGAGCGGTGAAAAGCCAGGCCGCACAAGGGTATTCAGAACCGAAACGAGCAAATATGTGCCAATCAACACGAATCTGGGCTGGCAGACCCCCGCGCAGGTACGCTCGAAGGCGTTCGGGTTAGTCGTTTGTTGGCGCGGCGAAGGAGCGGTGATGCACTGTCCGTTCTGCCGTCATCCCGATTCTCGCGTGGTCGATTCGCGCGAAACCGACGAGGGCCAGGCGATTCGACGTCGCAGGTCGTGTCCGGAATGCGGTCGTCGCTTCACCACGGTCGAGACCGCGGTGCTCGCTGTGGTCAAGCGCAGCGGTGTCACCGAACCGTTCAGCCGGGAGAAGGTCGTCAAGGGCGTCCGCCGCGCGTGCCAGGGGCGGCAGGTCGACGACGACGCGCTGAACCTGCTCGCCCAGCAAGTGGAGGATGCGGTGCGCGCTACCGGTTCGCCGGAGGTGCCCAGCAACGAGGTCGGGCTGGCGATCCTCGGCCCGCTGCGTGAGCTCGACGAGGTCGCCTATCTGCGGTTCGCCTCCGTCTACCGTGGCTTCACCTCCGCCGAGGATTTCGAGCGCGAGATCCAGGCGCTGCGGGAGCACCGGAAGTCGCCGCAGCCGGCTCAGGGCTGATCCGGCCCGTCAATCGATCTGCTTTGTCCCGTCGCTGACGACGCGGCCCGCAACGCGCACCCAGCCCTCGGGGCTCCACTGGGTATGGATCACCGAACCTTTCCCCTGCACGATCTCCAGATCACGGCTGAGGTAATCGGTGATACGGACCGCGGCGGCGCCGGTCGCCTCGTCCTCGGGGACGCCGAGGTCGCTGGCGAACATGCGGGACCGGATCTTTCCGGCCGGTTCGTCGAGCCAGGTCCACAGGTAGTGCTCGACGTCATCGGAGTAGTCGGACGGATCCGCCGCCATCAGGTCGTCAACGGAGGCAAGGTCGTAGATCGCGAAGTCCGGTGCCCATTCCGCGCGTGCGCTCACCGCCGTCAGTTCGCCGTCGTAGGTGACCTGCACGATGCCGGCAGGCACCTGCAGCGTCCTGATGGCATGCCCCTGATCGCGCAACCACCACGACGCGCCCACGGTCGGATGGCCTGCGAAGGGCAATTCGACTGCCGGCGTGAAGATCCGGGCGTGCGCGGTATTGGCTCCGGCTCCCGGCACGTCGACGAAAATCGTTTCGCTGTAACCCAATTGAGTGGCGATCCGTTGGCGATCGGCGGGGATGACGGTGCTGTTGTCGACAACACCCAGCGGATTCCCGTAGTTCCCGTCGGGGTCGGTGAACACCCGCAGCACTGTCACATCGATGGCCATGACCCGATGCTACTTCTTAGCGAGGTTGCGCTGGAGCCCCTCAGGTCGCGCTGCGTTCGTCGTGATCCATCGCGTCGAGGACGGCGACCCGCGTGTCGACGGAACCGGAGATCTCATCCGTCTTGCGGCCGGCGCGCAGCAGTCCGCGGAGGTAGTCCTGGTCGTAGTGGGCGGGCTCGGTGGAACTGATGAACTGCTCCACCACTTCGACGAACCGGTCGGGATCGTCGTGGAACGGGAAATGTCCGGACCCTTCGAAGATCTCCAACCGTGAACCGGGCATGGCGGCGTGTGCCATGCGGGCGTGGCTGACCGGTATCACCGAGTCGCGGGATCCCCAGATCAATTGCACCGGAACGGATTGGGTCAGATAACAGCGGTCGAGCATCGTGACGACCTGGCCGCGCCAGTCCACCACGGCACGCAGCGTGCGCGCGAAGGCCGACGATGCGGTCGGCTCCGGTAGGTCGGCGAGGATCCGGAGCACGTCGGGGATATCGCGGCCCAGCCCGGTCGACCCGAACATCGCACCGGCCACCCGCCCGACGACCTGCAACGCAGGCAGCACCATCGGCAGGCGCAGGAGCGCCAGTGCCTCGCTGCCCAGCGGCAGCGAGGCGGCCCGCAATGCGATGTTGACGTCCTGGGTCACCCCGCCTGCGCCCACGAGGATCAGTCGTTCGACGAGTTGCGGGAACTGGTAGGCGAACTGCATCGCCACGCCGCCGCCGAGTGAGTGCCCGACCACCGTCACCTTGTCGACGTCGAGCACGCTGAGCAGATCTCGCATGCCGTTGGCGTAGGCGGCCACCGAGTAGTCGGCGCGGGGCTTGTCCGATCTGCCGTGGCCCAGCAGGTCCGGCGCGATCACGGTGAACCGCTGTGCCAACTTCGACTGGACGGTTTCCCAGGTGGTGGAGTTGTCGCCGATGCCGTGAATCAGCAGGATCGCGGGGCCGGAGCCTGCCGTTCGGAATGCCCGTCGGTACCCGTGGACGGTGCGGAACTCCAGTTCGGGTGTGAGTTCCCGGACGGGGCGCAGATTGGTCGTTCGCGCGGCCATTGCGACAACTTAGCTGCCCTCTCGGACCGGCGCTATCTGGCGCTATCCGCCGTTGTCGTCTTTGCCCTTGTCCTGTTGCCGCAAGAACTTCTCGAACTCCGCGCCGAGCTCCTCGCCGCTCGGCAGGTTCTCGTCGTTGGCGAGCAGTGACCGGTTTTCCTGAGCGGCGGCGAAGGCGTCGTACTGTCGTTCAAGGGCCGCGACCACCTGAGCCACTTCGGCGCTGGCCTCGACCTGTTCGTTGATCTTCGTCAAGATTTCTGCGCCCGCGGCGTCCAGCGCCTCCACCGGAATCTGCAGCGACGCACTCTTGGCGACCTCGGCCAGTAGTACCTCCGCGGCGGCGGGGTAATCCGTCTGGGCCAGGTAGTGCGGCACATGGACGGTGAAGCCGACGACTTCGTATCCGTGCTGGGACATCCGGAACTCCAGCAGGTTCGACACGCTGCCAGGCACCTGCACTTCGCCCACCCACGGCTGATGTTCGGCGATGAGCTCCTTGTCGTTGGAGTGCGCCGTCAGCGTGATCGGTCGGGTGTGCGGGACGGCCATCGGGATGGCACCGAGACCGATCACCCGGCGCACGCCGAGCCGTTCGGCCAGCAGGCGCACGGCAGTCAGGAAACGCTCCCAGCGCAGGTCCGGCTCCAGGCCCGCAAGCAGCAGAAACGGTGTGCCGACGCTGTCACGCAATGCGTAGAGACTGAGCTCGGGGTCCTCATAGTGGGTGAAATGGTCGGTCTTGAAGGTCATCAACGGGCGCCGCGACCGGTAATCCAGCAGCTCGTCGATGGCGAACGACGCGACCAACTCGGTGTCCAGGGTGTTCTTGAGGTGCTGGGCGGCCAGCCGAATGGCGTGCCCGGCATCGGAGAAGCCCTCGAGCGCATGGATCATCACCGGTCCCCGCCCATCCGGCAAGGTCAGCTGGGGCGCAGGAAACTCGAGCTCGTACATGCCGGTCTGATCCGGCTGGTAATGCTGCTCGGGCTGATCAGCTTGGTCCGCCATAGTTCTCGCCTCCTCCACGGTCTGTCGATGAACACCTTCTCATCGTCACAACCAGTGTGGCTCATGTTGCGTTCCCGGTCGCGTGCCACCCATGCATCGACGTGCCGCCCGAATGCGTCTGCCGTGGGCTCCAGGGCGCCTGCGGCTATGTGCGGAACTGATTCAGCGCGCGCAGCTTGTTCATAACATCGAGCGCTGCGACTTTGTAGGCCTCCGAGAAGGTGGGGTAGTTGAACACGGCGTCGACGAGGTACTCGATGGTCCCGCCGCAGCCCATCACGGCCTGGCCGATGTGGACCATCTCGGTCGCGCTCGTGCCGAAGATGTGCACGCCGAGCAGTTTCAGGTCGTCCGTCGACACCAGCAGCTTGAGCATGCCGTAGGAATCGCCGGCGATCTGGCCCCTTGCCAGCTCGCGATACCGCGACACCCCGACCTCGTAGGGAATCGCGTTGCGCGTCAACTCCACCTCTGTAGCGCCGACGTAGGACACCTCGGGGATGGAGTAGATGCCGATCGGCTGCAGGTCGGTCATGCCCTTGGCAGGCTCACCGAATGCGTGGTAGGCGGCCAGCCGGCCCTGTTCCATCGAGGTGGCCGCCAATGCCGGGAACCCGATCACGTCCCCGACGGCGTAGATGTGGTCGACGAGGGTCTGAAAGTTGCTGTCGACCGCGATGCGCCCGCGCGGATCGGCCTGCAGGCCGGCATTCACCAGATCGAGGTGTTCGGTCTGGCCCTGCCTGCCCGCGGAGTACATCACGGTCTCGGCCGGTATCTGCTTACCGCTGGCCAACGTGGTGATCGTGCCCGCTGCGCCGACGTCGACCGCGGTCACCTCCTCGCCGAACCGGAACGTCACCGCGAGGTCGCGCAAGTGGAACTTCAGTGCCTCGATGATCTCGGGATCGCAGAAGTCGAGCATGTTGTCGCGCTTCTCCACCACGGTCACCTTGGTGCCCAGCGCGGCGAACATGGAGGCGTACTCGATGCCGATCACACCCGCGCCCACCACCACCATCGTGGCCGGTAGCGACTTGAGGTCGAGGATGCCGTCAGAGTCCAGGACGCGATCTTCATCGAACTCGACGCCGGCCGGCCGCGCCGGTTTGGTGCCGGTGGCGATGACGATGTATTCGCCGCTGACCGTTGTGCGTTCGCCGCGGGTGGGCTCCTCGACCAGCACGGTGTGCGCGTCGACGAACCGCCCGTGGCCCTGGACGAGGTCGATGCGATTGCGCATGAGTTGCGACCGCACGACATCCTGCTCCTTGCCGACCACATGAGAGGTCCGTGCGAGCAGGTCGGCGGGGGTGATCTTCTCCTTGACGCGGTAGCTGGCACCGTAGAGCTCCCGCTGGTTCATGCCGGTGAGGTAGAGCACCGCTTCCCGCAGCGTTTTCGACGGAATCGTGCCGGTGGTCACGCACACCCCGCCGAGCATCCGGCCTCGCTCGACGATGGCGACCGTCTTGCCGAGCTTTGCCGCCGCGATCGCGGCCTTCTGCCCACCAGGACCTGAACCGATGACGACGAGGTCGTATTCGAGCATCGAACCCATGGACAAGGTGTACGCCGGTTGCGCAAAACTTGCACGCCGACAAGCGTCAATAGCACGTGAAATTAATCGTCCGTTCGCAACTTCCGCCCGGTATGCGCGCCTGACCGGCGTCGAGCCCGTCCGATGAGACGATGGCGACGATGGTCAACACGCTGTCGCGATGCCTGCGCGGATGCGCGCTGGTGATGGCAGCCGTGTTGCTGGGCTCATGCAGCCGGGTCATCGCCGGGACGGTGCAGCCGGTCGGTTCGGTGGCCGAAAAGCCACCGGTTCCGATCGCGGACTTGCTCGTCGAACCCGACCAGTTCCCGCCCCGGTATCCGGCCTTTGTGCTCGACGACGCTGCGGTGGACCGCGCCGTGGCTGAGATCGACGGAGTGCCGACCGGAGCCGCGGTGACACCTGCGGACTGCACGCCTCCGGTGCTGTCGCACAGCGAAATGGCGGGAGTCGAAGGCGTCGACAGCGACACTGCGAGCAGGCTGATCGTCATCGTGACCCGGCCGGCGCCACCGTTGAGTGAGCGGCTGGATCAGTTGCGCGCTTGCTCCTCGTTCACCGTGGGCCGAGGTGAGGAGGAGTCGACGGTCAGGATGACGGTGCTGCCGGCCCCGCCTGTCGATGCTGATGACACCTACGCCGTCGAGCAGACGGTCACCATACCGGAAGCCGAGCGCTCGGTCCTCACGTTCGCCGCCCAGATCGGTGACACCAGGGTGAGCGCGACGTGGTTACAGGGCCCGGCGGTCGACGAGCCGGACACGACGGCGCTGGACAGGTTGTTCAGCGACGCCGTGGTGAAGCTGCGCCGCGACGGCTGATTCGCCGCGGGTTCGAACGGGATTGATCCCCAACCGCCACTTCATCCCCAGGAACGTCCGCCACGGCGTTCTGGCGGGCGGGGAAGTGGGTCGCTCCAACGACGGTGGGACCATGACATCGCAATCACCCGACTTCCATCTGAACCGGCCCGGCGTACTGATCGCCGCGCTGCCCGCTGTCCTGGGCTTCGTGCCCGAGAAATCCCTCGTCTTGGTGACTGTCGTCCGCGGAGAGATGGGATGCGTTATGCGCGTTGATCTTTCCGACGAGGTAGCCGCCTCCGTCGGTCACATCGCCGAGGTGGCCGCCAGTGCGGAGCCCGATGCGGCGATCGCCGTCATCGTCGACGAGGCGGGCGCAAGCTGCCGGATGTGCAACGACGAATACCGCCGGCTGGCGGACTCGCTGGCGTCGACGTTGGCCGACTGCGGTATCGAACTGCTCGCCGCGCACGTCGTGGACCGGGTTGCCGCGGGGGGTCGCTGGCATTGTGCGGACGGCTGCGGCCTCGCGGGCACCGTCGAGGATCCGACCGCGTCACCACTGGCCATGGCCGCCGTGCTCGACGGGCGCAGGCTCTATGCGCGGCGCACAGAGCTACAGGAGGTCATCGCCGTCGCCGATCCCGCCCGCACCGACGCCTTGGCGGCCGCGATCGGCAGCTGGGACGTGGGCCGGCCGGACGCCGAGGCGCGTCGTGATGTCGAAGCGGCGATCGCCGCGGCTGTGGACGTGGCGGACGGCCGGGCGCTGTCCGATGACACCGCCGCGAGGCTCGCGTGCGCGCTGACGGATCCGCTCGTGCGCGACACGCTTTACGCGTTGGCGGTCGGGGAGAACGCCGGACAGGCAGAGTCGCTGTGGGCCGAGCTGGCCCGGACGCTTCCGGAGCCGTGGCGAGTGGAAGCGCTTGTGCTGCTGGCTTTCTCGGCATACGCGCGTGGGGACGGGCCGCTGGCCGGTGTGTCGTTGGAGGCCGCGCTACGCTGCGATGCCACCCATCGGATGGCGGGCATGCTCGACACGGCGCTGCAATCCGGGATGCGGCCGGAGCGGATCCGCGATCTGGCGGCCACCGGGTATCGGTTGGCCAGCCGGCTCGGCGTGCAGCTGCCGCCTCGGCGCGTGTTCGGGCGCCGGGCCGGGTGACGTGGGGGGTTAGACCTTCTCGACCTTCACGGCATGTGCCATGTGGTGTGGCAGTTCCACCTGCTCGTGCCCGGGGATGACGATCATGACGCCGCCATGGTCGTTGGCTTCGATCGTCACGCGTGCATTCGGCACCACGCCGGCGTCTTTGAGCCGTCCGATCAGCTCGATGTCACCCTGGACGTGCTCGGTCAGTTGGCGCACCACGACAGCGACGGGCATGCCGGCAGGCAACTCGGTGAGCCGAACCAGGTTGATCTGGTCGGTGCCCGATGAGTCGGCGAGACCGAGCTCAGCCAGGCCGGGAATGGGGTTGCCGAAGGGCGAGGTTTTGGGGTTGTCGAGAACCCGCACCAAGCGGCGCTCGACGTCCTCGCTCATCACGTGTTCCCAGCGGCAGGCTTCGGCGTGTACTTCTTCCCACGGCAGCCCGATCACATCGACCAGCAGCCGCTCGGCGAGGCGGTGCTTGCGCATCACGGCGATGGCGAGGTTCCGGCCCTTCTCGGTGAGCTGAAGGTGCCGGTCACCCGCGACGTGCAGCAGGCCGTCGCGCTCCATGCGGGAAACGGTCTGGCTGACGGTGGGGCCACTTTGGTCGAGACGCTCGGCGATGCGCGCACGCAGCGGCACTACGCCCTCTTCCTCGAGGTCGTAGATGGTGCGCAGATACATCTCGGTGGTATCGACCAGATCGTTCATTTCACAACCCTCCGTCGAGCAGAGTCTACCGGCCAATCGGCCTGAACTGCGGCGCTACGCTCGCCGACACGAGCCAGTAAGAATGCCCGCCGGAGTACCGGCGGGCATTCAGGGAAACGCGTTAGCTGGCGTACGACCGTAACCGATCGGCACGCTCGCCGTTGCGAAGCTTGGCCATCACCTCGCGCTCGATCTGGCGCACGCGTTCGCGGGAGAGGCCGAACAGCTTGCCGATCTGGTCCAGAGTGCGCGGCTGGCCGTCGTCCAGGCCGAACCGCAACCGGATCACCTGCTGTTCGCGCTCGTCGAGCGTGGCCAGCACGTGGCGGATGTCGGTGTGAAGCAGCTCGGAGATGACCGCGTTCTCCGCCGACATCGCCTCTGCGTCCTCGATGAAGTCGCCCAGCGGGGCTTCCTCGTCGCTTCCGACCGGCATGTCCAGGCTTACCGGATCGCGGCTGTGCTCGAGCAGATCGGTGATCTTCTCCACGGGAATGCCCGATTCGGCGGCCAGTTCCTCATCGGTGGCCTCGCGGCCCAGGTTCTGGTGCATCTCGCGCTTGATCCGCGCCAGCTTGTTGACCTGCTCGACGAGGTGGACGGGCAGCCGGATGGTGCGGCTCTGGTCGGCCATGCCGCGCGTGATCGCCTGGCGGATCCACCACGTGGCGTACGTCGAGAACTTGAATCCCTTGCTGTAATCGAACTTTTCCATCGCGCGGATCAGTCCGAGGTTGCCCTCCTGGATCAGGTCGAGCAGCGGCATGCCACGGCCGGTGTAGCGCTTCGCCAACGACACCACCAGGCGAAGGTTGGCTTCGAGCAGATGCCGGCGTGCGGCCTCGCCGTCGCGCACCACGGCCTCAAGGTCACGTTTGCGGTTCTCGCCCAGCCGCTTCCGGGTAGCGAGCAGATGCCGCGCGTAAAGGCCCGCCTCGATGCGCTTTGCGAGCTCAACCTCGTCGGCGGCGTTGAGCAAAGCCGTTTTGCCAATGCCGTTCAAATACACGCGTACGAGATCCGCGGCTGGACTCTGAGCGTCCAAGTCACTGTCGACGCGGCTAACGGTGGCATTTGCCATGACGGCCTCCTGATCGGGTCGAACTGTCATGAGCTATAACGCCCACGTGTCCGTAAGAGTTCCCGCCCATCGGCCGGTTCACACGTTCTGATCTGCGGTTATTGGTCCTCGACCTGAGAATGTGCTGAGAATAACGCGAGAAACTCCTCAGCCTGCGGCATCGTCGGGCGAATCCGCTTCGCTAGATTGCCGCGACGATTGTGCGCGATATTCCACGGCGGGTCGTTCGGCCGTCGGAAATAGCGGAATTCGGCCCGCGTCCTCGTAGCGACGCGGTTCCTCCGCTCGGCGCGGCGGACGGTCGTTTGCGATGAGCACGGCCATCCACGGCAGCGGGATCGATACCACCAGGATCGCCAGGGAGATGAGTCCGTTCTCCCAGATGCCGTACGCGACCGCGGCCAGGATGAGCGCGGGAACACGCCAGAACATCAGCGTCAGGTATTTGCGAACCCGTTGACGGTGCTGGACGTCGTAGGAGGGCGCGGCGCGGGTGATCAGAACCGGCCGACCGTCGTCATCGAAACTCAGCTCTTGGCCGTGTTTCATACCTCCACTGTTCCACACTTCTTGTCGGCTGTACGGACCGGATGAGCGCCAGGCAAAATGGGCAGCATGCAAACCCAGACGATCGAACGCACCGACACCGACGAACGCGTCGACGACGGGACCGGCAGCGACACTCCGAAGTACTTCCACTACGTCAAGAAGGACAAGATCGCCGAGAGCGCGGTGATGGGCACCCACGTCGTCGCCTTGTGCGGCGAGGTGTTCCCGGTCACCAAGGCCGCGAAACCCGGATCGCCGGTCTGCCCAGACTGCAAGCGGATCTACGACAAGCTCAAGAAGTAGCGGCGTCAGTTCCCGCCGGCGGAGCCGGCAATCCAGTTCCTGCCGGCGGAGCCGGCACTCCAGTTCCCGCCTTCGCGTCCGCATCGCCGTCCACAGCGTCGTCCGCCTGCTCTGCGGGTCGCTGGCCGCCATTGCGTGACTCGGCCTTTCGCTTGAGCCACAACCGGACCCGCTTGGCGTGCGTCGGAGCCGCCGGCCACTCCTCCTGAATCGCGGCGTTCAGTTCGGCGCCCAGCATGATCGCGAAGCCGAGGAAAAACGCGAACAGCAGGAACGCGATCGGTGTCGCCAGCGCGCCGTAGGTGTACCCGGTGCTCGTGATCCACGTCAGATAGAACCGCAGGCCCAACGTCGCCAGCAGGAACACGATCGTCGCCAACAACGAGCCGAGCACAAGTCGATGAGAGGGCAGCGGCTCGGGTAGCGACACCCGATAGAGGAGGTTCACTCCGACCAGCAGCGTGACGAACAGCAGCGGGTAGTAGCCGAAGGCCAGCACGTTGTCCCAGCTTTCCGGCAGATGCTCGGCGATCTTGCGCGGGCCGAGCGCCACGAACGGCGCCGCGGCGATGGCGATCACCAGCATCACGACATACAGACCGAGCGCGAAGAAACGCTGGCGCACGGGGTGGCGTAGGGGAGTCTGGTCGTGGGCGTCGACGACGGAGTCGACGAACGAGGAAATGGCCGACGAGCCCGCCCACAGCGAGATCACAAAGCCGATCGACACCACCTCACCCCTGGCGCCCCTGACGATGTCGCGCACCGTCGGCTCGATGATCTCGTTCACGACGTTGGACGAGAAGAACCGCTCCGCCGTGCTGATCAGCTGGTCCTGAATCGCCGGAAGGGTCTCAGGGCCGAACAGCGGCGCGATATAGGCCAGGCTGCCCAGCATCCCCAGCAGCAGCGGTGGCAGCGACAGTGCACACCAGAACGCCGCCTGGGCGGACTCGGAGAAAATCGAATCGTCCCAGCTCTTCGAGAGCGTGCGCCGAACGATGTGCCTGATGTGATGGCCCGAGGGCGGCATCGGTAAAGGCAGGGGCTGGTCGCTCATGACCAGTCCAGCATTACTGACGAGAATCCTTCCCGCCCAGCCGGGCGGCGGCCGCGTCGGCTGTCAGGCCTCCACCGGGCTCACTTGGAGAACCGCGGCGAGCTCCACCAACTTGGCTTCGTGCTCGTTGGCGTGATGCTGGCAGAACAGAAGTTCGCCGCCCGACGGAAGCGTCGCCCGCACGCGAGCCCCGGCTCCGCAGCGATCGCAGCGGTCAGCCTTGGTCAATTCCGGGCTGGTGAGCGTTGCGGTCATGGCACCTCCATCGATTGCTCGCGTATCTCTACTGTGTCAGACGCTTTCGGTTTCGGCCTTGTTCCCAAAGGGTTTACCGGTGTGTCGTGTCTCACCGTTACGCCGAGTTGCCGGCCAGGAAGGCTGGCGGTATGCAACCGTTGCCCGCTGTGCTGGTCCACCTCTGCGGCGTCGAAGAGTGGCGTTCTGCGCAGGCAAGCGGAGAGCTTCGGCCCGAGTCACTGGCTTCGAGCGGGTTTGTTCATCTTTCGACGCCTGAGCAGGTGCATCTGCCGGCAAACCGGCTGTACGCCGGCCGCACAGATCTGGTGCTGCTCCGCATCGACGCCGCACTGTTGTCCTCTCCGGTCCGGTGGGAACCAGGTGTCGCCACCGATCCCGCTGCGATGGTGTTCCCACATCTGTACGGGCCATTACCCGTCGCAGCTGTGATTAGCGTCACTCCCTACCTGCCGCAGGCAGACGGCAGCTTCGGGGCGCTTTCGTCGTAGGGCGTCCTAGTGCTCGGTATTGCGCTCGGCGATGTATGCGTCGACCTCTATCTCGACCAACAACTCCGGCGCGATCAGCGCCGTCACCTCCACCATCGTGGCCACGGGCCTTATCTCCCTGAACACCTCGGCGTGCACCTCACCCAGCTCGGCTGAGCGCGAAATATCGGTGACGTACATGCGGGTACGGATCACGTCGGACATGGACGCTCCGACCTCACGCAGCGCAGTGTCTATGCGACGCAACGCATCTCGCGCCTGAGAAGCGACGTCATCGCCGACTCCGGTGGTGCCGGCCACAGCGATGTACGGCCCGATCCGTACGGCCCGCGAGTAGCCGACCGCCGACTCGAAATCCGAGCCCGAGGACACGTTCTGTCGCAGCATCAGTACAACCTATTCGCGGCATTCGTCGACGCAACAGGTTTACAGTCAGGCCATTGACTGACAACCTAAACTGACCCACCGTGGGAATTCTGTTTGGCTTCGCGCCGTGGGTCGTTTACTGGGTTCTGGTCGGCAACGTCCCGTTCGTCGCCGCGGTATTGGTGGCGCTGGCGGTTGCCGCCGCCTCGCTCGTCATCGGCCGCATCAGGGGAGCGGCGGGTCGAACGCTCGAAATCGGGGCTGTCGTAACGTTTTCGATTTTGACGGTGCTGACGTTCACGCTGAGCCAGTCGTTCATGGAGCAGTGGCTACAGCCGCTGAGCACCGCAGGGATTTTCCTGGCGGCGCTGGGCAGCGTGTTGTTCGGCAAGCCGTTCGTTCGTGAATTCGCCGAGGTCGGCCAGCCGAAAGAAGTCATCGAGACCGATCTGTTCAAGAAGATCACCAATGTGCTGACCTGGATCTGGGTCGCCGCATTCGGCGGCATGACGGTGTCGTCGGCGATACCGCCGATCGTGTACGGCGAGGCGACGATCCTGGACACCAAGACGCCGCTGTCGTTCGTCTGCTACTGGGTCATCCCGTTCTCCCTGCTCGGCCTTGCGGTGCTGGCATCGCGGATACTGCCCGAGCGGATGGCACCGCCGGAGGACGAGATCGTGCGCAGCACCACGTTCGTGGCGTTCGCCGAGGCGGAGATCGACCAACTGATGTACCTCGCCACCGAACACGCCAACCGCGAGGTCGGTCCCGGCAAGGAAGCCTTCGACATCAGGATCGGCAGCAAGGGCGTCCCGCTCGTCGGCGATGAGACCCGCGAGTCGTGGCCCTCGACGTACAAGGTCCGGGACAAGAAGCGTTAGACGGGCACGGCTTCCACGATCGACATCATCGGCGTAGCGGTGTCGACGACGCGGGTGAGCCGGAACCCGGATCGTGCCAACAGGTTGGCGAACTCGGCGCGGGTGCGTTCCCGGCCGCCGGCCGTGACGAGCATTTCGATGTCCAGCACGGCTCCCCAACTCGCGGTGGCCTGTTCCGGCAACACGACATCGAGCAGCAGCAGCCGGCCGTTCGGCGCGATCGCGGTGCGAACGTTGCGCAGGATCGTCGCGGCCATCTCGTCGTCCCAGTCGTGGATGATCGACTTCAGCACGTAGGCGTCGGCGCCGGCGGGCACCGACTCCATGAACGAACCGCCCTCGACCACGCATCGGTTCGAGACACCCGCAGCGTCGAGGACCGGTGCTGCTCCGGCGATGACTGACGGAAGGTCGAAGAGCACGCCGCGCGCGGTCGGCGCCGACTTCAGGATGGCGGCTAGGAGTCGCCCGTGGCCGCCCCCGACGTCGACAATGAGCTTGAAACCGGAGAAGTCATAGGCCGGAACCACCAAGGCGTTGGCGGTGGAGGACACCGCCGACATGGCGTCATTGAAGATCGCGGCCTGGCTGGGTGAGTCATCGAGATGCTCGAAATAGGGTTTACCGTAAAGCTTTTCGGGTGCGGCCTGGCCGGTCTGTACCGAGTGCAGGAGTTCACCCCAATTCGCCCAATGCTCGGGCGAACCTATGAACAGGACCATCGACCGCATGGAATCGGGGGTGTCGGCACGCAGCGCTTGGCCCATCGCGGTCAGCTCGAATCTGCCGTCGGAGCGCTGGCTGAACACCGACCTGCTGGCCAGCATGCGCATCAATCGGAACACCGAATCGGGATGTGCGCCGACCGAGGCGGCGACCTCGTCGGCTGACTTGGGTCCATTTGCGAGCTCGTCGGCGATGCCCAGCTTTGCCGCGGCGTAGAGGGCTTGAGTCACCCAGGCGCCTTGCGTCGCCTCGAGCAAGGCGACGTTGCCGGGCACCATCGCCCGAGTGACCTTCTGCAGCGAGGTGCGTGCGGAATCGACGAGGCGAACGATGCGGGCGGGTGGGATTTTCGCAGGCTTTTCGGACACGGAGCGCCACCCTACCGGGCAGTGTTAACCGTCGCCTGGATCCGCAACGGACCGGTCAAGGCGTTTGCGCCGTAAACACGGTTATCCCGCCGGGTCGGTGTCGATACGATGCCGTCGTGCCGGAATCCGCATCCGCGAGGCCGCCGAACTCCTCGGGGTCAGCGATGACACCGTGCGCCGCTGGATCGACGACGGTTCCTTGACCGCCCATCTCGACGCATCGGGTCGCAAGGCGATCGACGGCGCCGCGCTGGCGGCCTTCGCCCGCGCCAACGCCGGCAGCGCGCCCAAAGACCCGTTGACGGTCGCCAGTTCTGCGCGCAACCGGTTCGCCGGGCTCGTGACCAAGGTTGTGGCCGACACGGTGATGGCTCAGGTCGAGATGCAACGCGGACCCTTCACCGTCGTCTCACTCATGGGCGCCGATGCCGTACGCGAGTTGCAGCTCGAACCGGGCAGCGTGGCCGTAGCGGTCGTCAACGCCACCACGGTGATGGTGGAAACGTCAGGAGGCCAATCGTGAAGCGGGGCAATCCGTTTGCGGTCGCGATCCTATTGGCGGTCACGCTGTCAGCGTGCGGCTCCAGTGACAAGCGGGGTGAACACCTCATGGTGTTCGCGGCGGCGTCGCTGAGGTCGACGTTCAGCGAAATCGGTGAGCAATTCAGCACCGACAACCCCGGTGTCTCAGTCGAATTCAATTTCGCGGGCTCTTCGGACCTTGTCACGCAGTTGACGCAGGGCGCGGATGCCGACATCTTCGCATCCGCGGACATCAAGAACATGGACAAGGCGGCGCAGGCGGGCCTGCTCGATGGCGATCCGGTGAATTTCGCATCGAACACGCTCACAATCGCTGTCGCACCGGGAAATCCGAAGCAGGTTAGGTCGTTTCAGGATCTTACGAAGCCAGGTCTCAGCGTGGTGGTGTGCGCGCCACAGGTGCCGTGTGGCTCGGCGACTCAGAAGGTCGAGGGAGCCGCCGGGGTCGACATCAATCCCGTCAGCGAAGAGTCGTCGGTCACCGATGTACTCAACAAGGTGACGACGGGCCAGGCCGACGCCGGGCTCGTGTACGTCACCGATGCCACTCGCGCAGGAGACAAGGTCACCGCGGTGCCGTTCCCCGAATCCGCCGATGCGGTGAACACCTACCCGATTGCCGCCCTCAAGTCATCCGAGCATCGGGAGCTGGCCCGCGAGTTCATCGAGGCCGTCACCGGCGACGCCGGACAGAAGACACTTCGCGCGGCCGGTTTCGCCAAGTCCTGAGGGCTCGTCCTCGTCCGCGAAATAGCATTCCGGGCGGCGGTTTCGGCGAACCTACGACCCGGAATGCTATTTCGGCGTGTCGCCTAGTCCAGGTAGTCGCGCAGCACCTGAGAACGGCTGGGGTGGCGCAGCTTCGACATCGTCTTGGACTCGATCTGACGGATGCGCTCACGCGTCACGCCGTAGACCTGTCCGATTTCATCGAGCGTGCGCGGCTGACCGTCGGTGAGGCCGAACCGCAACCGCACCACGCCGGCCTCACGCTCGGAGAGCGTCTCGAGCACCGACTGCAGCTGATCCTGCAGCAGGGTGAAGCTCACCGCGTCGACGGCGACGACCGCCTCGGAATCCTCGATGAAGTCACCGAGCTGCGAATCGCCCTCGTCGCCGATGGTCTGGTCCAGCGAGATCGGCTCACGCGCATACTGCTGGATCTCCAGCACCTTTTCCGGCGTGATGTCCATCTCTTTGGCCAGCTCTTCGGGCGTGGGCTCGCGGCCCAGGTCCTGTAGCAGCTCGCGCTGGATACGGCCAAGCTTGTTGATCACCTCGACCATGTGCACCGGGATACGGATGGTGCGCGCCTGGTCGGCCATTGCGCGGGTGATGGCCTGCCGGATCCACCACGTCGCATAGGTCGAGAACTTGTAACCCTTTGTGTAGTCGAATTTTTCGACCGCACGGATCAGGCCGAGGTTGCCCTCCTGAATCAGGTCGAGGAACGCCATGCCGCGACCCGTGTAGCGCTTGGCCAGCGAAACCACCAGGCGCAGGTTGGCCTCCAACAGATGGTTCTTGGCGCGGTCGCCGTCGCGGCAGATCCACATCATGTCGCGGCGCTGCGCGGCGGGCAGCTTCTCGCCCTTCTCGGCCAGTTCGGCCATCAGCTGGGTGGCGTAGAGGCCTGCCTCGATGCGCTTGGCGAGCTCGACCTCTTCTTCGGCGTTGAGAAGTGCCACCTTGCCGATCTGCTTCAGATAGGCGCGCACCGAGTCGGCCGACGCCGTCAGCTCGGCGTCCTTGCGGGCCTGCCGCAGCGCCTCGGATTCCTCTTCGTCCCAGACAAAATCCCCGGACGCCTTGTCCTTCTCGCTCGGCTCGGCGATCTCGTCGTCCTCGACCGGTGCCGCCGTGGCGACCTTCGGGGCGGGTTTCTCGGCGGTGTCGTCCTCGTCGACCTCGAGATCGGTCAGGTCGATATCGGCCTCATCGACCTCGATGTCGCCGTCGGGCTCACCGTCGAGCTCGTCGGTTTCGAGCTCCTCGGCCTCGACATCGGTCGTGGTGACATCGGGTTCGGGTGAGGTGGCCTTTTTGGACCTGCCCTTGGCGGCGGGCGCAGCGTCGCCGGCTTTGGCCTTCTCGGCTCGTTTTGCCGGCGCGGCCTTCGTCGCCTTGCTCGCGCTGCGTGCCTTGGTCGGGGTCGCGGACGTGGCCTTGGTCGCCTTCGTCGCGGTCCGCTTGGCAGGTGCCGAACCGTTGGCGGCCTTGGCCGCCGGGGTCTTCTTGGCCGGGGTCTTGGTAGCGGTGCGCTTCACCGGCTGATCGGTTGCCGGGCCTGCCGCCTTGGTCGCTGCCACGTACACCCTTTCGTCTTGCTTTGTTCCGGTGGGCAGTGGAAACCCCACCGCAGGTTGGGGTCGTGCGCCATCGAAAAATGTCGGCTGTCGAATATCGGCGGTTTGATTCGCCTCTATCCGGGCTGCGGCCGCCGTCGACCATTGTAACGACAGTGTGTGGCACTGCCGTGTTGAGCGGCAAATTTGGCCCGCGGCGAGCCGCCGAACTCACGCCGCCCGGCGCGACGCGGCTACTTCGCCGTCGCCGTAACGTCGACCTCGGCGGCCATGGCCGCGCCGACGATGCCCGCGGTGTTCTGCAGCACCGCGGCGACCACCGGTGTCCGGTTCTTCAGCAGCGGGATCCATTTGTCGGCTTTGCGGCTGATGCCGCCACCGGCGATGAACAGGTCCGGCCAAATCGCGTTTTCGATCGCGACCAGCACTTTCGTCACCTCTTCGGTCCAGCGCTCGTAGCTCCAGCCCTTCTTTTCCTTGACCGAAGATGCGGCGCGGTGCTCGGCCTCCTTCCCGCCGACTTCGAGATGGCCGAACTCTGTGTTGGGCAGCAGCACGCCGTTGTGGATCACCGCGGACCCGATGCCGGTGCCGAAGGTCAGCAGCACGATGACGCCGGTGTTGTCCCGCCCCGCGCCGAATCTCTCCTCGGCCAGCCCGGCCGCGTCGGCGTCGTTGAGCACGGTCACCGACTGGCCGTCGAGTGCCTTGCTGTAGAACTCGCTGGCATTACTGCCGATCCAGCCTTTGTCGACGTTGGCCGCGGTGCGCACGATGCCGTCGGTCACCACGCCGGGGTAGGTGACGCCGACCTTCTCGGTCCAGCCGAACTCGCGAACCACGGCGGCCACGGTCTTGCTGACTGCCTCAGGGGTCGCGGGTTGCGGGGTTTCGAGCTTGAAGCGGTCGCCGATCAGCAGACCGGTGTCGAGGTCGACGATGCCGCCTTTGACGCCGCTTCCGCCGACATCGATGCCGAAACCGCGGCGCTGGCCCGCACTGGTGTCCGGCGCGGCAGAGGGTGAATCGGTGGCTGTCATCGGCGCTCCTCCACATCAGCCCGGCAGTGCGACGCGCCACACACCTTAGTGGCTCGGGAAAACTCATGTGCGGCTGTCGTGCAACCGGTCAGCGGACTGTGTTGCGATAGGTGCGTGGTATCAACCGATCCCGTGCTGCTGCGCTCGGTTGCCGAGCAACTGGCCACCGAGGCGGCCGCGTTCGTGCGAGCGCGCCGCGCCGAGGTCTTCGGCGGCTCGCCGACACTCGGGGAGGCCGCGTCCTCGGTCCGCTCCAAGAGCACGCCGACCGATCCCGTCACCGTTGTCGACACCGAGACCGAGTGGCTGCTACGCGACCGGTTGGCCGTCCTGCGTCCCGGAGAACCCGTGCTCGGCGAGGAGCAGGGCGGGTCGGCAGACACCCGCGACGGTCGTCTCACCTGGGTGCTCGACCCCATCGACGGCACGGTGAACTTTGTCTACGGCATCGAGAACTACGCGGTGTCGGTCGCCGTTCAGCGCGATGGCGCATCGGTGGCCGGGGCCGTCGCGAACGTGCCCACCGGGGCGGTGTACTCCGCCGCGGTCGGCCACGGCGCCCATGTGCAGCGTGGGGGAGTGACGATGCAGTTGCGGGCCAGCAGCCCCAAGGAGCTGTCGATGTCGTTGGTGGGTACCGGCTTTTCCTATTCCGCCGAACAACGGGCCCGGCAGGCCCAGATGCTCACGGCGGTCCTGCCCGCGGTCCGCGACATTCGTCGCATCGGCTCGTGCGCACTCGATCTGTGCATGGTGGCGGCCGGCGCCCTGGACGCCTATTACGAGGACGGTGTGTACGTGTGGGACTGGGCCGCGGGCGCGTTGATCGCTGCCGAGGCGGGCGCGGTGCTGCGGCTGCCATCGGCGGACAACTCGCCGGGGTTCATCGTCGCGTCGGCACCGGGGATTGCAGATGCATTCGACGCCGTGCTGAACGGCGCCGGTGCCCCTTAGCACGCGGAAGCCCTTGCGCACCAGCGTGATACGCGGCTAGCAGGTGGACGAGTGGATCTTCTTCAGTAGCGACGGGTCAGCACTCTGCGTCGCGTCCGGGCGCAGGCTGGCGAGAACCGCATCGATGTCGTCGCTGCTGCTCAACTCGGAGAACTCGGTGCCGATCGCCAGATCGACCGTGTCGTCGCTGCGCTCGTCCTGAAACAGCTCGGTGCACGGCGCGACCAGCCATACCGCGGCCGCTGCCGCGCGCCCCGACGGGCCGAACCGGATCTGGCCCTGGCACGTCAGCCGCGCCGTCGCGTAGACCGTGTCGTTCGCTGCGCTGGGCTCGGCGAAACCCAGGTCGCGAAGCGCGCCGGCGACCTCGGCGGCCTGGCCGCCCTGTCCGCTCGCATTGAGCACCCGGATCGTGGTGTCGGCGAGCTTCGCCGGGATCACGTCGATCATGTCGCTGCGGGTCACCTGCTGGCCGAGCGGCGTCGGCGGGGTATTGGGGTCGGCGGGTGGCGGCGGGGGGTTGCAGGCGGCGGTCTGCGCCACGTCTACCGGTTGGTTCAGGGCGATGACCCACACCGTCAACGTCACGACCGCGAGGGCGACGAGGACCAGGATGCCCGGCAGGTAATTGCGACGACGAAATGGGCGTCCGTGCTTGTCGAATGCCGTACCCTCTGTGATTTGCGCGACCACGAGAGCACTCTAGAGGCCGCGTTGTTGGGGACTTGCGGTGGCTTGGGGGAGAATGTGATGTAAATCATAGTGCAACGTGTTCCAATCCGGGCACGAATCATTTGGTGGATGCGTTCGACGCTGGTACAAAGCTCTGCTGCAAGGTCTGTATGGAGGGGACGACACAATGGCTACCGATTACGACGCCCCGCGGCGTACCGAAACAGATGATGTTTCGGAGGATTCGCTGGAGGAGCTGAAGGCGCGGCGTAACGAGGCCCAGTCCGCGGTTGTCGACGTCGACGAGTCCGAATCCGCTGAGTCTTTCGAACTGCCGGGTGCAGACCTTTCCGGGGAGGAGCTTTCGGTTCGGGTCATCCCGAAACAGGCCGACGAGTTCACCTGCTCGAGCTGCTTCCTGGTGCATCACCGCAGCCGCCTCGCCAGCGAGAAGAACGGCGTGATGATTTGCACGGACTGCGCCGCCTGAGATGGCGGGCGTCCTACTGCTGAGGTCCGCGCAGCGCTGACACCACTCGCTCGGGTCGGCGGCAACTGATCAGCCAGTACGGCGTCGGGTCATCCGGATCGTTGAGAACCAGAAGAACCATGGGGCCCACCCACGCCTTGTGAACGACGTAGGCGGCTGGATCCAGCTGACGGCCCAGCGCCGCCGACTTGGCGCTGCGCGGCACTACCACCGACCGGGACACCACACTGACCGGCAGGTGGGCGTTCCCGACCCACAACTCGGTTTCGCCGGCTCCGCCGACCACGCGCACCTGCGTGTTGCCCAGTAACACCAGTGCGACCGCCGCGACCGGCATCAATACGGCGTAGGGCAGCCAGATCGGTAGCGCGGGCACACCCTTGTTCACCTCGAAGGCGATCAGTGCAGCCAACCCCAGGCCGAGCAGCCACCACCACCACGGCACCGTCAGCCGTTCGCGGTAGCGCACGGTTTGTGACGTGGCGCGCGTGTCGGACACGCGGCCAAGAGTAATCTCTGTCGTCGTGTCCACCACTCTCGCGGTCGTGCGCCTGGACCCTGATCTCCCCATGCCGAGTCGCGCCCATGACGGGGACGCCGGAGTCGATCTCTACAGCGCCATTGACGTCGAACTGGCGCCGAGTGAGCGCGCGCTCGTGCCGACCGGTATCGCGGTCGCCATTCCGCACGGAATGGTGGGGCTGGTGCATCCGCGTTCGGGTTTGGCTGCGCGCGTGGGACTTTCGATCGTCAACAGCCCCGGCACGATCGACGCCGGATACCGCGGCGAGGTGAAGGTGGCACTGATCAACCTCGATCCGCGTGAGCCGATTGTCGTGAACCGGGGAGACCGGATCGCACAACTTCTGGTTCAGCGGGTCGAGCTGCCCGAGCTGGTCGAAGTGACGTCGTTCGACGAGGCCGGCCTGGCAGAAACCTCCCGTGGCGACGGCGGTCACGGTTCCTCCGGCGGACATGCGAGTTTGTGATGGCATTCGGTAAGCAAAAAGACGATGCGGGCGGCGATGAGGTCGTGTCGGCATCAGAGACCCAGGCCCCTGACATCCAGGACGATGACGATCTGGACGGCCCGTTCGACATCGAAGACTTCGATGACCCGGCGACCGCGGCGCTGGGACGTCTCGACCTGGGCTCGGTGCTGATTCCGCTGCCCGAGGCGGGACAGGTTCAGGTGGAGCTCACCCAGCAGGGTGTGCCCAGCGCGGTGTGGGTGGTCACGCCCAACGGCCGCTTCACCATCGCCGCCTACGCCGCACCCAAGTCGACGGGCCTGTGGCGTGAGGTTGCCACCGAACTGGCGGAGTCGCTACGCAAAGATGTCGGCCGGGTGTCGATCAAGGATGGCCGGTGGGGTCGTGAGGTCGTCGGCGCGGCGCCCGGCCCACAAGGTCAGGGCGTGGTCTGCTTCATCGGCATCGACGGCTATCGCTGGATGATCCGCTGCGTGGTGAACGGACCTGAGGACAAGGCCGACGCGCTGGCGAAAGAGGCGCGAGATGCGTTGGCCGACACGGTGGTTCGCCGCGGCGATACCCCGCTGCCGGTGCGCACCCCGCTACCGGTCGAGCTGCCCGAGGCGATGGCCAACCAGCTGCGCGCGGCCGCCGAACAGGCCGCGAATCAGCAGGCGCAGCAGTCGGGTGAAGCGCCACCCCCGACGCCCGCCGCGCGCCGCAGCGAGCAGGGGTCGGCGATGCAGCAGTTGCGGACCATCACCGGCGGTTAGCGATTTGTGTGCGTTCAACACCCACTCACGGGCTGTCTCGAAATGGGTTTGTCGCTGATTCGACAAGATCGGGCGATATTGCGGATCGCCCGATCAGGCGGGCAGGGGTGTCCCGGCGAGATGGGCGATGATCTTGCCGATGTTGTGCACGGCGGCGTGAAAGCTCCATTCGCTACGTGCTCGGGCCAGTCCGCGACTGGTGAACCGGCGGAAGCCGAGGTTGTGTTTGGCGTGCCCGAAGGGGGTTTCGGCGATGTGGGATCGCTGGGCGTAGGTGGCCATTCCTTCGGGGGTGCGCAAGCGGTGGGCCATCGCTGCGATCGGGTCGCTGCCGTTTGGCGGTGGTCCCTCGGCGGGGTTCTCGCTGGCTGCGGCATGTAGGTCGCGGGTTTTGCCGGTGGCGATCAACCGGTCCGGGCCCGGCTCGGTCAGGTTCTCGATCGTGCAGTAGCCGGCGTCGGCGAGCACGACTTCGATTGACTCCGCCGTCTGGTCTGACTTATCAGCTGGGCGGTGGCGGGTGATCAATTCCGCTGCGGTGACGGCTTTTTTCGATCATCTCGCGGTAGTACTGGTTGTCGACCGGGCTGGTGCCTGCGCCGTGGGCGATGATCAGCCCGTCGGCGGCGGTCACCGCCTGGCAGTTGTAGCCCTGCAGCCAACCGCCCCCGCGCAGCGGCTGGATCCGCGATTGCGGATCGGTGATATTGGCTTTGCGCTCGGCGGTCTCGGTGGGGGCCGCTTCGGCGCGGGCGGCTTCAGCAGCGCGCGCCTTGTCAAGCTTGTCTTCGGCCTGGCGAACCCGGCAATACTGCTCGACCGGCACCGGCGGGCGACCCCGCCGGCTGCGCGTGGCGAGCTTGGCCTCATAGGCGGCGATCGTCTCGGCCAGCCGCTGTTGGGCCAATGCCACCTGCACCTCGTCCGGAATCGAACCGGTCATCTTCTCCCCGGCGGCGATGCGCGCCAGATACCCCTGCACCATAGCCTCCCGCTCGGCTTTCGCGGCCGCGGTCTCGGCCTCGATGCGGGTTTGGGCCTGGCCGATGCGTGTCAACCGATCACGTGGAACCGGGTCGGACTCAACGGATTCGGCCGGCTCACCACCAGCGTCGGGCAGCGCAGCATCAGCGGGGTCTTCAGGATCAGCTGTGACCTGGGTGTTCAGCGCGGCGATCGCTTCATCGATACGCGCCGCCCGCGCGGCCTCATCGGCCAGCTCGGCGGGCACCAAGCCGGGATTGTCAGCGCCGTAGAGCTCGTCTTCCTCAGCGTCGGTGGCCGCATGCTCGGCGGCCACCTTCGCCGCGATCCGAGCGGCTTCAGCCTCGGCGGCCTTGGCCAACCCCGACCCGGTGCGATTGGCCGCCAGCGACGCATTGGAGGCGATCTTGACTCCATCCAGCGCCACGGTCTCCAACCGGCCCAACCCCAGCTGCGCGGCCAACACCAGCACCTGGGAAAACAACTGCTCACAGGCGCCGTGATTGTCGGCGCGAAACCGCGCGATCGTGACGTGATCGGGCGCATCCCCGGCGCAGATCACCCGATAGGACACCACATCGCTACACGCGCGCTCGATGCGCCGCGACGAGCGCATACCCTGCGACCACGCCCAGATCACCAACGTCAACAACATGTCCGGGTCATAACCGGCCCGACCCACACCGCCAGTACGGCGGTGCTGATGAAACGCCGACGTGTCCAGCCGACCCACCATCGTGATCACCGTCCACACCGGATGATCCGGCGGCAGCCACTCACGCATATCCGGCGGAAACAAAAACGGCTGATCACGAACTACCGGTCGATACCCCTTGGCCACCAACGCATTCTTGGCGAGATGCCAGGCCAGATCACCCCGACACGCTCACCCCGACACGCTCACCCCGACACCGTCATTTTGAAACAGCCCGCTCAGCGCAACCGACCGCACACAACTCACAAGTCTGACAGCGCGGCCACACATGCGGCGCCCAGCACCGCCGGGTCGGCGCCCAACTCGCCGAGCGTGATCGTTCGCAACGACGCCCGCGGCGCCGCCGTCAGCCACTCGATGCCGACCTCGACGGGGTGGACCGGATCGTCGGTTGCCGCGGCGATCCCGATCGGAGCCTCGAGCCTCTCAAGCTCGGTGCATGTGGGTGCGACGTAGAGGGCCGCGGCTTCCATCGCATCGGGCAACGACGGCCACTGACCCGCCCACGACCGCGCCAACTCGTCGCCCAGCCAGCGTGGGCTGTTCGCCCGCATCTGCGCGGCAGCGGAGGCCAACCCTTCGTTTCGCAGCACACTCGCCGAGTGACGGGCAGCTATCGCCGCGGGCGCATCGTCCGGCTCACCCGTCCATGCGGGCAGCGCTGCGAGAACCGCGACGGCACGGTCCGGATGAGCAATCGCCCACGCGGTGGCCACGGCTGCACCGATGGACACACCGCCGACCGCGATCGGCGCCGTGCGAGCCGCGTTGTCCAGCGCCTCGCGGTAGCTGTCCACCAGACGCTCCGGGTAGGGCTTCGGGGTGACGACCACCGCGCCTTGGCCGTGCAGGGCGTCGGAAAACGCCCGGTAGACGTAGTCATCGTCGGATCCGGTGCCGGGCAGCAGCACCGTCGTGACACCCTGCAGATTGACCGCCATCACATGATGGTGCCCTGCTCACAGATCGTTCGGCGCGTCGGCCCCACCCCACGTGGCAGATCGGAACCAAGAGGTCTAACGTGGCGTTGTTCGGGGTATAGATCAACGGTTGATCTGCAACGGTCAGGAGAGGCCATGGGTACGGCCGAAGGGTATTTGCGCCGGCTGACACGACGGCTGACGGAAGCCCCAGAACAGCTCGATGTCGAAGAGCTCAGCGACGAAGCCGCCAATACGGGCGCCTCGAAGGCGATCGACTGTCAACGCGGCCAGGAAGTGACCATGGTCGGCACCCTGCGCAGCGTCGAGTGCAACGGCAAGGGCTGCGCGGGCGGCGTCAAGGCCGAATTGTTCGACGGCACCGACACGGTGATGCTGGTGTGGCTCGGCCAGCGCCGCATCCCGGGCATCGAATCGGGTCGCACCCTCAAGGTGCACGGCCGGGTCGGCAAACTCGACAACGGCTCGAAGGCGATCTACAACCCGCACTACGAGATTCAAAAGTGAGTGACCCCGGAGGCGACCCGGGGAAGCGTTCCAGCAAGGCACACGCCGTCCTCGAGCAAATGGGCGGTATCAGCGGTCTGATCTATTCGTCGCTGCCGGTGGTGGCGTTCGTTCCGGCATCGCAGTTGTTCGGGCTCACCCCGGCCATCGCGGCGGCGCTGGGAGTGGCCGCCGTCATCCTGGTCTGGCGGCTGGTGCGCCGCGAATCGACACAGCCGGCCATCTCCGGCTTCATCGGCGTCGGAGTCTGCGCGCTGATCGCCTATTTCATGGGCGAGTCCAAGGGTTACTTCCTGCTGGGCATCTGGTCGTCGTTGGTATGGGCGTCGGTGTTCACGCTGTCGGTGCTGATCCGCCGCCCGATCGTCGGGTACATCTGGGGCTGGGTCAACGACCACGACCGCGAATGGCGCACTGTGCGCAAGGCGGTGCTGGCGTTCGACATCGCGACCGTGGTGTGGGTGCTCGTCTTCGCCTCGCGGTTCGTCGTGCAGCACCATCTGTACGACGCCGACCAGACGGGCTGGCTTGGCGTGGCCCGCATCTCGATGGGCTGGCCGCTGACGGCGGCCGCCGCGCTGGTGACCTACCTGGCCATCCGGTCAGCGCAGCGCGCGATCCACGGAGATCACCACGGGAGTGACGCCGAAGGCGAAAAGGCCGGGGAAGCTGAGGTCCTCGCGGACGACGCACCGCGTCAGAATCCGGGCGTGGCGCAGCCCGATGCCCACTGATAGCGACGACCCAAGTTCTCGTCGCTCGCGCGACACCGACACCACGCTCGTCGCGGTCGCCGTGCTGGCCTCGTTTGTCGCGTTCCTCGACGGATCCGTGGTCAACCTGGCGTTACCCGCCATCGGGCGGGAGTTCGCGCACCAGGGCCTGGCCGGCCTGGCTCTTCAGCAGTGGTGGTTGACGGCTATCTCCTCACGCTCGGCGCGCTGATCCTCGTTGCGGGAGCCATCTCCGACCAGTTCGGCCGGCTCGCGGTGCTGCGCATGGGGCTGGCCGTTTTCGCGGTGTCGTCGGTGTTGTGTGCGCTCGCGCCCACCGGCTGGGTGCTCGTCGCCTCACGTTGTCTGCAGGGCATCGGCGCGGCGTTCTTGGTGCCCAGTTCGCTCGCAATGATCAACGCCCGCTTCTCCGGCGTCGCACAGGCTCGCGCGATCGGGACCTGGACCGCTTGGACCGGAACGGCTTTCGTGGTCGGCCCACTGCTGGGCGGGGTATTGGTCGACGCGCTGAACTGGCGGTGGATCTTCGCGGTCAACCTCGTTCCGCTGGCGATCACGCTCTACCTCACGACCAAGCTGCCCGCGGGCGAGTTCGCCACCGCGAGTCGGCCCGCTCGCGTCGACGTCGTGGGGGCGGCGTTGAACGCCCTCGGCCTCACCGGTGTGGTCTACGGCCTGATCGAAAGTCAGCGCCTGGGCTTCGCACATCCCGCAGTGGTGGTCGGTCTTGCGGCCGGTGCCGCGTGCCTGATCGCGTTCCCGTTGTGGGAGTGGCGCAGCCCCGAGCCGATGATGCCGTTGCGTATCTTCGCGGCCCGCAATTTCGCCGTCGGGAACCTGTCGACGGTGTTCCTCTACGCCGGGGTGTCACTCGGCATGCTCGTGGTGGGGCTGTTCCTCCAGGAGACGGCCGGATTGTCGGCGACGGAGGCAGGGCTGGCCAGCCTGCCGGTCCCGGTGTTGTCGTTCCTGCTGGCCCGCCGGTTCGGTGTGCTGGCGGGTGCGCACGGTCCGCGACTGTTCATGGCGGGCGGGCCGCTTATCGCGGCGGTCGGCTACCTGATGCTGGCCAGGACCGCCGAACCGTTCGACTTCTGGTTGCAGATGCTGCCCGGGCTGGTGATCTTCGGTCTGGGGCTGACGGTGACGGTATCGCCGCTCACCGCGGCGATTCTGGCGGCGGTGGAGCCCGCGCAGAGCGGAGTCGGTTCGGCGATCAACAATGCGCTCTCGCGGATCGCGGGTCTGATCGCGATCGCGTTCACCGGGGTAATCATCGGTGGCGCAGTGGATTTCGACGGCTTCAGACAGGCCATGTTGGTGACCGCGGGGCTGTTCGCGGTCGCCGGGGTGATCTCGGCGGTGGGCATCCGCGACCGGCAATACGATGTCGGGCGCGTCTCCGCGGAGTCGACGGCTCAGTGTCACGACAGGGCCACGCCGCCGCCGGTCTACACCGAGCCTTGAGTGTCAGCGCGACTCGGGGTTGAGGAGCAACTGTTGCAGGCGATCCTCGACCTCGGTGACCGCCACGAAGAGCAGCTCGTCGCCGCCCTCGAGCGGTTCGTCGCCCTCGGGCACGATGACCCGTGGGCCACGCAGAATCGTCACCAGCGTGGCGTCACGGGGGAGATCGAGGCGTTTGACGGGCTTACCGCCCCACGGCGTGTCGTCGGGCAGGGTGATCTCCACCAGATTCGCCTGCCCCTTGCGGAACTCCATCAGCCGCACCAGGTCGCCGACCGCGACGGCTTCCTCCACCAGTGACGCCAGCATGCGCGGGGTGGAGACGGCCACGTCGACGCCCCAGTTCTCGTCGAACAGCCATTCGTTGCGGGGGTCGTTGACGCGGGCCACCACGCGCGGGACGGCGAACTCGGTCTTGGCCAGCAGGCTGACCACAACGTTGACTTTGTCGTCACCCGTCGCGGCGATCACGACGTCGAACTCCTCGAGCTTCACCGATTCGAGCATGGTGAGCTCACACGCGTCGCCGAGGCGCCACTGCGCGGCGGGAATGGCGTCGACGTCGATGTGGCCGGGATTGCGTTCGAGCAGCGTGACCTCGTGGCTGTCGACGAGTTCACGGGCGATGGAGCGGCCGACGGCGCCTGCCCCGGCGATGGCGACTCTCATTGCGCCTCGACGTCTTCGCTCGGCGGCAGCGCCGCGATGGCCAGCGCCTCGGCGATGTGCCCGGCGATCGCCGCCATGTACACCTGATCACTGGCCTGGATCACCGTTTTCGCGTCGGGCAGCAGGCCGGCGCCGAATCGGATCAGGAACGCCACGCGACCACCGGTCGCGGCCTCCAGGTCGGTCAATCGACGGCCGACCCAGCCCTCGTGCAGGGCCAACTCAGTGACCCCGACATTTCCCGTCGGGTCGCGCCACTTGGTGGTCTCGGTCTCGCGGGTCAGCACATTGAGCAACCGGTCGGTGGTCCACGGCACGGTGGCCACCGTCGGGATCCCCAGCCGTTCGTAGACCGCAGCGCGTTTGGCGTCGTAGATGCGGGCCACCACCCGCTCGACGCCGAACGTCTCCCGCGCTACCCGGGCCGAGATGATGTTGGAGTTGTCGCCGGAGGACACCGCGGCGAACGCCCCCGCCTCCTCGATGCCGGCGCGCAGCAGCACGTCGCGGTCGAAGCCCATGCCAAGCACCCGCTCGCCGGGAAACTCGGGCGACAGGCGGTGGAATGCGGTGCTGTCCCGGTCGATGACCGCGACGTCATGGCCGATGCGGGCCAGACTGTCCGACAGCGACGCGCCGACACGGCCGCATCCCATCACCACTACTCGCACCTGAAGGTCCTTTCCGTCGACCCTGCGCACACGGAACGCTACAACCATTCTCCGCTGGGCTTACTCTTGGCACTCGTGTCCAAGCTTTCGACCGTCACGCGGCGGTTGTTTCTCGGTCGGCCGTTCCGCAGCGACAGGCTGTCGCACACCCTCCTGCCCAAGCGGGTCGCGCTCCCGGTGTTCGCCTCTGACGCATTGTCCTCGGTGGCCTACGCGCCGGAGGAGATCTTCCTGGTGTTGTCGGTGGCCGGGCTGACGGCCTATTCGATGACGCCGTGGATCGGGCTGGCCGTCGCGGGGGTCATGCTGGTGGTGATCGCCAGCTACCGGCAAAACGTGCACGCGTACCCGTCAGGCGGCGGCGACTACGAGGTGGTCACCACCAATCTCGGCCCGACCGCGGGACTGACGGTCGCGAGTGCGCTCCTGGTCGACTACGTGTTGACCGTCGCGGTGTCGATGTCCTCGGCGATGTCGAACATCGGATCGGCGGTGCCGTTCATCAACCAGCACAAGGTGTTGTTCGCCGTCATCGCGATCATGCTCCTGGCATCGATCAACCTCCGTGGCATTCGCGAGTCCGGAACGGCATTCGCCATTCCCACCTATGCGTTCATGCTCGGCATGTACATCATGCTTGCCTGGGGTTTCTTTCAGATCTACGTTCTCGGCAGGCCTCTCCAGGCGGAATCGGCTGGTTTCGAGATGCATTCCGAGCATGGCGAAATCCTGGGGTTCGCGTTGGTATTCCTTGTGGCGCGCGCCTTCTCGTCCGGCAGTGCGGCGCTGACCGGGGTTGAGGCCATCAGTAACGGGGTGCCCGCTTTCCGGAAACCGAAGTCGCGCAACGCCGCGACGACGCTGGCCTTGCTGGGCGCGATCTCGGTGACGTTGTTCATGGGAATCATCATGCTGGCCAAGGAAACCGGCGCGCAGGTCGTCGAGCATCCAGCGACGCAGTTGTCCGGCGCTCCGCCGGATTATCACCAGAAGACCCTCATCGCCCAGCTTGCCGACGCGGTCTTCCAGGGCTTTCCGATCGGACTCTATCTGATCGCCGGCGTCACGGCGCTGATCCTGATACTCGCCGCCAACACCGCCTTCAACGGGTTCCCCGTGCTGGCATCGATTCTGGCGCAGGACCGCTACCTGCCCCGACAGCTGCACACGCGCGGCGACCGGCTGGCGTTCTCCAACGGCATCCTCTTCCTGGCGCTGGCCGCCGTCGCCTTCGTCATGGCCTTCCGCGCCGAGGTGACCGCGCTGATCCAGCTCTACATCGTCGGGGTGTTCGTGTCGTTCACGCTCAGCCAAATCGGCATGGTCCGGCACTGGACACGACTGTTGCGCACCGAGACCGAGCCTGCCGTGCGCACCAAGATGAAGCGCTCCCGGGTGATCAACACCATCGGATTCGTCTGTACGGGAACCGTTTTGATCATCGTGGTGGTGACAAAGTTCGTGGTCGGAGCGTGGATCGCGATCCTGGCGATGGGGGCACTCTTCGTCATCATGAAGTTGATCCAGAAGCACTACGTCACCGTGGCGCGCGAACTCGAGGAGCAAGCCGCCGCCGATGTCGACGGTATGGTGCTGCCAAGCCGCAACCACGCGATCGTGCTGGTGTCCAAGCTGCACCTGCCGACGATGCGCGCGCTGGCTTACGCCAGGGCCACCAGGCCGGATGTGCTGGAGGCGATCACCGTCAGCGTCGATGACGCGGAAACCCGCGCACTGGTGCACAAGTGGGAGAACAGCGATATCAGTGTGCCGCTGAAGGTGATCGCCTCGCCGTACCGGGAGATCACGCGCCCCGTGCTCGACTACGTCAAACGCGTCAGCAAGGAGTCGCCGCGCACCGTCGTGACCGTGTTCATTCCCGAGTACGTCGTCGGTCACTGGTGGGAGCAGGTGCTGCACAACCAGAGCGCGCTTCGACTTAAGGGCAGGCTGCTGTTCGAGCCGAACGTGATGGTGACATCGGTGCCGTGGCAATT
This sequence comes from Mycobacterium sp., assembly GCA_044508395.1. Classification (GTDB taxonomy): domain Bacteria; phylum Actinomycetota; class Actinomycetes; order Mycobacteriales; family Mycobacteriaceae; genus Mycobacterium. The sequence goes on along the minus strand of JBIQHU010000012.1, from coordinate 11,880 downwards.
GAGTTCGTCGGAGCGCCTCAAAACGTTGCAGCCACAGTCCGCTCCTGGCGATGCACGCAGAGGCTTTCTGGATTGACCGTCGACGGGACGACCGACGAGTCGCCGGACTTGCCGTCGGAACTCACCCTGACTGTGGGACCGCCTGCGAACGGCGGCAGCTGTGTCGCGCGCCATGACGGCCGGGTGGTCTTCGTTCGTTATGCCTTGCCCGGCGAGACGGTTCGTGCCCGCGTGGTGTCCGATCACGGGTCATACCGGCACGCCGACGTGGTCGAGGTCATCGAGCCGTCCGCGGACCGCGTCGACTCGATCTGTCCGATCGCTGGCGTGGACGGCGCGGGCTGCTGCGATATGGCGTTCGCAGAACCGGTGGCGGCGCGGCGGCTGAAGGGTGCGGTGGTTGCCAACCAGCTGGTCCGGCTGGGCGGCTACGAATGGCGCGCCGAGGACGAAGCGACGGCCGAACCGGTCGGCGATGGCGGGGTCACCGGTTGGCGAACCCGCGTGCGGCTGGATACCTCGCCGCAGGGCCGGGCGGGATTCCATCGCTATCACAGCGCTGAGCTGGTGACCGATCTCCGTTGTGCACAGCTGCCCTCGGGCATGCTCGACGGCATCAACGACTGGGTCTGGCCGCCCGGCGCCCATGTCCACGTCGCGATCGACGACGACGGCGAACGGCACGTCGTGCAGTCGGGGCCCCGGGTGGGCCGCAAAACCACCACGCACGTGATCGAAGGGCAGTACGAGGCGGTGCAGCGCGTCGGCGAGCGGGTATGGCGGGTGCCGGTGACGGCGTTCTGGCAGGCGCACCGCGACGCCCCGCAGATGTACAGCGATCTGGTGGCCGACTGGGCGCAGCTGCAGCCAGGTATGACCGCGTGGGATTTGTATGGTGGCGCAGGAGTTTTCGCCGCGGTACTGGCGAAGGCCGTCGGTGAGACGGGGAAGGTCGTCACCGTTGACACGTCACGCGGGGCGTCACGCTCGGCGCGCACGGCGTTGGCGGACCTGGGCTGGGTCGCGGTCGTCACCGATTCCGTGCGGCGGGCGCTGAGCGCGCAGCGGCACCGGCCCAACGTCGCCGTGCTGGATCCGCCGCGGACCGGCGCCGGCCGCGAGGTGATCGACCTGTTGGCCGACGCCGAGGTGCCGCGGGTGATTCACATCGGTTGCGAGGCAGCGTCGTTCGCCCGCGATGTCGGTCTGTACCGAGGCCACGGGTATACGGTCCAGGAGCTGCGCGTGTTCGACTCGTTTCCGCTGACGCACCATGTCGAATGCGTCGCGGTGCTCACCCGTTAGTGCGTACCGTGGCGAATGTCTTGGCCTCATCGAGGTAGCCCGCCCACAAATGCCGCTCCGCAGCGCGTATTGCGGCCCACTGCCGAAATGGTCGTCCTGCGGGTGCGAACGTGACCGCAGTGCCGGCGGCGACGAGCTCCTTGACCCGCGCTTCGGGTAACTTGACGATGAGCTCGCCACTGCGCCGGTCGAGAGACGCGAAAAAGGCGCCGTCGCACCGCAAACACGGCAGGCCCATCATCGTCGATCGGCTGATGCGCGGATCGCGCAGCAGCGAGGTGGCGAGTTCCCAGAAGTAGTCCTCGTCGGCCGTCACGGCCGTAGCTCTTCAGGGGTTGGCACTCGGCGGTCTGCCCAGGGATCGGGTCCCGGCGCAGCGCCTTCTGCAGTGCGCCGGAGACGATCGAGGTAGTGAGCCCACCCGGCGCCGTGGGCATCGGCGGCGCGATCCTCGAGGCCGCGATGGACCAACGTCACCAGCGTTGCGCCGTCGCCCTGGGCCACGAGGTCGATCTCGACCGTGGTGGACCCGGGCGGTATCTGTACCTCCGCACGTTCCCATCCATATGTGAACACAAGCCGACGGGGACGGTCGATTTCGACGAAACGTCCGGAGACTGTGTCGCCGTTGGGGTGCGTCCACGAGATGACTCCGCCCGTCACCACGTCGAGTGTCGCGCCTTCGGCCATCCACAGACCGAACAACTCGGGGTCGACCAGGTGATCGAAGACTTCGTCGGCGCTTGCACGGATCGTCAACCGCTGGGTTGCGAGCTTCACCGCGACCTTCGCCGCGGCTTCTCGGCGGCGGATTTGAGGCGGTCGAGCGGGGTGGCCCAAAAGTCGTCCAAGAACGACGCGACCTCAGCGACCTTCGCTATGTCGGCGCGATACAGACGTCGGGTGGCTTCGACTCGGACCGTGATGAGTCCGGCCTGACGGAGGAGCTTGAGATGCTGGCTCGCCGCCGACGGCGACAGGCCCGCGGCGTCCGCGAGTTCGGTCGCCGGACGTTCGTCCTCCCACACCAAGCGCAGCATCGCGCGGCGGCCGGGGTGGGCGAGCGCCCGGATGGCCTCCTCGAGGGCAGGCTCGCTCACGGGCGACGCCCCATGGCCGCTAGCAGGCGATCCTGAGATGACGCATCATTACCGACTTCGACTGCAGGACCGATGATTCCGGCTGCACGTCCGCGTTCGGGCATGTCGGGCAGAAACATGGCTGAACAAGCGTTGACGAGCGCGGGGTCGAGCTTTTCGTCCTGCCCCGTCGCCCGTGCCAGGTCCCAGGTGTGGATCAACACGTCCATGAACGTTCCCGCCACTGCCTGTGGCATCGGCCATTCGAACCCGAGCGGGGACGTGCAGGTCCGTTTCATCGCTTCGGGAACGGCGAGTGCGACCAAAACATCGGCGATGCCACGCCGATACTCGGCGACCGTCGCCTGAACACGTGGTTCAGCCTCGCGACCATCCAGCGCGGACAACAGGTACACGGTCCCGTCCACCAGATGGTCGATCAGGTGTTGCACGGTCCACTCGGTGCACGGCGTGGGCGAACCGAGCTGTTCCGGTCGCACGGCCTCGACGACGGCCACGGCCCGGTCGGTGGCTGCGCGATACAGGACCAACGGCTCGGGGAACGCATCATCATTCAGCATATCCTTAATTTAGGAACTGCTGAAGTAAGAGTCAAGGCCGTGCGTAACATTTCTGACCATGGCACGGCTCAGGGAGATCCTGGAGGCGTAACACCCCGTGCGAGTGGATCGCGCCAGTCCGTCGATCTCGGTGGTCACCGGCCGCGATTGACGAAGTGCTGCTGCAGCCGTCGCTGCCGATGCCCGAACAACGCGCGGAGGCCCATCGCGATGAACGGCGTCAGAATGCGCAGCGGAAGCCGTAACTGGAAGGTGAGGCGATCGCGCACGATGGTGGTTTCGCCATCACCACCCGGATTGAGCGTGCGCTCGTGGCGCCAGCTGCGCATGGACAGCATCGTCGACTGTTCGTCGAATCCTCGACCCGGACATAATTCGGCGATCATCAGGTTGTCGTAGTCGAACGGGACGACGCCGAACAGCCGCATCCAACAGCGGCCGACCTGAGTGCCGACCGGCACATTGTCGACCGTCAGATCCTCTGCCCCGCGCGGCATCGACATCGTCAGCCACGGCCGCAGTTCGTCGTTGATGCCTTCTGGTGTGACCACTCGGGCCCATACTCGATCGGTGGGTGCGTCGATGACGCTCTGTCGTTCGATGATCATTGGTGTTCGAGGCTAGCGGACTGCGTCACCCGACAAGGGCCTACCGCTGCCGCCAGCGGTCGAGCAGCGCCGGGATCTCGTCCAAGAGAAATGCATAGAAGTCACGCATCTGCGTGAGACGTTGATGGGCGAGGCCGTCGTCGGGTGTGGCGGCGATCCCTGCCTCGGCCGCCTTCAGGACGGCGGTCGTCACTTCGTTCTGATTCGTGTATTGGACGGCCCACGCGTCATCGCGCAGCCGGTAGTGGTCCCGGCGGCTTCCCGGTGAGGGAACGCGCTCAACGAGACCGACGGACGTGAGCATCTTGAGCGCTCCAGAGATTGCACCCGCACTGGCGTGCAGCTGGTCGGCGAGTTCACCCATCGTCGTGGTCGGCCGCTCGGTGAACAGCAGGGAAGCCAAGACCCGAGCGGTCATCCGTTGCAGCCCATGTGAGCTGAGGACCAGCGCGAGTTGCTCGGCTTTCTCTTGTGTATCCGTGGTCACGACGATCTCCGGGTCAGAGTATTCAAAGATTTCTGAAAACTCAGTATAGTCAGCGACGGCGCTCCGGGAAGTCTGGTCGGAACTGGCATTCACGTACCCAGAAAGGACCGTATGGAGACCGCAGCAGCCACGTCACCGAACGGCCCAGCGACGGTGATTCGTGTTCGCGACCTGACGTTCAGCTATCCAAAGGCGCCGAAGCCGGCGGTGCGCGGAATGGACTTCGCTGTGGGTCGGGGTGAGATTTTCGGCTTCCTCGGTCCCAGCGGTGCCGGCAAGTCGACCACACAGAAGCTGCTCATCGGACTCCTTCGTGGCCACGGCGGCGAAGCCACGGTCTGGGGCAGGGATCCGCTGGCGTGGGGGCCGGACTATTACCAGCGCATCGGGGTCTCGTTCGAGCTACCGAATCACTATCAGAAACTCACCGGCCTGGAGAACCTGAGGTTCTTCGCTTCGCTGTACGACGGCGAGACCCTGGACCCGATGCAACTGCTCGATGCTGTCGGCCTCGCCGACGATGCGAACACCCGAGTCGGCAAGTACTCCAAGGGAATGCAGATGCGGCTGACGTTCATCAGATCGCTGATCAACGACCCGGAGTTGCTTTTCCTCGACGAGCCGACATCCGGACTCGACCCGGTCAACGCGCGCAAAGTCAAGAACATCGTCCTGGATCTCAAGGCGCGTGGTCGGACAATTTTCCTCACCACCCACGACATGGCGACCGCCGACGAATTGTGCGACCGGGTGGCTTTCGTCGTCGACGGCCAGATCGTCGCGACGGATACGCCCGCGGAGTTGAAGATCGCCCGCAGCCAACGGGTGCTGCGTGTCGAATTCCGGGGCGAGGGTGGGCACTTGGAGACAGCCGATTTTCCGATGGACGGCCTGGCCGACGACCCGTGGTTCCATTCGCTGTTACGCGCTCACCATGTCGAAACCATCCACAGCAGGGAAGCGAGCCTCGACGATGTCTTCGTCGAGATCACGGGGCGGCAACTGTCATGACCCGGTTGGCAAGCGCCTTGCGACTCGAGCTGACGTTGCAGGTTCGACAGAAGTTCCTGCACGCAGCGATTTTCTCGGGTCTTATCTGGCTGGCAGTTCTGCTGCCGTTGTCGCACGGCATGCGGCCGGTCGTCGAGCCCTATGTCCTGCTCGGTGACACCTGCATCATTGGGTTCTTCTTCGTCGCGGGCACGGTGTTCTTCGAGAAACAGGAGCGAACGCTGGGTGCGGTGATATGTACACCACTTCGGTTCCGGGAATACTTGTCGGCCAAACTGACGCTGCTCGTGCTGATTTCACTGTCCGTTGCCCTAGTGGTGCCCGCGATCGCGCATGGATTCGGCTATCGCCTAGCACCGTTGGTGACCGGTGTGGTGCTCGGTACATTGTTGATGCTGTTGGTCGGTTTCGCGTCGTCGCTACCGTTCGCGTCGATCAGCGATTGGTTCCTGGCCGCGACGATTCCGCTTGCGGTGCTCACCGTGCCGCCCGTACTGCACTACTCGGGAGTGTGGCCGAACCCGATGTTGTACATCGTTCCCACACAGGGCCCGATGCTATTGCTGGGGGCGGCATTCGATCAAGTCAACCTGGCCCCGTGGCAGGCCGTCTACGCGGTGGTGTACCCCACCCTCTGGATAGCCGGGCTGTACTGGGTGGCCAAGGTGCTGTTCAATCGCTTCGTCATCGCCGAGTCGGGCGGCACGTGATGGCCCCCTTCGCAACGCTGAACGCCAAGGCGTTGGCCGCATTCGGTCGCAACGACCTTCGCGGCACGTATCGCGATCCGCTTCTCGTCATGATCGTCGTCGCCCCTGTCATCTGGACGACCGGCGTGGCGATCCTCACGCCGCGGTTCACCGAGATGCTTGCCGATCGGTACGAATTCGACCTGCTGCCGTACTACCCGTTGATTCTCACCGCGTTCCTCTTGCTGACCAGCATCATCATCGTCGGGGGGTTGGCGGCCTTCCTCGTTCTTGACGAGGTCGACGCCGGCACCCTGACGGTGCTGCGCGTGACGCCGGTGCCGCTGTCAACATTGTTCGGCTATCGCGCGGCAACGGTGATGGGGGTGACGACCATTTATGTCATCGCCACGATGTCGTTCAGCGGGATTCTCGAACCCCGCTTGGTCCCCGTGCTGATACCCATCGGGCTGCTTGCCGGGCTGTCTGCCGTGGTGAGCATGCTGTTGATCCTGGCCATGGCGAGCAACAAGATTCAGGGACTGGCGGCTGTCCGCGCATTGGGGATGCTCATCGCCGGTCTGCCCTGTCTGCCATGGTTTATCGACTCCCAATGGAATATCGCCTTCGGTGTGCTGCCACCGTACTGGGCCGCCAAGGCGTTCTGGGTCGCGAGCGACCACGGTACGTGGTGGCCTTATATCGTCGGCGGCGTCGTGTACAACCTCGCGGTCGCATGGCCGCTGTTCCTTCGCTTCCTGGCCAGGCACACCTGACCGCTACACGACGAGGATCGTGAGTGCAATCGTCACACTAGTTCCTTCCTACGCTAAGACGAAGTAACGCAACCACAGGTAGACGGCGGACAACGCGATCGACACGACCGTGATCAGCGCACCTTTACGGGTGAACTCCCAAAATGAGATGGGATGGTCCGCCCGACGCGCGATCCCCAGCATGACCACATTGGCGCTCGCGCCGATGGCCGTCAGGTTTCCTCCGAAGTCGGCTCCCAGCGCGAGCGCCCACCACAGCACATTCGGATCCGCGAGATCCGTAACAGTTGTTGCCAACTCGCCCACGATCGGTGTCATCGTCGCGGTGAAGGGGATGTTGTCGATCACACCGGACACCGGCGCGGAAATACCGAGGATCAGCATGGTTGTGACCAAGCCGTTCCCGCCGGTGATTTCGGTGGCCGACCGGGCCAACTCTTCGACGACACCGGTCTTCACCAGAGCGCCGACCATGACGAACAGTCCGCCGAAGAACAGCAGCGTCTCCCATTCGACACTGGCCAGGTAGTCGCGTTGTTCAAGCCGCGATATCAGGATCAGGACACCCGCGCCGAGGAGTGCGACCACGGACGGCTCGATGTGCACCACGGAATGGCCGATGAATGCGGCGAACACGGCGACAAGTACGGCTCCGCACTTGATGAGCAGTCGAGGATCTTGGATCGCTTCACGCTCGTTAAGCGTCATCACGTCGGCCACCCGTGCGGGATCGACATCGAATGACCCGCGGAAGATGAACGGCACCAATGCAATGAACGCCAGAAGGACGATCACGACGATGGGCGCCATGTGGATCAGAAAGTCGTTGAACGACAGTCCCGCCCGACTGGCGATGATGATGTTCGGAGGATCCCCGACCAGAGTGGACGCGCCGCCGATGTTCGAGGCGAGAACCTCGGCGATCAGAAATGGCACCGGGTTGATCTCGAGGCGCTCGCACACCAGGAGCGTCACAGGGGCGATCAGTAGGACAGTGGTGACGTTGTCCAGCAGCGCAGATGCGAACGCGGTGACGAGGATCAACAGGATCATGATCCGAAGTGGGGAACCGTTGGCGCGCTTGGCCGCCCAGATCGCCACGTATTCGAAGACACCGGTCTGCCGCAACACTCCGACGATGATCATCATCCCGAACAGCAGGAAGATGACGTTCCAGTCGATTCCGGTTTCGTGAGAGAAGAATGCGTCGTCGGCACCGACGATGGTGAGGGCCAGAATTGTTCCCGCACCGCACAGCGCCACCAGCGTCTTGTTGATGCGGTCGCTGGCGATCAGGATGTAGGCGATCACGAATACGGTGACCGCAATGACAGCCATCGGCATTAACGCCTCAGCGCGGCGTCCAGCAACCGCGACGCAGTGATGACGCCGTGCAACTTGTGGTCCTTCATGACCGCGATGAGAGGGCTCCTATAGCGGGCCATGATGGCGGCCACTTCGATGATGGTGTCATCCGCGTTGGCGGCCGGCACGTCCGTGAGGTGGTTCGGCAGCACGTCGTGGACCTTCTTGTCGCCAAGCTTTTCGGCGGCCTTGTCGGCCCACGACTCGCTGATCACGCCGGCCAGGGACGGGTCGTCCTGGACGTAGGTCGGCACGATGAACCGCACCACTTGCGATGCGGGCAGCACCGCATACGGGTTTCCGGACGCATCGGTCACAAGGATTCCGGGCAGTCGGTGTTCGGCGAGGACTCGCGCAGCATCCAGGGCGTTCGTGTCGACCGTTATCACCGGGAATTCCTCGGCCATGTCTTCGGCGTGCATATCAGCACCCTACGATCGTGTCGGACAACGTCTGCTCACTCTATGTGGTGAGGTCGCGATGGGCATATCCGGTATTACCCACCGCGACCAGTCCTACCCCGATCAGGAGGAATACGGTGGTGGCCACCCAGTTCGGCGCAGCGTTGGGCACCGGGGCGAGGTGGGAGAACGGCGACATGCCGCCCACCCACGCTGGTGCGCCCGCACTGTCGGCGAGCACGTAGAGCAAGAAGCCGCCCGTGACCGGCACCGCACCGATGACGCCAACGGCCGACGGCAGCCAACCGACGGCCAGCGTGGCAGCGCCGACAGCGAGCCAGGCGACCGACGCGGAATACAGCGCGCCGCTCAATGCGTGGGCGATCGTCAGCGGCGCCCCGGTGATCGCAGCGCCGGCCCACATCGCCACGCCTGCGCACACATGCAGCAGGAGCATCCCAGCCGTGGTCACCGCGATCTCTTTGTCCACCAAGTGAATTCGCGGGATGCTGGTGGCGAACAGCGGTGTCCAGCGGCGGTCTTTCTCGTCGGTGGCGAACGCTGCCAGCCGGGTTGCCGCGTACAGGCTGGTCGGTACGGCGAGCAGACCGAACAGGGCAGCTGCGAACCCGTTCGCGGAATCGAGTCCACCGAACCCTGCGGCCGCCGCCAGCTCTGCGAAGCGGCGGTTGACGTCGAAGAACTCAAGAATCGATGCGATGAGCGCACCTAAGATAAGGAAGTACGCGATGACACCCATCGCCCAACCGGCAGTTGGCCGGATCGCGCGGCGAATCGCGAATCCGGTGAGCGAGCCAAGGAGCATCGTCCGTGGTGCCCGGCTGGTCGCCACCCGAATCAACCCGCGGCCCACATCTCGCTGCCGCGCAGCCGATAGGGCGGCCAGTCCGAATGCGACCGCCACGCAGAGCATGACGAACAGCGGGCCGATCCGGTTGTCGGCATACGGCGCCGCCCGTGCGGTGAGTCCGAAAGGGGTCGTCCACGCCGTCCAGGCGAGTTCGGGTACACCATCGGCAAGCATGCGCATCAGCAGAGCCAGGCCCAGGAAGCCGACGGAGGCACCCACCGCGGTAGAACGAGTAGGCATGATCTGGGATGCGAGGACGGCGCCACTGCCGAAGGTCAGTGTGAACCCAAGAATCGCGACGGCGTAGACCGCTGCGCCGGTGGTGTTCGTGCCGGCGGCGACGAGAGCCGATCCGACGGCAGCGCTGATCACCACCGAGGCGCCGGAGATGGCGATCAGATACCGCGCCACCAGATGAACCACGGACAGTCTGCCCGCGAGCAGAAGGTCAATGCGTCCCGCGTCCTCCTCGCCCCGCGTGATGCGCGTACCCGCAAGCAGAATCCATACACCCGCGAGTACCAGCAGCGGCATTCCGGTTCGCCAAACGGTGAAACCGCCTGCGTCGTCCAGCGCGACGGGTGTCCCGAAAAGGATTCGAATTGCGGGGTTCTCGGTCAGCGCCCGCAAGCCCGACTCGTCGAGCGCACCCTCGAATGTCGTTTGGTATTGAAATGCCACCAGCGCCGACATTGCCCCACAGACAGCAGCGACCACCAGCGTGCCGCGGCGCAACTGCCGAAGGGTCAGCATTGTGATCGCGTGGCCGAGATCCGACGACGGCGTCGCAACGTTCGGTACAAAAGCGGCGGCTGTCATCGCGCTGTCTCGCCGTAGTAGTCGAGAAAGATCTCCTCGAGTGTCGGTTCCCGCATCGCGAGCGCGGTGATGTCTGCCGAAGCCAGAGCGCGCAACGCCGGCGTGGGCGTGCCAGCGAGACTGAAGCGCAGCCGATTCGCGTCGACCCGATCGACGTTGGCGATGCCCGCAATGTTGTCCAGTGCGGGTGGAACTCCGCGATAGGACACGTCGACGACGGTCCGGCGCAACCGGCGGAGGTCGGCGATGGTCTCGATCTCCACCAGCCGTCCGGATCGCAGTATCGCAACCCTGTCGCACACCGCCTCGACCTCGGCTAGTTGATGGGAACTCAGGAAGACCGTCTGGCCACGCTCCTTCGCCACGGCGACACAGTGGCGAAACTCGCGCTCCATCAGAGGATCTAGGCCACTCGTGGGTTCGTCGAGCACGAGCAGAGGCGCGCGAGTGGCGAACGCGGCGACCAGGGCCACCTTCTGACGGTTGCCGGTGGAATACGCCTTCCCGGGCCTGTCGAGGTCGAGCTGAAAACGTGCAACAAGTTCGGTGCGATAGTCGAAGTCGAAGCTGGGGCCCACATTGCCGAGCAGTTCAAGGATTTCGGCACCGGTCAACGCTGGCCACAGTGCGACATCGGCAGGCACGTACGCCAGGTATCGGTGGGCAGCGCCGACATCGCCTGCGTCGATGCCGAATATCTGAGCGCCACCACTGCTGGGCCGAATGAGGCCGAGCAGCAGTCGAATAGTGGTCGATTTCCCGGCGCCGTTGGGACCGAGGAATCCGAACACCTCACCCTGCTCGACGGTCAAGCTGACGTCGTCGACGGCGACGATCTTGCCGAACCGCTTCGTCAGGCGGTCGACGCGGATCACAGAGTTGGGAGCAGCAGCAGAGACATGGACCGCTGGATCAGCTTGCACGGGAACCCTTTCACACGTCCGATCACTGACTGCCGACCAGACTTCCCGGCGCACCATTCGCAATGTGAATGTACTCCCGGCAGCTCTGTAATCCGACAGGTTTTTCACCGCCGGTTGTGCTGACAGGTCGTCTAGCCGATGGCCGGCAGCTGGCCGTCGCGGCGCTGCCACCTCCCAGATACTGGTAGATTGACCCTAGGTGTGCCGGGAAGCCTGGTCGGCGTGTTATCCGACGACCCTGGAGCACACGTGAATACCGCTGGTTATGCCTTTTCGGTCCGCGATCCGCTGCGTGATCGACCACCCGACAGTCGCGCCTGACGTCTATGCGCAAGAGCTATTGCTCTCGCAATTTTCCAACCGCCGCAACCGATCTACGGTTGATCATGATCGAGTCGCGGCGTCTGCGAGTTGAAGGATTGGGTCGATGACTTCACCTATGCGATTTCTGACGCGTGGCTCCTGGTCGGAGTCTCAGCGGTTTTCCGAGATTCTGCGCCGAGAAACGGTGGGCGGCATGCTGCTGCTCGCCACCGCGGGTGTCGCACTGTTGTGGGCGAATACACCGTGGTCCGCCGCCTATCGGACGGTTTCGGAGTTCAGAATCGGGCCCGAGGCACTGCATTTGAACCTTTCGCTGTCGTCTTGGGCGGCCGACGGTCTGCTGGCGATCTTCTTCTTCGTCGTGGGGCTCGAACTCAAGCGTGAGTTCGTCGCAGGCGATCTGCGTGATCCGCGGCGTGCAGCGTTACCCATCGCAGCGGCCGTGGGCGGCATGGTGGTGCCCGCCGCGATCTACATCGGAATCAATATGATCGCCGGCCATCCGGAGAATCTTTCGGGATGGGCCGTGCCGATCGCAACCGACATCGCGTTCGCTCTTGCGGTGCTGGCCGTGCTGTCCACGCATCTGCCGACCGCACTGCGGACGTTTCTGCTGACGCTGGCCGTCGTCGACGACCTGC
>JBIQHU010000146.1:0-12954 GCA_044508395.1 Mycobacterium sp. | reverse complement strand
GTCAGCCGCCTGACGATAGCTCCGGTACGGCGGATACATCCTGATCAGCCTGGGCCAGTAGCGTTTTCGCTCTTCCCCGGTCGCATCGCGGGCATTCAGGTCGAAATGCCGGTCCCGGATCTGAAGGTGTATCTGCGGATTCGACTCGATGTTGAGATACCAGGCGGGATCGGAGTCCCGTCCACCGAACGATGCGGGCAGGATCACCCGATCGCCGTCATCCAGATACAGCGTCGGCGTGGTGCGAGGGCAGCCGGATTTGCGTCCCGTGGTGGTGACCAGCGCCGCCGGAAACCAGAGCAGTCTGGCGCCGATGCGGCCATCGGTGCGCCGATAGGCCCAGATGTGTGCGCGGGCGAAGTACTTCATCGCCAGCCGAAGCGGTCGCGAGTTGCGGATTGCGCCTGCCATCCCGCATGACTAGCCGTCGCCGAACGCCGCCAAACGCGGCATCTCGCGCAGGCTGCGCTTGATCTCCGCGAACCCGGGGAACTCGGCGAGCGCGATGACGTGATCCCACAGGGTGACCGCATCCTCGGGCGAAGGCAGCCTGCTGATCACGGGTCCGAAGAACGCGGTCCCGGCAGGTGGCCGGAAATGCAGGATCGGTGTGCCCACGTCGCGGCCGGTGAGTTCGAGCGCTTCGTCGGTCTCAGCGCGAATCTCGTCGTCCAGCGTGGCGTCGTCGAGCGCGTCGGCCAGGGCCGCGGGCAGTCCCGCGTCGGCCAGCGCCGCCACGACGAGATCTCGTGCGGCCTGCGCGGCGGCCTGGATCTGTTCATTGCGACGGGTGTCGAACAACCGGGTGCCGATCGCCTCGTACAGCCGGCCCACCGCATCGTGACCGTGCGCCGCGCGCACCTTCGCGGCGACGCGCAGCAGCTTCAGTCCAGCGGTGTGGCCTTCTTCGTAGTGCGGGGGGAAGTGTGTCGCGTAGTCGATGTGGGCGTTGAGGATTCGCAGCGAGATGAACCGCCAGTCGACGCGGTAGTCACGTTGTTCGGCGACGATGCGCACCCACTTGCTGGTGATCCAGGCGAACGGGCAGACCGGATCGAAATAGAAGTGCAGGTCGTAAGTGCTTGTCACGGTCCGCAGATCACGAGCGGGATCTTCCGGTCGGTCCACGATTGGTAGTCCTCATACGTGGGATACATCTCGACCAGCTTCGGCCAGTACTTTTCGCGTTCCTCGTCGGTGGCGTCCCGCGCCGTCAGGTCGAGGATCTCTTTCTTGATCTGAACCTGGACCTTCGGATTGGCCTTGAGGTTCAGGTACCACATCGGGTGCTTGTCGCTGCCGCCCTTGGACGCCGCGAAGACGACGGTGTCGCCGTCGCGGTAGAAGTACAGCGGGCTGATCCGGGGCTCACCGCTCTTGCGCCCAGTGGTGGTCAGCAGCGCCACCGGAATGCCCTGGAACTTGCCGCCGAGGCCTTCGCCGCCACCGCGGCGGTACGCCCAGGTGTTGAGCTTCGACATCCACTTGATCAGGAGGTCGGACGCCTTCGAATCCATGAAGCGGGGGCGATTGGCCATGCGCGTGATCCTAGGCCGCGGTGACGAACGGGCGAATCCCCGCACGAATGTGGTGGATCAGGCCGTCGGAGGCCGGGATGTTGAACGTCTCGTCGATGTGGGCACCGACCTTGCGGCCCAGCAGCGACGGCTTCGTCACGAGATCGAACTTCGCGCGGATGGTATCGCCGTCGACGGTGAACTCGGGCACCGTCGTCGCCTGGATGACCCGGTACTGCAAACCGCCATTCAGGCTGCGGCGCAGGTGGTTTCCGGAGAACCCGGTCTTCAGTCCGACCTCGATGCGGGTGCACCCGGGCGCGAACGGAACCTTGTCCGCGTTGTGGGACACCAGCGCGTCGATGTAGGCCTGCGCGGCGGCGATGCGCTCGGCATCAGAGACCGACACCGGGGACGCCGGCATCAGATCCGCTCGATGATCGTTCCGGTGGACAGCGCGCCGCCGGCGCACATGGTGATCAGCGCGGTGGTTTGATCGGTCCGCTCCAGCTCGTGCAGCGCGGTGGTGATCAGGCGGCTGCCGGTGCTGCCGACCGGGTGCCCGAGCGCGATCGCGCCGCCGTTGACGTTCACCTTGTCCATGTCCGGGTTGTGCACCCGTGCCCACGACAAGACGACCGACGCGAACGCCTCGTTGATCTCGGTGATGTCGATGTCGCCCATCTTCATCCCGGCCTTCTCGAGCACCCTGGCGGTGGACTGGACCGGACCGTCGAGGTGGTAGTAGGGCTCGGCGCCGATGAGCGCCTGGCTGACGATCCGCGCCCGCGGCTTCAGCCCGAGCGCCTTCGCCTTGTCCTCGTCCATCCACAGCACCGCGGCGGCGCCGTCGGAGATCTGCGATGACGTGCCTGCGGTGTGGATACCGTCCTCGATCACCGGTTTGAGCGAGGCCAGGCCCTCCAGGGTGGTTTCACGCAGGCCCTGGTCGCGGGTCACGACGTGCCGCTCGCTGGTCGGTTGCTTGTTCTCGTCGAGCACCGGGGCCTCGATTCCGCTGATCTCGCGGTCGAAGCGACCCTCGGCCCAGGCCTGCTGGGCTTTGCGCTGGGAGTCGAAGCCGAACTGGTCGATCTCCTCGCGGGTGATGCCGCGCCGCTTGGCGATCCGCTCGGCGGCGGTGAACTGATCGGGCAGGTCGATGTCCCACGACGCGGGCCGCAGGATCCCGCGGTCGGGGCCGGCGTTGGCGCCGAGTCCGACGCGGCTCATGGCCTCGATACCGCAGGCGATGCCGATGTCGATGGCGCCCGCGGCGATCAGGCCGGCGATCAAGCCGTTCGCCTGCTGGCTACTGCCGCACTGGCAATCCACCGTCGCCGCGCCGACGTGCTCGGGCAGCCCGGCGACCAGCCAGCTGACCCGGGTGATGTTGTTGGACTGCTCACCGAACTGCGTGACGCAGCCGCCGATGACCTGCTCTACATCGCCGGCTTGGAAATCGGACGAGATGCCGGCTTTCTCGACCAACGCCTTCTGCGTCGCGCCCAGGAGCTCGGTTGCATGAAGGCCGGACAGCCACCCCATGCGCTTGCCGATGGGGCTGCGGGTGGCTTCAACGATGACAGGGTTACCCATTCCGTCAGGCTAGAACACGTTTCATTACTCTGACAAGCGAGGATGGTGACCTGCCTTTTATCTGCGGAGAAGGCATGTTTTACTGGCACTAGAACACGTTGCAATTAACGGTTTCAAGGAGCGCACCGTACATGGCACCCCACAATATCCCCGCAGACTTCGACTTCCTCGACCCCGACGTCAACCTCACCGGACTGCCCGTCAAGGAGCTCGCCGAGCTGCGCAAGGCAGAGCCCGTCCACTGGGTCGACGTCCCCGGCATCACGGGCGGCTTCGAGGACAAGGGCTACTGGCTCGTCACCAGGCACGCCGACGTCAAGGAGGTGTCGCGGCGCAGCGACATCTTTTCCAGCTGGCAGAACGGGGCGATCCCGGTCTGGCCGAAGGAGATGAAGCGTGAGCAGGTGGAGCTGCAGCGCAACGTCATGCTCAACATGGACGCGCCGCACCACACCCGGCTGCGCAAGATCATCTCCCGAGGCTTCACCCCGCGCGCCATCGGCAGGCTGGAGGAGGAGCTCGCGCAGCGCGCCCAGAACATCGTCAAGACCGCGGCGGCGGAGGGTTCCGGCGACTTCGTCGAACAGGTGTCGTGCGAGCTGCCGCTGCAGGCCATCGCCGGGCTACTCGGTGTTCCCCAGGACGACCGCGACAAGCTGTTCCGCTGGTCCAACGAGATGACCGGGGGTGAAGATCCCGAGTTCGCCGATGTCGATCCGGCGCAGTCGTCGATGGAACTGATCATGTACGCGATGGCGATGGCTGAGGAGCGGAGCAAGAACCCGACTGAGGACATCGTCACCGCACTGATCGAGGCCGACATCGACGGCGAGAAGCTCACCGATGACGAGTTCGGCTTCTTCGTGATCATGCTCGCCGTGGCAGGCAACGAGACCACTCGTAACTCGATCACCCACGGCATGATCGCGTTCTCGCAGAACTCCGATCAGTGGGAGCTGTTCAAGAAGGAACGGCCCTCGACCGCGGCCGACGAGATCATCCGTTGGGCCACACCGGTTTCGGCTTTTCAGCGGACTGCGCTCGAGGACGTCGAACTCGGCGGCGTGACGATCAAGAAGGGTCAGCGCGTCGTGATGTCCTACCGGTCAGCCAATTTCGACGAAGAGGTCTTCGAGGATCCGCATCGGTTCAACATCCTGCGCGATCCGAATCCGCACGTCGGGTTCGGCGGCACCGGAGCCCACTACTGCATCGGCGCGAACCTGGCCAGGATGACGATCAACCTCATCTTCAACGCGGTCGCCGACCATATGCCCGACATCAAGCCGATCGGTGAACCTGTGCGGTTGCGGTCTGGTTGGCTCAACGGCATCAAGCATTGGCAGGTTGACTACACCGGCAAGAGCGCGGTCTCCGCCCAATAGCCCGACCGTTTCGCGGATCAAGGAGGATTCGGTGGACTTCAGTCCTGACGAAGGGCAGCAGGCTGTCGCCGATGTGGTGACGTCGGCGCTGGGACGGGAGAACAACTGGGAGGCGCTGGTCGGCGGAGGGATCGTCGCGTTCGGCGTGCCCGAACGGCTCGGCGGCGACGGTCTGGGGTTGGCGGAGGTGAGCACCGCGCTGACCGAGATCGGTCGGCACGGCACCGTCAGTCCCGCGTTGGCGACGCTCGGCTTCGGCCTGTTGCCGTTGCTCGACCTGGCCTCTGACGAGCAGCAGGACCGCTACCTCGCAGGCGTGGCGGAGGGGGCGGTGCTGACGGCGGCGTTCAACGAGCCGGGTGCACCCCTTCCCGATCGGCCCAGGACCTCGCTGGTTGACGGCAAACTCAACGGCACCAAGATCGCCGTTCCCTATGCGGAGCAAGCGGATTGGATCGTTGTCACGGCGGACAACGCCGTCGCCGTGATCTCGCCCAAGGCAGACGGCGTGCAGCTCACCAAGACCCCGACCTCCAACCATTCGGACGAGTACACGGTGACGTTCACCGACGCCGAGGTCGACGGTGTGCTCGACGGCGCTGTACCACATCGTGTCAATCAGTTGGCGCTGGCCGCGATCGGCGCCTTCGCGGCCGGTCTGGTCGCCGGTGCGCTGCGCCTGACGGCGGACTACGTCGCCAACCGCGAACAGTTCGGCAAACCACTGTCGACGTTCCAGACGGTGGCCGCGCAGCTCGCCGAGGTCTATATCGCCTCTCGCACACTGACACTGGTGTCGACGTCGGTGGCGTGGCGGCTGTCGCAGGGGCTGGTCGCCGACGACGACCTCGCCGTGCTCGGCTACTGGCTGGCCTCGCAGGCGCCGCCGGTGATGCAGCTCTGCCACCACTTGCACGGCGGGATGGGCATGGACATCGACTATCCGATGGACCGCTACTACTCGAGCATCAAGGACCTGACCCGGCTGTTGGGCGGGCCGTCGCACCGACTCGATCTGGTGGGAGCGTAAATGTACATCGAACTGTCTCCCGAGCAGCGACAGCTGCAAGCCGAACTGCGGGAATACTTTTCGAACCTCATCTCCCCCGAAGAGGCCAAGGAGATGGAGAAGGATCGCCACGGCAAGGCCTACCGCGCGGTGATCAAGCGCATGGGTTCGGACGGCAAGCTGGGCGTCGGCTGGCCAAAGGAGTTCGGCGGGTTGGGGTTCGGCCCCATCGAGCAGTCGATCTTCGTGAACGAGGCGCACCGCGCCGACGTGCCCCTGCCCGCCGTCACGCTGCAGACCGTCGGGCCGACCCTGCAGGTGTTCGGAACCGAACTGCAGAAGAAGAAGTTCCTGCCCGCCATCTTGGCGGGTGAGGTCCACTTCGCGATCGGCTACACCGAACCGGAAGCGGGAACCGACCTCGCGTCGTTGCGCACCACCGCGGTGCGTCGTCGGGACGAGTCCGGCGAATACTTTCAGGTCAACGGCCAGAAGGTGTTCACCACCGGCGGCCATGACGCCGATTACATCTGGTTGGCATGCCGTACCGATCCGGATGCCGCCAAACACAGGGGCATCTCGATTCTGATTGTCGACACCAAGGATCCCGGCTACTCCTGGACGCCGATGATCCTGTCCGACGGCGCCCACCATACGAACGCGACCTACTACAACGACGTCCGCGTCCCCGCCGACATGCTGGTCGGTGAGGAGAACGGGGGCTGGCGACTGATCACGACTCAGCTCAACAACGAGCGTGTGATGCTCGGTCCGGCAGGACGTTTCGCCTCCCTCTACGACCGGGTGCATGCGTGGGCGTCGAAACCGGGCAGCAACGGCGACACCCCGCTGGACCACGACGATGTGAAGCGTTCGCTCGGTGAGCTGAAGGCGTTGTGGCGGATCAACGAACTGCTGAACTGGCAGGTCGCCGCGTCGGGCGAAACCATCGACGTCGCGGACGCCGCGGCGACGAAGGTGTTCGGCACCGAGAAGATCCAGTACGCCGGACGGCTGGCCGAGGCGATCGTCGGCAAGTACGGCAACCCGGCCGACGAGGACACCGCAGAACTGCTGGAGTGGTTGGATTCGCAGACCAAGCGCAATCTGGTGATCACGTTCGGTGGAGGTGTGAACGAGGTGATGCGGGAGATGATCGCGGCGGCGGGGTTGAAGGTTCCGAGGGTGCCGCGATGAGCGCCTGCGCGAAGAGCAGAGGACCCCGATGAGCGCCTGCGCGAAGAGCAGAGGACCCCGATGAGCGCCTGCGCGAAGAGCAGAGGACCCCGATGAGCGCGATCGAGGACATCCAGAAGGCCGCCGAGCGGGTCAAGGCCGAGGGCAAGAGCAAGCCGCGGGTCGGCCGTCATCCGGTGAACCAGCCGATGATCGACCACTGGCTCGATGCGATGGGGGATCGCAACCCCATTTATGTCGACGAGGCGGCCGCCGAGGCGGCCGGCCATCCCGGCATCGTCGCTCCGCCGGCGATGATCCAGGTGTGGACCATGATGGGCCTGGGCGGCAACCGGCCCGACGACGATCCGCTGGGCAAGATCATCGGATTGTTCGACGACGCAGGGTATATCGGTGTCGTCGCCACCAACTGTGAGCAGACCTATCACCGTTATCTGCGGCCCGGCGAGGAGGTCAGCGTCTCCGCAGAGCTGACCGACGTCGTCGGCCCTAAGCGAACCGCACTCGGTGAGGGCTTCTTCATCACGCAGAAGATCTCCTGGCAGGTCGGCGACGAGGACGTCGCCGAGATGATGTGGCGCATCATGAAATTCCGGCCTGCCGAGGCCGATCAGCCGGCTGTCTCACAGGTGCCCGAGGACCTGGACGCGAACTCGATGATGCGGCCCGCGTCGTCGCGCGATACGAAGTTCTTCTGGGACGGCGTGAACGTGCACGAGCTGCGAATCCAGAAGCGACCTGACGGCACGCTGGTGCATCCGCCGGTGCCCGCCCTCTGGCAGGACAAGGAAGCGCCCATCGATTACGTCGTCGCCTCCGGTAAGGGCACCGTGTTCAGCTTCGTGGTGCACCACGCCCCGAAGGTGCCCGGCCGCACGCTGCCCTTCGTCATCGCGCTGGTCGAGCTCGAGGAGGGCGTTCGGATGCTCGGTGAGCTCCGCAACATCGACCCCGCCAAGGTGAAGATCGGATTACCAGTGCGCGCAACGTATATCGACTTCCCCGAGGGCGATTCAGGTCCAGCGTGGACCCTCTACGCATGGGAGCCCAGCGAGGAGGTCTCCGCATGAGCGCACCGACTGTCGAGGTCGGCACCAAACTGCCGGAGCTGTCGCTGTACGGAGATCCGACGTTCATCGTGTCGACGGCGATCGCCACGCGCGACTATCAGGATGTCCACCACGACCGGGACAAGGCGCAGGCCAAGGGGTCCAAGGACATCTTCGTCAACATCCTCACCGACACCGGCCTCGTCCAGCGCTACATCACCGACTGGGCCGGCCCGACGGCGATCATCAAATCGATCGGATTGCGGTTGGGAGTGCCGTGGTACGCCTACGACACCGTGACTTTCAGAGGTGAGGTGACTGCTGTCGAGGACGGCCTGATCTCACTGAAAGTGACTGGCAGCAACAGCCTTGGCGACCACGTGATCGCCACGGCGACCCTGACGATCGGAGATGCATGAGCGGCCTGTCCGGGGAGGCGGCGATCGTGGGGATCGGCGCCACCGACTTCTCCAAGAACTCCGGCCGGAGCGAACTGCGGCTGGCGTCCGAAGCGGTGCTGGATGCACTCGACGATGCGGGGCTGACACCTGCCGATGTGGACGGCATGGTCACGTTCACCATGGACTCCAACACCGAGGTGGCAATCGCTCGCGCCACGGGCATCGGCGAGCTGACGTTCTTCTCCAAGATCCACCACGGTGGCGGCGCGGCCTGCGCGACGGTTCAGCAGGCGGCGATAGCGGTGGCCACGGGCGTCGCGGATTGCGTTGTGGCATACCGGGCTTTCAACGAGCGGTCGGGAATGCGTTTCGGCCAGGTACAGATGCGCCTGGTGGAGAACGCGGACAGCACGGGGGTGGACAACTCGTTCTCGTATCCGCACGGTCTGTCGACGCCTGCCGCACAGGTGGCGATGATCGCCCAGCGGTACATGCACTACTCCGGTGCGACGAGCCGAGACTTCGGCGTCGTATCGGTGGCCGACCGCAAACACGCGGCGAAGAACCCGAAGGCATACTTCTACGAGAAGCCGATCACCATCGAGGATCACCAGAACTCGCGATGGATCGCCGAGCCGCTGCGGTTGCTCGACTGCTGCCAGGAGACCGATGGCGGTGTGGCGCTGGTGATCACCTCCGTCGAGCGCGCCAAGGATCTCAAGCATCGGCCCGCTGTCATCGAGGCGGCCTCACAGGGGTCCAGCCCCAACCAGTACTCGATGACGAGCTACTATCGGCCGGAGCTAGGCCTGCCGGAAATGGGTCTGGTGGGTAGGCAGCTGTGGGAGCAGTCCGGTCTGGCACCGGCCGACATCCAGACCGCCATCCTCTACGACCACTTCACGCCGTTCACCCTGATCCAGTTGGAGGAGTTGGGATTCTGTGGTCGTGGCGAGGCCAGGGAATACATCGCCGACGGCGCAATCGAGATCGGCGGCAGGCTGCCGATCAATACCCACGGTGGTCAGCTCGGTGAGGCGTATATCCACGGCATGAACGGCATCGCGGAGGGCGTCCGGCAGCTGCGGGGAACGTCGGTGAACCCGGTGCCCGACGTCGAGCACGTCCTCGTCACAGCCGGGACCGGGGTGCCTACCTCGGGACTCATCCTGGGCTGAGCACGGCTGTCAGGCCGGAACGAGCTCCACTCCGGCCAGCGCGACGGCGTTGTCACGCTCGGGTGCGGTGACGACGGCAGCGAAGCCGTCGCCCTCCTTCCAGATGCTGGCCTTCAGCGTTTCGCCGGGGAACACGACGCCGGCGAAACGCGCTCCGTAGCTGGCGATCCGGGCGGTATCGCCGCCGAGCAGGGTGTCGACCATCGCCTTGCACGTCATCCCGTAGGTGCACAGTCCGTGCAGGATCGGCCGCGGAAAGCCGGCCGCGGCGGCGAAGTCGGGATCCGAGTGCAGCGGGTTGCGGTCGCCGCACATGCGATACAGCAACGCCTGCTGCGGTGACACCGCGATGGTCACCTCGAAATCCGGTGCGCGCTGCGGCGGTTCGGATGACGTCGACGGGCCGCGCTCGCCACCGAAGCCGCCCTCGCCACGCGCGAAGATCGACCGCTTCTGCTTCCACAGCAGGGTGCCGTCGGGTGCGGAAACCGTGGTCTCCGACCAGATCACCGCGGCCTTGCCCTTGTCCCAGATGTCGGTGAAACGGGTGACCGCGATGCCGGTGCCTGTCGGTGGGATCGGCCCGGGCACCGAGACCGCCTCGCTGGCGTGCAACACCTTCGACAGCTCGATGTCGATACCGGGGAACTGGACCGTCGGCGGCTTGGTGTCGTGAAACGTCGCCGCGACGTTGCCGAACGTCGGCAGCACCTGCGGAGTGTCGTCGGTCAGGTAGCGCAGCTCACGCTTGTCCATCGGGTCGGCGCCCGCACCGAGGCCGAGGTGGTAGAGCTGGATGTCGCTGCTGCTCCAAGAGAATTCGTTGGGAGGCAGTTCAGCGCCGAGCGCCTCGTCCAGATTGATGGGCATCAGTTCTTCCCCGTGCTCGATGTCGCCGTCTTCGCGGCTTCGGCGATGTGCAGTGCTGCCAGGTATCCGAAGGTCATCGCCGGGCCGATCGTTCCACCAGGACCGGGATAGGTGTGGCCCATCACCGGCGAGCTGACATTACCCGCCGCGTAGAGACCCTCGATGACCGTGCCGTCGTCGCGCAGCGTGCGCCCGTGGACGTCGGTGCACACGCCGCCCTTGGTGCCCAGATCGCCGGGCACCATCTTCGCCGCGTAGTACGGGGCCTGGTTGAGCTCACCCAGGTTGGGGTTCGGCTTGTTCGTCGGATCGCCGTAATAGCGGTCGTAGGCGCTCTCGCCGCGCTTGAAGTCCTCGTCGACACCGGATCGTGCGAACCCGTTGAACCGTTCGACGGTCGCAGTCAGCGTATCGGCGGGCACGCCCGTCTTCTCCGCCAATTCTGCGATCGTGTCGGCTTTCACGATGACGCCGGACTCGAGCCACTTCGTCGGAATGCGTTGTCCAGGCTGCAAACCCGCAAAGATGTAGCGATCGCGATACCGCTGGTCGAAGATCAGCCACGCCGGAATGTTCTTGCCGGGGCCCGGGCCCTGTCCGTACTGACCCCCGTACATGTGGTGGCAGGCCTCGACGTAGGGCATCGACTCGTTCATGAACCGCTTGCCCGACATGTTGACGATGATCGACCCGGGGGAGTTGCGTTCGGAGAGCGCGAACCACGGAGCGCCGACCAGGGGGACGGTCGGACCCCACCAGGCGTCCTCCATGACCTCCAGTGCGGCGCCGAGCTTTTCGGCCGCAATGATGCCGTCTCCGGTGTTGGCCTTCGCGCCCACCGTCCACTCGGTGGTGATGGGTGCGCGCTGGTACTTCACCCGCATCTGCTCGTTGTGCTCGAAACCACCGCAGCCCAGGATCACGCCGCGGCGGGCCCGGATCAATTCGGGCTCAGCGCTTTCCGGTGCGTTGGTATCGCGGACATAGATGCCGCACACCCTGCCGTCCTCGATGTACAGATCGGTCAGCGCGGTGTTGAGCCGCACCGGCACGCCTGCCTTCTGCAACCCGATGCGCAAAGGCGCGATCAGCGCACGCCCCATGCCGACGAGGTTCTTGCGAGTCGCGTTGGCCCACACCGAACGGATGCCGACCTTCACGCTGCGCAGCACTCCGCGCGGGTGACGCTTGAGCTGATTCAGCCGCACATAGTCCTGCTGCATGACGACCATGTTCAGCGGCACCTTGCCGTACGGCGGCTCGAGACCCTTCTCGTCGGGCCCCAGCTTGCGCGCGTTGAAGGGCTTCGGCTCGATCGAGCGGCCGCCGGGCCTGCCGCCGGGCGTCTCGGGGTAGTAGTCGGAGTATCCGGGCACCCAGCACATCTTCAGCGGCGAGTTCTTCAGGACGAACGAAAGCATCTCCGGCCCGCGTTCGAGATACGTGTCGATCTTCTCGGCGGGCACCACATCGCCGATGATCGCGTGCAGATACTGGCGTGCGGCCTCGGGTGTGTCGGTGACGCCGTCGCGCTTGAGTACTTCGTTATTCGGAATCCACACGCCGCCGCCGGACCGCGCGGTCGATCCGCCGTAGTGCGGCGCCTTCTCGACGACGATCGCCGATAATCCCTGGTGAGCCGCCGTAAGAGCGGCGACCATCCCGGCGGCGCCGCTTCCGACGACCACGACGTCGTATGCCTCATTCCTCATAACTAGAACACGTTATAGAATTGCCCCGTCCGGGCGCCACTGACCCCGCATTTCGGTCAGCGGAACGCTTAGTTCACCGAGGCCCAGACCGCACTACTATTTCGTTAACCGGGCTTCATTCGCCCCGGTAAACAGAGGGAGAGACCCGGAATGTTGAGCGTCGAGACGCGCGAGAAACTGGCCGCTGACCTGGCCGAGGCTGAGCGCAGCCGGGTTCCGATCTCCCCGCTGACCGACGCTCACCCGGACATCGACGTCGTCGACGCCTACGAAATCCAACTGATCAACATCCGGCGACGGGTGGCCGAGGGCGCCCGCGTGATCGGACACAAGGTCGGCCTCTCGTCGGAGGCCATGCAGAAGATGATGAACGTCGACGAGCCGGACTACGGGCATCTGCTCGACGGGATGGCCGTCTTCGAGAACGTGCCGGTGCAGACCGACAAGTACCTCTATCCGCGCGTGGAGGTGGAGGTCGGCTTCATCTTGGCCGACGACCTGCCCGGCGCCGGGTGCACGGAGGACGACGTGCTGGCGGCGACGGCCGCGTTCGTCCCGGCGCTCGAGTTGATCGACACCCGCATCAAGGAGTGGAAGATCTCGATCTGCGACACCATCGCCGACAACGCGTCGTCGGCGGGTTGGGTGCTCGGGGAAGCGCGGGTGTCGCCCAAGGACGTCGACATCCGCAACATCGGCGCCGTGCTCACCCGCAATGGCGAGGTGGTCGCGAAGGGCCGCAGCGATGCGGTGCTGGGAAACCCGGTGACGGCGGTGGCGTGGCTGGCCCGCAAGGTGGACGGCTTCGGCGTCCGGCTGAAGGCCGGCGACATCGTGTTGCCCGGGTCGTGCACCAAAGCCTTCGACGCCAACCCCGGCGATGACTTCGTCGCCGACTTCGAGGGATTGGGCGCCGTCCACTTGAGTTTCGAGTAACGAGGAGCACACCATGCCGCACAAGGCATCAGTCGCGATCGTCGGATCGGGAAACATCAGCACCGACCTGCTCTACAAACTGCTGCGCTCGGAGTGGTTGG
>JBIQHU010000283.1:0-1832 GCA_044508395.1 Mycobacterium sp. | reverse complement strand
CGGTGGCGAGCACCACCGAGCGGGCCGACAGCGTGGCGCCGTTGCGGAAGCGGATCTCGGTCAGGCCGCCCTTCTCGAGAGCGGGGATCAGCTCGACCGCCTCCTGCATCGGCATGATGTCGACGTCGTACTCGCGGACGTGCTCCTCGAGCGCGGCGGCCAGCTTGGGGCCCTCGGTGTGCGGCACCGAGATGAAGTTCTCGATCGCCATGGTGTCGAGCACCTGACCGCCGATCCGCTCGGCGGCCATACCGGTGCGCAGACCCTTGCGGGCGGCGTAGATGGCGGCGGTGGCGCCCGCCGGGCCGGCGCCGACGACGAGCACGTCGAACGGGGCCTTGCCCTTCATCTTCTCGGCGTCGCGGGCGGCGGCGCCGGTGTCGAGCTTGGCGACGATCTGCTCGATGCTCATCCGGCCGGAGTCGAACAGTTCACCGTTGAGGTAGACGGTGGGCACCGCGAGCACCTTGCGCGCCTCGACCTCGTCCTGGAACAGAGCGCCGTCGATGGCGACCACCCGGATGCGCGGGTTGAGCACGCTCATCGCGTTGAGCGCCTGGACGACGTCCGGGCAGTTCTGGCACGACAGCGACATGTACGTCTCGAACTGGTAGTCACCGTCGAGCGACTTGATGGTGTCGGCCAGTTCGTCGGAGACCTTGACCGGATGCCCGCCCACCTGCAGCAGCGCCAGGACGTAGGAGCTGAACTCGTGGCCCATCGGCAGGCCGGCGAACTGCACCCGGATGTCGGTGCCCACCCGCTCGATGCGGAACGACGGACGGCGTGCGTCGTCGTCGGCGCGGCGGTAGGTCACCTTGTCGGACAGCGCCGCGGTCTCCTCGAGGAGCGCGGCGAGTTCCGCGGACTTGGGGCTGTCGTCGAGGGAGGCCACCAGTTCGATCGGCGTGGTGACCTTCTCCAGGTAGGTCTTCAGCTGTGCGGTGGTCGAGGCGTCGAGCATGGTGGTCTCCTGAAAGAAGGGGTGGGATGGTGGGGCCGGCCCGCCCGTGGTGGGCGGGACCGTGCCGGGCGGGCCGGCCTCACCGGCAGTTCAGAACGTCAGATCTTGCCCACGAGGTCGATCGACGGAGCCAGGGTCTCCTCGCCCTCTTCCCACTTGGCGGGGCAGACCTCGCCCGGGTGGTTGCGCACGTACTGCGCGGCCTTCACCTTGCGCAGCAGCTCGGCGGCGTTGCGGCCGACGCCCTCCGGGGTGATCTCCAGGTACTGGATGATGCCGTCGGGGTCGACGAGGAAGGTGCCGCGGTCGGCCAGGCCCTGGCCCTCGCGCATGTTGTCGAAGTTGCGGGTGATGGTGCCCGACGGGTCACCGACCATGTAGTAGCGGATCTTGCCGATGGTGTCGGAGGCCTTGTGCCAGGCGGCGTGCACGTGGTGGGTGTCGGTGGACACCGCGTAGATCTCGACGCCGAGCTTCTGGAACTCGTCGTACAGGTCGGCCATGTCGCCGAGCTCGGTCGGGCAGACGAACGTGAAGTCGGCCGGATAGAAGAAGAAGATCGACCACTTGCCGCGCACGTCGGCATCGGAGACCTCGACGTACTCGCCGTTGCGGAAGGCGGTGGCCTGGAACGGCTTGATCTCGGTGTTGAGGATGGACATGTGGCTCCAATCGGATCGAACTAACTTTCCCGTAAGGCAATTTAGGTAGAACCTATCGATTGTCTCAAGCGATTGATAGCAAGATCACAAATAGTTGACGCCGATGGATGTCCTCCGGCCACAGGTCGAACAACCTTGCACTCTCCCTGGGCGAGTGCTAAGAATGCAGTTGGCACTCGCGACCGGCGAGTGCTAGGTCGGGACGG
>JBIQHU010000145.1:0-13078 GCA_044508395.1 Mycobacterium sp. | reverse complement strand
AAACAACAAACAAAAACCACCAAACACACTATTGAGTTCTCAAACAACACACCCGCTCGGCCGCGCAACCAACCCGCGGCATTAAGCCACGGGCTCGTAGTGCGGACAATCAGGAACCCAACCGAAGTTGGGGCTTCCCTCTGGGAGCCGCCGCGCTCGTCGGGCTTGGCCCGTGTCGCAGCGACTCCGATAAGTTACGTGAGGGATAACTCTGAGTCAAATGGGCTGATGGGGCGTGTCTTTCGAATCCGCGTCCATCGTGCGCACGGCAGTGCGTCGACTCGTTGTTCATGGGGTTCAACGCGCCTTCGGGAGACTTTGTTCCCGACAGGCGACGCCAGTTTTCGCCGGGCCTCGATGGCCCGACGAACTACCCAACGCGGTGGACGCCAGCGATATTCCGCTTGCCCCGGCGCAGCACCAGCCAGCGACCATGCAGGAAGTCCGACGGCTGGGGCACCCACTCTTCGCTCTCGATGCGGACGTTGTTGACGTATGCCCCGCCCTCGCCGATCGTGCGGCGGGCGGCACCCTTGCTCGCCGACAAACCACTGGCCACCAGCAGGTCAGTGATCGCATCGGGTTGTCCCGACTGCAGCTCGGCGACCGACGCCTCGCGCAGTGCGGCGGCCAACGTCGGCTCATCCAGGCGGGCGAGTTCGCCGCGCCCGAACAATGCCTGGCTGGCGTGTTCGACCGACTCCGTCGCCGCCTCGCCGTGCACCAGATTCGTCAGCTCCCGGGCCAGCCGGCGCTGACCCGCGCGCTCGTGCGGCCGCTCAGCGGTCGCCTGCTCGAGTTCGGCCAATTCCTCCGGCGACAGGAAGGTGAACCACCGCAGGTAGCGGATCACGTCGGCGTCGGCGGTGTTCACGAAGTACTGGTACCAGGCGTAGGGACTCGTCATGTCCGGATCGAGCCACAGACTGCCGCCGCCGGTCGATTTCCCGAACTTCTGGCCTTCGGAGTCGGTGACCAGCGGGGTGGTCAGGGCATGCACGGCGGCTCCGGTCTTCTGGCGGACGAGCCGCACTCCGGCGATGATGTTGCCCCACTGATCGGATCCGCCGATCTGCAGTGCACATCCGTAGCGCTGGTGAAGCTCCACGAAATCGTTGGCCTGTAACAACATGTAGCTGAATTCGGTATAGGAGATGCCTTCGCCCTCGAGACGGCGGCGCACCGTATCGCGGTCGAGCATCACATTCACCGAAAAGTGCTTCCCGACATCGCGCAGAAACTCGATCGCATTCATCTGGGCGGTCCACGTGAGGTTGTTCTCCACCACGGCGCCGATCGGCGATTCGTCGAACTCGACGAAACGCTCCAGCTGGCCACGTATGCGATCGGCCCACTCGGCGACCGTGTCGGCACTGTTCAGCGTGCGCTCCCCCACGTCGCGCGGATCGCCGATCATGCCCGTCGCCCCACCGGCCAGGACGATCGGACGGTGTCCTGCCTGCTGAAAACGCCGCAGCGTCAGCAGCGGGATGAGGTGTCCCGCGTGCAGGCTCGGCGCCGTCGGATCGAAACCTGAGTAGACGGTCGTGGGTCCGGCGGCCAGCACCGCGGCCATCGCGTCGCGGTCGGTGGACTGCGCGATCAGTCCGCGCCACTCCAGCTCATCGAGGATGGATGCGCCCATAAAAGTCACGCACCGATCTTCCCGTACTAGTCGCTTTCCCCGGGAGCCGGTGCCCGTGGGCTGCGGCGATAGAGCGACACCTCGGACCGTCCGGCCAGCCACAACCGCCACGGCCGATCGGCCGCCTTGCTGACACCGACGCGCGGGCCGGCCACACCCTCGCGCTTCTCACCGAGTATCAGCCGGATCGGGCTCGCGGCATCGAACAGGTCAATGCCGTTGTCCTCCATAGTGATTCCCATCGCCGAGCACAGGTTGCCGGGCCCCCGTCCCAGCGCAGCAGGCCGCACGGACTCACCGCGGCGGGCTTGCGCGACATCGGCTCCGGACTCGATGGCCACTGCCCGCATCAGCACCGCGCCGGCGATGCGATCGGTGGCGCACACGACGTTCGCGCAGACGTGTATGCCGTGGCTGCGGTAGGTATAGAGCCGCCCGGCTGGACCGAACATGACGGCGTTGCGGCCGCCCATGCCGCGATAGGAATGCGAAGCAGCGTCCGGCCAGGGCCCGTCCTCAGGGCCGCCGTAAGCCTCGACCTCGACGATCATCGCGCTCACGCCACGCCCGGCCAGAACGGCGCCGAGCAGCTGGCGCGCTGCGCTGACCGGATCCACGGACAACTGGCGCGCACTCACCGCAGCGATTCTGCCTGGCAGGCCCTGGCGGGCATTGACACGCCCACCCACCCCGGAGGATTATTCATCGCATGATGAGTTCATCGGATGATGAATTGCTTCGCCGCAGCGTCGACGTCGTGGTCGACGTGCAAGAGCTGCGGGTCATCCGCGGTAAACGCGTCGCGCTCGACAACATTTCGGTCCAGATCGCACGGGGCACGATCGCCGGGTTTCTCGGCCCGTCCGGATGCGGCAAGACGACGCTGATGCGCTGCATCGTCGGCACCCAGATCATCGCGGCGGGCACCGTGACGGTGCTGGGACGCCCGGCCGGGTCGGCCGAGCTGCGGCACCGGGTCGGATACGTCACGCAGGATCCGACCATTTATGACGATCTGCGGGTCATCGACAACGTCCGCTACTTCGCGGCGCTGACCGGGGCAGGCCGTGCCGACGCCGCCAACGCGATCGCCGCCGTCGGGCTCGACGATTACCGAACCGCCCTGTGCGGCAATCTTTCCGGCGGCCAACGCACCCGCGCGTCACTGGCCTGCGCGCTGGTGTCCCACCCCGACCTGTTGGTGCTCGATGAGCCCACCGTCGGGCTGGATCCCGTGCTGCGGGTCGAGCTCTGGCAGCGTTTCCGCGAAATCGCCGACCGCGGCACGACGCTGATTGTGTCGAGCCACGTCATGGACGAAGCCGATCACTGCGGTGACCTGTTGCTGATGCGCGAGGGCAAGCTGCTCGCGCACACCACACCCACGAAGTTACGGGAGGACACGGGATGTCAGTCACTGGAGGACGCGTTTCTGTCCGTCATCAGGCACAGCACCGCAACCCGACAACTCGAAGCGCACTGAGCCCGCAGGCCTACCTGGCCACCACGACGCGCATCCTGCGCCAGCTCGCCGCCGACCACCGCAGCGTCGCAATGATCCTCCTCGTGCCGAGCCTCATCATGACGCTGATCTACTACATGTTCCGGGACGCACCCCACCCACCGGGCGCACCGACGCCGTTCAACAACGTATGCCTGATCATGCTGGGCCTGTTCCCGCTCATCGTGATGTTCCTCATCACGTCGATAACCATGCAGCGCGAACGGGTTTCAGGCACGCTGGAACGGATCCTCACAACTCCCCTGCGCCGCCTGGACCTGCTCGCCGCGTACGGCACCGCCTTCTCGATCGCCGCCGCCGCGCAGGCCACCCTTGCCTGCATCGTCTCGTTCTGGTTCCTCGGCTTCGCCACGGCGGGCAGTCCTGCACTGGTGTTCCTCATCGCGATCATCAACGCAGTCCTCGGTGTCGGGCTGGGCCTGCTGTGTAGTGCGTTCGCCCGCACGGAGTTTCAAGCGGTGCAGTTCATGCCGCTGGTGATCGCCCCGCAGCTGCTGCTGTGCGGAGTCGTGGTACCGCGCGCAGCAATGCCCGAATGGCTGCAGTGGATCAGCAATGTACTGCCTGCCAGCTACGCTCTTGAAGCGTTGCAACAGGTCGGTGCGTACGCGGAGCCGACATTCATCGCGGTACGAGACATCGCGGTGGTCATCGGCTTCGCGATCGTGTCAATGGTTCTGGCCGCGGCGACGCTACGACGAAGGACACCGTAAGCGCATTGACCACCAACACTGAGCGCCGGCGTCCCGGGCGGCCGCCCGGAACGTCCGATACGCGCGAACGCATCCTGACCAGTGCGCGGGAGTTGTTTGCCCGCAATGGGATCGACAAGACCTCGATCCGTGCCATCGCGGCCGCCGCGGACGTGGACCCCGCGCTCGTCCATCACTACTACGGAACCAAGACCCAGCTGTTCGCTGCGGCGATCCACATCCCGATCGACCCGATGCAGATCATCACACGACTGCAACAGATCCCCGTCGAGGACATCGGCTACACGCTGCCGTCGCTGCTGCTGCCGCTGTGGGACTCCGAGATGGGTAAGGGATTACTCGCCACCATGCGGTCGATTCTCGGCGGAAACGACACTTCGCTCATCCGGTCGTTCCTGCAGGAGATCATCGCGAAGGAAGTCGGCTCACGCGTGGACAACCCGCCCGGAAGTGGGCCGATCCGTGTCCAGTTCGTCGCTTCGCAGCTGGTCGGGGTGCTGATGGCGCGCTACATCCTCGAACTCGAACCGTTCAAATCACTGCCGGTGGACCAGATCGCCGAAACGATCGCCCCGAACCTGCAGCGCTACCTCACCGGGGACCTACCCGGATTCTCCTGACGCCCGCTCGAGCAACCGGGTGTGTTCGGCCTCGTCGGTCACCGTGACAGCCTCGTCGACCAGCAGGACCGGAACGCCGTCGTCGATGCGATAGGCGCGCCGCAGCCGCGGGTTGTACAGACACTCGTCGTCCACCAGGAGGAGCGGACCACGGTCCTCGGGACAGACGAGGATGCTGAGAAGCTTTTCGTCGAGCACGGCCGCGTGTCAGCCCTGCGGCGGGATGGGGCCACCCTGTGCGGGCGGGATGACGGGAACGGCGCCGCCGCTTGCGGACTGCCCCTGCTCCTGAGCAGCCAACATTTGCTGCTCCATTATCTTGCGCTGGTACTGGATGGCCGACTCCAGCGCCTCGATCAGCGGTTTCTGGTTGGGTCGGTCATCGAGGGCTTCCTGCAACGCCTGGGCGTTCGCGCTGGAGATGGGGAAACCCTGCTTGCGCAGATTCACGGCGTCGTCGATCAGCTTCGAGATCTGACCGCCGCCCTCACCCTGGCGGTACTCCTCGTAGATCGCCATCAGGACCTGGTCGCCGTTCACCTTCCTGGGCTTGTTCGCCGCATCGGAGCACTTCTCGTCATCAGGCTCGCAGCCCGCCGCGGCCGCCACGGCGGCCTCGGCGTCCTTGGTGCAGTCGTCACCGGTGCAGCTGCGCGGAGCTGGCGGGTTCGTGGGTTCTGCAGGCTGCGCGAACGCGGTCGAAGCGCCGAATCCGGACATCAGGCCAACGGCGAGCACTCCTCCGACGAGGGCGCGGCGCCATTCGACGCGAGCGTTACCGGTCTGCGATGTCATCAACCCTCCAGCGCGATAGACCACGAATTGCCCGACCCGACGACGGCCTGCCGCCAGCGGGAGCCTAACAGCGTGACGACCGCTCGGCACGGCCGCGACGATCACCCACCAACGATCTCGGCGCGTACCGCGACGGTCAATCGCTTGTACCGATTCGTATCGCGGTCCAGGTACCAGGCGTTACGCGACGGTTTGGGGATTCCGGCTTCGCGCAGCGGCCCGACGAGCGGTCGGCACGACGCGCTGAGGGCCATCTCGGGCACCACGTGCACGAGGTCGGGCGGACTGCCGACCGGTAGATCGGCGAGCGCTTCGGACAGGTCCGCTGAGGGAATGGTCCCTCCCGGCCGCAGGGCGAGCGCCGTCACGGCCAGATGCTGATCGCCGGCGTCGACGCCGTAGGTGACCACAAGATCCACCGCGTCCAGACGTCCGACGGCGTCGTTCACGGTCGCCGCGTAGACGACACCGCGCGGCGAATGAATCACCAGCCCGCGGCTGTCGACGAGCCAGTAGTCGCCGTCGTCATCGCGCCGGAACAGGTATTCCGTGGACACCCACGTATCCGCAGGGGCGAAGACGCCGCGTTTGATCGACGCTGTCGGGTCGATCGGTCCGCGCGGGCGGGCGAGCAGGACGCCCACCTCGTTGGTTTCTGCGCGACGGACGAAGCCACGCTCGTCCTCGAGGATCAGGTCGTCCTCGGGGTCGTAGGCGGCCAATGCGATCTCGCCGCCTCCGGGCAACGGCCTGCCCTTACTGCCGACCTTGGCGCCCGAGACGTTGGCCAGCACCGCCTGCCCGTCCGAGGTTGCGAAGAATTCGACGACGTGGGCGGGCTCGAACACGTCGACGACGCGTTTCCACAGGCCCGTCGGCATACCGGAACCGATGAACAGCCGGACCGGATGGCTGCCCGCCAGCGAGAACGACGGGTCGTCGATGACGTCGCGCAACATCGCCCACGTATAGGAGACGACGGTGACGCCGTATTGACGGATCTCCTGGACGAACCGGTCCGGGCGCAGACCCCGAGACAATGCGATACGCGACCCGCCGACGACCGCGCCGCCGAGTGCGACCAGCAGCCCGGATTGATGATGCAGCGGCGTCAGGCAGTACACCGTGTCACCGCGCCCCAGGTTGGCCGCCGACGCGGTGCCGAACGCCGATAACGCCCAGCGGTAGTTGGTGATCTGGCGGGGAACCAACTCGCCGCCGATCGAGCTGAAGCCGATGAACGCGAGGTCGCGGGCCAGCGCGGGGTTAGGCCGGTACCAGCCTGGAAGGTCGACGAGGTCGGGGTCGATCTTCTCCATGTCGATGACGTCGGCGTCCTCGGGGAGATCCAGGTCGCGCCCCTCGCCACCGCCGAGCACGAGGACGCGCATGTCGAGCTTGCGCGCCGCCTCGAGGCTGCTCGGGTCGGCGATGATGTCGGAGACCGCGCCGAGCCGGGCGGCCGCCACCAAGTCGGCGTCGGGCGGCATCAGCACGGCCACCGCACCGAGGCGGGACAGCGCGGCGATCGCGACCAGGGCGCTGGGGCGCGTCTCCATCAAGACCCCGACGTACGCGCCCTGCCGAACGCCGACGTCGATCAGGCCGCGGACGACGTTGTTGATGCGGCGATCAACGGCCTCGTAGGTGTGCACGCGACCGTCGAACAGCAGGGCTTCGCCGTTGGGCATGTCGCGGGCCTGCTCGGACATGATCCGGCCCAGCGAGATTCGGGTGTGGTCGTTGATCTGACCCAGCCGCGCGAGGCGGGGCAGGGTGCGGTACGTCTCGACCACTATTGCGCGCGCGGACTTGTTGGCCGCGACCACCGCATCGGCGGCCGACCGCGCGAGGGTGAACACCATCTCGGTCGCTGCGGAGGTGCCATGCGCCAAGCGTGAACTGAACGAGACACCGCTCTCGTTGTGCTCCTCCGGCTGTAGCGCCATCGGATTGACCCCTTCGGGCATCATGCCGTCGGAGTCGATCCACTTGACCCACTGGGCGACCGTCGGCCAGGTTTGCGTCGATGCCTTGCTTCCGACGACAAGCCCGAAATGTCCAGCGCGGATGAGGAATTCGTAGACGTCCGCCTTCGGCGCGGCGCGCTTGATGCCGCGCACCGACGCCGGCTGACCGATGTCGTCGACCTCACCGATTACTGCCAGGACGGGGCAGTCGATGTCCGACAGCGTGACGAGATCGCCGTGAATCGAGAAGCCACCACTCATCATTCGGTTGTGCGCGATGAACTGCTTGAGCAGTTCGGCGATCGCAGGGCCCGACCACGCGATCCAGCCTTCGGACTGCAGGAAGCGCCGCTGCTGCTCGCGGGGCAGCAAGGCCTCGCGGTCGTGCAGCTGACGCAGGAAGTCGATGCGTGACTGCGCCGTCTTGATCGGATCGAGCATCTGGAATCCGGTGCGCGCCAGCCAGCCGGGGATGTCCATGCGGCTGAACACATGGTCGGCCATGAAGTCCGCCGCGGCCGGGGCGATGCTGGCGGGCATGTTCATCGGCAGGCCGGCGAGCGTGTCGACCGGCGAGCCGAACGCGATGATGCTCGCGAGATCCTTGGATCTGCGGTAGGCGGCGGCCTGGTAGGCGAACATGCCGCCCTGCGAGTAGCCGGCCAGGTGCACGTCGCGGCCGGTCACCTCTTTCACGGTGTCGATGGCTTCGCTCAGCGCGACGACGTGGTCGGCGAGGTTGCGGTCCATGCCGCCCTCGATCTTGTCGGGCGAACCGAAGTCGATGACCCAGGGGTCGAGTCCGGCCTTGTGCAGGATGCCGACGGCGCCTTCCTCGCGGGTGACGTCCCACATGTCGGCCGACATCATCATCGGATGCACCATCAGCACCGGCGGCCCGGGCGGCCTCGCCCCCGGCCTGTCGTCGGGTGGGAAGTATCGCCGCAGCCGGTACATCGGCACGCTCTGGATGATCTGGAACAGCGACGGCACCGCGCCCGTCTCCAGGCCGCCGTAGCGCAGAACTTCCAGCCCGTTCTGCGCGGTGGCGACCAACCGTTCCACTGGCCTGGTCAGTCCTGATAGGTCCACCAACGCACGCTCCCCTAGCTGCAAATCCCCCGATTTCCGCCTTCGATCATGGCACAGCGGCGAGAGACGACCGCCGGGATTGCCGGGGCGCGGAGTTAGGTCAGCTAACCGGCGACTGGCACCATGCCGAATGCCGGGGACTCCCGGCCGAAGACCAGCCGGCCGTCACGCCAAAGTCCCATTCCGACATGTGCGCCACCCGCGTCGCGCCGCACCCGTCGCAGCGACGCGGTGAGCGGTCGGCCGACCTCGATGGAGACCGGGGGAAGGCCGAGGACTGCGGCCGGGTTCGACGAGATGAGGTCGATCGCGGCGAACAATGGCGCGGCCCCGTCGCGCGCGATCGCGTGGGGAGCGCACTGCAACGACGATGGCAGGTAGTCCGCACACAGCACGTCACACAGACCGGCGGCCACCGCGTCAGCCGCCAATACGTTGCCCGACGACGTCGATCTGCCGCGAACGGCGTTCGGGGCACCGAGCACGACGTGCATGCCGAGTTCGTGTGCACGGCGTGCGGCCTCCATCGTCAAGGGGAATTCGGCTACGCGGGCGCCGAAGTCGAACGCCTCCTCGATGTGCTCGGGGGTTCTGTCGTCGTGGCTGGCGAGTGTGATCTCGCGCTGGAGAGCGAGGTCTGCAACCTGCTTGCGGCGGTCGCCGACCAAGGCCAGGCGGACGGGGTCAACGCTGAATTGGTCCTCGACCTCCGCCTCCGATACACCCCAGTCCTGGGAGTAGAACTTCCGCGTCTCGGCGAGCGACGAGAACCGGCTGCGTTGCGCCGATGTTTCGATCATGGAGATCAAGGCGATCCGCGATGACGCGCTCAACACCGCGAGCAACGACTCGATAGCACCGTCGTCGGTCAACTCGACACGGGCGTGAATCCTCCAGTCGCAGCACAGATACGGCGCCAAATCCTCGACGACCGCGGCCAGCGTGGCGGCGTCGGCGATGTCGATGCGTTTACGCGGTGAATCCTCGCAGCGGGCCGCCACACACACCGTCGCGATTCCCGCCGCGGCGCACTCGGCGTCGAGCACGGTGATCACCGACTCGTGGTCGAGCGCCACGGTCGCGCGCGGTCGGCGGCGCTCGACGAGGTTGTCGAGGTGCAGATCGACGGCGGCCGGAACCAGGAACAGGTCGTCGGACGGCGCGCCATCTGAAATCTCCACGACCGTGCCCGCGCTGTCGAGAACCACTGCGGCGTCGCGAATCTCGGGTCGTCCGCCGCCAGGAACGATCGTCACACCGTCGACTACGGTTTGCGCCATTCGATTCTTCCTCTCCGTAGGTCTGCCGTCGTGCTCGCGATCGAGGCGAGCTGACTCTCTGGGCCACCCGTGGCGAGCACGGCGGCACCTCTGTCGGTCAGCCGCCGCAGCCACCGCGCCACGCTCTCCGGATCCGCGGACGCCTCGGGTTCGTCGAGCAGCACGAAAGGCCGCTCCGCCAGTAGCGCCGCGGCGAGCGCGACCGTCAGCCGATCCGCCGTGCGCAAACGCCCGATCGGCACCGGCGCGAGGTTCGCGATATGGAACCGCCCCAGTGCCGCAATCGCCGACGTGCGACTGCATTGTGCTGCCCTCGCCGCCGCTACCGCCGCGGGCAGGCGCGGCGCCGCCGGGATGAGGCCGTCGAAGGACGCGACATGGCGCGCACGCAACCACGCGACCGTTCGAGCGTCCGCTGCGGTGATGTCGACCTCGCCTCTGCCTGCCGTCCGATAACGCACCGCGCCGGCGTCTGCCCGATAGACACCGGTCATGCACCGGACGAGGGTCGATTTCCCCGACCCAGGCGGACCGGTGACGAGGGTCAGGGTTCCGCTGCGCACGGTCAGGTCGATGCCATCGAGCACGACAGGCTGCCCGTCGAAGCCTTTCGACAGTCGCGTCACTGCGATTTCTGCCGCTGCGATCGCGCTCATATCAGCCTCGACGAGACGAGAAGTTGGGTGTACGGATGGTGCGGGTCCTCGAGCACCTGCTCGCAGATGCCTTCTTCGACAACGCGTCCGTGGTGCAGAACCACGATTCGGGAAGCCAGCACGCGAACGGCAGCAAGATCGTGGGATACGACGATCGATGCCGATCCGAGGCTCTGGGTGACCCGTTGCATCACGTCGAGCAGGTCCGCCTGAACGGAGGGGTCCAGACCGGTGGTGGGCTCGTCGAGCAGCAACACCCGTGGCGGATCGACCAACGCCCTGGCCAGTTGAACCCGCTGTTGCATACCACCGGAGAACGTCATCAGCGCATCGGTGTGCCGCTCAGCGCGCAGGCCGAGCTCGCCGAGTAGTTCGGCCGCCCGCGTATGGATCTCACCGAAGTGGCGCGCACCACCGCCGAGTAGCCGCTCAGTGACATTCGATTCGGCCGCCAACCGGGGATAAAGTCCTGCCGCCAAGGCGTTTTGGTGCACCATCACCACCGCTGACCGCTCGATCGCCTGACCCTCGACCGAGATCGATCCTGAGTCGGGGCGCAGGTCCAGATGTAGACAACGCAGCAATGTCGTTTTACCCGAACCGGACTCGCCCACCACACCGAGGACCTCTTGCGGGCCCACGTCGAACGACGCATCGTGCAGGGCGACGACGGTGCCGCAGGCCGAGCACCGGTTTGTTCCTGCTGCTTCTCCGGTCAGCTCGACACATCGCGTGCAGCCCGGCCCGAAGCGATGCGTCAGTCCCCGCACGGAGATGACCGGCGCGGGCGGAACCAGCGAGCCATGGTCGCTCCAGTCGTCGAATGCATTGGAGGTCATCACGTCGCCTCGCGCCGAACGCGGCAGGCATCGGCGTCACTGCAGGACCAACGTTCCTCTGCGGCAACACGATAGGAGCGCGTACTGCCGCACCTGAAGCAAGGTCCGCCAGCGTATTCCGGACCGAGCGGACTGTCCGTGAAGGCCAGCGGTTGCACGCTTGTGTAGGGCGGCAAGGCGGTCAGTCTGGCTCGCCTCCCGGCGCCCAACAAGATGGGATGAGGACGCCGATTGAGCCGTAAAACGTCGTATCGCGGGATCGGACTCGGGCTCATCAGTCGTGAGCCCTCGACCAACACCGGATGGTCCGCGGCGGTTCGTGCGTCGCCCAGCCGGGCCTGGGCGTCATACAGATCCAGCCAGGCTGGGGTGTAGTCGCGCTCGGCGTGATGTGCAAGCGCTGCGACCTCGTCGGGCACCACGCGGCGCAACGGCTCCGGATGGGGTACCTGGAGCACGAGAATCTGGTCGGGGCGCAGATCCAGTTCGGGTATGCGATGCCGGCTTTGGATGATTGTCGCCTCCGTGGTGCTGGTGGTCGCCGCGCACCGCGCTGACGCACTGACCAGATTGCGCATGCCGACGGCGTTGGATGAGAAGTCATCGCCCTGGTCGATCACCTTCACGACGTCCGCGGGCCCGACTAGCGAGAGCGTCACCTGCAGACCGCCGCTACCCCAGCCCCTGGCCACCGGCATTTCGCGGGATCCGAACGGCACCTGCCAGCCGGGGATGGCCAGCGCCTTGAGAACCGCGCGGCGCACATTGCGTTTGGTGTTCTCGTCAAGGTACGCGTACGCCTCCGCCCGACCGTGTTCCGCCGCGAGTGCGGCGACCGACTTCACGACGCCACCCCGTCATTGCCCAGCGCGAGGTATGCGGCGAAGCTGGCGTAGTGCGGCAACCGCAGGTGCTCGACGAATCCGTGGGTGGCAGGCCCGTCGGTGGCCGCGATCACCGTCTGCTCGTCGAGCATCAGCGGCTCCCGTAGCTCTCCGTCCGCTTGCATCGCGCCGTCGAGAAGGGCCAATGAGATCGCCCGCCGCTCAACCGTTCCCAATGACGCACCCCAACCCGTGGCGAGTCCCCCGGGACGTCCTTCGACATCGGAATCGAGCACAACCTCCACCTCGGTGACAGGGACTTCGGCGACGACACACGGCACGCCGGTTCGCGGGTGCGCCACCCGGATCGCAACGATGCCCACGGTGAGCTCCACCATGACCGCCTCCTGTCGGCGCCCCAAAATCAGCGCGGCGAGGGCGACGAGTGCGCCTGTCTCGCCGCGAGCGAGTAGGGCCATCCGGTCGGCACGGGTAAAGGGCGGCATCAACACGGTCCGCGCGGGATCGCCGCCATCACCGTCAGCCGGGGGCTGGACCAGGCTCGCCGAGTCGATCAGGTCCCGCACCCGGGGTGTGGTGGCGCGCGTGGGTGGAGCGCCGTTGCGGTCGCTGACGGCCTCCGCGGTCTGTTCTGCCGCCACCGGCTCGTCGGCCCAATTCAGCTGGCGGGACATCAGTTCAGGGGCCATTCCCAGCCATTGCCCGCCCGGTATCCGGGGATAGGCCGACGACAGCCGTCGGACAATTGCGATATCGTCCGCGCCGATTGGCAACGCGTACACATGCGGTTGCGTGGCCGCCCAGACCCGCAGCATCGACACGGCGTGGGCGGCATCCCCCCGCGATTGATCGAGGGCCCGGCGAGCCGCCGTCGTCTCCCACAGACCTGCTTCGGCGCAGACCTGCTCCTCGAGCGCATCGGTGTTGGTGTGCGTGCCGGGCCGGGTCGACGCGCGCTGCGCAAGCGTCCGCGCGGCGGCAAGGGCGTCGTTCTCGTGCATGCTCGCGTACATCACGCCACCCCCAGCGCGACGCTGCGCGGCAGGCCGATGACACAGTTGCCGGTGACGACCAGCAGGTCGACTCCGCACGGCGGCTGCG
>JBIQHU010000011.1:0-82624 GCA_044508395.1 Mycobacterium sp. | reverse complement strand
GTGGCACAGCGCAGCCGGCGGACCCGCGAACGCGCCGATCTTCTTCAGCGTCGACGAGGACATCGATCTGGACACCTGGAACAGTGTCGCGTTCGAGTGGTTTCGGGGGATCAACTCGGTGCTGGGTGTGCCTCGCACCGGCATCTACGGACATGCGAATGCGTGCGGGTGGGCCCTCCAGGACGGCGTCATCGGACCGTCGACCAGCGCCGGCCACGCCTGGGCGTGGCAGACGCGAGCGTGGTCGAACGGTGAGCGCGAGCCGGCGGCGGTGCTGTATCAGGACGTGATCGTCACCCCGACCGACCCCGGCGTCATCCTGGCCAACACCAGCGTTGACGTCGACATCGTCCTTGCGCCCGATTTCGGGCAGTGGGACCTCACCAGATAGCCGTCGATCGCCTTAAGAAGTTTCCAAGGGCGACGCATCACTCTGCTGTCAGCAAGTGCGGGGGCCCCACCCGACGAGGTCCCCGCACTTGCCTTATTCAGCAGGCTACGCAGGCAGTCTGCGGATCAGTAGTTGTTGCAGCTGTTGGCGATCGAGGCCATGGCCCCGAAGTACTTCTGGCCCCACGACGTGGTCTGGAACTCCTGGACCAACTGCACGCGTTCGCTCGGCGGTGCGGCCAGGAAGTTGCCCAGCATGACCGCTGCCAGCGGGTTCGCGCTGAACTTCTGCGCAAGCGCGGGGTTCTCGGAGTTCAGCGCAGCCATGACCTGCGGATAACTGCAGGTCGTGTCGATGATCGGGTCGGCGGACGCGACACCGGCACCCGCAGCGACCGACAGGGTGAGACCGCCGACGGCAGCGACCAGCAACTTTTTTGATGAGAGGTTGAGCATTTCGGGGACCTTCCAACTTATGCAGTGGCCCCCGACTGGCCCTGGCGTGAACAGTGCGTCCATGGTAGCTCGCGATTTCCGCGTCGTCACTGGTCGCGTTTTCTTGGCGATTTCGGCGTGGCAGGTCACGCTGAGCGTGACCGCGCACGCCGAAATCGCCAAGAAAAGGCTCGTCACCGGCATAGTTCGTCGCCCGGGGGCCGTGGTTTGTAGTCTTCGGGGATGCCGTTCGAGAACGGCGAGGTCTTCGCCGGCTACGTGATCCAGCGGTTGCTGGGCACCGGTGGTTCGGGTGAGGTCTACCTCGCCCAGCACCCCCGCTTGCCTCGTCAGGACGCACTCAAGATCCTGACCAAGGCCTCCGTACTCGACGGCGAGTTCCGGGCGCGCTTCAACCGCGAGGCCGAACTGGCCGCGACGCTGTGGCATCCCCACATCGTCAGCGTCCTCGACCGCGGTGAATTCGAAGGTCGACTCTGGATCTCGATGGAGTACGTCGAGGGCACCGACGCCGGTCAATTGATCCGCGAGACCTACCCCCGCGGCATGCCGGAGCAAGACGTCTTCGAGATCGTGACCGCAGTGGCCGATGCGCTCGACTTCGGGCACGAGCGCCGTCTGCTCCATCGTGACGTCAAACCGGAGAACATCCTCGTGACCGCCCCGAACGGCCACCGGCGCCGGGTGCTGTTGACCGACTTCGGGATCGCCCGCCGCATCGATGACGCCAGCAACCTCACCGACACCAATATCGCGTTGGGGACCATCAACTATGTGGCTCCCGAGCAGCTCCTGAGCAGGGCGATCGACGGCCGGGCCGATCAATATGCCCTGGCCGCCACCACCTTTCACCTACTGACCGGGACGCCTGTCTTCCAGGACTCGAATCCCGCCGTCATCATCAGCCACCATCTGGGTACGACGGCACCGCGGATATCGGAGCGCCGACCCGATCTGGCGCACCTCGACCCGGTGCTCTCGAAGGCGCTGTCGAAGGACCCCAACGAGCGATACCCGACGTGCATGGATTTCGCCCGTGCGCTCACGGAGCGGGAGCGACGTGTGCAGGCTGCCGCGCAGGCGACGGGACCGCTGCACGCCGCAGGCGAACGTCCGACGACGCAACGCCTCGAGCGCCTTGTCGTCCACGGCACCGCGCGAGGCGTGCAGCGCCGGGCACTCGACAATCGAGATGCGATCGGGCTCTTGTCGTTTCACCTCGTGCCGTATGAACCCGTCGCCGGTCGGGACGCGCCGGTGCCCGTCGAGATACAAACTCAGCTCGTCGCGGATCAACTCGCAGACGGAGACGAGGTCGAGGTCACCGGGACATGGGACGGCGACCGCCTCGACGCGGACACCATCGTCAACATCTCGGCCGGAGTCCGGCCCAAACAGCGGCGTGCTCCGCGGAAGACCAAGCCTCCCAGCGCCGACACGACACGCAAACGCAGGTGGATCCCCGTCGCCGCACTCCTCGCAGTGATCACGTTGACGGCGGGCGCCGTCCTCTACTTCACCGACGGATTCGGCCTCTGGACCCGTCCGGGCCCCCCCGTCAAGCCGGTGAGCGCGACCGTCTTCGCCCCCGGCGGCACGCCGGACA
The DNA here is from genome assembly GCA_044508395.1 of Mycobacterium sp. GTDB lineage: Bacteria > Actinomycetota > Actinomycetes > Mycobacteriales > Mycobacteriaceae > Mycobacterium. Next base: position 80,172 of record JBIQHU010000011.1, on the reverse strand, counting down.
ACCCGCAGGACGCCGGGCTGGCGATCGATGGCAACCCGGACACGGCATGGAAAACCGTCACCTATCGCGACGCTGACCCGTTCCCCAAATTCATTGAGGGTCAAGGCTTGTTGTTGCATCTGTCCGAACCGACCGCATTGAGCGCCGTCACCATCGACTTGTCGAGCACAGGAACCGAAGTCCAGATCCGATCCTCGCCCACCGAGAAACCTGCCACGGTGGCCGACACCACCGAACTCACCCCCACCACCACCCTGGAGCCGGGTGAGAACCGCATCGAGGTCCACGACCGGACCAGGACATCCAATGTGCTGGTGTGGATCTCCAAACTGGGTACAACGGACGGCGAGAGTCGCACCGAGATCTCAGAGATCACTCTGCAGGCGGCCAGCTGAGCGGGCACACGTCACCCGCCCCTCACCCGAGCCTCTGACAGCCACCTCCCGATCCCGGCGGGATCCGCGATGTGGTCCGGATCCACCAGACGCATCGCCGCATTGACGGCCATCGGTGCCTGACAGCTGTCGGGGTCCTGAAGCACGACTCGACCCCCTTCCGCTTTCACCGCCTCGCAGCCGCGGGCACCATCGTCGTTGGCGCAGGAGAGCAATACGGCCGTCACCGAATTGACGAGGTGCGCTGCGCTGGAGAAGACGACATCGATCGACGGACGCGAATAGGCGACTGGCTCATCCAAGGTGAGGTGCGCGCGTACGCCAGGACCGGTTTCGTACTGCTCGACGGGTGTTTGCGGCTGCTTTGACCGAACTCGGTCATTACCCAGCAGCAGGTGGTAGCCCGCTGGTGCCACGGTCACCGCTCCTACCGGGCAGGCCCACGGGCTGGCGCTCGGTTCGTGGACCGGAATCGCGGTGTACCCCTGAAGCACCTCGACGAGCCCCGCATACTGCGGCGCGCGATGCAACACCACGCAAAGCACACTCTCACTGATGTTTTCGAGCGTCTCGAAGATGCTCTTGAGCGCCTTGATACCGCCGGCGCTACCCCCGATGACGATGACGTCAGGGCCTGACATGCTCGTTCTGACTCTTGACGTAGATACCGAGACGGCGCTCGGTCGGGGTGAACAGTCGCTTGCCTTCAGCGGTGAGGCCTTCACGCGGGCCGATGACGAGATTGCCGAAGGGAGCCAGGCTTTCCCAGAACAGCCGTTCGACCCTGCGCTGAAGAGTCTCTTCGAAGTAGATGAAGACATTCCTGCACATGATGAGGTGAAATTCGCCAAATGTGCTGTCGGTGGCGAGGTTATGCGAGAAGAACTCAAGACTCGACCGTAGCTGGGGGCGCAGAATGCACCGGCCGTACTTGGCGGTGTACCAATCCGAAAACGGTCTTTCCCCGCCGCTGGCCTGGTAATTGCGGGTAGCACCAACCATGGCATCCGCCGGGTAGATCGCCGAGGCGGCGGCCCGCAGCGACTCGCTGTCGATATCCGTGGCGTAGATCGTCGTCCGATTCAACAGGCCGGCCTCGTCCAACAGGATCGCGGTCGAATAGGCTTCCTCCCCCGTCGCACAGCCCGCGATCCACACCCGTATGCGCGGATAGGTGGCCAGCCTGGGCAACAATTCCGTGCGGATCTTAGCGAACACCAACGGGTCTCGGAACATCTCGGTGACATTCACCGTCATCGCCGCCAGGAGTGCCGACAACAGTGCGGGTTCGCGGAGCACCCTGCCCTGCGCCTCGGAGATGGTGCCCAGCTCGTGTCGTTCGACGAACGCCATCAGCCTGCGGTTCCTCGACGCGTCACTGTAGTGCCGGAAGTCGTAGCCGAGATGGTCGAACACCGTGTAGAAGAACGCCTCGGCCTCGATCGCAGTCAACTCTTTGGATCGAGCCGCTTCCGGCTTTTCGGCGCGCTTACTCACTGGCGCTTGAGATTTCCCGCTGTCCTCGCGGCTGGCCGGCGAGCCACACCCGGAGCACCGAGGTGAGTTGATCCATGTCGACGGGTTTGGTGACGTAGTCCGAAGCGCCTGCGTCCAGGCACTTCTGGCGGTCACCCTTCATGGCCTTCGCGGTGAGCGCGACGATCGGAAGACTCTGCCAGCGGGTCTCGGCCCGGATCCGGCGCATCGCTTCGTAACCGTCCATGACGGGCATCATGATGTCCATCAGCACCAGCCCGACCTCAGGATGGGCGGCCAGGCTGTCGAGCCCTTCCTGCCCGTTGCGCGCGGGTATCACCGTGATCCCGTACCGCTTCAACGCGCTGCCGAGCGAGAAGACGTTGCGGACGTCGTCATCGACGAGCAGCACGGTGGCGCCTTGCAGGGATTCGTCGATATGCCTGGTGTTGGACAGGATTTTGCGCGCCGAATCCGGCATGTCGGTGGCCACGCGGTGGAGAAAGAGTGCCGTCTCGTCCAGCAGACGCTCCGGCGATCTGGCGTTCTTCAACACGATCGCCGATGCCAACGCTTCGAGGCGTTCGGTTTCGGTCGATGTCAGCTCGCGGCCGGTGTGCACGATCACGGGCAGACTCTTCTGCTTGAGCTGGTCTTTGATGCGTTCGATGAGGTCGATGCCGTCGATGTCGGGCAATCCGAGATCGAGAACCAGGCAGTCGTAAGACGTCGGGCCGGCCAGTTCGTCCAGGACTTGCTGACCCGTGCCGACGCAGGTGATCGCGATATCGTCGCTTTCGATCAATTGCTGCACCACCGCACGCTGATTCGCGTCGTCCTCGGCCACAAGCACATGTCTCGGCCCCGGCTTCAGGAAATCGGCGACGGAGGCGAACATCGACCGGAGCTCCGTTACATCGCTCGGCTTCTGCAGCGTCTGGATGGCGCCCATGCGTCGGCCGCGCCCGCCGTCGTCGGACCCGGCGATGACGTTGACCGGGATGTGGCGGGTGGCGAGATCATGTTTGAGGACGTCCAGAACCACCCAGCCGGCCATATCCGGTAGCCCGATGTCCAAGGTGATCGCCGCCGGCTGCCGTTGCTTCGCCAACGCCAACGCTTTTCGGCCGCTGGCGGTTTTCACGAAGGCGAATCCGGACTCCGTCGCGAGGTCGGCCAACAAACCGGCGAAGGTCGGATCGTCCTCGACGATCAGCAGTACGGGTTTAGCGCCCGAAGGCCAGGTGATGTCCGAGATGTCCACGTCTTCGAAGCGGGCGCCGGCACCGTTTCCGCCGCTCTCGGGCGAGACGGGTCCGGGAGTGGCCGTCGGTGCCGACGCCTCACCGTTCGATGACGAGGCCGCGTCACCGTGGGCAACCGCCGGGCTACCCGGAACCGCGGGATGGTCCCCCTCGCCGAGCGGAGGCGCCTCGACCGGCAGATAGCAGGTGAATGTCGATCCGCGACCCAACGCGCTGCGTACCTTGATCTCGCCCCCGAGATTACGGGCCAGTTCCCGGCTGATCGCCAACCCCAGGCCGGTGCCGCCGTACTGCTTCGCGGTGCCTCGGCCCGCCTGCTGGAACGACTCGAAGATCAGATTGTGGTCCTTCTCGTCGATGCCGATGCCGGTGTCCTCGACGGCCAGGCTCAGATAGCCATCGCCCGGGTTGCCTTCCATGTCGCGCGCTCCGGACAGCTCGACCGTCACCGAGCCCTCGTCGGTGAACTTGATTGCATTCGCCACCAGATTCTTCGCGATCTGCTTGACCCGCGTGTAGTCACTCGTGACTTCTCGTGGCGCGGCCTCGTTCAGCACGACGCCGAACGCCACGCCCTTGTTCTCGGCGACCGGGCGGAAATTGCGGTCCAGGAAGCCGACCAACTCCGCCACATCGATTGGTTCGATCTCGAGATGGATTGAACCGGATTCGACCTTGGCGAGGTCCAGCACCTCGTCGATGAGGTTGAGGAGGTCCTTGCCGGAGTGTTGAATCGTTTCCGCGAACTCCTGCTGCTTTTCGGTGAGCGGCTCGTCGGAATCGGCAAGGAGGCTTGCCAGGATCAGGATGCTGTTCAGCGGGGTGCGCAGCTCGTGCGACATGTTCGCCAGGAACTCCGATTTGTACCGAGACGAGACAGCCAGCTCCTCGGCCTTTTCTTCGAGAGTCTGGCTGAGGCGGTGTAGTTCCTCGTTCTTCTGCTCCAACGAACGCGCTTGCGCTTCGAGTCGTTCCGTACTGGCCCTGAGTTCTTCCTGCTGCGAGCGGAGTTCCTCGGTGGTCTCCTCGAGTTCGGCATTCTGCGCCGACAACTGATCTTCGCGGAGCGTCAGTTGCTCGTTCGTTGTCCGCAGCTCCTCCTCCTGAGCCTTGAGTTCTTCGGTCTGCGCCTGCGCTAGCTGGAGCAACTTGCGTGTCTTCTCCGCGGACTCGATCGCACTGATGGCGGCGCCGGCTCCGAGCGCGATGCTCTCCAGGAGTTCGATGTCTTCTGGTGTGAACAACCGGAGGGCGGCGAGTTCGATGACGCCGAGTACCTCGGATTCGAAGCTGATCGGGATCAACATCAGCGACACGGACCCGGTCTTGCCCAATCCGGACACGATCTCGACGTAGTCGCCAGGAGCGCCGATCACCTCAATCCTGTTGCCTTCCAGGGCGCATTGGCCAACCAGGCCGTCACCCAGGCCGAACGAGGTGGGTAGGTCCTCGCGGCGGTGGAAGGCGTATGACGCCGCCAGAGCGAAGCGGCCGGCATCGTCGGGCCGCCGGAGGTAGAGCGCTCCGTGTTTGGCGTCAAGCGCCTGCGCGGCGCCCCTTATGACGATGTCGGCGGCGGCTGCAAGGTCCGGCGCTGTCTGCACCTCGGTCATGAGGTTTGCCTGAATTTCCTTGGAGCGACGCACCCTTTCGTCTCGTTGCGCCGCGCTGGTAACGGTACGGTGGATGTTTCTGCTGGTGAAGAAGAGCAGCACCGCCAACGTCGCGACGATGACACTCGCCAACGTCCACAGCAGCGCCCGAGTGGTCTGAATTGCCTGCCGCACCCGCTGACTGGCGACGTCGACCGACTCGACCGTTTCCTGCTCGATCTGCTCCAGTTGCTGCTCTAGCAGCGTCACCTGACGGTTGAGGTCTCCCGCCGACGCCGCGGCATCCCCGGTCATCCGGAAGTTCTGAATGCCGGAGCGGTAGTCGGACTGAAAGGTGGCCCAGGTAGACAGTGCCTGCTGATATTGGATCCGCCGAGCGCTATCGCCTGCTGCGGATGCCCGCAGCTCGGCTTGGATGGACTCGCCGAGTTCTTCCAACTCGGCCGCGTGGCCAGCACGTCGGCTGGGATCGTCGAACAGGAACTGGTAGTACGTGGTCAGCAAAGTCTCGAGGTCCCGCTGAATCTCCAGCACGTCGAGCTGAGCGATGCGCGCTGCGCTGCGTGCCTCGAAAAGGGTGTTGATCCGATTGGTCTGGATCGTGTACAGCGTGTTCCCCAAAATGACTGCGAGAAGTGCGGATCCGCACAGGACCGCCAGTCTGGTCGCAAGCGTCATATCACCCTAGCTTTCGCCCGTAACTCAGTTGGCCTGCGTCGCACGCCAGTTCTTCACCGCGTTGGCGAGATCCGTCGCCTCAATCGGCCGGGCATGCCAGAAGCCCTGCTGCAGAACACATCCTGCCTCGCTGAGCCAGGCGGCCTGTTCGGCCTTCTCGACACCTTCGGCGATCAGATCGATCTGCATACACGCTGCGACGGCGATCTGACCGCGAACCAGACGCTGTGCGCGTTCGCTTTCGTGAACGTCCTCGACGAACGAGCGATCGATCTTCAACCAGTTGGCGGGAATATGTTTCAACGTGGTCATGCTCGCGTGGTCGACACCGAAATCGTCTAGGGCCAGACTGAACCCGAGTTCGCGGGCGCGATGCAGATCCGCGTACGCCGGCGAGGGATCTTTGGTGAACGCACGCTCGGTGAGTTCCAGACAGATGCTTTCCGGGGGTATTCCCTTGTCGCTGCGAGCAGCGATCAGGTGACTGAGGAAATCTTTGTCAAGCACCTGGGCGGGAGACAGATTGACATGCAGCTTCAGGTCGTTACGGCCAAGCGCCACATAGTCTTCGAAGCTTCGTGTCACGGTCCACCGGCCTAGCGCTCCGGCCTGTCCGGACGCCTCCGCAAGCGCGATGATCTCGCTCGCCGGGACCTCATCATCGGGACCATCGCATTCGTCGGGAACCCGCCAGCGCACCAGCGCTTCCAACCCGAATAGCTCGCCGGTGACCGCGTTGACGATCGGCTGGTAAACCATGCGCAATTCCGAGCGCGCGATGGCGTTGGACAGTTTCGCGCGCAGATGTGCATCCCCCCGGCGTCGCGACCCCATCGATTCGGTGTACAACACACACTCGTCCAACCGATTCTTCTTCGCCTCGAACATCGCAATATCCGCCTGGGTCAGCAACTCCTGCGGTGTGTGCGCGCTCGCGCCCAGAACGGAAATACCCATGCTGAGCGAGGGTTGGACGGTCGCGTTCTTACACTGCACCGGTTGCGACTGCACCCGCTCCAAGATGCGATTTCCCCCGGCCACCGCAGCGCTGGCGGACTCCACGTGTTCGAACAGGACGATGAACTCGTCGCCACCGACACGGCAGACCAGGGTGTCGGCCCGTACCGCCGAGCGAAGCCGATCCGCCACTTCGACGAGCAGTTCGTCCCCGGTTTCGTGGCCGTAGGTGTCGTTGATTGGCTTGAACTTGTTGAAGTCCATGTACAGCAAGGCCGCCAGTTCGCCGTCCCGCTGGCGGGACAGCTCATCAAGCCGCTCGGTCAGCTGTCTCCGGTTGGGAAGGTCGGTCAGCGGATCGTGACTCGCGAGATGGCTGATCACCGACTGCGCTTGCTTGATCTCCGTCAGGTCATGAACCACCGCAGCGACGTTGAGATCGGCCGAGTCGCCGATCGGTGACAACGTGATCAGAACGTCGACCTGGCGGTCGCCGTTTGCGGCAAGCGTCGTTTCCAGCGAGCTTTGCCGGCGCGTCGCCAGAGCGTCGTTCAGCTGCTCCCGGAGCCGGTCCCGGTGTCCGTCAACCGCAAGGTCCACGATGGATCGACCGAGCAATGTGTCGCAGTCCTGACTGAACAGCGCTTCGGCGGCCTTGTTGCAACTGCGAATTTCGCCCGCACTATCGACTGCGAGGATCGCATCACTGGTGCCCTGCATCACGGCGCCATACTCGGCCTGGACCCGAAGCAGGGTCGCGTTCGAAATCGACAATGCCGCTGCAACTGCTACTGCGCGAAACAGTGCGACCTCGATCTCGGTGAATGGATGACCATCGGGTCGGCCCACGCACAGGGTGCCGACGAGTTCGCCCCGCGCCGTCAACTCCTCGACCAGGACGAGTCGATCCGTCGGGCTTGGGTTCCGGTCGGTGACCTGCTCGGCAAGCCACTCGTGCGGCCGTTCGGACTTTCCAGCCGACTCCGGGCGCGCGAACGAATCGTCCCACCCGTCGCCGGAATTCGGCAGGCGCAGCAGGCAATCGCCTCTGATCAACTGGCCCAACTCGGTGACGATTGTCCTTTTCAGGGAAGCCAGATCGACGGTTTGTTCGGCGAAAAGATTGGCCAGCCTCGCCCGTGCCCGCGTGACCGCCAACTCCTCGCGGTGCCGAATCTCGGCGGCGCGGGCCGCCTGTAGTTGCTCTTCGTGGAGCTCGGCGGCCTCGCGGTGGAGCCGGGCGAATGACCGATCCAGCTCCAGCAGCGCCTTGACCTTGGCGTACAACACCCCCCGCGAGACGGGTTTGACGAGGAAGTCGACCGCGCCGAGGTCATAGCCTCGGTCCAGATCGCCGGCATCGGCCTGACCGGTGAGGAAGATGATCGGTGTCGAGGCCAACTCCTCGACGTCTCTGACCAATTGCGCGGTCTCGAATCCGTCCATTCCGGGCATGTTGACGTCGAGGACGATCACCGCCACCTTGCGCTGGAGCAGCACGGTGAGCGCCTCTTCCCCGGAGCCTGCCTGGAGGACCTCACACTTCAGCGGGGTGAGCACCGTCCACAGCACATCGCGGAGTCGGGCGTCGTCATCGACGATCAAGACGGTCTGCATGTTGTCGGGCGGTATGCGCTTCGGCGCGGAGCTATCGATCAGCGTGGAAATGGCTCGCACCTCCCCCGGGAGCCACGGGGCGAGCACGGCGGCTTCTGTCCGCGCAGGTCTCGGTGAGACATCTAGCCCCCTTCGACCAGCCAAAAGACAGATTTCGACCACAATAGTTCGGTTGTCCCGGGAAGGGACCGAAGCGGGCGGAACGGCACAAATTTGCAGGTTTCGCCGAACCACCAGGTAGACAGGACTCGATGCCAAGCAACGTCCCTAGCAAGATCCCTAGCAAGGATGTGGATCAGCGGCTGCGCCCGCAGCCTTCGACCGGCTATATCTACCGCACCTCCTGGGCGGTGCCGACCGGCGATATCGGCGACCAGCTGCAACTGCGCCTTGACGGGGTGGCCCGTTACATACAGGAGGTCGGCGCCGAGAATCTACTCGATGCCGGCGAGGCCGAGGCGCATCCGCACTGGCTGGTCCAGCGCACCGTGGTTGATGTCATCGAGCCGATCGAGTGGCCCAACGAGGTGTCGTTCAGCCGCTGGTGCTCAGCACTGTCGACGCGCTGGTGCACGATGCGCGTCGACCTGGTCGGCAGCGAGGGCGGTCGCATCGAGACCGAGGGTTTCTGGATCGCGATCAACGAACGCACCCTGACGCCCCAGCGGGTGTCCGACAGCCTGATCGACAAGTTCGCCAGCACCGCAGACGAGCACCGCCTCAAATGGCGGCCTTGGTTGACCAATCTCGACGAGGCCGACGTTGATAGGCCATTCGCATTGCGTCGCACCGATATCGACGTTTTCGAGCACGTTACCAATACCGCCTACTGGCATGCCGTCCACGAAGTGATGGCCGAAGTGCCCGACGTGTGCCGCGCGCCGTACCGCGCGGTGGTCGAGTATCGCCGGCCGATCCAGTACGGCGAAGACGTCACCCTGCGGTGGGCCCGACGCGACGACGACGTGAACATCGCCATCGCTGTCGGCGACGGAGTCCGCGCCGCAGCGCTGCTGCGGAAGCTCCCCGGATGATAACGACGACAAACGAGCCGCTGCAGTGTCAAGGTAGGTCCGATGCCTCGACGAATTCTCGGAGTGCCGCTCTCGGTGGCCGCGGTGGCCATGTGGCTCGCGGCTGCGCCGGCGGCGGCCGGTGACGAGTGCAGCGTCATCCTGCCCGCGACCGATCGGCTGGAGGCGGTGTTCCATGCGGTGACGCCCGCCGAGACACCGTCCTATGTGGCAGGCCAGGTGCGAAAGGCGATCTCTCCGCTGTACGGCTTGAGAAGTCCGCCAGCCATCGATCTCCGAATCCGGTCGGACATGCTGGCGACTCAGATCGACGACAGTGATCCCTATCGACCGGCGAGCCCAGACCTACTCGCCCGTGACCTCGCCGCGGCGAGACAACTGCTGGCCGGGGCTCGCGCATTCTGTGGACGCTAGGTCAGTCGTACGGCTAGCTCCCGGGGCCCCAGATTCGAACCGACAGACGTTCTGCGCCAGGCCAAATGGCGTTTGCGGCCGGTGATGCGCAGAAGGCTGCCTCGGCCTGGCGGATGGTCATGCCGACCGCGTGGAGTCCGTCTTCCTGGTGGGCACGGCAGATTACGGTCAAGACCCTGCGGGTATGCGGGTCGACTTCCTGAGCTTCGATGGTCAACACCACCACTAGCGTGTACCCGGCCCCAGTCGGCAGATAGAAGGTGAGATCGCGGCTGACCAGACCGCCGCCGTTGACCACCAGATAGCCGTCCCCGCTGGGATATGCGGCCTGCCCGACCATCTGCGTCCGTTCGTAATGCCACCGGTCACCTGGGGCGCGCCAGGTTGCGAACCGGGTGTTTGGGCTGCCGTTGAACAGGTTTCGGGCGATCGGGATGATCAGCTCTTCCCGGCCGTCGGCGTCGACGTCCTCGAGCCCGACACCGCCAGGGCTCGACGGGTCCAACAGCTCATCGATCGTCTGCACGACCTCTCCGGTCGGGTCGGTCACGGTGACCTTCACCGCTCGTGGCTGCGGCAACTCGGGCACAGAAAAGTACGTGACGGCGAAATCGAGAGGACCGGAGCTCAGGGAGCAGTCGACGTGTGGCGACGTGCCCTCCGGACTGATGATCGGGATCGTCCGCGGGCACGGCGGCAGTGTGGGGTCAGCGGCGGCCGGGCACACCGTGCCGATGGTCGCCATCGCCACGACGCCGGCCAGTGCTGACAACCGCTTCATGAGGTGTGTGCCTACCGCTGCGGCGTCGGCTTGGTGGGACTCGGAGGTGCGGGCGGGGTCAGTGCCGGAAGCTGTTGTTCCACTGGGGGTTTGCTGCCCGTCTCAGGCCCGATGTCGGCAACCTGCCAGGCGTCGTCCACCTTGTTTACGGTGACGCGCAACAGGATGATCGACACCTTGGGCGTCGGGTTCTGCAGGTTACGGGTGGTCTGGTGCGCCGACACCACCACCCGATACGAACCGTCGGGCTGAAGCATGGGATCAGTGGCCAACACTTCACCGCTGGAGGTGACCTGCGCCTCCAGCATGACGGCCTTGAGCAGCTCGCTGGCGTTGACGTACTTGTCCTTGAGTTGCTGCGACACACCGTCTTCGACCGCATGGAAGAAGGCATCCGGATCTTCGAACGTGTAGTTCAGCGACTTCAGCGCATAGTCCTTGGCGAGCTGGGCCACGGCCTCGCGATCGGCCTGGCTCTGCCGGAGTTGCTCGAGTTGGCTGGTCGCCTGCTGATATTTGATGACGCCGAACACACCCCCGCCGAGCACCACCGCGAGCAACACCGCTGCGACCCACGGCCAGGGCCCGCTGGACCTGAGCCGCGACTTGTCGTCGCGATCGGCGTCGACCTCGGCGTCCGCGTCGGGCGTGTCATCAGTGCCGTCACGGTCTTGCGTCGCCTTTGGCGGGGACTCGTCTGAGACCCCAGCATCGCCAGCGTCGCTGTCGTCTCCGTTGACGGTCGAGTCGGTCATGTCGGCTTCTTTCCTTGCAGTCGCTTCGTCGGAACTCACTCGTGCCATTCGGGCACGTTGAGTTGGACCCGCACGCTGCCAGTATCGTTGAACGTCGATTCCCAGAAGTCGAGCCAGTGCCCGGCGTCTATTTTGATGTCGTGCAGCGGTTTGAGCGCAGGCTGCAGCACGGTGGCGAAAGCGCCAAGCGGACCGGCCATCATGTCGAGGTATTCGTCGAGTTTCGCGACCAGGACCGTGACCGCATCATCGGGGCCGAGCACGCCCATCCCGGCGTGTGAAAGGTTCTCGATTTCATGGATCAACTGCAGGAACGCCGGCACCGAACGCGGTAGCTGATTACCCGTCTCGCTGATCACTTGGCCGGCGTTGAGGTCACCCAGGTTGGTGGTGAGGGCCGAGACGTTGTTGAACAGGGTGGCAAGCAGGGCCTTGTCATCGTGGATCACATCAGCGGTCAACCCGGCGGTGGTCGCCAGTGAGTCGATGGTGTCATCGTTGTCGGCCATCGCGGCAGACACTTCGTTGACGATGGCGTGTATCTGGTCGAGGTCGAGCGCGGTGAACAAGACGTTGATCTTGGCGAGCAGGTCGCTGGCCGTGACGACCGGTGCGACCCGATCGGCGGGAATCACTGCCCCGTCGGTGAAGTACGGCGGCGCAATGAGCTTCGGTTTGAAGTCGATGTACTGTTCGCCTGCGGCAGAGAGGTTCTCGATGCTGATCGGGCTGGTGGCCGGAACCTGATGCTCGTCATCGAGCTCGATCGAGACCGCCAGGCCGGTGCTGGTGGTCTGGATATCTGACACTCGACCGACCTTGATGCCACGCATCGTCACCTCCGACGTCGGCATGAGACCGCCGGAAGAATCGAGCAGAAGGGTGAGTCGGGTGACCTGATTGGTCGGACTCACGTCGAGCACACCGAACGACATGTAGACGGCGCCGAGCAGCGTCATCACCGCGAGGATGACGAGCGTGGTGCGGGCGTTGAATTTCATGGCGGCAGCAGTCCCATCGTCTGCATCGCCTCGACCGCTGCGTCGGCCTTGTCCGCAGGGTCGACGCCCTCCTGCCCGGACGGTGGGTGAAGTCCGGTGATCGTGAATTTCGGTCCGCCCTTACGGAAAAAACCGAGAAGCTTGTAGCGCAAAAACGCGACGAACTTGTCGGCGAGCACCGGGATGGTGGTGTCGACGGTGGCCATCGTTCCCACCATGGGTGTGAGGTAGGAGAGCATCTGCATCAGATCACCGGCGACCGGGTTGATCAGCTCCGCGTTGAGAGTGCCGATATCCCTAGAGTTGTTGACCACATTCAGGGTTGCCAACGTGATCTCCGACAGGCCTTCGAGCTTCGCCGGACCTTCGGTGACAAGCCGGTTGAACACCGTCGTGTTCGCCGCCATCGCGGTACTGATGTTTTCCATGCTGGAGAGCATGCCGTTGATGGTGTCCTGGTTGGCCGCAAGGTCATTGAGCACCCCGGCGACGGTGTGCTGCATCCGGGTCAGCTCAGCGGGGTCATCCGGGAACGCCTTGTTGACCTCGACCACGGTGGTCTGCATCGTGCCGATCGCACCGCCGCCCACCAGGTTCGACATCGACCGCAGGAGGTCTTCGACGTTGTCGGCAGGGGCGGTGTTGCGCAGCGGGATGGTGTCGCCGTCGCGCAAGGTTCCCCCCGATCCGTCTTCCGGTGGAAGCAGCGCGATATAGATGTCGCCGAGCGGTGTGGCCTGGCGCAGTTCAGCACGAGTGTTGTCGGAAAGCGTGGTGTTGCGGGCTATTTCGACGTACGCGACGGCAGTGTTGCCTTCGAGCTGAACATGGTCGAGCACGCCGACCTGCACACCACCGGAGTCAACCTTGGCGCGGGCCGGCAGGTTCAGCACGCTGGAGAATTCGATCTTGATCTTGTAGGCATCGTGTGCAGTGAACGCGCCTGGGACCGGCAACCGGGTCGGATCCAGTGAGCATGCGGCCGCACTGACCACCACTGCGGCCAGCAGCATGGCCAGCAGCACGCGTACAGCACGCAGCGATCGTCCGGTCATCCGAGCGCGGCTCCTAGGACGAGATCGGTGAGGCCGAGGGTGACCGGATCTGAACCGTTGCCCGACGCGCACGCCGATGCGGCACCGGGGATGTTGCGCTGTGTCAACGCCTGACAGATCGCACCGGCCTGGGTCGGGGCGATGGCCACCTGCGGCGGAATATAGGTGACGTTGTGGGTGCCCCACGCCGGCTCATAGATATCGGCCATCCAGTTGCTGAACTGCGGCCACGAATTGATCATGGCCAGGATGGCGGGCTTGTGGTTGTTCAGCAGATCCCGAAGCCACGCGACCTGAGAGCCGGCAGTGTTATACATCCGTGGGCCGAACCGCTGCATGGCGTCGACAAGGATCGGCAGCGAGTGCGACAGGTAGCCCAGGGATCCCGCGAAGTTATCCGATAGGCCCTCGATCAACCGGGTGGTCTCGGGAAGCGATTGGATGACCGACGCAAAGTTGTCCCAGTTGTTGAGGAAGTCCGACGTGAGTATCTCGCTGTTCTCGAACAACCGTCGGTAGTCGGCGTCGGCCTTGTACGGGTCGCCGAGCATGGTGACCAGATTGCGCATCGTCTGGTTCAGGCTGGGGCCGGTGCCTTCCAGGGAGCGGCTCGCCGCGCTCAGGCTGTCGTTGATGGCTCGCACACCCGGCGCGTTGGACGGGTCCTGACCGGGTTGGGATCCGATGACGGCGTCCGCGAGGTTGCCTATGGCAGAGAAGGTTTCGCTGATGCTGATCGGGGTCTTGGTCGAATCGAGCTTGATGCACCCCGGGCCGGTGAACTTGGGTCCGGCGGTGTAGGCCTTGGTCAGCTCGATATGGCGATCGGTCACGATCGACTGCGAGTACGTCACCGCACCGACATCAGCGGGCAGGTCGAGATCAGCCGGAATGGTGAACTGGACCTCGACATGGTCGGGCCTGTTCATGATCGCGGTCGTGGAACCGACTTCGATGCCAAGCAGCGCCACCTTGTTTCCTGGGTAAAGCCCAACCGCATCGGTGAATTCGGCGCACATCGCCCGAGTGTTGCTGACCTTGGACGTCACGACCTTGGCGCCCATCACCGCCGTGGCGACGACGGCGACCACGACGGCCGTCGCCGTCGCGATCCCCAGCGGGGAACGCAACCGTGCGCGGATAGACGACAGCCCGGCCATGTCAGCAGTACCTCATGATGTTGGGCAGGCACAGGTCCTGCCCGGGAGCCAGTCGCACGTCGCTCTTGTCGAAGACGACCCCGTTGCCGCTGAGCATCGGCACCACGATGTTGAGGGTCTGGCCCAGGCCGTCGAGGGCCATCCCCCACCGTTCCGGGTGGGCGGCAAGCGTGTCGGTGATGTCTTCGAGGCCCTCGGCGATCGGTGCGACCTCCCGACCGTAGAACACCGCGACGCGGTCGAGAACGCGGGCCAATTCCTTGAGCAGGCTGAAGAACTCGACGATATCCACCGCCCGCGTGGTGTACATCCGACCGAGTGTGGCGAACTGCTCGACGAGCATCATGAGCTGCGCGCGGTCGGCGACCACGGCGCGCAGGCCGTCATTGACGAAGTCGAGACTGCGGTGGAAGTCGCCGGTGGACGCGCTCATCGAGGTGGTCAGCGCATTCGCCGACGAGATGAGGTCACGCACCGCGTCGGGATACTTGTTGGCCGCGTTCGCGACCTCGGTGAAGGTGTCGTGGATGACGTCGCCGTCCACCTCTTTGATCACCGGTGTGGCCGCCTGGATGATGTCGTTGACCTCGAACGGCAGCGTGACACGGCTTACCGGAATGACCTTGCGCCCCAGCGGCATAGCGCCCTTCGGATCGAGCGATATGTAATGGCCGCCCAGCGGGGTCAGCAGTTTGACATCCAGGGTGGAGTCCGAGCCGACCATCACCGAACGCTCGACGTCGAACTTCATCTCGACGACCGCACCGTCGAGTCGAACACTGGTGACCTTGCCGACGGGTATGCCGGCGATGCGCACCTGATCGTCGACGCGCACTCCGGCCGAGTTGGTCATGTGCGCGGTATAGGTCGTGTGACCTGTCGGATTGAGGTAGGCCATCGCGGTGACGGCCAACGACACAACGATGACGAGGACCCCGATGACGCCGTGTCTACGATGGCGCGAGGCGGCGGCACGTTCGTCGAGCACACCGCGCCGCCCGCCCAGCCTTGCGCGCAAGGTGGTGAGTCGGTTACGCCAAGTCATCATCGACACACCACCAAGTTCTGATTCGCGAACGACACCTGGCCGATCCCCGGCAAGGTGACCTCTCCGTTCGAGCAGACGAAGGTCGGCTCGGCAGGCCGCGCATCGACCAGCCAGTTGCGCATCCCCTGGATCAACGACGGCGCCAGGGAGAGGCCCGCGATGATCGTCGGAGTCTGCGGCCACATGCGGCTGACGAGGTCGTACAGCGGGACCGTCGTGCCGTCGAAGGTGCGCTCGGTGTACTGCAGGAGATGGGTCATGGTTCGCAGCCCGGGCAGCTGGGTGTCCAGCGCGACATTGAACTCCTCGCCCACGGAGGCGAACCTCGCCAGCGCATTGTTGAGCTGGGTGATGAGGTTGAACAGTTGCTGCGACTTGCCGCCCAGATCTTGGGAGATCGCACTGAGATTGCGGATCATGACGGTGATGACCGCCTGACGGTCTACCGCCAACTTCGCAATGAGGTCGAGGTGATGAAGGAAAGGGCCGATGCCGGATTCATCACCTTGAATCAGCCGCAGCAGATTTTCACCAAGGAGATTGAACTGGGCGGGATCAAGGGTTTGGAATATCGGCTGAAAACCGTTGAACAACTTGGCGACGTCGAACGACGGAATCGTCTGGCCCAGTGGGATCGTGCCGCTGTCGGTCAACCGGCTGTCGGGCTCGGCGGGCTGGACGAGTTCCACATAGCGTTGACCGATCAGCGTCTGATAGCGCACGGCGGCAACGGTGTTGGTGAACAGCGGGTGATCGGATTGTGCGGTGAAATCCACCTTGGCGATCCGGCCGTCGAGGCGGACGGCCTCGACCTTGCCTACCTGAACGCCGGAGATGCGCACGTCGTCACCGACGTAAAGCCCTGACACATCGGAGAACTCGGCGGTGTAGCGCGAAAGTTTTCCGCTGACGGGACTGCGTAACGCGGCCAGCACGACGAGTGTGCAGACGGCCGCGATCGCGGTGAAGATCGTCAACCACGTCACGGATTTGGCGACACTTCTCATCGGCCACCGCCTTGGGGGACGGTTTCGGGGAGGGGCAGAGCCGCCGCCAACCCCGGCATGGTGTCCAGCGTGAGTTCGAGCTGCATGCGGACCTTGCCGTCGATGATCGGAAACGCCGCGCTGGTGCGGTCGAGCAGGCCTGAGAGCCGGTCGTAGGCCGGCGCGAAGCTGCCCTGGAAGTACGACATCGGCAACAACACGCTCGTCATGGCGTCGATGATCGGGACGAGCCACGACATGTTCTTCGCGAGAATCTCGGTGGCGTTGAACAGCAGCGCGGTGGTCTGCTCCATGATCGTGTTCATCCGTTCGACCCCGTCGGGGTGCGCCAGAAACTCCATCCCGTTGAGCAGGTCGTAGGCCAGCCCGATGAGCGGCACCGAGTCGCTGACACCGTTGATCACCGAAGCGAACACCGAAAGCGACTGCGAGAAGGGAACTCTCTGCGAGTCGGAGAGCATCTTGATCAGGTCGAAATAGGACCGGGTCACCGGGTGTGTGAGGTCGGAGTGCCGCCGCACCACCTCGATGATGTGGTCGACGTCGGGCGAATCGATGATGTCGCCGAACTTCTGGCCTTCACGCAGCAGCCCGGTGATGGAGGTGGACCGCGCGCTGGTGTCGACCATCAGCGTCTGGTTCGGGCGCAACCGCGGCCCGGTCCCGCTGCTCACCAATTCGACGGCTGCCAGACCGAAAGTATTGGAAGACATGAAATTCGCCGTCGTATCGGCGGTCAAAACGGCCGCCTGCCGGGGCTCGAGCTCGAGCGTGATCTTCTGCTTGTCGTATCCGATCGTCTGCAGGCTCTCCACCGATCCGATGGTCAACCCGCGGAATTTCACCTCCGCCCCAGGGGTCAGCCCCTCGCCGAGCGTGTCGGCCAGCACGGTCAGCTTGAACGTGTCGGCGAAGCCGCCGGTGCCCATCTGATACAGCACGGTGCCCGCGACACCCAGGATCACCGCGGCGATCAGGCCGCGAATCCGCAGCGATCGCGCGCTGAGCGCACGTACCCCTTGATTGGCTGAGAGAGGCATGAGCTACCCCGAGATCCGAATCCCGGCGCTGTTACCCCAGAACAACAGCGTCAGGACCATATCGACGGCGACGACGGTGACGATGCTGGCCCGGATCGCTCGGCCGGAGGCCCGGCCGACACCTTCGGGCCCACCGGAGGCGTAGTAACCGTGATACGCGTGGATCACGATGATCAGCGTGACGAAGATGGCCGCCTTGAGCACTGAGAACACCACGTCGGACGGCTGGATGAACGAGCTGAAGTAGTGGTTGTAGGTACCCGATGATTGTCCGTGCAGCACGTTGACGACCAGTGAGCACGACACATAGCTCAACACCAGGGTCACGATGTACAGCGGGACGATGGTCACCATGCCGGCGAGCACGCGGGTGGTGACCACGAATGGGATCGACCGGATACCAAGGGCTTCCAACGCGTCGATTTCCTCGTTGATCCGCATGGCGCCGATCTCGGCGGTCATCCGGCACCCGGCTTGCGCGCCGAACCCGATGCCCGCGATCATCGGTGCCATCTCGCGGGTGTTCGCATAGGCGGACACGAATCCGGTCAGCGGGCCCATGCCGACCATGTCGAGAGCCCCGTATCCTTCGATTCCCACCGCACCGCCGACAGCCGCCCCCATGAGCACAAGGACGCCGATGGTGCCGCCGCCGACGATGAGCGACCCGTTGCCCCACATCACGTCCACCAGCAGCACCCCGGTCTGGTGACGGTAGTTCCGCAGAGTGTGCGGAATCGCGGCGATCACCTGGGTCAAGAACGAGAGCTGGTGGCCGAGGCGCTGCAGAAGCGAGTCGCCTTGGCCGACGATCCACCACGGGGCCCGCAGGATGCGGGGCAGATGTCGTGATGGCTGCGATACCCGGGCCATCGGCTCAGCCCACCCTCAGCGGCATGGACATCGAGACGCCCTGCGTGATGATCAGGTTGAGGATGAACACCGCGACCACGCCGATGACGACGGAGGCGTTCACCGCATCCGCGACGCCGCGTGCCCCGCCTTTGGCCTCGAGCCCGCGCTGACACGCCACGAGGATCACGACCATGCCGAAAAGCCAGGTCTTGAGCATGGCGACCACGACGTCACCGACGCTGGCGAAGGACGCGAACGAGGCGATGTAACTGCCGGGAGTGCCGGACTGGAAGCCGACATTGATCGCGTAGCCTGCCGCCAGCCCCATGAAGATGATGAAGGCGCACAGCACCGGCGCCACGAGCACCATCGCCGCCACCCTGGGGGTAACCAGCCGCTGCACCGGGTCGACGCCCATAACGCGCAGCGCATCGACCTCCTCACGAATGGTGCGGGAGCCGAGGTCGGTGGCCACCGCAGAACCGGCCGCACCACCCAACAGCAGGGCGGCGACCATCGGGGCGCCCTGCCGGATGACCCCCAGTCCCCCGGCGGCACCCGAGATCGACGAGGCGCCGACCTGCTGGATGAAACTGCCGACCTGCACCGCCACGATCACCCCGAATGGAATCGACACCAGCAAGGCAGGTATCGCCGTCACGCTGATGATGAACCAGGCCTGATTGAAGGTGTCCCGCCACGGATGGCGCAACCGGATCAGATCCACGACCAGGTGGCGGAGCGCCTGCGCGGCCAAGTCGAAGAAGCGGCCCAACGTCTGCAACGAGGAATCGGACTTCGCGAGCCCGTACCGGAGCGGGCTGCTCAAGACCGCCGGGAGTTGGCGGCGCTTCGGCGCCGCCGTGTGCTGCTGATCCTCATTCGTCCCGAACGTCACCGCGACGTGATCGGAGACGTCTGCGCCGTTGCTGGTGGCGCCCACATCGATGGCTTGAAGTCCATCGACTTCCATGCCATCCGCTGCATCGGCCGCTGTCGCGCGATCCACCCTCACGGTCAAACGTTGGTTCCCCCAACACTCGGAGACGACGATTCCCCAGTACGCAAGCCTGGGCTGTTGTGTGTTTGACCAGCGGTTCCGGAGTACGGGCGTTCGATTGCAGTACTACCTGCCCGCTCCGAACAGCGACTGGGTCTGACACACGCGACAATTAAACCCAGTCAGCAGGCTTTGCGGGCGAGGTTTGGATGGTTGGGCGGGCGCCGCCGGTCACGGCAGCGGCGCACTCCACGTCAACTTGGTGCCACCGGTCGGCACCGGTTCGACGGTGAACGACCCGCCCACCTCTTCGGCACGTTTGCGCAGATTCGTCAACCCGCTTCCGGTGATGTCTTCCCCGATGCCGCATCCGTTGTCGGTGACCTCGATGGTCAACTCGTCCCCGATCCCGACGCTGACCGCAATCGAGGCAGCCTGCGCGTGCCGGGTCGCGTTGCTCACCGCTTCTCGGACAACGGCTTCGGCGTGGTCGGCAAGCGTCGCATCGACGACCGAGAGCGGTCCCACGTACTGCACGGTGGTGCGAATTCCCGTGGTGGCGAATTGGGCGACGGCTTCGTCAAGCCGTTGGCGTAGGCGGGTCACCCCGGACGACGATCCGTGCAGGTCGAAGATCGCCGTCCGGATGTCCTGAATCACCTGTTGAAGGTCATCGACGGATTCCATCAGTCGCTGCTGCACTTCCGGTGTCCGTGCCCTCGGGATCGTTCCCTGTAGGGCGAGTCCGACTGCGAACAGCCGCTGGATGACGTGATCGTGCAGGTCACGAGCGATGCGATCGCGATCGCTCAGGATGCTCAGCTCGCGCATCTGGCGCTGGGCGCCGGCCAGCTGCCACGCCACGGCGGCCTGGTCGGCGAAGGCGGTCATCATGTCGAACTGCTCGGAACTGAACCGCGGCGCCCCGACCGGTCGCAGCGCAACCAGCACACCGGCGACTTCATCGCTGGCGCGCAGCGGCAGCACCAGCGCCGGACCGGTTTCCGTCGCGTCCAGCTCGATGCGGTCGTACCGACCGGGAGTGCGCTGGACGAATGCGTCCCCGATCGGGGTCCCCTCGACGGGGATGCAGCGCACCGACGCCCCCGGACCGTCACCGGAGGTTGCGGTGACGACAAGCTCGGTGGTCTCAGCGACGGGTAGGTCGGCGTCGGCCGGAACGGCGACCAGGGTCAGCTCGGCACCGCTGAGATGCCGTGACTGGTCGGCGACCATCCGGAACACCGTGGCGGGGTCGGTGCCCGCCAGGAGCTCGGTTCCGATATCGCGGGTCGCCTCGATCCACGACTGCCTGGTCCTGGATTGCTCATACAGCCGGGCGTTGTCGATGGCGATGCCGGCAGCGGCCGCCAGCGCTTGGACCAATACCTCGTCGTCCTCGCTGAACGGCAGCCCGTCCGCCTTCTCCGTCAGGTACAGGTTTCCGAACACCTCGTCGCGAGTGCGCACCGGTACGCCGAGGAACGTTCGCATGGGCGGATGGTTCGGGGGGAATCCGACCGACGACGCGTGGTGGGAAATGTTGTCCAGGCGAATCGGTTTCGGATCGTCGATCAGCACCCCGAGTACGCCACGGCCCTCCGGTAGGTGGCCGATCAGTTCACGCGTCTGCTCGTCGATGCCCTCATGGATGAACTCGACCAATTCGTGGTCGTGGCCACGTACGCCGAGGGCGCCGTACTGGGCATCGACGAGCTCGATAGCCGTGTGCACGATCGTCTTCAGGGTCTCATCGAGTTCGAGACCCGAGGTGACCACCAGCATGGCCTCGACCAGACCGTCGAGGCGGTCTCGACCCTCGACGATCTGCTCGACGCGCACCTGAACCTCTGTGAGCAGCTCCCGCAGCCGCAACCCCGAAAGGGTTTCACGCATGCGCGGCGTCCGTGACTCGGCATTCGCCCTCGACCCCTCAGTCACCGCCTCATCGTCTCACCGTGCTCGCCAAATGTCGGCGATTCCGGCTGCGATAGCCGAAACTCACGGTTTTCCGGGCTGCGAGTGGGTCAGTTGCCCTGTGCGATTCTGCGTCGGTATTGCGTCATGTCGACTGTGGCATGGTCGCGACGCAGGCGCTGCGCGCGGTCACGGATGCCACGCATCATCTTTTGCTCCATGACGAAATGCGCGACATCGAAAGCCGGACGTCCGATAGCTCCGCCACTGCTGCGAACGAGCAAACGGGTCCACGCGTTCTGTCGACGAAGACAGAACGCCCACGCGCCCAACGCCGTTTCGCCGCGCTTCACGCGCTCGAAATCTCCCGGCGACATCAGCACCAGGTGTGATTCCGGCTCGACGGCCGCGACCACCTGCCTGGCCGCGTCGCCGTACCGCCGGGCGAGCCAGACGGTGTCACCGACGCGCACGTCCTGCCACTCGGGGTGGATGGTGTCGGCGTTGGAGATGTGCGCGCCGGCCGCTCGTTCCAACAGCCAATAGCTGTAGAAGCCGCCGCGGCCCTCACCAATCTGCGCCAACCATGGCCACACGAACTGGACGGGCGCGTCAATGGTCAAAGCCCGCGTAGTGCGTACAGTTCCCGCCGCCAGGAATTCGTCTCCCGGCAGTGTGGCCGCGACTTCACCGTCGTCAGCACCCCGGGTATACATCCAGGGCCGCACTCCGCATCGGTACATCGCGGCGATGCCGATGACCGCCAGCAATGCCGCCAGCCACGGTCGCTGTTTGCCCATACACCAACGGTAGAAACGCGTAAGCGCACGACGAAGGGCCGAAGGTCCCAACCATCGATGCCAATTGCGCCCTACATCATCGTCACGCAGAGGCAGATCATCGGGTGATGGCACACAGGCATTGGCTGGTCATGGAGCCCGAGGCCGGGCGGGACGCGCCATATCGCAGCCGACTCGCCGGTGCGGGACGACATCTGCCGACGACCCGCCTCGGCACGGACGAGCTGATGTCGACGACCCGTCACCGCACACACATCGACCTCGAGCGGCTGACGGGGATTCGAGAGCGCCGCGTGTCAGTGGGCGACGAGGACTCGTACAGTCTGGCGACCGCGGCGGCGGTGAAGTGTCTCGACAACGCACAATGTGACGCCGCGTCGGTCGACGCGGTGATCAACTGCAGCATCACCAAGCTGCGCAGCGACTTCACCCAGTGGCTCGAACCAACGATGAGCGGTGCGGTGGCCCGCGCGATAGGCGCTGAGAACGCGATGACGTTCGATCTTTCAAACGCGTGTGCCGGAATGTTGACCGGAGTCACGGTGGCCAACAACTGGATTCGCCAAGGTCTCATAGAACGCGCCCTCGTGGTCAGCGGTGAATACATTTCCCAGCTGGGCCAGAACGCGGCGCGTCACATCCGCACCATCATGAGCAAGGAGCTCGCCTCGCTGACCCTCGGCGACGCCGGGGCGGCGCTTCTTCTCGAGCGAGCCGCGCCCGGCGCCGCTGGCATCGACCTCGCCGGGTTCACGACCGTCGCCCAATACAGCAGACTATGTCTTGCGTATCCGACGGACGACGAACCCGCCGCACGCATGTTCACCGACGCGCGGGGCATACACAAGGCCGCGATGTCGAACACCCCGGTGTTACTGCATGAAGTGCTTGACACGGTGGGCATCTCGATACACGACATCGATCACGTGATCACACACCAAACCTCCGCTCGCGCGATACGCAAAGGCATGGCGAAGATCTCCGCGGAGTTCGGCGACACCCCGCAGCACGACGCCGTGATCACCGTCGATCGATACGGCAATACCGCCTCGACCACTCACACCGTGGCCCTCATCGAGGAGCTCGAGGCCGGCAACATCAAGCCTGGAGAAACGATTGCGTTGATAGCTCTGGCGTCAGGGTTGGAGATCGGCATCATTCTGCTGACGCTGGACGAAGAAATGGTGGGTCGTCATGGGCATGCTGATTGATCGGGTCACCGTCGTCGAGCGTGGATGGCGCAACCGGCACAGTGCTCTGCGACTCGCAGTGAAGTCGGCCGAGGAGTGCCTTCGCGAAGCTGGACGGACCGCCGACGAGGTCGACCTGTTGATAAACGCAGGAATCTACCGCGACCGTAACCTGGCCGAGCCCGCCCTCGCTGCTCTGATCCAACAGGACATCGGCGCCAATCCGGAGGAGCCGCACGAAAACGCGCACGGCACATTCTCGTTCGACGTTTCGAATGGAGCCTGCGGAATCCTGACTGCGTTGCAGATCGTCGATGGATTTCTGAACTCGCGCGCCATCGACTGCGCCCTCGTCGTTGCCAGTGATGCCGATCCCGGGCACAGGCAGAGCGAGGACTTTCCGTTCACACCCACCGGAGCGTCGCTGCTCTGTTCCCGGGCCACCGACGGGCGCGGGCTTGGACGAACGTACTGGAAGAATCTGCCGGACCACAGCGACGCGTTTTCCGCCACCGTCGGGCGGCGGAACGGACACCGAAACATGCTGCGCTTTCAGGAAGCATCAGCGGTCGACGCACTCTATGCAGAGGCCGCGGCGCTTGCCGTCAGCCAATGCCTCCACGAATCGCACCTCACGATCGATGACGTCGACGCCATCGCGGCAGCACCGGCACGCCCCGGCTTCCAAGCCGCATTGGCGGAGCAATTGGGTGTGGACGGCGAAGCGATCACCGTCGGCGACGATGCGGGAATGCACACGGCCGCATTGGCCTCCGCATTCGACCGCGCCGCCAAGTCTGTTGGTGAGACAGGCCTGATGCTTATCGTCGGGGCGGGTGCCGGTATCACCGCCGGGGCGGCGCTTTACCGGTTCTGAATGCGAGCACACCCATGCCAGGACACGGGCTTGTCTGAGCGTGCTCAGCCATCGCCATTGTGTCGGTGGTCCTCGGCGTAGGCCTTGATGACAGCGTCCGTGTCCCCACCGAGCTGCAGGAATTCCTCGTCGAGTAGCCCAGCGAGGCTGTCCACTGCGGCTGAGATCATGGCTCCTCCGAGCCGAGTGCGCGGCTGTTCGCTGGTGGCGGCCTCGGTGGCGATCTGGGCCGCGTATTGGAGTGAAAAAGCCAGTGACGCATCCGCCTCGAGATCGCGAAAGTAGTACGTCGCACCGTACTGTGTGAAGTCGTTTCGGGCCTCCACGACCGCGCCGGCAAGTGCAGTGAGAACATCGGTGGGAACATCGTCGATCGCCAGCTCGGGGTTGGCACGACGCGCGTCTCGCAGCGTGGAAAGTTGAAGCGCCAGAACGCGTCTACGATGAAGTGCGGGATAGATCTGGAGAACCCAGGAAACGGCGGCCGTGAGGAGCATGAACCCGAACAGCGCCTCGACCGGGACGATCAGACGAAGAACCGGCGATGTCGGGACGATATCGCCGAATCCGAGTGTGCCGATTGTTACCAACGACAGATAAAGCGAATCGAATACGTCGTTGCGGTCACCGGGATTCAGCTCCGAGCTGTACGCGAAGCCGGCTGGCATCTGCGCGAAGTACAGCATTGCCCACCCGAGGATGGCGATGGCTCCCCAGGTCAAGACAACCAATGCAATGCCCAACGGCCCAGTCAACGATGCGATCCGGCGATGCGCGGGTGCCAACCGCATCAGCCACCAGACAAATTTCATCACGGGCGGCGCTATGCTGCCGTGTCCTATCGGATGAAACAGCGTGTGAAACACGTCGCGCACCACGACTGCTACCAGGAGCAAACCAACAAACGCGATCACCCAATTCGTCACGCCGCTCCTCGGCCACCCGGCGAGCGGGGCAGAGCCATCGAACGCCGCCGAATGCGACAGACCCGCCAATTCATTCAAGTACCTCGCTGCCGACTGTCCCGCCTACAACCCCGTCGGGTATGTCTCGGGCGCTTCACCAGCCTCCCACAGACTGGTCGACTCGAGTGGTTCGAGCGCCCGCGTGTGGTCGATGTGGATGATCGCGTCGAACTGTTCTCCGGGGCGGACATGGTAGTAGTGGCTCTGCCTTTCCGTCGCGGGCAGATAGATGACGCCGATGGCCCGTCCCAAGCGGACGGTGTCCAACGGATCGGCCGCGGCACGGCTGATAGCCGGTGACACCAAGAATTCGGGCTGTCCCGTCTCATGAAACAGTTCCTCGACACTGCCGTTCAGGGCAGGTCTGACGACCTTGCGTTCGGCGACTCCACCCCATTCGCTGGCGGCGGTGACTGTGCCCGAATACGTGGTGAACCCGATCAAACGGCAGTCCTGCCCGTAGCGCTCACGCACGAGCTGGCCCAGCGTGAGCTGCCCGTCACCGCCCACTTCGGTGGCCCTGGCGTCGCCGACATGGGAGTTGTGAGCCCACACCACGATTCGGGCTGAATGCTTATCGCCGTGACGGCTCAGATGTGCTGCCAGCGCCTGCAGGGTCTGGGCCATGTGCCGATCCCGCAGATTCCAGGACGTGACTCGGCCACTGAACATTGCCCGGTAGTAGACCTCTGCGTCCCTCACCGTCTGCGCGTTCTGCTGAGCGTAGAACGCCTCATCCTCGGCGAGCAGTCCGTCACGTCGCGCATATTCCGCTGCAGTGCGCTGCATCTCGACCAGTTGCTCCACCGCTTCGCGCTCACACGACAACCCGGCACCGAACGCTGCGGCGAATCCGTACGCCTGGCCGTCATCGGCCGATACGTGGTCGAAGCAGGCATACCGGGTCCTCGCCCGCGCCGCCGCCCGCGGGTCGACTTTGTCCAGATAGGCGATCACTTCTTGCATCGACCGATGCATGCTGTAGAGGTCGAGTCCGTAGAAACCCGCCTGGCGTCCCCCGACGGTCCGGTTGCGCTGGTTGTGGTCGTACAGCCAATCGACAAAATCGCGCACCACGGTGTTACGCCACATCCACGCGGGGAACCTCTCGAAGCCACTCAGTGCCTCGTCCGCGGATTGGTCTTCGCTCAATCCGTGGACATAACGGTTGACCCGATAGGCGTCGGGCCAGTCGGCCTCGGCGGCGACACCGACGAAACCCTTCTCCTCGATAAGCCATTTGGTGATCTCGGCACGCGCCCGGTAGAACTCGTGCGTGCCATGAGAGCTTTCGCCGATCAGGACGATGTGAGCGTCTCCGATAATCTCCTCGAGGACTTCGGGAGACGGAACGCCGCCGGGCGCGTCAACGGCAACACGCTCGATCGCTTCCGCGGGGCTCTCCTCGATACGGATGGCAGCGGTGGCGAAACCCCTTGTCGGAGTGGCGAGTAGGTCACGCACCTCTTGGTCGCTCACCTGATGGAAATCCCAGAACGACTCGCCGACTGCAAGGAATGGAGTCGGCATCGACGCGCACACGACGTCGTCGACGATCGCTGCGAACTCGCGACACGTCGATTCAGGTGCGGCCGGCACCGCGATCACGATTTCGGCGGGTTCCATCTCGCGTAGTGCCTGCACTGCGGCGAACATGCTGGCGCCTGTCGCTAGGCCGTCGTCGACGAGGATCACGGTCTTGCCCGCCAGGTCCAGCGGCGGCCGGCCATTGCGGTAGGCGGTTTCACGCCGAATAAGCTCTCGCCCTTCGCGTTCGGCAACATCGCGCAGCTGTTGCGGCGTCACCCGTAACGCCCGGAGCATATCGTCATTGACGACAACCCGCCCGCCGCTGGCCAAGGCGCCGACGGCGAACTCCTCATGTCCGGGTGCACCCAGCTTGCGCACGACGAAAGCATCAAGGGGCGCAGCCAAGGCCGCCGCCACTTCCCATGCCACGGGAATGCCGCCGCGGGGAAGCCCTAGCACAATCACGTTTTCGCGCCCCCGATATGCATCGAGCAGATCGGCCAGCACCCGACCCGCTTCGCGGCGATCGCGGAAGACACGCCTGGGTTGGCTCCTCAACGTCTCTGGGGTCCGGATCATTTCTGCTCTCCCCTCCTCAACAACCGTCAGGGCTGCAGGGTCGCCGGCTCGCCGGTGACCCTCTCGATGTCTTGAGCGGACGCCGTCATCAACCGCTTGCCCAGGTCAGACAGCGCGCGGCCGACGGCGAGCTCGTCACCGATCTCAGCGATATCGCGGTCCTCGGGATTCAGCCTTGCCGTGCCGATACCGACCTCTTCTTTTTCGCGCCAGCGCAGCCGCGCCTTGGCTCGGGTGAGCCCCATGTGCTCATCGATCGACACCTCGACTGTCCAGTTCTTTACGACGTGATCTGATCGTTCCCCGGTCATCGCAGTCATCTCCTCCTAGTCCACTTCTGCATACGACCACCGCACGTCGACGTCGGGTAGGGACCGAAGTCCTCGCTCATTGGGCCGTTCGGCGACCGGCTCGTCGAAGGGTGGTGCCACACGGCCGCCGGCCAGCCGAGACAGCTACGGCGAAACGCAATCGGATCAGGGACTACCGGCCCTAGCTGCGTCCAGCTGCGCGGTGCACCGTTAGACCATGATCGCGAACGGACTGCGGCTCGCAGGGGTGATGGCGTTCCTTTATGCGGCGCGGAGGTACTACCGCAACTGGGGCACCACGAAGGAAGAAAGCCAGATGTACCTCGACGGCGATGCGCTCATCTTCGGACCCGTCGTGCGGAGTACAGAAGCGGTGTGGATAAATGCCCCAGCCGCCGCGGTCTGGCCGTGGTTGGTGCAGATGGGTCAAGACCGCGGCGGGTTGTACACGTTCGAGAAATTGGAGAACCTCGCCGGGCTGCATTACGTCAACGCCGATCGCATTCATCCCGAATGGCAGCGTCTCGCGCCGGGCGACACCGTAAGGCTGGTTCCCCAGGGCTGGATGGGTTTGCGTGACGGATTCGCGCTCGAGGTGGTCGAAGTCACCGATCAAGAGTCCATTGTGTTGCGAGGTTCGATGGGCCAATCCTGGAACGTGGTGTGGTCATTCCACGTCATTCCTCATTGGGAGGATCGCTGCCGCCTTCTCATTCGGATTCGGACGCCGTTGCGGCTACCGAGCCAGGTACTCGTCACCGAACTCTTGGGACCGGCGACAGCGTTCGTCACCCGGGGCATTTTGCGCGGCATCAAGCGGCGGGCGCAACAGCAAGTCCAAGCCGAGGCGTCGGCGACCCGACCAAGCGACGATCTGCACGGCGTCGTCTAGGTCCGCGCCTCAAACAATGGTGAATTCGCGATCAGGCTCAGAGCCGAAGGTGAACCGTCGGCCGGTGACGCTCAGCGGGCGGATGCGCACGTAGTGCTGTTTGACGGTGGCCGTCCACGGCAGCAATTGGGCGCGTTCGGCTTCGTCGATCTCCGCGTTGGTACGCAGCGTTTGCGCGAGGCCCCTCACGATCACACTCCATCCTCCCTCGGCGTTGTGATCGTCGACCTCGAACAGCACGTTGCGGTTGATCGCGGTGCTGATCAGCTTGGTGCCCTCCGCCGTGCGGAACAACACCGTCCGGTGCTGGACGACGAAGTTGACCGGAAATATCTCCGGCTGACCGTCGACGGTCGTGACCAACCGGCCCAGCGCGGCACTGGACATCAGGCTCCAGCATTCGCTCTCCGGCAGGATGGCGATCGGTTGAGTCGGTGAGGACATGGTGATGACATTACCGAACACCGGCTCCCGGGAATGCGGCCAAAAGTCCCACAAATTCAGGACCCGAGAGACGTGATTCGCTTCGCCGGCGACGAAGAGAAATAAGCCGTCGCCTCGTACAGATTCTGCTTCGCGGCATCCGTCAAACCCACATCAAGCCCGAACTCGTATCCTCGGATCGCGAGCACGTGCACGAGCGGCAGATGCCCGAAACACTGCTGACAGGTCGCCATGATCGCCGGAATCGAGATGGCATGAGACGTGAAGCTGAAGTCCATTCGCGGTGCCGCACGCTCCAGTGTGAATGACTCCACCGCCACCTCCTTGGTGGCATCGATGAACAACACACGTTCCTTCGTGCTGATCAGCTCGGCATCCTCGAGCAGCAGCTGATAGCCCCGCTGCAACTCCGCGTTCGAGCAGAAGCCCTGCGCCTCAAGCCAATCGACGAACGCCCAGCCCAAGCCGTCATCCTGCCGACCCACGTTGCCGATGCCATAGACCAGGCACGAGTCGTTGTCGAAGTCGTCGAGTCTCATGAACCGGATCCCGAGCGGACACGTTCATTGATCACATTTCCCGCTGGATCGCAGACGGTGACGATCAGCGGCATCTGCCCGAAGGCATGTGTTGCACAGCTCAGACACGGGTCGTATGCGCGAATGCCCACTTCGATGGCGTTCATCATGGCTTCGGTGATCTCACCGCGTCCCTGCAGATATTCCTCGGCCACGGCGTGCACCGTCCGATTGATGACCTGATTGTTGTGTGTGGTGGCGACAATCAGGTTCGCAAAGGTGATGTCGCCTTCTGGACCGGCACGATAGTGATGTAGCAACGTGCCGCGGGGAGCTTCGACGACACCTATCCCCTCACCGACCCACGCGTCGGCAGCGGGCGACACGATCAGGTCCGCCTTCTGCAGATCAGGGTCGCGCAGCAGCTCCTCGATCAATTCGGCGGCGTAAAGCACTTCGATGGTCCGCGCCCAATTGGTATGCAACGTCATGTTATTCGCGGCTCCACCGGTGTAGGCGTGAAAGTGTTCAAGGGCCTCCTGAGCGCGCGGAGTCGATAGCGACTTGGTGACATTCATCCGTCCGAGCGGACCCACCCGAACTGATCCATCCTCTCTGCCGAGTTCCTTCAAAAACGGGAACTTCATGTACGTCCAGTCTTCGACTGCCTCCGAAAAATGGTCGAGGTAGTCGTGATAGTCGATCTCACGGACGACATTTTTGTCCTGGTCGGTGATGCGTAGCATCCCGTGGTAGTAATCGACGTTGCCCTCGGTGTCGACAAGGGACATGTTCAGCGCAGGCACGGTGGCGAAGCCGTCCACGGCGCTTCGGTTCTTGTCGTGGAATTCGTGGAAGAGGCGAAGACCGTCCTGCGCGTAGTCGATGATCTCGTCGATCGACGGGAGCCCTTCCTCGCCATTGAGCAGACGGTTGCATTCGACCCTGCTCAGGCTCTTGTCCACACCTCCTGGCACCGAGCTGATGCCGTGCATTCGTCTGCCGAAGACCGTCTTGATGACCTCTTGCCCCCACTTGCGCAGCATTATCACTCGACGCATCAACGCGGGATCGGCCTCGATGAGGCCGAGGAGATTTCGCTGTTCGGGCGGGGCGTCCATCCCGAACATCATCTCGGGGACAACGAGATAGAAATACGCCGTCGAATGCGACTGCAGCATCTGCGCGTAATGGCCGAGCCGGCGAATCTTCTCCGCAGTCCGCGTTATTCCGACTTCCATGTTCGCTCCGACGCCGATCATGTCGTCGAGCGCTTTCGCCCCACAGAGATGGTGGCTGACGAAGCAGATTCCGCAGATACGCTGCATCAGCATCGGCGCCTCCCAGAACGGGTGGCCCTGAACGAATTTCTCGAACCCGCGGAACTCGACGACATGCAGCCTGGCGTCGACGACGTTGTCGTCGTCGTCAAGGTGCACGGTCACCTTGCCGTGACCCTCGATCCGGGTCACGGGGTCGATGATCAGCTTTCTGCTCACGCCAAGCCTCCGAGATCAGTCGTAATGGTTGAGCGAGCGAGGCAGCGCGACGGGACGGCCATCTACCAGATCCTCGAGCACCGTGAAGATCGCATCCGCGTCCGGTGGACAGCCGGGAATGAAGTAGTCCATCTTGACCACCTCGTGGCAGGGGTAGACCTTGGTGGTGAGTCGAGGAATATCGGGGTGGGAGGGGATGACGGGTTCGGCACCCGGTATCGCCGTGGGAGAATTGATGTACGCCTCGGACAGACAGTCCTTCAGCTCGAAGACATTGCGCATCGCCGGGACGCCGCCCCACACGGCGCAGGCGCCGACGGAGATCAGAATGTCGCAGTTGTCCCGAAAATGCCTCAGAGTTTCGATGTTCTCCTCATTCGCGACACCCCCCTCGATGAAGCCGATCGCGCATCGCTGCGTGATTCTCTTGATATCGGTGAGCGAGGACCGGTGGATGGTGATCTTCGTCAGGAGAGGAATGATCCGCTCGTCCATGTCGAGGAACGACAGCGTGCATCCCCAGCAGCCGCACAAACCAATCATGGCCACGTTGACCTTGCCCTCGCGGGCCGTCGACAGCACCGGATCTGTTGGCGTTGATGACATTTCGTGCGATGCGATTTCCTCGGTCACGGTGCACCAGTCTCGTCTGAGACGTCCAACGCCCGCTCCCGGACGGTTTGGACTTCATACTTGCGCCGGCCGATCGGGACGTCGAATCCGACCCCCTTCTCGAGGATGGCACCGACAGGGCAGATCTCGACGGCGTAGGCGACCTGCTCGGCAGACATCGCGTTCGCATGGTCGGTATCGACTTCGATGCGGGAATCGGCGCCGCGCCCGCTGATGCTGAAGATCTTCTGACCGGTTGCTTCGTCGCGCACGAATTCCACACAGCGTTGACAGAAGATACACCGATCCCGCTCCAACCATATTTTTTCCGAAGCGTGGTCTCGTTCTCGGTACGGGAAGCGGTATGGGAAGCGCGAAACGAGCATGTCGACCTCGTAGCCGACCGCCTGCAGCGTGCAGCGACCGCTCTTTTCGCAACTCGGGCAATTGTGGTTGCCCTCGGCGAAGAGCATTTCCACCACAGCCTTTCGGATATCAGCAGCTTCTGGTTCGTCGACCTCGACCTCGATACCCTCCGAGACGCGCACCGTGCACGCCGCAACAACGGCGCCGTTCACCTTGACCGAGCACACCCGGCAGGTTCCGAGGCACGGTTTGCCCTCGAGGTAGCACAGCGTGGGTATGTACACACCGGCCTCGGCGGCAACCTCGACCAGATTTCTGTCCTCGTCGGTCGACACCGGTTGTCCGTCGATCTCGATGCGGATGGTCATGCCGTCCCGTCCGTCTTCAGTTCGGTCACTGCCTTGTCGTACCCGGCCAGCGCGGCATCCAGATCGAACGACGGCAGGAGGGCCTGCTCCTGAGCGCGCAACCGCTTCCGATAGGCCTCGGGGAATTTCTCCATGGTCGTCAGAATGGGATTGGCCGCGGTGACCCCGAGGCCGCATCGACTGGCACTTTTCACCACCGCACCCCAACCGGCCAGGGCGTCCAGATCCTCCTGGCTCGCCGCGCCGTCCATGACGAGTTTTACCTTGTCGTGCAGATCGACCGTACCTGCTCGACAGGGAACACATATGCCGCAGGACTCGTCGGCGAAGAATTTCGTGTACTCCCGGACACAGCCCAGGAGGTCACGGGTCGCGTTGAAGATAGTGACCGCGCCATTGCATGAGATGTCCTCGTAGGCGATGCGGCGTCGGCCGTCCACGGCCACCGACAGACACTCCCCCGATGGACCACTGGTCTGGACTGCGCGGGCATCGTGCGCGCCGACGATCATCAGCACCTCGTCGAGGGTGATACCCCATTCGACCTCATAGACCCCGGGACGGTCGCAGTCCCCGGCGACGCTCAAGAGACGCGCGCCCGCCGATTCTGGTGTGCCCATGCGGCGGAACCATTCCGCCCCCTCCTCGATGACGCGGGTTGCAGCAGCTAGGGTCTCGACGTTGTTGACGATGGTGGGATTGCCGAGGTAGCCCTCCTGGACGGGAAAGGGCGGCTTCAGCCGGGGCGTACCCCGTTTGCCTTCGCAGGACTCGATCAACGCGGACTCTTCGCCGCAGACGTAGGAGCCGGCACCCATCTGGATGCGGATGTCGAA
The DNA here is from genome assembly GCA_044508395.1 of Mycobacterium sp. Classification (GTDB taxonomy): domain Bacteria; phylum Actinomycetota; class Actinomycetes; order Mycobacteriales; family Mycobacteriaceae; genus Mycobacterium. The sequence goes on along the minus strand of JBIQHU010000011.1, from coordinate 47,317 downwards.
ATCGAATCCCGCCCGGCCGCCGACACTGCGCCCGAGTAGCCCGTCGTCCCGCAGTTGCTGAAGCTGACTTTCCAAATAGCGCTTCAGGTAGACGTATTCGGCACGGAGATAGACGATTCCGTGAGAACTGCCGATCGCATAGGCCGCAACGATCATCCCCATGAATACGTCGAGAGGTGATCGGGTCAGCAGCGCCCGGTCCTTGAACGTGCCGGGTTCACCCTCATCGGCGTTGCAGATCACGTACTTCTCGTCGCCCGGCGCGGCCCGGCACAGCTGCCACTTCAGCCCCGTTCGAAACCCTGCACCGCCATAACCGCGCAGCCCGGATTCGATGACCGCGTCGATCGTCTGCTCGGGCGTACGGGCGAGGCAGTTCTTGAGCAACGTCTGGTAATCCGGCTCGCCGCGAAAGAACACCGGCCCCCGGGTATGGACATTGGACTCCACCAGAGCGTCGACGTAGGCGACGCCATCATCGGGTAGCCCCGCAGGGTTCGCGATATCGGCGGCGACCTTCCCCGCTTTCAACTGCGCGATGATGTGTGCAACGGTGTCCGGCGTCAGTCGCGTGAACACCACGCTGTCGATCATCATGGCGGGTTCCTGATCGCTGAGCCCGATGCACGGCGTTTCGAACAGGCCGAAGATGCCTGCACCGTCGGTTTCTCCGAATCGGACCCCGGTCTCGCGTTCGAGCGCGTCGTAGACCTCCCGATACCCGTTCATCTGGGCAATCACCGTGTTGCTCAAGTAGATCTGGTGACGTCCAGACGGCTCTCTACGGAAGAAGTGATAGAACGATGCGGTTTCCACAATGTCGAGTGGAGATCGGTCCAAGCCGGCCGCGAGCTGCGGCAGATGCTCAGGCGGAAGGTAGCCGTACAAATGCTGGACATCCCAAAGGATGTCGAGCAGCCGTGTTCCGTCGTAGCGGTAATGCCGGAGCACGGTGTCGATATCTACGTTCATCTAGCAACGTTCTTCCGTGCGAACCGTCCACCTCGCAGTGTATCCCCGCCATCCACGATAGTGGCCACAGCGCGGAGCGGCTGGCCTGCGAGCGATTCTGCCGTCACTCGCAGGATCGCGAGTCACCCGATGACGGGCAGCCGACGTTTGCGGGCCAGTGCGACCAGGGCGTGCTGCATTACCGCGCGCACGTGCGCATCGACCCTTCGCACGTCGGGGTCGGCGCCGAACTCTGCGGCGATGTCGATCGGTGGTAACACTTGCGTGACGATCTTCGTGGGCAGCGGCATGTTGATCGGCAACACCACGCTGACGCCGAACGGGAATCCGATGGTGATCGGAAGGATGTTGGTCCGAAAGAGCTTGCGCTCGAACGCTGTCAGCCGCAGTGCGCGCGCCAACCGCCGTCCTCTGGTCAGGTAGAACTGGTTCTGCTGGCCGCCGATCGATACCGCGGGAACAATGGGGACACCGGCCTCGATCGCCGTCGTCACGTAGCCGGTGCGCCCGCCGAAGTCGATAACGTTCTCCCGCCGGGTAGGCCGGTAGGCGTCGTAGTCGCCGCCGGGAAAGACCAGCACCAAAGCACCACTCGCCAGCGCTTCGGCCGCGTGCTCCGGGGTGGCGCGGATGACACCGGTGCGCTCGAGGAAGCCAGCGAACGGTCCGCGGAATATGTTGTCGTGCGCCAGCCCGTAGAGCGGCCGATCGTATCCGAACGTGCCGTAATAGTCGACGGCGATTACCGCCATGTCGACGGTGACAAGCCCACCCGAATGGTTTGCCACCATCAGCGCGGCCCCGGGCGGGATGTTCTCCAAACCCAGAACCTGTGAGCGGAAGTAGCCCTTCACGATCGGGCGGTGCACGTCAACGACGCGTCGGGTGAGACCTTGGTCCCACTTTGCCACTACCGAAGGTTCATCGGCCATTCGCCCGCTCCGTCAGCCGGCCGCCGTGTCCGACGGCTCGCCCGGCGCGCACCGCGGCGGGACGACGCGCAACGCCAGCGCTCCGAGTCCCAGCACCGACACCGCCGGGGTGAGGAACAGCAGGATCGCCCAGGGGAGCTCGACGCCCGCGCCGCTGACGACCCTCACCAGCGTGAAGATCGCAACGATCCAGCTCACCCCGCCCGCGGCCGCCACGACCACGAGCGCAACGGCCACCGCGCGTCCAAGCCCGAAGTGCCGCTTGCCCGTCACGGCCAACAGCGTCGCCGTGGGAGCGATCATGACCACCGCACCCAACCACGGCCTGTCCGCTCCCAGTCGCAACCCGGGAACGAGCAGCAGCGCGGCGAGGGCAGCGGCGCCGACGAGGCCGGCGACCTCGATACCTCGACCATTCGCCCTACCCATGATCCACGCCGAGCGCCAATACCTCGTCGAAACCGGCGATGAGGCTGTCCATGAACACGTCGTCGTCGGGAATCGCGCCGGTATCGACGTCGACGCCCAGCGTGCAGACGTCTACGTACGTCAGCAACGTGACGTTGACCGCCGCGCCGATCGTCGGGCCGAATGCGTACTGAGTCAGCACCCGGGCGCCCCCCAGGAACACCGGCACCGGTATCCCCGGCACATCGCTGCACAGGAAGTCGACATTGCGCAGGATCGCGCCGATATACCACCGCGGCATCATGTTCAGGGCGCCTGCGATCCACTGCGTATATGGCAGGGACTTCTCGTGACGCACCTTGGCGGTCCTCTCATTGATCTTGCGGATTCGCTCCGCCGGATCGGCGACGCCGACCGGTACGTCGAACCGCATGAGCGTGATCCGGTTGCCGCCCAACTCCTCGCCCTCTTCGCGCAGGCTCATCGGCATCGTCAGGTGTAGATCGCCGACTGTGACGCCGTGCGCTTCGTGATAGCGACGCAACCCACCCGCCACGCCGGCGACGAACGCGTCGTTCAACGCGCCGCCGCCCTGGTGGGCGGCCGCTCGCAGCTGTGCGAACGGGACTTCGAGTACGCCAAGCCTGCGGACAAGGCTGCGCTTGTTCATCAGCGACGAGCCAGGCCGGCTCACCGGGCGCACGGTGCGGTAGACGGAGGCGGCCAACTCGGCGGCCGACGAAACGGACTCCACCGGGCTCAGAATGCCGTTGGCGATCAGCTTCGGAGCAGTCCTGAGAGCACCCGTCACCGCCTCCTTCACCAAGCCGGCGCCGTATCGCGCGGTGTCGCGGTAGCCGCGCAGCCACGGCGGCGGGGGCACCTCGGGTGGTGCCGCCACCGATGCGTGGCTATCCGCCACTTCCGCCAGATCGAACAGGATCATCCCGATCTGGATGCCTCCGACTCCGTCGGTCAGCGCATGGTGGAACTTGAGCACCATTGCCGCGCAGCCATCTTCGAGTCCGTCGATCAGCGTGGCCTCCCACAGCGGGCGGGCCCGGTCGAAGTCCTCCATGGCCGCGACCCGCGCCATCTCCAGCACCGTGTCGATGGTGCCGGGCGCGGGCGCCGTCACTCGGCGCATATGGAAGTCGAGGTCGAAGTCGGGGGCGTGCTCCCATCTTGGCGGCGCGGGTGGCGGCGACGGGACGACTCGCTGTCGCACCATCGGCACCATGCGCGAAATGACGTCGAACCGATTGCGCACTTCGTTCCAGTCCGGTGATCGGTCGAGCATGATCACCGTGACCACCGTCGACCGCAATCGAGGATCGCTTTCCATCGCCCAGGTGAAAGCATCACTGTTTCGCATGAATTCGGTCATCTGCGGTCACCGAGGTGCTCCATGAGATCACGTTGCGTGATCCGCCCGTCCCGGCGGCAGGGCCGCAAGTCCCAGATCCACGGGCCCAACGTCGGTTCGATGATGTCGCCGACAGCGGATCGCCGCGACAGGCGCGGCTGGACCGCGTCACGCCCGCCGAACTCGTCGGCCTGGACCTGCCCGCCGGATCAATGGGGCCTAGGGTTCACGCCGCGTTCGGATTCGCGCAAACTACCGGCAACGAGGCCGTAATAGGTTCGCTCACCGACATCGCCAAAATAGTCGCCGGGCAAGCCGGAACCCGGGTGAGGACCTGACCATGCTGCTGGGCCTGATGACCGCACCCCTGCGTGTGGCCACGGCCGGTACCCGGCTGGCGCTCACCGCAGGCGCATCGGTCGCGGGCACTGCAACTGAGACGGCGCTGGCCGTCGGCGGGACTCTTTCTAATGCGGCACCTGACGTCGGCGCGCTGGGTCGTACGGCGATCGGCATCGCGGTCGAAGCGCTCGGCGGTCCCCCCACGCGGCGCGTCAGTACCAACGGCCCGCGACGCTGGATCGAGGTGCGTGGCCTGGCAGGCCCGGACGGCGACGCGGTCGCCAAGACTGCGCTCGACACGATCTGCGCGACCCCTGGTGTGCGCCACGCGGTCCTGAACGGGGTGGCCTCACGAATCGTCGTCACCGTCGACGAGCCGGGACCGTCGACGCAGGAGCTGTGCAAGCTGGTCGCCGACGCGGAGCGAAGTGTCGCACCGGCCACCGGTCGAACAGTGCCCGCCAGCCTGCCCGGAGATGACGTGGTGCTGATGGCGCGCATCGCGGCCGCCGCGGTCGCGACTGCCGGTATCGGGCTTGCCGTCACCGGCAGCGTGCTGCGCCTGCGTGGCTTGTCGAACGCGGTGGCGGTGCCAGCGGCGTTGCTCGACCAGACGCCGCGACTCCGCCGCGAGATAGAGCACCGACTCGGACCCGACGCGACCGACTTGCTGTTCGCCACGGCCAATTCCGCAGCGGCGGCCCTCACCGCCTCGCCGCCAGGGGCGGCGGCCGAGGTGGCGAATCGGGCGATGCTGGCGGCCGAGGCGTGGAGCGCGCGCCGCACGTGGCAACGCCACGAACCCGAGTTGGCCCGTCACTCCACACCTGGCGGCGCGAGACGTGTCCCGGTCTCCGACGCGCCCGAACCCGAAGGAGCGGCTGACCGCTACGCGAACCGGGCCGCTGCGGCAGGCCTCGGCATAGCTGCGGCCGTCGCAGGAGTAACCCGCAACCCCGGCATGGCGGGCTCAGCCGCCCTCATCGCCGCACCCAAGCCGCTGCGCGCGAGCCGGGAAGCGCTCGGCTGTGCGCTGACTCGCGGACTCACCACCCACCACGACGCGCTGGTGGTATCGCCCCGGGCGCTTCGCCTGCTCGACCGTGTCGAGGCAATCGTCGTCGACCCGCGTGCCCTGTACACCGACGAGCTGATGATCAGCCGTATCCGCGGCCTCGAGAACTCCCACCGAGCGGCCGCATGGGAGGCCGCCCGCATTGCGCTCGATGCGGGCTCACTATCCGCGGGATGGCACCCACTGTCGGGCATTCCAGACGCCGGTGACATCGGCGAGGCGCTGGTCAGCCCGGTACGCGACCCTTACGCGTCGGCTGTGCTCGCCGAGGCCCGGCGGGCCAAGATGCGCGTGGTGTCGATTGATGACGACGGATTGCGCTCGCTGACACAGGGTTTCGACGAACTCTATCCCGTAGCGGGATCTCTCGATGACGCCCTGGCAGAGGCCGTTGCCGCACTGGCGGCAGGCGGCCGAACCGTCGCACTGGTGACGAGTGCACAGATGCAAACGGCGCACGCTGCCCATGTCACGATCGGCCTGCTGCGCGCGGACAGTGCGCCGCCGTGGGGCGCCGACGTGTTCGTCCCCGACCTCACCGGCGTGTGGCGGATGCTGCATGCATTGCCCGCTGCACACAGGGCCAGCGACAAAGGGATTCAGCTGGCGGCGTCCACTTCGGCTATCGGCGCGTTGATGTTGGTGCCCGGGGTGGTCGGCAACGGACCGGCATCGGTGAGTGCGGGCACGGCGGCCGGACTGTGGAATGGGTTCGCCGCAGGCGCCAAGGTGTTCCGTGACTCGCTGCCGCACCCAGAACCCGGACACGATTGGCATTCGCTTCCTGCCGCCGAGGTACTTCGGCTACTGCCGCGACCCGCGGACGAGCACCCCCCGCCGCCACCCGGGGAGGGCGGCCCTTCCCAGGCAAAGCGGCTCCTCGGCGCAACAGCGTCGTCCTGGCGCACCTTTCTCGATTTTCTCGATGAGGTCCGGAGTGACCTCGACGACCCACTCACCCCGCTGCTGGTCACCGGGGCAGTCGCCAGTTCTCTACTCGGTTCACCGGTGGACGCTGCTCTGGTGGCCAGCGTGCTGGTGGCCAACGCAGCGGTGTCCGCCGAACAACAGCTGCTTGCCGAGGGCACCATCCGTCGCCTCCTGGAGATCCAGGAGCCGCTGGCACGCCGTTGCGTGGGCCCCCTCGAGGCGCGTCGCCACGAGAAGGTGCCCGCCGACCGGCTTCGTCCCGGAGACATCATCGAAGTTGTTGGGGGCGAGGTCATTCCGGCCGACGCACGGTTGCTCGAAGCCTCCAACATCGAGGTCGACGAGTCCGCGCTGACCGGCGAGTCGCTGCCGGTGACAAAGGACGTCGCGCCCACACCGGGTGCGCCGCTGGCCGAGCGAATGTGCATGCTCTACGGCGGCACCACAATCCTGGCCGGAATGGGTGTCGCCGTGGTCACTGCGGTCGGGGCCGGCATGGAGATGCGCCGGGCGATGGCGATGGCGCCCCGCAAATCGGGCGAGATCGGCCTGCATGCGCAGCTACGCCACATCACCAAACGTGCATTGCCGGTCAGCGTCGCCGGCGGCGCCATGGTGGGCCTGCTCGGCATAGCGCGCGGCACTCCCCTGCGACGCTCGCTGGCCGAAGCGGTGTCGGTCATCGTCGCGGCGGTGCCGGAAGGACTGCCTCTGGTCGCCACGCTGGCGCAGCTTGCCGCCGCGCGCAAGCTCAGCGACAAGTCCGTCCTGGTCCGCAATCCTCATTCCGTCGAGGCGTTCGCCCGACTCGATGTGGTGTGCTTCGACAAAACCGGCACCCTCAGCGAGAACCGGCTGCAGGTGCGATCGGTGCGGCCACTCCCGGGCTTCACCGAGGCCCAGGTAATCACCACGGCCGCCCGCACGACGTTCGCACGGCCAGGACATCGCGCGGAACACGCCACCGACGACGCCATCCGCATTGCGGTCGAGACCCGGTCCGTCGCAGACATCGACGGGCGTGAGGCATTTCTGCCTTTTCAGTCGGATCGGCCCTTCGCGGCCTCACTGTCCGGAACCGTCATCGCCATCAAGGGTGCGCCGGAAACGATCTCGTCAGCGCTGGGAGTCGCCCACGATCCGTTAACCGACATGGTCGCCGAGATGAGCGCCGCGGGCCTGCGGGTGTTGGCTGTGGCCGAACGTCATCTGGATCCTGAACAGGCGGCGGCAGCAGCCGCCGATCCGGTGGCTTTCGAACAGCTCTGCCGTGGCGAACTGACGCCTGTCGGGCTGATCGGCCTCGCCGACACTCCGCGCGAGACCGCCACGATGCTGCTGACCGAGCTGTCCCGCCGCAAGATCGGCGTTCGGCTCATCACCGGCGATCACCCTGTCACGGCGAGAGCCGTCGCCGCCGAACTCGGGCTCGCTGTCACCGACGACGAAGTGATGACCGGAAGCGCATGGGAGATGTTGACGGCGCAAGAACGCGCCGATGCGGTCGCCAGTTACCGGGTCTTCGCGCGTATGACGCCTGAACACAAGATCGACGTCGTGCAGACGTTGGAGCGAACCGGCCTCGTCACAGCGATGGTCGGCGACGGCGCCAACGATGCGGCGGCCATACGTGCCGCCACAGTCGGTGTCGGCGTCGTCGCACGCGGCAGTGACCCGGCCCGCACCGCCGCCGACGTCATGCTTCTCGACGGACGCATCGACGCCCTTCTCGATGCGATCGACGAGGGGCACCAACTATGGCGCCGGGTGCATTCCGCGGTGTCGGTGTTATTGGGGGGCAACGCCGGTGAGATCGCGTTCGCGTTGATCACCACCCTGCTCACCGGCGACTCGGCATTGAACACCCGACAGATGCTGTTGGTCAACCTGCTCACAGATGCCCTGCCGGCGGCTGCGTTGGCCGTCAGTGACCAGAGCCGGACCGGTGAGGTCTACCACGATGAAGCCGCCCTGTGGCGCGAGATCGGTGTGCGCGGAGTGGCCACCACTGGCGGCGCCACGGCGGCATGGCTGCTCGCGCGCCCATTGGGCACCGCCGGCCACGCCTCGACTGTTGCGTTGATCGGGTTGGTCGGAACGCAGTTGATGCAAACGCTGATCGACTCGAGCAGCCGCGCGGTCGTCCTGACGTCCGTCGGGAGCTTGGCGGCCATGGCTGGGGTGATCAGCACTCCGGGTCTGAGCCGATTGTTCGGCTGCACACCCGTCGGGCCGGTGGGCTGGAGTCAGGGTCTGCTCGCCGCTGCGGGGGCCACCGCCCTGTCGGCGTTCGCTCCTCAGGTGATGTCCCGCGTGGTCGACGAAGTCCAGGAACGGCTGCCCACCAGCCCGTCTCAATCAGCGAGTGCCAGCACCTCGTCGAATCCGGCGGAAAGGCAGTCGGCAAGGACTTCATAGTCCGGAATGGCGCTGGTATCCATGTTGATCCCGATCGCGCAGGTGTCGACGTAGGACAACAGCGTCACGTTCAAGGCCGCACCGATTGTGGGCGCGAACGCGTACTGCATCCGCACGGCGGCGCCTGCAAGAAAGACAGGTGCCGGAATGCCCGGCACGTCGCTGGCCACGAAGTCGACGTTCCGCAACGCGGCGCCGATGTAGGAGCGCGGCATCAGATTGAGCACGCCGGCGATGGCCTGGGTGTAGGAGAGCGACTTCTCGTTGCGCATTTTCGTGGTGCGGTTGTGTGTGGCGCGGATCCGATCCACGGGGTCGGCGATGGCCGCAGGCACCTCGAACCGCATCAACGTCGCCCGGTTCCCGCCGACGGGATCGTCCGCCGTCCGCAGGCTGATCGGCATCGACACCGACAGGTTTCCGATCGACTCGCCGTGCTTCTCGTGGTAGCGCCGCAGCCCGCCGGTGATGGCGGCGATGAAGGCGTCGTTCAACGAACCACCGGCGATCGCGCCGGCCCGGCGGAGGGTGTCGGTGCGCGCGGTGAGTGTCGCGAGCCGGCGAATCTTGCCGCGATCACGCATGATCGGCGATCCGGGTTGACTGATGGGGCGAACGGTCCGATAGATGGACGCCATGGCGGAGCCGACGCCGGAGAGCGTTTCGATGGGGTGGCGAACACCGTTCACCAGAAGTGCGGGCGCGGCCTTGACCGATGTGGTCAGCACCGACGTGGCCAGTCCGGTGTCGTAGGCCACCATGTCCCGAACGCCGCTGAGCAGTCCGGCCGTCGTCGGGATGGGCGCAGTCGGCTTGGGCGGGCGTTCCTCGCCTGCCTCGGTGCGGTCGTACAGCGTCATCGCGATTTGGATTGCGCCGACCCCGTCGGTGAGCGCGTGATGAAGCTTGCACAGCAGCGCGGCACCGCCGTCGGCGAGTCCGTCGATCAGCGTGACTTCCCAGAGCGGACGTGCCCGGTCGAAGTCGGCCATCGCGGCCACCCGCGCCATGTCCAGCAGCGTGTCGAGGGTGGCCGGCCGCGGTGCCGTGACACGACGCAGATGGAACGTGAGATCAAAGTCGGGATCGACCTGCCATCGCGGCGGCGCGGGCACCAGTGACGGCGTCACCCGCTGCCGGAACATCCGCATCGTTCGGCTGAGCAGATCGAATCGCTCGACCAGCCGCTCCCAATCCGGTGTCCGGTCCAACAGGACCAGGGAGACGATCGTCGACCGCAGTCGAGGGTCGCTTTCCATCGACCACATGAAGGCGTCGGTATTGCGCAGGAAATCGGCCATGGCTACGCCGCCACGGTCACGTCGACAGACAAGTATTCAGCGATGGCGTGTGCGGCGGCCCAATCACCGATACCCACTGTGCGCGCAAGTTCCTCAACCATAGGACTGCTGGCGTCCAGTTCCGCCAACCAGGCCGATACCGTACCGACAATGCCATCAGCGGGTACCCGGGCCATTCGTCCCACATGCAGACGGTCGGTCAGCTGATAGGTGTTCACCCTCCGTGATTTCATGGGTGGCCTCCTCGTTGCGTGCGACATGTCGATCAGACCAGCCCCGAACCTCGTCGGCGAAGGGGCCAAGGCACAGTGCCCGCATTGCTTTGGACCCGGGTTCAGACGGGTCGGACGGGGCCTATTGGCCGAACGGGTGGGGACCAAAGACTCACGCCTGACGAAGGCGCTACCGCCTTGACTTGTCCTATGTCTTCGGTTGTTTCCCCGGAAATCGTGGTCGGAGTGGACGGATCCCCTGCTGCGAAGGTTGCCGTCGATTGGGCCGCACGCGACGCCGCGCGACGCGGCGCAACGCTCATCGTCGTCCACGTCGTCAGCAGCGCCCTCGGCTCCTTGTCTCAAGTGCCCCTGCCGACCGGCATCGGGAAACGGCAACAGCACTGGGCGCACGAAGCCGTTGGCGACGCGATGGCGGTGGTGGCTGAAGTGGAGAAGGACACCGGGCCCCTGGAGGTCCGATCCGAGATCTACTACTCGTCGGCCGTGCCCACTCTCGTCGACATGTCGAAGGGAGCAGACATGATCGTGGTGGGCAGTCGCCGCCACAGCGCCATCGGCGGGCTACTCGGGTCGGTGAGCGCCGGCGTCGTGCAGCACGCGCACTGCCCGGTCGCGGTCATCCACGACGAGGATCCGTTGATGCCGCATCCGGCACAGGCTCCGGTTCTGGTGGGTATCGATGGCTCCCCCTCATCCGAGTTGGCTACCGCGATCGCATTCGACGAGGCGTCGCGCAGGCACGTTGACGTGATTGCCCTGCACGCATGGACCGAGTTTGGAGTGGGCGACTATCTCGGCATGAATTGGCTGGAGATGAAGACCTCGGAGGATGCGGCGCTGGCTGAGCGACTCGCGGGATGGCAGGAGAGCTATCCGGACGTGAACATCCGGCGCGTTGTCGTGTGCGAACATCCGGCTCGCGCGCTCATCGAGCACTCCGAAGAGGCGCAGTTGGCCGTCGTCGGCAGCCACGGGCGTGGCGGATTCGCGGGAATGTTGCTCGGTTCGGTCAGTGCGGCGGTGGTTCGGTCAGCGCGGATGCCGGTGATCGTCGCACGCCAGCCGTAACTTCAGCGCGCGTCACGTCGATCTCGCGTCGAATGAGCCACTGGGAAAACGGACAGTGCATCCGGGCATGAGCTTTTCGACCCGGCCCCGGCACTCGATGACCACCGGCGGGACATTCCGCGGGCCCACGCTGACTTCTGCGCCCTTTCCGCTCACCCGGATATGAACGTGGTGTCCGCGGTAGTGGACCGGGAAACCAAGCGCACCAAGAGAATCCGGCCAATTGGGCGACAACACCATGCGATCGCCGCGGGTCTCCAAGCCGGTGAGGCATCGCTGGATGAGGTCGACACTGCCCGCCATCGCCGCGAGGTGAATGCCCTCCGACGTGGTACCACCCTGGATGTCGGCGACGTCGGACTTCAGTACCTGCTCGAAGAATTCCATGGCGCGATCGCGATTGGCCCGGGCGAGCACCCAGGTATGGACCACTCCGCTGAGTGTCGAGCCGTGCGATGTCCGGGCGAGGTAGTAATCGACCATCTCCGGGATCTGCTCGGGGGCAAGCGTGTAATCGAGCCGATCAAGCACCTCGCGCAGCTCGTCCGACGAAAGGAGGTAAAGCAGCATCAGCGCATCAGCTTGCTTGGAAGCTTTGTACCGGTTGATGTCCTCACCTTCGGCTTCGAGGATGCGATCCAACCGTTGGATGTTGCCGTACCGGCTGCGGTACGCGTCCCAATCCAGTTCCGCCAACTCGTCATAACCCTCGAACTGGCTGATTCGCCCGTCGCAGAACGGTACGAACATCCGTCGGCTGACGTGATCCCACCGCTGCAGTTCCGCATCGGTCAGTCCGAGCCGTTCGCGGAAGTCGAGTCTGCTGGGTAGCGGCAGCAGCTCCAAAGCGTCCATGGCGCGCATGATCACCCAGACAGCCATGACATTGGTGTACGCGTTGTTGTCGATCCCCTCGAAGGGCCTGCCCGGATAACCGGTATGAAACTCGTCCGGGCCGATGACGCCGTTGATGTTGTAGCGGTCACGTTCCTCGTCGTACGTCGACCTGCTGACCCAGAACCGTGCGATCTCCGCCAGCATCTCGGCACCGTAGTCGATCAGATAGGCCAGATCACCCGTGACCTGGTAGAACTGCCAGACGTTGTAGGCGACCGCGATGCCGATGTGGTGCGCGCGATGACTCGGATCGGGATTCCACCGGCCAGAGCGGGGATTCAGATGCAGTACCGGACTCTCTTCCCGGCCGTCGCTGCCGGACTGCCAGGGAAACATGGCACCGGCGTAACCAGCGAGCTTGGCGGCCCGGCGGGCCTCAATCAACCGTCGATATCGATAACGAAGCAACGACCGTGTGATCGACGGCAGCCGCAGATTGAGCACCGGGAAGATGAACAGCTCGTCCCAGAAGACGTGTCCGCGGTAGGCCTCACCGTGCAGGCCCCGGGCGGGCAAGCCGACATCGAGGTCTTCACTGTTATACGAGACTGTCTGCAACAGGTGCAGAAGGTGCAGTCGAAGAATGCGCAATTCGTCTGTGTGATCATCGAACTCGATCGACAGGCGTTGCCAGAGGTGGGCCCAGCACAGCGTGTGGGCATCCCGGATCTCGGCGAACCGCTCCTGGCGCCCGAGTCGTCGTTCGGCCGCAGCGGCGGGCTCCGACGTCGCGACGTCGCGGCCGGTGACCAATGTGACGACCTTCTCGACCAAGAGCGACTGACCCGCAGCCAGTTCGGCGAAGATTTCGTGGCCGACCTCGAATTCCTCGTCGACCAATCGGTACGTCGCAGGCGCCGGCTGCCCGTCCCGCCACACGGTGGTTCGCGCGGCCAGAGCAACAGGGATCTGTGACTGCGTCGTACTCACCTCGAGCAGCACCGAATTCGGCGTCAGTGCACGTTTCTTCGGGGATGTCAGGTGGGTGCTGGCGAGACCTCGGTAGCGTTCGACCATGGTGTTGCCGACATTGCCGTCGAGCGTGGATCGCACCTCGATCGTGCCGCTCCAATCCTCAGCGGTAACGGTCATTTCCATCGCGGCGACATGCGCCTGATGCATGGCGACGAGTCGATGCTGGGATACGGACGTGGTCCGACCGGCGTGATCGCGAAAGCGGAGTTCGCGCGTCAGGATCGCGCGACGAATGTCGAGAACCTGGCGGTAGGACAGTAGCTCGACTTCGTCGACATCGAACCAATCGCCACCATCGATGCGGAAGGTGAGCGGAAGCCAGTTGGGGAGATTCACCAGACTCTCATGAGAGGTGGTGGTGCCGCCGATCACGTCGTCGAGGCGGTTGAACACATCCGCGGCATAGGTGCCTGGGTAGTGGACCTGCCCTGCCTTGGATTCCGGGGCGGCGCCGCGGGTGGCGAAGTAGCCGTTTCCCACCGTGCACAGAGCCTCACGAAGCTTTTCATTCGGCGGGTCATACCCGTCGTATGTCAGCGTCCATGCCTCATCGGAGGTCTGCTGTTCATATGCCAGCCAATCGCCGCCTCGGCGCAGGAATTCCTCGACCTCGCCGGGACTGTTCAGCATGAACTGGGCGGCCGTGGCGCGGTCACGGTCGCCGTCTTCGGCATGACGCACCACGATTCCGACGCCGTTCAAACGAAGGGCGTCGAAGGCGTCTTCATCGGTGAGATCGTCGCCGATGTAGATGGGCAGCACGCGTCCCGTCTGATGGATCTGGTCGCGAAGCCAACCGAGCGCTGCGCCTTTGTCCCAATCGATATCGGGGCGCAGTTCGACGATCTTTCGGCCGCCGGTGACGCGCAGTCCACGCCGCTGGCCGTGTCGATGCGTGGTTGCCACAACGTCGGCCACCTGTTCGGGCGCGACGTTGCGGTAATGGACCGCGACGGCGTAGCGCTTGTGCTCGACGTTCACACCTGGAATACGTCCGAGGTCCTCGCGCAGTTCGGCTGCAACGCTTTTCAGGACGGGAACCGCAGCAGCAGCCGCGTCGTTGCGACGGTGCGTGCCATCGGGCCCGATGATTTCGAAGCCATGACTGCCCGAATACCAGACACCAGGTATCGCGATCCGGTCGCGGACGTCGGCCAGATCACGTCCACTCAATATCGCCACCGGACACAACGCCGCCAGCCTCTCGAGAGCCTTCGCCGCACCGTCGACGAGCTCGGCTGCATCCGGTTCCGCTACGATCTCGGCCAGCGTGCCATCGAAGTCGAGGCATATGAAGGGCTGCCGCCCGGCGACTACTCCGATCAGCTGACCGTAGGAGTCGAGCGCATTCGGCAATTCCGATATGCGCTTGTCGCCCTTCCGCACGGTGACTTTAGCGAGGTTCTCGACGATCACATCGGCTCCGCTGTGGCGGAGCTGCGTGGCGAGCCCCGCGTGGTCGACCCCGATCACCAGACCGAAACCCCCGCTACGGGCCGCTTGCACTCCGGCCTCCGCGGCCTCGACGACCGCCGTGCGCGCCGGCGTCGTCTCCAATCTGTTGGTGGCGGCCAGCAGCACCGCGGGATCGGGCTCTCCGGGCAGTCCGAGGGCATCGGCGACCAGGCCGTCGGCGTGGATATCGAACAGGTCGTCGAGTCCGGCCGCTTTCAACACCTGTTCGCTGTTGCGCCCCGACGAATAGACGGCCGTGGCGACACCTGCTTCGGCAAGCTTTCGGACGAGCGCGACTGTCGAATCGAGTACCGCCGAACCGTCGTTGGGCGCAGCGTCGGTGACCACGACGTCGAGGCCGAAAACGACGGCATCGTAGAACCGAGGATCGATGGTCGCCGTCGCATTCATGTGCATTCCTTGTTCGACTGTTGGATGGTTCATGCAGATACGACAGCGAGATCCACTGGCTCTTCGGCGATCTCGAAAAGCCGCTCGGCATCGGCACGTGTACACGGCGCGGTGCCGGGTGTCATCAGCATCGCCGTCCCCGCGGCGATGCCGAAGCGCACCGACGTGCTCAGCGACCATCCGCGTGTCAGGCCCACGGTGATGCCGGCGACCATCGCATCGCCCGCACCGACGCCGCTCACCGCGCGCATCGGGATGGCGGCGAATCGGTAGCTTTCGGTCGGCGTGGCAAGTACTGCGCCCTGAGCTCCCAACGACACCACGACGGCCTCGGCGCGGCCGGAGTCGATCAGTTCGTGGGCGGCATCCAGTTGTTCGGATTCGGTCGCCAAATCGCGTCCTACGCAATCGCGCAGTTCGCGCACACTTGCTTTGAGCAATGAAACGCCGCGCACGATGTGTTGGAGACCGGCCCCCGAGGTGTCCAAGACGAATCGGGCCCCGGATTCACCGCACATATCTGCGATTCGCTGGTAGAAGTCCGCGGGTACACCCGGCGGTAGGCTCCCGCTGGCCACCACGAACTGTGCGGACATCGCCTGGCTGCGCAGCTGGTCGACGCATTCGGCCTGTTCGGACGGACTCAGTCGCGGGCCCGGAAGCACGAACCGGTACTGCAGACCGGTCGCGGCTTCATCGATGGTGAAGCTCTCCCGCGTCGGCTCGGCGATGTCGATGCGCCGAAACGGCACACCTGCCTCGGCCATGAGATCCGTGAGAAGGTCACCGCTGGCACCTCCGGCTGGGAAAACCGCCGTGACCGGCGCGCCGAGGACGTGCGCGATCTTGGCCACGTTGATGCCTCCGCCGCCCGCGTCGTAGCGAGCCCGTGAGCAGCGGATCTTGTCGGTGGGACGCACCTCCGGCGCGGCGACGGTGATGTCGAGCGCCGGGTTCATCGTCAAGGTGACGATCGAATCCATGGCACAACCTCCTCGCTTCATGCGCCACCACCGATACGACTATGCGACAAATCAGGGCGGTAGGGACTGAAGTCCCGCACCGCGGTGGCATTCGTCGCTGATACCTGCCGACATGACCCCGTCCTTATTCCGTCCTTACCCCTCCTTACCGCTCCGAACTGCTGAGGACCTTTGACCCCAACGATCGGGCCATCGGACGCTAGGTGGGCCGCGCGCCGCGAACAATGGTGGTGCCATGAGCGACAGATACATCCGCGACATCTCGACGCTGCGCATCTCCGACGCCGAGGAGGCCGGCGGCAAGGGCGCGAACATGGGCGAACTGGTCGCCGCGAAACTTCCCGTCCCACCCGGGTTCGTGCTCCTGCGGGACTGCTACCGGGACTCGATGGCAGCGGGCGGCGTCGACGCCGACCTGGCACAACTGCACCGCGACGCCACGGAGCACGTCGCCGACACCGTGCACCTGCCGGAACGGTGTGAGCAATTGCAGGGACTGGTGCAGAAGGCGGGTATCGCCGATGCAGTCCGGGCACCGCTGCTCGATGCGTACCGAAACCTCGGGCCGAACGCCGTT
Organism: Mycobacterium sp.; assembly: GCA_044508395.1. GTDB lineage: Bacteria > Actinomycetota > Actinomycetes > Mycobacteriales > Mycobacteriaceae > Mycobacterium. The sequence goes on along the minus strand of JBIQHU010000011.1, from coordinate 30,971 downwards.
GTGGCCGTGCGTTCCTCGGCGACCGGTGAGGACGGTGCCGATGCGTCCTTCGCCGGGATGAATGCCACCATCACCAACGTCAGCGGCGAGGACGCCCTCATCGAGGCGGTGCTGCGCTGCTGGATGTCGCTGTTCTCGCCGCGGGTGATCACCTACCGTGCCAGTCGCGAGTTCACCGGGGTCCCCGCTATGGCAGTGGTGGTCCAGCAGATGATCGACTCTGAGAAGGCCGGCGTGGCGTTCACCGCCGATCCGAGCAACGGCGCCCAGGACCGCGTGGTCATCGAAGGCGCGTTCGGGCTGGGTGAAGTCGTGGTGTCCGGCGAAGTCGAGCCCGACACGTACATCGTGTCCAAGGAGTCCCTCGAGATTCTCGACGTCCGCCTCGGGCACCAATCGTTCAAGATCGTCCGCGGGCCGGACGGTAACGACAAGCAGGTCGATCTGAGCGACGAGCAGGCCGATGCACGGGTGCTCGACGACGCCGAGCTGCGCCGGATCGCGGAACTCGCCATCGCCACCGAGCGGCACAATGGGTGCCCGCAGGACACCGAATGGGCGATCTCCGGCGGTCAGGTCTACCTGGTACAGGCCAGACCGATCACCACGTTGGGTCATACCGCGGCGCCCTCTTCGGAAGAGCACGTCGTGTTGGCCCGGGGTCTTGCGGCGGCGCCAGGGACGGCGTCGGGGAAGGTACGCGTGCTCGAGAGCCCCGACCAGGGCGACCAGTTGCTCGAGGGCGAGATCCTGGTCGCCCAGATGACCAATCCGGACTGGCTGCCGACCATCCGCCGCGCAGCGGCTCTGGTCACCGATACCGGCGGCATGACGTGTCACGCCGCGATCGTCGCCCGTGAGTTGGGCGTGCCCTGCATCGTCGGGGCACGCACCGCGACGCGTGACCTGCACGACGGCACCACGGTGACTGTCGACGGAGCGCACGGGCGGGTGTTGTCCGGACGTGTCGCGGAGGACGCCCCTCGGGCCCGAACGCAGACGATCGAGGGCCGAGCGCCGGTCGAGGTTCCGACTGAGGTCACCGGCACCAAGGTTTACGTCAACTTGGCCATGCCCGACACCGCCGAAGCCGTTGCCGCGCAAGGACCCGACGGTGTCGGCCTGCTACGCGCCGAATTCATGCTGACGGAGGCACTGCAGGGTCGTCATCCCCGCGATCTGATCGCGCATGGTGAGCAGGGAACTCTGGTCGACGGGTTAGTTGCCTCGGTGGGCCGGATCGGCGCGGCTTTCGGCTCGCGGCCCGTCATCTATCGGGCAACGGACTTCCGCAGCAATGAATTCCGCGGCCTCAAAGGTGGCGAAGAGTACGAACCCGTCGAGCACAACCCGATGATCGGGTATCGCGGCTGCTACCGGTACGTCAAGGAACCCGACTTGTTCGCCCTGGAACTGCAGGCACTTGCGCGCGTGCGCGAGCAGTCGCCGAACGTGCATCTGATGATTCCGTTCGTCCGGACCCGATGGGAACTCGAGGAGTGCCTGTCTCTCGTCGACGCAAGCCCGTTGGGTCGCCAACGCGGTCTTCATCGGTGGGTGATGGCCGAGGTGCCATCGGTCGTGCACTGGCTACCCGAGTACATCGGCATGGGTATCGACGGCGTGTCGATCGGCAGCAACGACCTCACCCAATTGGTGCTCGGCGTCGACCGCGACTCGGATATCTGCGCTGAGCTGTTCGACGAGTCCGATCCGGCGGTGCTCGATGCGATCGGCCAAATCATCAGCACAGCAAGGAAATTCGGAATAACCTCCTCGTTGTGCGGGCAGGCGCCGTCGACCAAACCCGCGTTCGCCGAGCACCTCGTCAGGATGGGTATCACGTCGGTCTCGGTGAACCCGGACGCACTCGTTGCCGCGCGGCGGACGATCGCCGCAGCCGAGCGGCGGCTTCTCCTCGAGGCTGCGCGGTAGCGCGTTTCGGCCAAGCGGTATTCCAGCAGCGAAACTACGAGGGGCACCTGCTGGAATACCGTTTCGCAGCACGTAAGCCGACGGCGGTGCTAGGCCGCGCCGGCCAGCGCCTGCCGAACCAGTTCCTGTGCCGCTTGCAGGTGCTTCTCCGCCTGTTCCACGTCGACGGGAAACTCGCCGTCGTAACTGTTCGTTGACCTTGCGAGCACCGACATGCACATGTGGGCGGCCGCGTGGGCATCCTCGGTGGCGGCCTCCAGCTCGCTGGTCAGTTCAGGGGTGGGTGCCGGCAGATGTGCCCTCAGGTCGACCGCTGCGCTGTCATGCATCTGCCGGCAGGCCTCGTCCATCGCCTCGCGGTCGACGTCGGCCAGCGCCTGCTGCGCGTCGGCGAGGGATCGCTGCAGATCGACGAAGGGCTCACGCGATGCCGACCACCAGTCCAAAACCGCTGCCTGGCCGGCAGATTCCGGTGCTGAGGGACCGGCGTGCTGATCGTCGGTCACGACAAGGGTGATCGCTGCGCTGGAGAGCACAATGGCCGCCACGACAATCGCCGCGGCGATCGCCCATTTGGTCCGATACCAGACTCCGTCCGAGGCGTCCGGCGTCACCTCGATCGGGCTACCGCATTCCCCGCACAACTGCCACCCAGCCGGATTCGGGTGACCGTGAGGACACTCCACCATGTTGTCAGCCCCTATCCATATTCAGTTTGAGGAAGTGTTCGATTCCGAAAGCTTGGAATAAGCGCCGTCTCAGCGGCGACAGTTGAGCTCCGGCCGTTGCCGCATCGATGATTTCGGGTTCCACGACGTCATAGGTGCGGCCGCCGACCGAGATGGCGGCTGTCCCGGACTCCTGCACATTGCGTAACCAGTCGACGTCCGTGCCGTAAGGAAGGGGAACGACGAATCCGTTCGCGACCTGATCGGCCACCACCGGTGTGGCGTAGTGCCGTCCCGAGCGGCGCCCCGTGTGCCGGATGGCTGCCGCATACCAGTGCCGACGCCCGGCCAGATGCATCATCGCCGGGTTGAGCACGTGCTTGTTGAATTGGCGCACTTCGTCCTTGAGCCGGTCCGTGAACTGCGTCTTTGTGGTGCTCATACGCCGATTTTGATCGCCGAAGGCATCCGCGCATAAGGGCCGACCGGCCACGAACCAAAGGGACCATTGGCACCTGATCCCGCTGAATCCGCTGCCAAGCAGCCTCGCGGCAAAAGACACGTCATCGCGCGACGAGTGACCAATGCGCAGGTGACTTTCGTCACTAGTGCCACGAAGACCGCTCGGAAAAAGATGGAGACGCTCAGACACCTCCAAAAGGAATGCCTATGACCCCGACCGAGCCCGAGCTCGAAACCGAAGACCTCGAGGCCGTCGCGTGGCGGTTCCTGCGATCCGAGTTCTCCACTCCGATCTATGCCGACTGGCCGATTGACCGACGTATCGAAACCTATCTTCAGCGTCACGAGGCCTCCGAGTTGCTCCGCGACGGGTCCTTCAACGATGTGTTGGAACGCGTCATGGCCAATATCGGTGCGGCCCTGCGCAACGGCGTCCTTCCCACGCCAGACTGGTCGGAGACGCCGTGAAAATCATCTGCAAGACAGCCGAGGACTGGAAGGTCACACCGAACTTCACCGACTACGAGCAGACGCGCGCGACGTTCGATTGGTCGATGGTCCCGGACCTGTGCGCCGGCATGCCGTCGGGCGGCTGCAACATCGCGTATGCGGCGGTCGACCGACACGCTGACAGCCCCGTAGCCGATCGCACTGCGCTGCGCTTCATCACCGACACCGGTTCGGATGGCGAGTTGGTCGCCCACGACCTCAGCTACGCCGAACTGGGTCGCCGCGCTCGCCGGTTCACCAACGTGCTGCGCGGGCTCGGCGTCGGCAAGGGCGACCGTGTCTTTCTGATCATGGGCCGCATCCCCGAGCTCTACGTCGCGATGCTGGGCGCGCTGCGCAACGGCAGTGTCGTGTCGCCGCTGTTTTCGGCGTTCGGGCCCGAACCCATCGCCACCCGCGTCGCCATCGGCGAGGCCACCGTATTGGTGACGACGAAGGCGCTGTACAAACGCAAGATCGCCAAGGTGCGTGACCAGCTGACGTCGGTGCGCCACGTGCTCCTCGTCGACGGGGACGAGCCCGGCACGCTGAACCTGGCGCAGCTCATGGCCGAGGCCAGCGAAGACGCTCCGATCGAACCCACCACCGCTGATGACCCGTCGCTGCTGCACTTCACCAGCGGCACCACCGGCACCCCCAAGGGCGCACGGCACGTCCACGGCGCGGTTGCCATGCACTACCTCACCGGCCTCTACGCATTGGACATTCATCCCGACGACACCTATTGGTGCACAGCCGATCCCGGCTGGGTCACCGGCACCTCCTACGGCATCATCGCCCCACTGCTGCACGGCGTCACCTCGATCATCGACGAAGCCGAGTTCGACGCCGAACGCTGGTACCGCATCCTGCAGGACGAGGGTGTCACCGTGTGGTACACCGCCCCGACCGCCATCAGAATGCTGATCAAGGCTGGGCCGGAAGTCGCACAGCGGTATCGCTTTCCACGCCTACGGTTCGTCGCCAGTGTCGGGGAGCCGCTCAATGCCGAAGCGGTCTGGTGGGGAAAACGCGTGCTGGGCTTACCTATTCACGATAATTGGTGGCAGACCGAGACGGGCGGCATCATGATCGCCAACACGCCTGCCTTCGACATCAAGCCGGGTTCGATGGGGCGGCCGTTGCCTGGCGTCGACGCATACGTGGTCAGTCACGGCGACGACGGCACCGTCTCGGTGATCGAAGAACCCGACGTCGAGGGCGAGTTGGCGCTCAAATCGGGATGGCCGTCGATGTTTCGCGCCTATCTGAATCAGGAAGAGCGCTACCATAAGTGCTTTGTCGGCGACCTTTATCTGAGCGGGGACATGGTCAAGCGCGACGCGGACGGTTACTTCTGGTTCGTCGGCCGCGCCGATGACGTGATCAAGTCCGCTGGACACCTGATCGGGCCGTTCGAGGTGGAGAACGCGTTGACCGACCACCCGGCGGTGGCCGAGGCGGCCGTCATCGGCAAGCCCGACCCGACTGTCGGTGAGCTGGTGAAGGCGTTCGTCACACTCAAGGACGGGTTCACGGCAGACGAAAGCCTGCGGCTGGATGTGTTGGGACACGCGCGCAAACGACTCGGCGCGGCGGTGGCGCCCAAAGAGATCGAGTTCGTCGACGCACTACCGCACACCCGCAGCGGCAAGATCATGCGGCGCCTGCTCAAAGCCCGCGAACTCGGGTTACCCGAAGGTGACACATCGACCGTCGAATCGCCGACCGTGCAACATCAGGGGGTGCCATCGTGATCGACCACGACACCGCGGCAGCGCTGCTGTCGGACATGGTGCGGGTTCGCCTGATGGAGGAGAAGTGCGCCGAGCTCTACAGCGCGGCCAAGATTCGCGGATTCCTGCACCTGTACGTCGGTGAAGAGGCGGTGGCCGCTGGGTCGCTGCGGGTGCTGGAGGCCGAGGATGCCGTGGTGGCCACCTACCGCGATCACGCGCACGCCCTGCTGCGGGGTGTCCCGATGACGAAGATCATGGCCGAGATGTTCGGCAAACAGGAGGGTTGTTCCCGCGGGCGCGGTGGCTCGATGCACTTGTTCGACGCGCGCACTCGCTTCTACGGCGGCAACGCGATCGTGGGCAGCGGCCTCCCGCTGGCGGTGGGTCTCGCGCTCGCCGATAAGCAACTGGGCAGGCCAAGGGTGACCGCCTGCTATTTCGGCGAAGGTGCGGTGGCCGAGGGCGCCTTTCACGAGTCGCTGAACCTCGCCGAACTGTGGCAACTGCCGGTGCTGTTCTGCTGCGAGAACAACTTGTATGCGATGGGGACGGCGATCGCGGTGGAGCAGTCGCAGACCGACATGACTGCGAAGGCGGCGTCGTACCGGATACCGGGCCTGGCGGTCGACGGTATGGATGTGCTGGCTTGTCAGACGGCCGCGCAGGAAGGCGCGTACCACGTCCGGAACGGCAGCGGTCCATTCTTCCTGGAGTTCTGCACATATCGGTTCCGGCCACATTCGATGTTTGATCCCGAGTTGTACCGGAGCAAGGACGAAGTCGAACGCTGGAAGGAGCGTGACCCGATCCGCACCTTCACCGAGCGATGCATCGCCGACGGCGCGCTCACCGACGATGACATCGCCGCTGTCCGCCGTTCCGCCGACGAGGAACTGGCCGCGGCGGTGGCGTACGCCGAGGCGGGGACCTGGGAGCCCGTGGAGGACCTCGACCGTGACGTGATGACGCCGGCGACCGCGGAGGCCGTTCAATGAGTAAAACGTCCTATCGCACCGCGGTGCACGATTCGATCCGTGACGCCATGCTCGCCGATCCGCGGACGGTGCTCATGGGTGAGGACGTCGGCGCCTACGGCGGCACGTACGCGGTGTCGAAGGGCCTCCTGCAGGAATTCGGACCCGACCGGATCCGCGACACCCCGCTGTCGGAGTTGGGCTTCGTCGGTGTGGGCATCGGGGCCGCGTTGGGCGGCCTGCGCCCGATCGTCGAAGTGATGACGGTCAACTTCAGCCTGCTGGCGCTGGACCAGATAGTGAATACCGCTGCGGCACTGCGGCATATGTCCGGCGGCCAGTTCTCTGTGCCGCTGGTGGTCCGGATGGCGACAGGGGCAGGACGCCAGCTAGCCGCGCAGCACTCACACAGCCTGGAGGGCTGGTATGCCCACATCCCCGGGATCAAGGTGGTGGCCCCGGCGACGGTGGCCGACGCCTACGGGATGCTGCCCACCGCACTGGCCGACCCGGACCCCGTGATCATCTTCGAGCACGTGCAGTTGTACAACACCACAACAGACATCGACTCGTTGACGCCCACCGACATCGACCGGGCCGCAGTACGGCGGGCGGGCAAGGACGTCACGGTGATCACGTACGGTGGCTGCCTACCCAAGGCACTCGACGCCGCCGACGAACTGTCCCTGGCTGGAATCGACTGTGAGGTAATCGATTTACGGGTGCTGCGTCCGCTCGACGACGAAACCATCCTCACCTCGGTGCGCAAAACTCACAGGGCTGTGGTGGTCGACGAAGCCTGGCGCACCGGGAGCCTGGCCGGTGAGATCAGCGCACGCATCGTGGAGAACGCGTTCTTCGACCTTGATGCACCGATCGCCCGGGTGTGCTCCGCGGAAGTGCCGATTCCCTACCCCAAGCATCTGGAGGAGGCCGCGCTGCCGCAGAAGGGCAAGATCGTCGCGGCAGTGAAATCGCTGTTTGGCCAGTCCTCATGATCGAGTTCAAGATGCCGGCGCTCGGCTCGGATATGGACGAAGGGACACTCAACGAGTGGCTCGTGAAACCGGGCGACACGGTCACCCGTGGCCAGGTAGTCGCGGTGGTCGAGACCACCAAGGCTGCGGTCGAGGTCGAGTGCTGGCAGGAGGGCACCGTGGCCGAGCTGCTCGTGCCCATCGGCCAAACCGTCCAGGTCGGAACACCGTTGGCGCGGTTGGTGGCCCCGGGCGAGCCGGTGGAGCCGACGACGGCGCCAGCTGTGGCGACAGTCGTCGAGGCAGCTCCGCCGACGCCGCCCGTCGAATCCGTCCCGGAGCCGATCGTCCACGTCGCTCCCCCGCCCTCGCCGACTCCACCCTTCGAGCATCGGCGCCGCTGGGTCTCTCCCGCGGCCCGTAGGCTCGCGGCCTCGCTGGGCGTCGACATCGATCAGGTGACCGGCACCGGCCCGCAAGGGGCAGTCATCATCAGCGACGTCGAGCATGCCGCAGCCCACCTGGAGTCGGCCAGGCCGGAAGTGCCGAAAAGCGTCGTGACACCAACCGCATCGCTGTCACCCAAGGAGCTTGCGGCCAAGCGCGGCACCGAGATGCGCAAATCCATTGCGGCGGCGATGAGCCGGTCCAAGCGGGAGATTCCGCACTACTACCTCGCTGATGAGATCCTGATGGATCCGGCGCTGGACTGGCTCGCCGAACGCAACGCGCAGCGATCCATCACCGAGCGGGTGCTGCCCGCCGTGCTGCAGATCAAGGCGGTTGCGCTCGCAGCACAACGGTTCGGCGAATTCAGCGGCTTCTGGCGAAATGGAGGATTCGAACCGGCAACCAACGTCCATGTCGGTGTGGCGATTTCGCTGCGGGGAGGTGGACTGGTGGCGCCGGCGATTCACGATGTCGCCGACCACAAGCTCGACGAGCTGATGGCCAACCTCACCGATCTGGTGGCCCGCGCCCGGACGTTCTCGCTGCGCAGTTCGGAGATGTCCGATCCGACCATCACCGTGACCAACCTGGGAGACCAGGGCGTCGCCGCGGTATTCGGGGTGATCTACCCGCCGCAGGTCGCGATGGTGGGATTCGGCAAGCCCGCGCAACGGGTGGTGGCGATCGACGGCGGCATTCGCATCGCCAGGACCATGCAGGTCACCTTGGCGGCTGATCATCGTGCCAGCGACGGACACCGCGGGGCGTTGTTCCTCGCCGCCATCAACGAATTACTGCAACAGCCCGAGCTATTGGAGAAGTGAGCACCCATGGCTATTGAGACCGATATCCGCGAGGAAATCCTGTCCGTGTTGACCACGATCGCCCCTGAGGTCGAGGCCGACGACATCACCGACGACGCGCTGCTGCGGGACCAGGTCGATCTCGACTCGATGGACTGGCTGAACTTCCTTGTCGGCGTGCACAAACGCCTGAATGTGGAGGTCGCAGAGAGTGACTACGCGTCACTGCGCACCCTGTCAGATCTCGTACGCTACGTCGAGAAGCGGACTTTGCAGCAGAGCTGAACATGACGGGCATTGCCGGTGACCCGGCATCCGGTAACGCCCGCACCGCCCTAGTCGAGCGGCGCATCGTCCAGTCGGGTAACCACTTCGGCTAGCGCACGGCGCGGTGTGGCGGGAAGCGGATCGCTGTTGATGGGAGCCCAGCCGACACGCAACAGCATTTGCGGATAACTCTCATTACCGAGGACTTCCGCCCTGACCGCTTCGCGCGTCTCCGCGATCTCCAATGGCTCGGTGATCGGGCAACTCGCGAGCCCGAGCGCGGTCGCGGTCAGCAGCACCAGGCTGGTGGCTTCACCGGCACGGAGCCTCGACAGATCATCGTCGTTGGTGGTACCCAGCGCGAGCACCACCGCATTGTCCTCGGCCGCATCGACGTCGCGCGGTTGAGCAAGCGCTGAGCCTGCGAACCACCGCGCCGGAATTGCAGCTGACGCGTCCGGTATCGGCGTGCTATGGGCAGGAACCCCTGCCACAGACGCATACCTTCCACTCCACGCCGCCAGTTCCGTCGAGTAAGCGGAGTCGGCGGAATGCCGTAAGGCGGCGTCGGCGACGATGTGCTTCAGGTGTGTGATGTCGTCGATCCTGCGCATGGTCACCCCGGCGCGCGCTGCGCGGGCACCCATCAACGCGAGATCACCAGTGGCGACGGGCCATTCACTGTAGCTGCGGCGATCGGTGCGTCGGCGCGGGATCGCCGCCGCCAAACTGATGTCGAGATCAGCCGGCGTCTGCCGACGAAGCTCGATCGAGGCCAGGTGGTCGGCATGGGCGGGATTGGGAAATCGGTGGATCCGTGCCGCCCAGCCCAACGCTGCAAAGGCGACCACGCAGTGGTTCAGCGCAGCACCACAGCTCAGTAACAAGTCCCGCGAGTCGGGATCGGTATTGGGCAGCTGCCGATCACGGTCGGCATAAAGGTGCAGGCTCGCATCACCCACTGCCCAGCGCCACGGCTGTGAGTTGTGCACCGACGGCGCCCTGGTGGCCAGCAGCAGCGCCGATCGCATCGTCTCCGTGCCGGGAAAGTGTGAGCTCATTCGTCCAATCCTCGATAGGAGAAGTCTTGTGTTCTCGTTCAGGGTGCCGCTTCCGCACCAATTCGGAGAGGGTCTAAAGGCCCGGATCCGAATGACTTGCGGTGTCGACCTAGGCCTGACGGGCCACGATCACCGGAATTCGCGCCGCGTGTGCGACGGCTGAGCTCACCGAACCCAGCAGCAGGCCCGCGAATCCCCCCCGTCCGTGACTGCCCACGACCAGTAGCTGCGCTCCTCTAGATTCGGCCAGCAGACGCTCGGCAGGGCCGTCCTGCCCGACCACCCGCCGAACGACGACGTCCGGATAGCGTTCGCCCCAGCCGGCGAGCCGTTGAGCGAGTTCTTCATCGGCCTGCGCTGCTACACCCTCAGGGGTCACGTCGATAGCGAAATCGGCGCTGTTCATCCACGTGTGGACTGCAACCAGCTCGACGCCGCGCCGTGATGCCTCGTCGAAGGCGATGGCCGTGGCCCGCTCGGACGCCGGCGACCCGTCGACACCGACAACCACAGGCGCGCCGACGGCATAGTTCGCGACTGGCTCCTCGTCGTGGATGACCGCTATCGGGCAGTGGGCATGGTGCAACAGTCCCGAGCTGACGGACCCAACCAATAGTCCTTTGACACCACCGAGACCGCGGCATCCGACCACGACCATGTCGGCGTCCTTCGACATGTCCACAAGGGTGGGCACAACCGGTCCGGGGACCACCAGATGTTCCGTGGCGAAACTCGGTGCGCCGGACGTAGCCTCGAGCACAACCCGCATGGCGTCGTTGACAACCTGCTCGGCGCGCCGATCCCGCTCGGTCCAGAAGTCGGCCGATATCGGAATATCCACCCACGCGCCGGTGTCCACGGTGGGCAGAACATGGACGACCGTCAAGGGCACATTGCGGAGTGCCGCGTCTTTGGCGGCCCATTCAGTCGCGATATCCGATGCGGGCGAGCCGTCGACGCCGACGATGATGCCGTGATATTTGGTATCCGAAGACGCGGTTGCAGCAGACATTTTCATTCTCCTTGGATTATCACGAGACGACCGCGTGCATCGGACGATCGGAACTCGCACTGCGGGCAAGGATGCATCGACTTCTGTTGAGGGTCAGAGGAATCAAGTGCGCGGTAACGGTCGCTCGCGCAGCCAGCTCGTCGTACACGGCGTTGACGACACTCTCGATGTCGATTGTCGTGCGATCGGGAAATCGGATGCGCAGCGCCGAGACGACACCCTCGAGCTCGTCGCGCACCGTCGGCTCCGCAAGACTGATCATTACCGGATTCTGGGACGGAACTGCGCGCTAGGACTACGGACCAAAGTCCCGGAAACGGCTAGCGTGAGTCACATTGTTCTGGGAGGCGTGGCCTGCCTCACCAGCGGCCGACAGCATATGTACACCGGGAGGGACTAAGGTCACCTGCCATCGTGCCATTGGGCTCCCCCGCTCTGCAGCATCGGGTTTCTACCGTTGTGGCATGACCTATGTGATCGGTTCAGCATGCGTTGATGTCATGGACAAGTCGTGTGTACTCGAGTGCCCAGCCGACTGCATTTACGAGGGTGCGCGCACCCTCTACATCAACCCCGACGAGTGCGTCGACTGCGGGGCGTGCAAATTGGTCTGCCGTATGGAGGCGATCGAGTACGAGACCGACCTCGACGACGACGAGCTTTGGCACCTTGAAGACAACGCCGCGTTCTTCCAGGCTGTGCTGCCTGGACGTGCGGAGCCACTGGGCTCACCGGGCGGAGCGCAGAAGCTCGGCAGGGTGGGAGTCGATACCCCAGGTGTAGCGGCCATGCCCGTGAAGGATCACGTAGATCACTGACCGCTTGAAATAAGTAGCGCCACACCAGACTTGCATATTCCGAGATGCCGTGCAGTCTGCGTCCGAGTGCTGAACGAAGTTCCGCAGTCTCGCTTGAACCACCACCGGCTGAGTGAGCGGACAGCCAAGTCATCGTCGTAATCATCTGCAAGGCAGGCGAATATGGGGCACTTCGCCAGGGTCGACAAGGGGCCCATCGGCCCTATTGCGACGCCGTCGTCGGGCGCATTCTGACGGAGATCAACCGAACAGGAGAGCGCGATCATGGCGACCGATGTGGAAATGCAAAGCGATGTCGAAACACCGACCCAGTACTGCCGCACCTGCGGTCACCCAAGAGAACAACACAACCTTGACTTTCACGGCGACCCGAAAGAGGCTCACGAACTCTATCGTCAAGGCGAATACGTGTGCCATGACATGACGGGTTTGAATTCGACGGTGCACTGCATCTGCGTGGGATGGAGCAGTTGGTCCTAACCGCTCAGGTCACCCCTCCAGGTCGAGGGAGCTCGACCCGGTCGGATGTCAGGTATCGAAGGTGATGACTTCGCCCCGATTGATCGACACCCAGTCGCGCGCCTCGAGATAGGGCCGGAAGGTCTCGGTGATCAGCTTTCCATCTTCGGGAGTCTTCGGCCTCTGCAGCTCGTACAGGTGTGGGAACTCCGTCCACGCGACCACGGCGTTCCAGAGTCGCAGCGCCGCCTCACCGGTGGGCGGGTCGATGAGCACCGGGCCGAAGAGGCACTGCCTGTCGGGAAAGAACATCGTCGGCACGCCGTACCCGCCGGCATCGACCACACGCTGGTGGTCGGCCATCACCTCGTCCCCGGTGGTCGGGTCCGTGATCGCCTGGTCGACCAGTTCCGGATCGAAGCCGAGTTCGGCGAGCAGGTGGCGCGCGACGGCTTTCTCGTGGGGCTTGTGCCCGTCGACATGCAGCGCCCGGCCCGCCCGTGCGTACCACGCGTCGAGGTTCGCCATCGATCGACGCCGCAACAACGCTCCGATGCGCATCATCGACCAGCCGTAGGACCATTCCCGTTCCCACGGGTGCTTCTTACCGTCTTCACGGTTGATCTCCTCGAGGCTGAAGAAGCGCCAGTTCACCTCGAGGCCAGTCAGGTCTCGGACCTCGCGAATCCACAGCGACGTCTGGTATGCGTAGGGACACATCACGTCGAAATGAAAGTCGATGAGGCGGGACGACTCGTCACACCTGAACCCTAGGTAGCGGCGACGCGCATCTCAACGGTGGAGCTGATTGGCCTACGAATGCCGCGCGTAGTGCGACGATCGTAATTCGCTTGCTCGGTTGGGTGCTGCAGGTTCGGGCGCCGGGAAAGGAGTCGTGATGGACCCCGTCATCATCGAATGTGCGATCAACGGTGTCACGTCTAAGGCCACCAACCCACATGTGCCCATCGAACCTTCCGAGATCACCGCCGACGCCATCGCGTGCATGGAAGCGGGGGCGGTGATCATCCACAACCACATCGACCTCTCCGGTGCCAGCGTGGAGCGCGCTGTCGAGCGGTATCTCGAAGCCTGGCGCCCGGTGCTCGAGGCCAGGCCCGACGCCTTGCTCTATCCGACTATTCATTTAGACGCCAACGGTTCATGTTCGTATGAGCACCTGGTCGCACTGGCCGCAGCGGGTATGCGTATCGGGATCACCGATCCAGGCTCTGTGAACCTGGGCATCAGGGACGCCGACGGCCTACCGTCGGGCGACTTTGTGTACCGCAACTCCTTCGACGTCATCGGCCGCGCGTTCGATATCTGCCGTGACGGACGGCTGGGCCCGAGTCTGGCGATCTATGAACCGGGCTTTCTGCGAGCCACCCTCGCATGGTGGCGCGCCGGCCGATTGCCCGCCGGGGCGATGATCAAGCTGTATTTCTCCACCGAACGGGGCTACCTCGGAGCGCCTTTCGGGCTGCCCCCGACCGAACGCGCGCTCGACGCATACCTCGAAGTGCTCGACGGAAGCGATATACCGTGGGCGGTTTCCATCGTCGGCGGTGACCTGTGCGCAGATCGACTGGCCGAATCGGCACTCGCACGCGGCGGCAACCTCCACGTGGGGCTGGAGTTCTACGGCGGCGATCGCACGCCGACGAACGTCGACCTGGTGTGCGAAGCCGTGGCGTTGTGCCAACGGTTGGGCCGACCGGTCGCGACGCCCGACGAGGCCGCCCATATCCTTCGCTTGCCACGAGGGCGTCATGAATCCCGCCGGTAGCCGGCTCGCCATGCCTCAATTGTCAGAAACGTCAGATCGATGGCGCAGTGTGTTTCTATGCTGCCCGCCATGGCCGAGTTCGCACCGTCGCTGCCCCCGCAGCTCGACGACGTTCCGTCCGCTGTGGGCCGGTTGCCCACCTGGGCCGACGTCGCCGGGCGCCCCTACGCCCTGCCGATCGACATTCTGGGCGAGCGCCATGGACCGCTCTTCTACTCCGATCACAACGGCTTCCGCAAGCTTTATGCGTGCTCAGCAGACCTCGTCGATGAACTGTGCGACGAGAGCAGGTTCGCCAAGAACCTGACCCCACCGCTGGCCAGGGTCCGCCCCCTGGCCGGCGACGGACTGTTCACGGCCTATTACGGGGAACCGAATTGGCAGAAGGCACACGATGTTCTGCTGCCCGGCTTCAGCTATGCGGGCCTGCGCAACTACCACGCTGCCATGCTCGACATCAGCTCTGCGCTCATCGCGCGCTGGGACTCGCGTGTCGGCCGCGATGCTGTAGACGCTTCTGCCGATTTGCAGAAGCTCGCGATGGACACCGTCGCCCTTGCCGGATTCGGGGCGCGGTTCAACTCCTTCGATCACGAAGGTCTGGCACCGGTTCCGGCAAGCTTCACCGCCGCACTCGGTGAGCTCGGAAACGACGGTACGACAACCCGATTCGAGACCGAACTGGCATATCTGAACTCGGTTTTCGATGATCTGATCGCGGCGCACAGCACCGGCGAACCCGCCGATGTCGACGATCTGCTCTACGTCATGGTCGGGCGGGACGCGGCAGGCAATCCTGTGCTCGACCCGGAAAACATCCGCAACCAGATCATGACGTTCTTGATCGCTGGGCAGCTGACGACGTCGGAGCTGATGCCAAACGTCCTCTACAACCTGATGCATCATCCCGCGGTGTTCCGGCAGGTCCAAACCGAAGTGGATGGCGTCTTCGGGGCTGACAGCGACTACCTGCCGAGCTATGACGACATCGGAAAGTTGAGCTATTTACGGCAAGCGATCGACGAGACCCTGCGGCTGTCCCCGCCGGTGCTCGGGTTCGATCGAATGGCCTTGGCGGACACTGTCATAGGCGGAAAGTATCCGGTCAAGGCAGGCGAAGCCGTCACAGTGCTCACCGGTGCACTTCATCGCCAGCCCGGCTGGGGGGACAACGTTGAGTTCTTCGATCCGGGCCGGTTCGACAGCGCGCGGGCAGCGGGGCGCCCTGCGGCGCTGTTCAAACCGTTCGGCACCGGTGCGCGGTCCTGCATCGGACGCCAGTTCGCCTTGCACGAGGCGACCATGGCCGTGGCCCGCGTGGTGCACCGGTATCGATTGATCGACTCACAACACTATGTGCTGCGATGGGAAGGCCCATTGAGCCGTCGGCCGGTTGCCTTCTGTTTCGATGTTGTCCACCGCACCCCTGACGACCGTCGGAGCGAGGTCGTCGTCACCGAGGTGTCGACCCAGCCGGCCGAAGGTCACACGTCGGCGATGAAGCAAGGCACCACGCTGGCCGTGTTGTTCGGCTCCAATCTGGGGACCTGTCGCGCCCTGGCGACACAGCTCGCCGAGGAAGCCACCGACATGGGTTGCACCGTGACCGTCGGGCCCCTCGACGACGCGGTGGGCGGCCTGCCAGACGCCGATGCGATCCTGATCATCACCTCGTCCTACAACGGGCAGCCCACCGACGACGCACGCGCGTTTGTGGCCTGGCTGTCGAGCGACGATGCCGCGCTGCGCGGCAGCCCCAACGTCGCGGTGCTCGGTGTCGGCGATCGGAACTGGGCCGACACCTACCAGGCGGTGCCCAAGCGGATCGACGAACGGCTCACAGAACTCGGCGCGACGCCGCTGCTTCCCAGGGCCGAAGCCGATACTTCCGGAGATCTCACTGGGACAGTCGAGGAATTCGAGGTCGCCCTGTGGACGGCCATGGCACAGCAATTCGGGGATCCCGATGCCGCGCCCGTCAGCGACACCGACGAACCGCTCTACGACCTCCGCCCCATCGTGGGGCCGGTCACTACAGCAATTGACCAACGTTTCATGGTGGTGCCGATGACCGTCGTCGAGAACGACGAACTGGTCAGCACCGACAACGCGTTGGGTCAGGCGAAACGGCATGTCCGCGTTGCTCTTCCCGATGATGTCACCTATCACACCGGAGACCATCTGACGGTCCTTGCCGATAACCCGCCCGAACTGGTCGACGCCGTGCTCGAAGGACTGGGCATCGATCCCGATCAACGGCTGGCGATCAACCCGCGACGAAGCAGCCGCCGGCTCATTGCCCTCGATCGCGAAGTCAGCGTGCGTGAACTGCTCACCCATTTCGTGGAGCTGCGAAAGCCTGCCACCCCCAGCCAGTTACGTCGGCTCGCGGCATCCAATGCGTGCGAACCGGAGCGGCAACGGCTCGAAGCGCTCGCCGAGATGACCGGACCGTGCGAACTCAGCCCGGTTGAGTGCCTGCTGGAGTTCGCGGCGTGCGATATCACCGGAGCGGAACTGCTCGAGATGCTCGAGCCGATGACGCCGCGTCACTACTCGATCGCCTCGTCGTCGAAACGATCGCCCGGCGTGGTCCACCTCATCGTCAGCGTGCTGGACGCACCCGCGCGGTCTGGTCGCGGACTCTTCAAGGGTGTGGCGTCCAACCACCTCGCAGCCATTAACCCCGGTACGCCCATCCGCGCCCGGGTGGACCAGGCGCGTGAGGCATTTCGAGCGGGCGCCGATCCCGAGAAGAATGTGATCCTGGTCAGCGCGGGTACCGGCGTGGCCCCATTCTGCGGATTTCTCGGCGACCGGTTGGCGGCGCGGGAGGCAGGCGAGCCGTACACGTCCGCGTTGTGCTTCTTCGGTGTACGCGACCCTGACGTCGACTACATCTTCCGCGACCAGTTCGAGATGGGCGAAGAACTCGGCATCGTACGGATGCGTCCGGCGTTCTCCCGCGCACCGCAGGATGGAGTCCGCTATGTGCAGGACCGGATCACCGCCGACGCCGACGAGGTGTGGGACCTGCTCGGTGACCCCGCGAAGGACGCGCACGTTTACGTCTGCGGGGACGGCGCGAAAATGGCTCCCGCGGTACGCCGGGCATTTCTTGACATCTACTGCGCGCGAACTGGATCCGATGAAGGCCAGGCGCGCGACTGGCTCATCGACCTGGTCGAGTCCGACCGCTACGTCGAGGACGTGTGGGCGGGCTAGGGCGAGACCAACGAGGGATTTCCCACGCCGATGGTGATCCGCGGAGACGCGGCAGCGTCGAGCCATTTCAGCACCGCACGCATCTCTTCGCGGCCGATCGCGACGCATCCCCACGTGGGACTGCCGTCGGTCACATGGAGAAAGATCCCGGACACACGTCCAGGGATTCGCTGTGGGTTCACCGCGATGTTGACGGCGTAGTCGTAGACAGGTCCCGAGTCGTAGAGGTTCTCCGCAATCGACGAAGGGCTGTCCGGTCCGCGCACGTGGGTGTTGTAGGTCGGCGATTGGGGATCCTCGTCCCACCAGTCCTGGTTAGTGGTTTGGAAATACGGCATCTTTGTGCCGGGATTCGGCTGGCGGCCAAAGGCCTGATCGAACCCGAAGGTGCCGACGGGCGTCCGATGCACACCGTCAGCGGGGGCGCCGACACCGACGGCCCCCACCTTCGCGGGTATTGGCCCCAGGACCACCTTCCATTGTTGACCGAAGCGCTGATAGGCGGTGAGCGACCCTGTCGTCGCGTCCGCAGCGGATACCCCGACGACTATCCACTGCGCAGTTGACGCGGCCTCTGCGGGTGCCGCCGGCGCCAGGCTCAGCAGCACCGCGCAGATGAGTCCCAGCACCCACAGCTTCACACGGTGACATGTTTGCTGCTGTACGTGTCATCCGCGGCAAGGTCGGATAACGATTCGACAGCAGCCGTCATCCGGCGATTACACCCGCTTGTCGTAGTTCGCCTTCCTGATCGTCGCGGCCGAGCGCCCCGAGTACTTGCTTGGTGTGCTGCCCCAATGTCGGGGCGGGGCCGGCCAATCGAGCGGGCGTGCCATCGAACAGGGCCGGATGTCTCGGGATGCGGGTGCGGCCCACCACCGGATCGTCGGACTCCTCGAAGAGTCTCATCGCGACTGCATGCGGATCGTCGGGCAGTTTCTCGGGAGGCACGATCATTGCGTAGGGCACATCCTCAGCTTCGAAGCGTGCGGTGGCTTGCTCAACGGTCAAGCGTGCCGCACCCGCATAACAACCCTCCATCACCTCAGCCATCAACGGGCGGTGCTGATTTCGAAGCTCAGCGGTCTGCAGGCGCGGGTCGTCGGCGCCGGGTGCGTCGAGCGCACGGCACATTCCAACGAAATCGGAGTCCGAGATCGGTGTCACCACACCCCATCCATCGATGAAGCGGAAGGGTTTGAAGCCGGAGGTGAAGCTCGACGGTTGCGAACCGTCGGAATCGAGCAGCACCTCGTTGCCGGCGGCATCGGTCCACAGGAACGAGACGACCGCGTCGACCATCGATACGTGCACATGCTGTCCGCCACGGCCATTGGCGCGTGCGAACAGTGCGGCGGTGACCGCCTGGCTGGCGTAGAGCGCGGTGACCTTGTCGGCGAGCACCTGCTGCAGGAATATCGGCTCTCCCACGTCCGGCGCGGCTTGGGTCGACGCGACACCACCGTAGGCCTGGATAACCGTGTCGTAGGCGCTGCGATCACGGTATGGGCCGACCTCGCCGAATCCAGTCAGCGATACGTACACGACATCGGGGTTCAATTCGGCGATGTCGTGATAGCCGAGGCCGAGCCGTTCGGCCACGCCGGGACGGAAGTTCTGGATGACGACGTCTGCTCGCGCGGCGAGTTCGAGCGCGATCTCCCGGCCAGCATCAGTACGGATGTCGACGGCGATCGACTGCTTGCCGCGATTGCAGACCCTGAAGACAGCGCTCAACCCGTTCACACTCGGACCGATCCACCGCATGATGTCGCCGATGTCGGGGCGCTCCACTTTTACGACGTCTGCACCTTGGTCGGCGAACAGCGCACCGATGTACGGGCCGGTGAGCGCAATCGACAACTCCAGCACGCGAATTCCGCTCAGCGGCCCAGCGTGTTTCATGCCATCAGTTCTCGACCAGGTCGGCGAGCGGCTCCGCCTCCGTCAGCCAGTGGCGGCCGGCCTGGCGGGCGGCCTCCCACTTGGGGATGCTCACCGAGTCGTCCTGGCCGAGGTCCTCCGGTGTCGGGCCGATGCGTTGGACGAGCGGGGCGAGGGCCTTGACATCGAAGTTGTAGATCTCGGTCGCCGCCAGCCCCAGTATCTGCCGGGTCTCGTCGATCGGGATGTCCCAGAACGCGTGTCGGAGCCATTTACGGGTGTTCGGCCACGTTCCTTCCGGATGGGGATAATCGTTGCCCCACAGCATGTTCGGGACACCGATCTCATAGCGACGCGCCAGTTCCCGGCGCTCGGTCGTGGTGGCACCGATGAAGCAGTTCCGATCGAAGTACGCCGAAGGAGGCATCGTTAGGTCACCTTCGAGCAACTTGCTCATCTTCTTCGCCGAGTGTTCACGCAGAAAGCGGGTGTCCATCAGCCACAGCAGATCGTTGGCCCAAAACGCGCCGCATTCGGTTGCTCCCCACCGCAGCTTCGGGAAGCGCTCGAATACGCCGGCCCACAGGGCGAACCATAGCGGCCGAGCGCCCCACCACCGCACCTCGGTGGTGTAGATGCCCAGGTGCGGCCCGTACTCCGCACTCGGCGCCGGACCCACGTGGGTGTGCACCGGCATGTTCAGGTCTTGGCAGACGGCCCAGACCTTGTCGTAGCGCCGATCGTGGTAGGGCGGGTAGTCGCCCCACAGCACCGGAATCAGGATCCCGCCGCGCAGACCGGCATCGGCCGCGCGCGCGATCTCGGCAACCGCGGCATCGACGTCCGCCAGGATCGGGATCACTGCAACCCCGGCCCGCCGCTCAGGGCTGTGGCTACACAACTCGGCCAGCCACCGATTGTGGGCGCGCGCCCCGGCCATCGCACGGCCCGGGTCGAGGTCGCCCGACTGTCCCAGGCCGGCGCCGAACGGAGCCCCGGCGACCCCTGTCACGGCGTCGGCGTCGGGGAAGATGACCTCGCCGGCCACGCCGTCCCCGTCGAGTTCCTTATCCCGTTGTGCGACATCCCATCCGCCGGCGATGCCCTCGCCGTGTTCGTCGAACCACTGCTCGGCAAATTCCTCGTCGATGAATCCGCCTGCCTGCGCGGCCGCGACCTTCTCGGCGAGATAGGCCTCGAAGTCTTCCCGGTATTCGGGGTCGACGTATTCGCGGTACCGCTCGGTCGGAAGCTCGGCGTGGGTGTCCGCGGAGATGATGAGGTACGGGTCCATTGACGCCATGGCTCTTTCCCTTTCGCTACCAGGTTCGGATGGGGTCGGGCTCGAAGACGGTGCTGCTTGCGCCTGCCGGTACGGCCTCCAGCGGTTCGGCGACCTCGGCGACCATCGGGCCGATGCGGTTGACCAGGGGTTTGAGCGCTGCCAGGTCGAAGCCGTAGACGGTCGCCGCGTTGCCGCCGAGCATGGCGGCCACTTCCTCGGGCGGCACACCGGAGAAGGTGTAGCGCAAGGCTTCTCGGGTGAAGGGGCCGGTGCCTTCGAGGTGTGGGTAGTCGCTTCCCCACATGATGCGGTCGACGCCGATGTCGTGGCGCTCCGCGCACTCGACCGGCCGCATGAAGCTGGCACCGACGTAGCATTGACGGGCCCAGTACTCGCTGGGCTTGAGAGTCAACGAGCCGGCGGTGGGGCCGGCGAAGCGGGCGATGGCCGAGCCTTCGCGAGCATAGCGCGCCGCCGCGACGTCGAGCGATTCGAGGGTGGCCGGAATCCACCCGGCGCCCTGCTCGGTGAGCACCACGGTGAGGTCGGGATGGCGATCCATTGCGCCGCTGAAGATCAGGTGCCACAACGCGCGGTGAGCGAACCAGTGCGTTTCGTACACCCACACCGCGAACGAGCTGCCCCAGCCGTCGAGCGGGCTCGGTCCGGCGTTGCCGCCGTGATGGTTGACCACGACGCCTGCCTCGGCGCATGCCGCCCACAGGGGCTCCCAGTGTTCGGCATAGAGCTGCGGGATGGCGGCGCCGGGCGGTATGCCGGGCAGCAGAACACCGCCGCGCAGACCGAGTTTGGCGATCTGCGCGATCTCGTGGACGGCTTCGTCGAGGTCCTGGAGCATCACCTGTCCGACCCCGGCGCGCCGCTCAGGCGACTGCGAGCAGAAGTCGGCCAGCCAGCGGTTGTGCGCCCGCAACCCGGCCCACCGCAGCTCGAGCTCACGAGCGGTCTCCGGTGGGGTCGCCGCCAGGCTCGACGACGGAAAGAACGGCGGAATCGTGTTGGGGTAGATGACCTCCCCCGCTATACCTTCCCTGTCCAGGTCCGCGTTGCGCCGCTCACTGTCCCAGTTGCGTTCGGCGTCCTCGTCGGCCAGGTCGGCGAAGGGGTTGACGTATGTCGCTGCCCAGCTGTCGAATTCGTCCCTGTAGGCGGGATCGAGATACTCGCGGTAGTCGAGCAGGTCGGCACCGGCATGACAGTCCGCCGAGATGACGGTGTAGCGGTCCATGGGTTACACCCGGGTCGGCTCGGGCCTCGGGGCGGCCAGCAGAGCCACGTCGTCGTAGCGCTGGTGCACGTACGGCAACAACCACTCTTGCGGTACCCGTTCGGCGATCCGCCCGACCTGCACGGTGCGCCGGCGACACCACGTGATCAGTGTGATCTCGCGGACCACGATGTCCGCCACCGGGTCCAGCGGCGACTCTCCTAGCTCGATAGTGCCGTCGATGTCCTCCAGCAACTCGTAGTGGCGGTGGTACTCGCCATAAACCAGGTGCGGGTCGGTGATGCCGTCGCCGTCGGGGGCGCGCAGGAACTTGAAGTAGAACTCGGTGTTGACCTGGTCGGGCGGCAACTCGGCCGGGCCGGTGACGCGGCCGCTCACCGTGATCAGCGGATACCCCAACCGGGCGACGGTCGCGGTGACAGCGTCGCCGTCGCGCTCGACCGCGATGTCGGCCAGTTTCTTTGGTTCGCCGAAGGTTTCGCGCCCGCCGGTGACCGATTGTTCGGTGGACTGGGGCATGAAGAGCGGATAGTCGCCCTGAACGTCGCCGTGCCGCGCGGTCACCGAGAACACCGCTGACCCGAACGGCGGCCTGCCCTCGATCTGTACTCGCTGAAGCTGGACCCGCACCAGGGGTTGGGCCGCCGGCTCCAGCGGTCTGGGCAGGACCGCCGCAACGATCTCCGGATCGGTGAGGTAGGTGACGGTGATGGCCTCGGTGGCGATGGGCGCCTTGGTGGCGTCGATCTCGCGGTCGACTCGTGCCTCAGGTGGGCGAGGCCCATAACGAACCGTGTTGGTGCTCAACGCTTTCCTCCTTCGGTATCCGAGGTGTTCTCGGCAGCCTTGCCGAGGACGTCGACCAAGTAGTCGGGCTCACCACGATCCAGGATCGACGCCGCCTTCTTGCTGACGACCTGATCGGACGGTGCGGGCGGCCCCATCATCCAGAAGCTGTCGGCACGAAGCCCCTCGATGACCTGATCGGCGACCGTCTCCAGCGGCGTGAATTCGATGTGCACGCCGGCGGATTCGAAACGGTCCACCACTTTGTCCAGGGTCTGGTCGGGTGTGCGGCGTTCCTGGGTCGCGGCGTACTGCTTCGGCCGGTGGCGCCAGGACTCCCAGATGCCGGTGTTCAGAAAGCCTCCGGGGAACAGGACATGTGCGCGGACGCCCGTTCCTGTCATCGCCAGGTGCGTGTAGAGGCTTTCGGTCAGGCACAGCACGGCGGCCTTGGTCATCGGGTAGACCGCGGTCGCCGGACCGCCCATCGCGCCGCGGGCAATCGGTGCGAACCCGCCGTTGCCCGAGCAGGTATTGATGACGTGGCCTTCACCCTGTTCGAGGAGGATCGGCACGAAGGCTTTGATGCCGTGGACGACGCCCAGCACGTTGACGTCGATCCCCCAGCGCCAGTCCGCGAGGTCGTGCTCCCACATGTACCCCTCGGAGACCGCACCGGTGCCTGCGTTGTTGCAGACGACGTGCACGGCGCCGAAGTGATCGAGCGACGCTTTGGCGAGGGACCCGACCGAGGAGTAGTCCGTGACGTCGGTGACCACGCCGACCGCGTCGATGCCCTCCTCCGTCAGTAGCTGGGTTGCCTCCTCCAGCGGTTCGGCGAGGACGTCGGCGAGCACGACCTTCATGCCCTCTTGGCCGAAACGCCTGCCCATGGCGCGCCCGATTCCCCCGGCACCGCCGGTCACGACGGCCACCTTGTTCCGCAGGTCGTTCATTGTGGGCATCGTCACATGGTCGCGTATATCACCGCAAGCAGTCGCATTATGCGACCATCACCGCATGGCTCCGCGTCCGTCGCCGCAAACCGAGCGGGTCGTGAACCTGTTCGAGCACCTCGCCGGTGACGGGAATCAAGGGATGACGTTGGCCGAGGTGTCGCGCCAGTTGAGCGTTCACAAGGCGAGCTGCCACTCGATGCTGTCGGAACTGCTGCGGGCCGGTTGGCTGTTACGCGACCCCCTGCGCAAGACCTACCATCTCGGCCCGGCGCTCGTGCGCCTCGGCCGAGAGGCGGCCAGCCACTACCCGGCCCTGACAATGGCCCGCTCGGTGATGGTCGAACTGTCGGCCGCCACCGGCGCGCACTGCGTTGCCTTCGCGGTCGACGAGGACTACTCCACTGTCGTCGATCAGGTCCGAAGCCGGCTGGGCGGCGGCCACCCGATGCCGATCGGTACCCAGTTCCCTCACCGCCCGCCCTATGGCGCATCGACGGTCGCGTGGGCCGGACCGGATGTCCGCGAACGCTGGCTGTTCGCGCTGCCGGAGGATGTGCGCGACCGCTACCGCGAAGCGATCGCCAATGCCCAGCAGCGTGGTTACGCTGTCGGGCTTCATCTGCTGCCCGATCTACGGCTGCAGGAGTTGGCGTTGATCGTGCGCAGTGCCGAAGTGCGTTCCACGCGCCTCAGTCAGCTGGCCCAGGAGTTGACCGACGAGTTGATTCATCAGGAGGAGTGGTTCCCGGTCAGCCTCGCGCCGGACGGCACGTACGAGGTGAGCCATATCGACTCACCGATACTCGGTCCGGATTCGCGGATCGCGTTGATGCTCAGCCTGGTTCCCAGTGCCGAGCCGATGACTGGCGCGGAGGTCACCCGCATGGGGACACAGCTCTCCGAGGCGACCCGGCGGCTGTGTGCAGCTCTGACAGAGGCGTGATTAGTTGCGCACCAACGTAATAGGTGGGTGCCGCTGCCCCAAATCGATCTTTGTGGTCGAGGCTCAGGATCGACTTGTCGATACGTGTGCTGACGCTTGAAGGCGCGTGTTGCCCTCCAGCTCGAGGAACTTGCGGTGGTTCTCACCAATTGCGTTGCGGCCGCCACTGTCGCAGCAGTTAGCGCTAGCATCGCGATGGCCAAGACCCAGTTGACAACCAACGAAGTAGGTATATGCCATCGGGTGGTTGTCGGCATAGACGATCTTGTCCAGGATGTCGTAGATCGGCTCGTTGAGCGCGCAGATCAACGCCCCCACGCAGACGACGAGGGGCACCACGTCTCGACGACGCACTGCCAGATAGACGGCGTACACGACAGACGCCGCGACGATCACTCCGAAAGCCGCCAGCACCAGCGCCGGTGAGATTCGGGAATGCAGGTCCGGAGGTAGATCCGAGGCGAGAAGCCGATTCATGGTGGTCCGATGCCATCGTTAGTCGGGACTTGAGGGTTCGTTGCCGACCCCTGCGCGGCTGCAGCGGATGCGCACCGTCACTTCGACAGCGGAGAGGCTCCAGATCCGTTGGAAAAGACGACATTTGCGGCAGATGTCGAGGACCCATCAGTCAGCTGCCGGCGGTCCCGCAACTCCGAAGCAACGAAAGCGGTGAGCCCGAACGACATTGCGATGGCATACAGACCTGCAAGGTTGGCCAACCAATGCGGGGCGTCAGAATGCAAGGTCAGCCAGACCGCCCAGGAGCACGCGGCATGCGTGGTGCCGAATGCCGTCGCCGGAACCACCAAGAAGCCCAGTCGTCGCCACCCCGTCAATCGCGGCTCCAGCACAAGCACAAGCCACACTCCGATCACTGCGGCGGCCGCGTTTACGAATGCCCACCACAAGGGAAAGCCCATCACCCTGAACGGTGAGAAGTCGTAGTAGAGGCCAACACCCAACACCGAGACACCGAGGTACTCGACGATCAGGTCCATGATGAACACGCCTGCGAAAACCTTGTAGACCGACAGTCCATTACGCACGAGCCGAGACGCGATGTATACCGCGCCACCCCAGAAGAGGGAGTAACCCATGAGCAAGAACGCCGGCTGCGGAACCCCCATTCCGACATAGACCACCCATGGGTTGTCTTTGGCGTACCAGACCTTGCCCAGCGTGTCCACGGTCGGTTCCAAACCCATGGAAATCACACCGCCCAGGAGCATCACCAACGGAAGCGCGTCGCGTTGGCGAACAACGTAGACGAGGCACCAGATCACCGAGACGACGAATGCTGCACCCACCACCAGGGTGTAAGCCCAGGCCGAGCTGGCGGCCGTTACCCACTCGGGCCGTGGCCCCAAGCCTTCGAACGGTGTCAGCGCATAGTCGTTCATTTCGCTCCTCAACTCTCGCCGCGGTGGAGATCTCGCTGCCTTGGCCGCGAACCGCTAGAGGACCATCACATCACGATCTGGATACGCATAATACGAAGATGATGCCAGTTAGGTAGCACTATGCGAGATTAATGGTGTTCCACGAGTACGCATCATGTGTTTCACACGACGCATAGCCAGGTCTCCGAGCCAGGTGTCACCGTCCAAATGGACAATCTGGTCAGCCTGTCGACCTAACTCGCGACGTCGCACGGCTGCGGTAGTCGCCGACAGCAGTCTTTGTGCTTTTTAAGCAGCGCCGGGGCGGGTATCTGTGGTCGTCATCGATTTTCCGACAGAAGGAATCACGTGAGCCAGACGACCCAGCGGGAGCTCGGCGATTCGGACCGTCCGATCGAGGATGAGCTCGAGGACGCTTTCGCTCGAATGATCGACGAGGGTACCCAGCGCCTCCACCGGACATGGCGCGAAGTGCTGGCGACCGGTTTCTTCGGCGGTACCGAGGTCGCGATGGGGGTTCTTGCCTACCTGGCGGTTCTGCACGCCACACAAAATCATTTGTTGGCGGGTCTGGCGTTTTCCATCGGCTTCCTTGCCCTCCTGCTAGGTCGCAGTGAGCTCTTCACCGAAGGCTTCTTGGTACCCGTCACCACAGTGGCCGCCAAACGCGCCAGCATGGGCCAGTTGCTGAAGCTGTGGACGGGCACCCTGATCGCGAACCTTGTCGGTGGGTGGGTGCTCATGTGGTTGATCATGACTGCGTTTCCGAAGTTGCGCGCGCAGGCCGTCGAGTCCGCAACCCACTACATCGCGGCACCGATCTCAGCGGAGACGATCGCACTGGCGCTGCTGGGCGGGATGGCGATCACCTTGATGACCCGCATGCAGCACGGCACCGACGCGATGGTCGGCAAGATCGCCGCCGCAGTGGCCGGGGCCTTCTTGCTTGCGGGTCTACAGATGTTTCACTCGATTCTGGACTCCCTGCTCATCTTCGGCGCGCTGGCGACCGGCGACGCGCCCTTTGGCTACCTCAGCTGGATCTCGTGGTTCGGCTATACCGCCTTGGGAAACGTCGTCGGCGGGCTGGGCCTCGTGACACTTCTTCGGTTGGTGCGTAGCAAAGACCGCCTCCAGGAGGAGCGTGAGGAAGCTGAGGAAAGCCCCGCTGGTGGCGGCGCTTCCAAGTCGGGAAACGTCAACTGAGACGAAACTGCCTGACACCCATCACTTCTAGCCCCGCCTAGGACCAAACCCAACTGCCATCACACGGCTCCGACGCGGCCGACAAGCTGACCGGCTCTCCGTGGAGGCAAATGTGGCCAAAAGAAGAAAGGCCAGGCATTTGGCCTGGCCCTTCTCTTGGTGGAGCTGCCGGGAATCGAACCCGCTCTGGAAATCGCGTTCAACTGCGGAAACGCTCAATCTCTCGACGCGAAACGACGCGAATAGGCGCGAAACGACCTGCGGAAACGCGGCAGGTGTTGATGGCATCAACACGCTTGCGCCGAGTCGCTCATATCTGATCCGGCAGCCTGTCCGGGCGCGGCTCACCGCAATGCACGAAACTGACCGGGCGGATTTCCGCCCTTCTCGCTGGACGCCCGTCTCGTGAAAGCGTTGGACCGCTTCTGGACAACACCGAGGACGGCGTGGCGTTGATCCAGCAGGAGCTTCGCGAGCACTTCGGGATCTGCCGACAGTGTCGCGAGCCGATCCGCGACGTCACGGAGCACCGCGGTAAGCGTTTGCGAACCCAAGAACCAGGTAGGCATCGCGCAGCGTCTTAGACAAAACGTCGATGTAGTCGTGCTCTGCGAGCACGGGCGCGACCGTGCGATCGGCTTCGGAGATGAGCTTCATGGAGAGTAATCGCGGTCACATTACGATCCGACTTACCCGATACGAACGATGCACCTCAGGCGTCGTCGAACACGGTCCTCAACGAATTATTCGCGATCGACCTGCGCCGAGCCCATACCCGGCCCCTGAGTGATGACTCCGCCGAAAGCTCGTAGAGATGCGCTGACGCCCTAATACGGCCGATCCAAATATGCGGGGTCACCGGTAAGTGGATTCACTATTACTTTGTCCAGCAAGGTATTCCGCGATACCGCACCACTGCGCCGACTTGCTTGAACAGGTACCTCCGGATGATCGGCGGAATCGATGAATCCTCCCAAAAGGCCGGTGTCATCGCCTCGTGTTGGCCGGAGCGTCTGCCCAACTACGACACTCCGGGCGTTGCCTGGCGATTTGCATGTGCTGTGCTGCCGGACAGCTGGGCGGCGGGCCGAAGAACGAGACTGATTTCGCATGAACCTTGGCGTGAATCCGGCCACACCGCCGTAGAGTATCGATGCCCGAGCGCGGGGGCGTTTTCGTCGATGACCTCTTGGATGAGGCCTTGTTGGATACCGAGGACCACCTCGGGGGCCTCGATAGCGATCTCTGCGAGCGGGCAGGTGCAGATCCGCACCGTCACCTCCCCGAATGCCTCAATGATCGAGCGGATCTCGAATCCGAGCTGGTGGAGCGTGCCAACAACCAGGTCGCTGATTGATGATTCGTCCCGCCGGCTGGTCAGGCGGACGCGGTGGGCCAGATCAGCCCCGATCCGCACTGCCCGGGCTTCTCGTTCTCGCGGCGTCCCGCCCAGATGAGTTGCGAACAGGGCCACGATGTCTGCGTAATCGAGGCGCGGAGTGATCTCGTAGGTCAGGCGGGGCCGGCCCACGCCGCGACCACGCGGATTTCCTCTGCGGACGGCCCCCTGGTGTTCCAGTGTGCTGAGATGGAAGCGGGCCGTGGTGATGTGTATATGCAGTGCGTCGGCGACATGTTGCACATCGACCGGTTCACCCGATGTGCGAAGTAGGCTCAAGACCCGCTGCCGCTGTTGCCCGGCCGCCCGGCCTGAGTCGGGGGCTTGTCGGTGTCGCGCGTCAACAGCGTGGTCGTGCAAGCGAACTCCCTATGTCGGCCCGGATGACCGATATCGACTGTGCCACGACGCACGATTTCGTAATCGTGATGCAATCCGATCCTGGCCTCAGGTGAGGAAGACGACCATGATCGAACTGGGCTTTATCGCACGAACCGCATGGGGGACGTGTCGGTCCACGGAAACGAGACCACCTTCACCCAGTACTACCTCCCGGCGGTCGCACGAGAACCCGATCTCGCCCATCAGGACGTAGACGAGAATCGGTTGCGCTGATGAATGCTCTGCCAGGCACGCGCCCGACGCGAGCGATATGTTGACGATCCGTGAATCTGACGTCGAACCGAGAACCTTGCTCGCGGGTTTACTTTCCGCGCCATTCGAGGGCACGAGGTGGTCGGCGTTGGTGTGGCAGAAAACTGTGAAACTCACTTTGCCCCCGGATCTCTCTGCGGCACAACGGCGACGATCGCGACTGCCGTCAAGGCCTGCCGGTATAGGTCGAACGTGCGCCTCATCGCGATGACGCGTCGGCGTGCGTCGCCTCGAACGATGAGGTTTCGGATGATCCGAATCGTGCCGAGGACACCTTCGTCCGCGATCACACGGGTCGGACGGAGTAATGCCATCGGCGCCCGGTCGGTGCTTTTGATCTCAAAGCCGGAACTCGTCAGTAGTTCGGTCCACTCCCGCATTGTCAACGGGCGGGCATTCACTTTTACGGATCGGGCAAGGTCGCGGGTGATGTCGTCTTTCGTCGCTTGCGGCAGTGAGTCGGAAACAAGGCCTAGTTCGTGAATGGCGTATCGCCCTCCGGGGCGCAGAATGCGAAATGCCTCGTCGATTATGGCCTTCTTCGATTTCTCCCCGTGCATCGTGAGCATTGCCTCGCCGATCACCACGTCGGCACTGGCCGACTCCAGACCGGTGTCAGCAGCGTTCGCAACCACCGCTTTGCCGCCCCCGGTCGCTACTAGGTCTCGAACTACGGCCGACGGCGTGGGGTTGTCGTCGACACCCACATAGGACTTCGGCCCGATGGCTGCTATTTCGCGGGCGGTTCTGCCCAGTCCGGGGCCGAGTTCCACCACGTCGGCGCCGCCGATGCCTGCAGCCGAGAGCAAACGAGAGCTCAGTTCAACACCGCCGGGACGGAGCACGCGCTTGCCGATGCGGGCGTTAAGCCAATACCCCGGCAGATCAGCGTCCGCACGCTGGGCGAGTGGTATGTCTTTCTGGCCAGTCACGCAACATCCTCTCCTTAAAGCGAAATGGGATCAAGCCTTCGAACGTTTTGATCACTGCGGGCAAGGCACCATACCGGTTCACCTCAATTTAGAGGAAAAGTATGCGGCTTATCTTACGGATCTGGGTGCTGAACGCAACAACATCAGAGGCCGAGGTGGCCAGCCGGGACGCAATTTGGTCCTACCGACAGATCCACACCTTCCACGGGCCAAACACGCGGCGTCCACGCACACGTGACTGAGGATGCCGCGTGCATGCACGTACCGCGGTCACCACCAGAACGCTTTGGTCCACACCCCGCATGTTGGTCGGCCACTACGCTGTCGGCTACACCGCTCGTTTAGCCGCGAGGTCAGACACACCGTGCTCCACGAGATCGCGCATCACCTCGGGATTTTTGACTGCGACTGATAGAGCTCGATCGCTACTGGAGTTGTGTTGCTCCGCAGCGCAGCCGGACCGGCGCTACGTAATCATCGCTACCTGGTGTGCGTTCTGCTTCCCATCCGGAGAGCGAATACGACGGAAACAAGCATGCGGCTTTGCCGGTAGACCGACGGCCTGACACCGATGCTGACGACTTTCGGACTCGCCGGCCAACGTAGCTGCCCCACACGTAGTACAGCACCTCGCGCGACCCAACATCACCAGATGCTTGCGGAAGAACATGTGCATCTTGTCGGGGGCCGCGCCGGGGTTGCGATAGTCGATGGCTATCGGTGCACCCCAAGGTTTGATCCACACCCCCTTGTACCGAAAGTCGCCGTCGACGTTGCAGGGAAGCAGGTGGTTCACCGACATCTTGTCTAGGAACGGCGGTTGCTCATTGGTCCAGAACTGGACGTCGGCGCCCTTGGCGCACCAATCGCGCGCCAGTTGATCAGATGCTCACCAAGTACTGAATGAAAAATACCGATTGGTCGAAATAAACACTGGGTGCAGACGGTTTGAGCGCACCGAGTCGATGCGCATCGAGCAGACCCTTTAGAGTTTCAGAACTGATCAGCTGCAACGGGATCGGTATTGAACCAGACCTGCACGTGACGGAACGCGTAGTCTGCGACGAGCTGAACCATGCAGATGTTGTCCGTGACCGCGCTCGCTGAAATTCCCCACTGACGCTCATCGAAATTCCCCACCCGTGT
>JBIQHU010000144.1:0-13273 GCA_044508395.1 Mycobacterium sp. | reverse complement strand
AGACCGAAAAACAGCCACAACAGACACATCAACCACTTCAGTCCACGGATCGAGGTTAAGCCCTTGCCGGATCGGCCGAACGGCCGCAAATCCACCTAATGCGTGATCTTCCAGGCATAAGGGGCAAAAGGGCCGGCCCCCGGCGGGGCTATCCCCGCCGCTACCGGCCTATGCCCTCCGCGCACCTCGGCCCCCTGCGGTACGCAGCACCTCCGAGCCACGGATGATGGTCCTGTGACTGCTCTTGCCGACACGGTGCTGCCCCTCATCAGGACCCGATCGGACGTGTGGCGGTGGAACATCGCCAACGCGCACGGGTCGCGGATGCACGAAGCCGTGGCGATCCTGCAACAGGCCGCGGACCACGGCGACCCCGCCGAAGTGTTCACCGTGACGCAGCGGGCGATCGCCTCCGCGCTGAAGGTGATCATGCGCGCCGACGATTCCAGCGGCATCATCGGCGGCGCCTGCCGCGAGCTGCTGGAACTTCACCCAATCGCCGCTGCCCGCGCGCGCCCGGCAGTCACCAAACTCGTCGACTGGATGATGAAGTTTCAGTTCGACAACGAGTGCGACTACTTCACCATCGATCCGGTGGCGTACGCGCCGGCGCTGGGCTCCGATGGCATGGCGTCCTACCGGGCGAAGCTCGACGAGCTCGCCGCGACGCTCGGCCCGCGGCCCCCCGAAGACCAGCGCTGGTCGTCGCCGAATTCCGGCGCGTGGTTCACCCTCGACTGGAATGCCCGGCGTCTCGCCGTTCTCGACCGGGATGTCGACGCCATCATCCGCACCCACGCCAGGAATCGACGTGTAGCCGCGTGGCTGCAGGACACCGCGGTGGCGCTGCTAGAGATCGGGGAAAACGACGCCGCCATCGACTGGGCGAAGCAAGCCACCGATTTCGACGAGGGCCATCAGGCGCGCCGCGCCGCCGACTACTGGTGCGAACTGCTGGCCCGGCATCGACCCGATGAATTGGTCGCGGCGCGGGTCGCGGTCTTCCGCCGCTGGCCGTCGTCGAGCACCGCGGGCCACCTGTATCGCGATGCGGGCGACGCCTGGACCCACTACGAGAAGGAGGTGATGGAGTGCCTTGCGACGCATCCGCGAGACGCGGTGCTGTTCGCGCAACTGACTCTCAAGGACATTCCCCTGGCCTGGAATCTGGCGCACCGGCTCGGACTTCGCGACGCCGACGTCTGGAGCAGTCTCGGCACGGCCTACGAGAAACTCGACCCGCTCGCCGTTCTGCCTGTCTATACCGAGCTCGTCGAAGGTGAACTGACCGCTGCGGATGCCAAGTACTACCGCAGCGCGGCGCGACGACTGAAGAAGATGCGGAAGCTGGCGGCGGGGACCGACAAGGCCGGCGAGGTGGACGCGTTCATCGCCGTCCTTCGCGACCGATACCGTCGGCGCCCACGGCTGCAACTGGAGTTCGACCGAGCCGACCTGCCGTGACGCCGGGGAATGCCGACTCACCCGGAACCGGCCCGCCGATCTCGTTGTGTCAATAGCCTAAGCACTGGTCCCCCAGCCAGCAGCGAGTAGCGAAACCTCCTCGTTTCAGGCGCTTCTCGTCGGCGGCAGCAACGATGTCCGAGAGTCGGTAACCGTGCTGCTCGACGATTGCCAGGAGCACCTCCAAAACATCGGCGGCTTCCTCTAGGACGGCTTCTGCGGTGGCGGCGGAGCGCACCTCCGCGGTCTCCTCGGCGAGCTTGTCCAACAGCGCCACCGCGAACTCGTCGTCATCGAGCTGCCGGGTGACCGCGCGGCGTCCCGACGCCCGGATCAGCCCCGGAATGTTGTCCCGTACAAGTTTGGCCACGTTGTCCCCGCCCTTCGCGATAATGCTCCCGTGAGGTTGTATCGCAGAGGGCCGACACGTGAGGTGCGGGTGTGACCGAGGCGGGCGACCCGCTGCTGCTGGGGCAACGCGTAGTCGCGATCCTCGAGACCGGGCTGCGCACCGCCACCTACAAGTTGGCGACGTTGATGGCGCTGATCGAGGACTGCGTGGAGAACCTGCCCACCAACCCCGCCGACGCGCTGGAGGTACCGATTCCCGCGTTGGCGCACCGCGTGCTGGAGATCTACTGGCATCAGGTGCGCCCCTTCGACGGTCATGAGTTACGGCAATCCACGCAGCCGAGGGCACGGATTCTGGCTGTCACCACGTCGCTTCGGGACGCGGCAGGGGTCGGTCGCGGCGGCTTCTCCGTGGACACCGCGCGGCTGCGCGCACCGGAGGCCTACCAGCGCGCCATCGACGATGTCGTGTTGTGCCTGGCGCAACAACCGTTGCATCGCCTGCAGAAGTTGCCCGGAGCCTCGACCGGCGACGCCTTCCTCTACGACGATTCGTTCCTGCACGACAAGGTGACTCGTTCGACCCTGCGCGCCCGTGGCGACGCGATTGTCCTCAATCCCGGGGTGGCCCATGGCCTGGCCCGACTGGCCGGGCTGTTGAAGCCGGCGTTGGAGATCATGTGGGTCGACGATGTGCGCCGGATGAACAAGTTCCTCGCCGCCGAGGTCCCCGACGTCGCCGGGCATCTGTTCGGCCGGGAGCGCACCGCGTTGACCGTGGTTCGTGAGCCCTTCAAGGAAGCCTTTGGGCCGCACTGCTTTTACTGCCAAACCCACCTTCCCGCCAACAATCCCATCGATCATGTGTTGCCGTGGTCGCTGGTGGGCATCGACGGCCTGGCCAACCTGGTGCTGGCATGCGCGCGGTGCAACGGTGACAAGAGCGGCTCGCTGCCGGCGGTGGCGATCGTCGACCGGGTGTTGGAGCGCGATCAGGGCGTGCTCGAGGACGTCGCGGCATCGCTGCAGTGGCCGACCCAGCACCCGAGGGTCGTCGCCGCGGCCCGCGGCATCTACCTCGGTCAGCCCGCCGGGGTACCGACCTGGTCGGGGTACCGACGCAGCGAACGGTTGGACATCAGCTTTCCGCCGTGGTGGGTGCAGCCGTAACGGCCGTGTCCAAGTCTTTTCCTCGCCAGCAGCCAGGCTTCGCCGTCGCCCTCCCGCGACCTCAGAGGTCGAGTCCGGCAAGTACCCGGTCCCGTTCGGCGACGATCGCTGCCCGGTACCCGGAGACGAGAAATTCGGGTGCGCCGAGCTGGACCGCATTGGTGTCGTCGTCGAAGCCGCCGGCCCGCAGCAGCGACTTCGCCCGCTGATACGCACTGTTCTTGCCGATGCCGAAGTGCTCGGCGATGTCGGTGATTCGTAGATCACTGCCGCCAGGCCCGTTGGCGAACAGATCATTTGCCTTGCCGGCAATCCAGATGATCGCTGCAGCAGCGGTTTCCACCCGGCCCCTGCCGCCAAACACCGCCGGGTTGCCGGTAGCGATTCGGGCCAGCAGGCGTCGGGCGACCGTGCGGTACTCGGTGTCGAGCAACTGGTCACAGCATCGATCGGACAGGGCCAGGACCTCGGACACCCGCCCGGCGATGTCCTCGGGGATGCCCGCCCACTCGAACGGGTCGTCGGGCAGCGGGCGCACGTCAAGGTCATTCAGTTGCTGGTGGCCCTCGACGATCCCGGCGAAGTAATCCAACAGCATGTCCGCAAGGT
The DNA here is from genome assembly GCA_044508395.1 of Mycobacterium sp. GTDB lineage: Bacteria > Actinomycetota > Actinomycetes > Mycobacteriales > Mycobacteriaceae > Mycobacterium. The sequence continues at coordinate 9,679 of JBIQHU010000144.1, read as the reverse complement.
CCTGCGAGCCGATCAGCCCGGGCACCGGATGCGGTGCCCCGTCCGCTCCGATATCGGCCAGGAAGTACGGGGCGCAGTCGTCGATCGCCGCGAGCGTGTCGGCGGTCAGACTTTCCCGTAATCCCGCCTCGGAGTGCGCGAACCTGACGAAGGCGCGTAAGAGATCCGGCGCCGCGGCAAGATACTCGGCCGGTGCGAGAACCTTGCGAGCCAACCAGTCCCCGAAGAGGATCTCCACCCGAACGACGCTCCAGCGCAGTGGGTCACCGGGCCCGTACTCCGTGGCGAACCAGAGCAGCGAATCGAGCAGGTCACGATGGTCGGCGTTGTCGATGGCGGCGCCCCACCGCGAAGCGAAGAAGCGGTCCTGGAGTTCCGCCAGCGCCTGCGAATCCCACTGTGGCCGTGCACGTCCGACGCCACCATCAGGGAGGTCACGAACGATCCACTGCACCACCGGCTTACAGGCGGGCCACGATTCCGACTCAAAAGGCGGGTAGGTCATCGCGGCCAGTTCGATGGCCGGCTCGAGCCAGGCACGTGCGTCGGCCAGGCTGATGTCGTTCCACACCACGTCGGGGTCATCGGCCAACTTCCGCTGTTGGTCGGTGACAGCGGTGAGGGGTTCCGGGATGACGAACGCGTCCTTGACCAGCGTGCCCAGGTTGTGGTCGATGTACACGACGATCGTCAGCTCGTCACCTCCGTCGAGTCGCACCCCGAGCATGATGTTGTCGCCGTCATCGAGAACATGTCCCATGCGCACCGCCCGATGGACTGTCCGATGAGGTAACCGGGTAAGCCAGTCCTGCGGCGGGGCCGGCCGGGCCCCGAGCTCACGCCCGATTCGGGCGCGCAACACTTCGTCACCGGTCAGGACAGCCAGCACGGTCAGCACTGCTGTCGTCTCCGGGGCCTGCACCTCCATGAACATCGCCGCAAGTTCCTCGAGCGCGGGCCGCTCGTCCTGCGCAGCGAGCGGATGCACGTCGCCCTGGTCACATACGGCCATCAACGAGCTGACCAAACCCAGCAGCTCCAGCGAGCCCGGACCAGCCAGCGCGGACCGCACCGTCGAGAACAGGTCCGGCACGTCGCGCTCCCGTGATCGCCGTGGGCTTCGTTTCCTTGTCGGTCGCCGCCGAGGAGTCTTGGCCATGGCGCCACAGTACGGCGGTGGGCCCCTCACGCAAGCACGAGGAGCAGGGAGGCGTTGCCTGCAGCCACCGACAACACGGTCCGATCAGCTTCTCGCCAGCAGCCAGGCTTCGCCGTCGCCCTCCCCTGCGGCGATCACCTTGAGCGGGGCAAAGGCGGCTGTCAACTCTCCGGGCTCCGCGCGGAAACGTCCCGGCGCGGCGCCGACTTCGCTGAGCGCGGTGATCGCGAAGAGGCCGCCGGGTGCCAGTCGGTCGAGGATGGCTCGGTCCAGGCGTGGGTCGCGGAACCGATTGCAGAGGATGACGTCGGCCGGCGGTCCTGCAGGCAGGCCGTCGTCGAGATCAACGACGTCGAATCGGCAGTTGTCACCAACGCCGGTGCGCGCGGCGAGATCTCGGGCCTGGTCGACGGCCACCCCTGAAATGTCAACTCCGTGCACGGTCATGCCTCGGCGCGCCAGCCAGACGCTGGCCGCACCGGCCCCGCAGGCCAATTCGAGCGCGTGCCCAGTCGTCGGGAACATGTCCTCGAACGCGGCGAACGCCGATGGCGGGCCTACCGATTGAACCGACGGCGCTCCACGAGCTTGATAGCGCTCGTCCCAGCGGGTGCGGTCCTGATCGGTCACGTAGGTCAGGCTACGTGGCGCGGAATAGCGGGCGGCAATGTTGTGCGGACCCTGAGAATTCGCGGTACACGCTGCCGTTTGCGGCGCACGCTGTCACGCTGGGAGCCATGACGGCTCGCCGCGTCATCGCCGGGGTGGGCGCCGCAGCAGTGGCGACCAGCATGTATCACGTCGCTCCGACACCGTCGGCGCAGGCCGAAATCTGTCCGGACGCTGAAGTGGTCTTCGCGCGCGGCACCGATGACGCCGCGCCCCTCGGGCCCACCGGAGAAGACTTCATCGCCACGCTGCGGTCGCACGTCTCGCTCAAGTGGGTCCGTGCGTACGGCGTCGACTATCCCGCCAGCCTCGACTTCGACAAGGCGGTCGACGGTATCGGCGACGCGCGTGCGCACATCCTGGCCACCGCGGCGGGCTGCCCGGAAACCAAGATCGTGCTCGGTGGGTACTCGCAGGGCGCGGCGGTGATCGGCTTCGTCACCGCCAGCACGGTCCCCGACGGGGTTGCCGCCGACGAGGTGCCCACCCCGATGCCGGACTACATTGCCGATCACGTCAGCGCGGTGGTGCTGTTCGCGAAGCCGGCGCCGCGGGTGATGCGCTTCCTGGGTGACCCGACGGTCACCGTGGGTCCGCGGTACAGGCCCAGGACGCTCGAGGTGTGCGTCGACAACGACCTGATCTGCGACGCCGACGGGTCCAGCTTCGCCGCGCACGACACCTACATCAAGTCCGGGATGACCGATCGGGGAGCGACTTTCGCGGCCAGCAAGCTCATGGCTGACTGGGCCGCCGATGCCGCGGCCGAGGCTGCCGCAGCCGCCGCGGCCGAACCGCCCGGGCCGGTCTCGCGCCGCGAGGGCACTCCCCGGCTGCCGGGACCGGTTCTGCTCGTGCCGCCGCAGACCGAATCCCCGACTGTGTCGCCCACGCCCGAGCCGCATTTCAGGCAGTCGTCGCCGGCTTATGGGCCGATGCTGTAGCTGCTGAGCTCTAGGAGATTGTCACCATGGCCGACGGGGGAAACGCTGGTGTCGAGCGAAGGCCAACGACCGCTGCCGACCTGAACTGAACCTAGAAACTCGCATGAATGGATCGACATGTCCGTTCACTCCCCACGGCGCCTACCAGATGGGAAAATGGCCGCCATGGTGGGGATCGTCAGGATCATCGGCACTCGCTTAGAAATTCTTCCCACGGCCGCCGGCGAACCGACATTGAGCATGTCTATAAAGGAATGGCGGTCACTCAATTCCTCTGTCGAGGAGGCCATTGCCGAGACCTACCTCAGTTACGACGACGCCGCCGCGCAGCTCGGGATTCATCGCTCAACCCTGACTGATTGGATCGCCCCGGGGAAACTTGAGCGTGTGCTCATCGACGGACGCGGATACATCAGCGCCACAAGCCTGTCGGAAACGATCTCGAGACGACAGCGACAGTCCAGCCGCCATTCGGCGTCAGCGTCACCGTCCGCTTCAACTAGCCTGACGGCGCGGCCTACTGTTCAGCCCCCTCCTCGTAGCCCTAACGGACTGTCACTTGAGGCTCGTTCGATCGTACAGGCACTCACAGATCGAGGAAGGACGGTCGAACCGGCCGCGTTTCCTGCTGACCTACACGAAGCCCAGCACCCCGGGATGTACTCATGGTGGGCCGACGACGATGCGCGCGCAGTACTGGGCAACGAGGTTGGCGTCCCAGTACCGCACCTGATCTACGTCGGTCAGGCCGGCGCCACTAAGCACCGGTCTGGAGCAAGCTCATCAGCGACACTCGCCAGCCGGATTGGCAGACAACACATTAGGGGTAACGCTCGGTCCTCGACATTCCGATTGACGATATCCAGTCTGCTGATCCAGACACTGGGCCTCACCCGGGCTGCCGGTGGAAAGCTCGATGCAGTCAGTAACGCCCGAGTATCAGCGTGGATCGCTGCGCACCTCAGAGTCGCGATCGCCCCCGTCGACGACCGAGACGGACTTGCTGAGCTCGAGAAAGAAGTCGTCACCTACCTTGATCCGCCGCTCAACCTGGCACACTGCCGTCCATCGGAAGCGCGTGCGTTGATCAGCCGACGACGTCGTGCTCTCGGTCGCTGAACTGAACGAATCAGCGACTTGGATGTCTGTAGGCGGTGCAATCATGCCCTAGAGCCACGCCGACCCACTAGAAAGACAACATGGACCACCCCGAATCTCCGTTCGTCGACATTCCCCGCTCTGAGTGGATCGCCGCGAATCGATCCGCCTTCGCAGTGTGGGACGCCTACCCCGTGACCCCGGGCCACGCACTGGTGGTTTCACGACGTCAGATCAGCGACTGGTGGGAAGCGACCCCCGACGAGAGATCAGATCTGATGGCCCTGGTCGACGACGTTCGAGAAGCCATCGTGCCCCAACACCGGCCAGACGGATTCAACGTCGGCTTCAACGCGGGCTCCTCAGCCGGCCAAACGATCGACCACCTGCACATCCACGTCATTCCCCGGTACACCGGCGATGTTCCCGATCCTCGCGGCGGCATCCGGCACGTGATCCCAGCCCGTGGCAACTACCTCGCCGCCCCGAGCGAAGCGGGACTGACCTCGAGCGCGCCAGTACTCATCGACGGTCAGGTCCGGTTATTGCTGCCAGAATTGGTCCACCACATCCGCAACGCCGCCTTCGACCGCATCGACATCGTGGTCAGCTTTATCAAGATGTCCGGGCTGAATCATTTGCTTGGCCCGATTCTCGACGCGCTCGACCGCGGCGCGGTGGTCAGAATCCTTACTACCGATTACCTCGGTCTCACCGAAACGTCCGCTTTCGCCCGCCTGCACGACCTGATGAACGATCAGCCAACACGCCTGAGCGTCAGAGTGTTTCATGATCCCGAAACCAGCTTCCACCCCAAGGCGTACCTTTTCTACTCCTCGGCAGGTGACGCTTCAGAGGCAGCCTTCGTCGGCAGCAGCAACCTCAGCGGCTCCGGCCTAGCAGGCGGCATCGAGTGGAACTTGCTCGTAGGCTCAATTGACGAGCTCAAGGACCGTTTCCTTGAGCTCTGGCACGACGCACGCAGCCTTCCGCTTACCGACGACCTCATCCTCGACTACCAGCCCGCTCCGCCGTACGTCCCCGAGGTCGTCGAAATCGTAGATAGCCCTGACGCCCCTCCTGCACCCCGCCCAATTCAGCAGGAAGCCCTTCAGGCGCTGGCTCAGACCCGAGCTGAAGGATTCCGAGCGGGGATGGTCACCATGGCGACCGGACTCGGCAAGACCTGGCTCGCTGCGTTCGACGCATCACAACCAGAGTTTGAGCGCATCTTGTTCATCGCGCACCGAGAGGAAATCCTCAAGCAAAGCCGTGACGTGTTTCGCCGAGTCATGCCTCAAGCCACGATGGGCCTCTACTACGGCGAGGAGAAACAGCCCGACGCTGAAATCGTTTTCGCCTCGGTGCAGACCTTGTCGCGCAACCTGGACCTGTTTGCGCCCGACGCCTTCGACTATGTCGTGATCGATGAGTTCCACCATGCCGCGGCGGCGACCTACCGGGTGGTCATCGACCACTTCACTCCCGCATTTCTCCTGGGCTTGACCGCGACGCCCGAGCGTATGGATGGCGCCGACCTACTTTCCCTGTGCGCGGACAACCACGTCTTCGAATGCGACCTGGTGGAAGGTATCCGTCGCGAGGAGTTGGTACCGTTCCACTACTGGGGCGTCCCGGATCCCGTTGACTTCGAACCAATCCCCTGGCGCAACGGAAAATTCGATCCCGCGGCATTGGCAGCGGCCATCGAGACCCAGGAACGTGCGGAGAGGGCGTTCGACGAATGGCAGCAACGTCGAGGTACACGCACTTTAGCATTCTGCGCTTCAACCCATCACTCCGACTTTATGGCTCGGTTCTTCCTGGACCGCGGTATCCGATGCGCGTCGGTGCACAGCGGACCAACCAGCGCGCCCCGGAACGAATCCATCGATGCCCTCCGCACCGGCGACCTCGAGGTCGTCTTCACCGTCGACCTATTCAATGAGGGGCTCGATGTGCCCGACATCGACACCGTTTTGATGCTTCGACCGACAGAGTCGCCGATCATCTTCCTGCAACAGCTTGGGCGCGGTTTGCGGACGATGGAGGGCAAGCCTGCTCTGACAGTTGTCGACTTCATCGGTAATCACCGCTCGTTCCTACTCAAACCCAGGACACTCCTAAGCCTGGGCCGACGTGAGGCTCCGACAACGCTCCAGGTGTTACAAGCCATGCAAGACAAGGAGTTCGAACTTCCCGACAGTTGTTCGGTGGATTACGACCTCACCGTGGTCGACATGCTTCGGAACCTGTCGCGAACCACGGCCCGCGATGCCATCGAGGAGTACTGCCGTTCATACTTCGAAGACGAAGGACTCCGTCCGACGGCCGCCCAGACATTCCGCGCCGGACACGACCCGGCGGTCGTCACGTCGAAGTACGGGAGTTGGTTCGCATTCCTGCGTGTTATCGACCTACTCGGCGAGCAGGAGGCCGCCGCGTTTGACGCGCATGGAGACACTCTTCGAGCCTTCCAGACGGAGACCATCACCAAGAGCTACAAGCTGATTGCTATACGGGCGCTCCTGCACGACGGAAAGTTGCGCGCCGGCGACGACATCTCGCAAAATGCCGAGACCTCACGTCTGCTCCTTCTCGCGGACCCACGCCTGGCGCGCGATGTGCCGGCCAATGAGTTTCCCAGTCTGCAGGATGCACCCGCAGAAAAATGGGCCGCTTACTGGAAGAAATGGCCCATCGCCCACCTTACGGGCACCGGCGCCTCGCGTCAGTCCCCGCTGTTTCGTCTCGAATCGGACGACATCATCCCGTCCTTCACGATCGACGCTCACCTTGGTGACGTTTTCGACGCGATGGTGGCCGAACTCATCGAGTTCAGGCTCTCCAGGTATGTGCTCGACAAGGAAAAGTCGACCAGCCATTCGTGGTCCTGCCGGGTCGCCTACGCGGACGGACATCCTGTCGTCCGGTTGGATCGGCGTCAGCACCCGGACCTGCCCTCGGGGGCAGCGACGTTCATCGCAGACGGGAGTGCGTTCGAAGCATCCTTCGCCAAGGGAACGTTGACGTTTGCGACGCGGGAAGACGCATCAGGCAACGCGTTACCAGGACTGCTCCGAGGCTGGTTCGGACCGTCTGCCGGACATCCCGGCACCTCCCACACGGTAGAGCTCGAACAGAACGACGGCGCGCTGACGATGCGCCCTGGGTCCGCGCCAGCGACAGGTCTCGAAGTCGACTACGTCCCACTCTTCGGCGACTACACCGTCGCATGCGGCCCGAACGCCCAACAGTCGTGGAGTCAGCACGGCTCAGCTGAGATCCCGATACGACGGCAAGCCTTCACGGTGGCGCCTACGAAGAATTTTGTCTGCTTCGCCCACGGCGACTCCATGAACGGAGGGTCCCAGCCGATCCGGCACGGCGATCCACTCCTGTTCGAATGGATTACAGGCGGCTCGGCTCGCGACTACGTAGACCAAGCGGTTCTCGTCGAAACCGCCGGGAAGGGTGGCACCGCAGGAACGCTGAAAGTTCTTCGCCGTCAGGGTGGTTCTTACGTGCTTGAATCCACCAATCCTGCCGTGGCCCCGATAGCGGGGCAGACAGATATGACACCGGTGGCGCGGTTGCTCTCCAAGCTCGACCAGGAGGACATCAACCCGCTGGCTTCCCGGATCGGTGACCAGTTCAAGAGTATGGATGTACCCACGCTTTACGGCGAGGAGTACAACCCCGGCAACTGGCGCTCTGGCCATGTCTCCCTCAAGAATCACGCGATCCTCTTCGTGACGCTCGAAAAGCGGGCAGACCGTACCCAGTACGTCGAGCACTTCGAAGGAACCGACATCTTCGTGTGGAGTTCGCAGAACTCCACCAAGCCGACGGGCAAGAAAGGCCGTGAGATCCTTGAGGCTCTCCACACCGGTAAGTCGATCGAACTCTGGATGCGGCGACGCTCCGCCGATCCGTTTACCTACATCGGACGCGCGGTCCCCCTCAGTCACGAAGGCTCGCAACCGATGCTGGTGACGTTCCGGTTGTTGACGCCGTTGTCGGGTGAGCTCCAGACGCGGTTCGCGTTTGAACAGCACAATCGGCCCATTGGAGCCAATGAGGCATTAGCGTGGGACACGAGGACCTCTCGGTAATCGATGTGCGCGTGGTAACCATACGGATACCGGAGGTCCTCACCTACTTCCTCACGCCACGCCGTTCAATCTCCCTGGCCATGCAGCTAGCGGCGCCCGTCATGAGAAGCTCGTGACATGGATAGCGAGGTCGAGCTACAGCTGCGCAGAATGATTTTCGACAGGCTTGCAGAAATTGTCGCCGAGCATGGCGTGGTTACACGGACTCAACTCGAGGCCCTTCCAGTCGGAAGCGGAACCCGCCGCATCATCGATCGAAGTCGCGGGATCTGGAACCCCCAGGATCTGAACGCCACGCTTTCAGTGGTGTCAAACCCGCAGGGACCGTATGAAGATGCCCATGTGAGCGACTCGTTGTTTGCTTACGATTATCGCGCCGGAAGTACGGACGGCGACAACAAGAAGATGCGGCGGGCGCATAATCTGGCATTACCGATCATCTTGTTGCGCACCATCCGTCCGGGTGTGTTCGTTCCGGTTTTTCCGGTGTACGTCGTCGCCGACGACATCTCCAACCGTAGATTCATTCTCGCGTTGGACGAGAGTCTGCGCTTCTTTTCCGACCCGCTCCATTTGACATCTATCGAACGCGAATACGCACAACGGACCGTCAAACAGCGACTGCACCAACCCGAATTCCGCGGCCGGATCCTGCTTGCCTATCAACAGCGCTGTACGGTGTGCGCCCTCAGGCACGGCAAGTTGCTCGACGCAGCGCACATTATCGGCGATGACAAACCTCACGGGCTTCCGATAGTCGAGAACGGGCTCAGCCTCTGCAAAATTCACCACGCTGCGTATGACGGGGACCTCCTTGGCGTCTCTCCGGACTACGAGGTGCGCATCAACAAAGCGCTTATGGAAGAGAGCGACGGGCCCATGCTCCGGCATGGCCTCCAAGAGATGGACGGCCGCTCACTGAGTCTGCCGAGTCGACCTGCGGACCGGCCGTCACGGGACCGCCTAGCGGAGCGCTTCGACCAGTTCCTTGCTGCGGGCTAGCAGGGTCGACCTGAACGCGTCGTGCAATAACACGATCTAACCAGCATCTCTCGCGGCACTCGGGGCGGGCCCGGTTGTGGCGTCCAGTCTCTATGCGGCTCGCGGCGATGAGCCGACGGGTGGAGATCTCGTTGGGGTGGAGGTGTCCTGCTTATGTCGCCTGCCAAGGATGCGAATGCGCGCCGGGAGTGGAATTTGCCGCTGAGTACTGGCAGCGTTGACGAAGACGACGCTGAGTGCCCAACTCGGGAATCGCGCCTGGGGTAAGTCCCTTGGTGTGGTGGGGTTTCGGGGCTGAGGATGACCCGGGCTGGAGTGTGTCGTTAAGAGCTTTCGGGCGGGCCCTTCTGCCTTGCTCGTCCAACTCGATGCACTCAAGTCCGCCGATGCCGGGGCGGTGACCGCCGAGCTGATCCGCGCCGGGCTGCAGGCGTTGATCGAGGCCGAGGCCCACCGAGACCATCGGGGCCGGGCGCTACCAGCGCAGCGGCGAACGCAGCACCCACCGCAACGGGCACCGTCCCAAGACGGTGTCGACGGCCTCCGGCGATATCGAGGTCAAGATCCCCAAACTGCGGGCCGGCTCCTTCTTCAGGTCTCGATGGCTGAGCTGCGCAAAGTCATCGCCACCAAACACACTGATCCGCCCCGGCGTGTCTGGAGAGTTCTTCCGTTGGGAAGGATGGGCACGT
>JBIQHU010000143.1:0-13309 GCA_044508395.1 Mycobacterium sp. | reverse complement strand
CGGTGTGACCGCGCATGTGGTGAAGCAGCGGCTACGCCGCGGCGCTGTCAGAGGTGCCCGATGTGACGCAGGTGTCCGCCCCGGGCGGCACATATGTCCACGGCGCCAAGGTGGGTCCGCCCGCGTCAGCCACCGGTGTGGCCGACGGCAGCGCATTTGTGACCGTCGGCAGCAGCGCACCGCTGTTCTCCGACAGCTCGGAGACCCAACTCGATCGATTGCACGAGGTTCCCGGGCCCGCGGGCCGGACCGTCGAGATGACGGGCACCGCCCAGATCAACCACGACAGCGTCGACGCCATCACCGAACGACTACCGCTGGTCCTCGGGTTGATCGCGGTGATCACGTTCGCGCTGCTGTTCCTGCTGACCGGCAGCGTCGTCCTGCCGTTGAAAGCGGTGGTGTGCAACGTGTTATCGCTGACGGCCGCATTCGGCGCGATGGTGTGGATCTTCCAGGACGGACACCTTGGCGCGTTGGGCACGACGTCGACGGGCACGCTCGTCGCGAACATGCCTGTGCTGCTGTTCTGTATCGCATTCGGCTTGTCTATGGACTACGAGGTGTTCCTGATCTCGCGGATCCGGGAGTACTGGCTGGCGTCACGCCGGACCGACGCCGACAACAGCGAAAGTGTCGCCCTCGGCGTGGCGCGCACCGGGCGGGTGGTCACCGCGGCCGCGCTGATCATGTCGATCTCGTTCGCCGCGCTGATCGCGGCCCAGGTTCAGGTGATGCGGCTGTTCGGGCTGGGTTTGACGGTGGCCGTGCTGGTCGACGCGACCCTGGTGCGAATGGTGTTGGTACCGGCCTTCATGCAGGTGCTGGGCCGGTGGAACTGGTGGGCGCCCAAACCGCTGGTCCGGCTGCATGAACGCATCGGACTCACCGAAGGTGAGCCACAGAAACGCCGAGTGGAAGGGCGAGTGAGTTGAATATTTCGATCAATGGGGGCGTTTACGGGGCATGGGTCTCGTGAGCGTCATCGCGGGTGTGCATGGTGAACTGCCGCCACACCGCTACAGCCAGCGCGAGATCACCGACGCGCTCATCGAACTCGGAGGCTGGGACGCGTACGCCGACGTGCTGCGCAGCCTGCACAAGAGCGCGAAGGTCGACAGTCGTCACTTCGTGCTGCCGATCGAGGATTACGTCAGCCTCACCGACTTCGGCGATCTCAACGACACCTTCATCGAGCACGCGGTCGACCTCGGATGCGCTGCGGTGGCGGGCGCGCTCGAGGAAGCGGGCCTGACCCCCGAGGACGTCGACCTCATCGTGTCGACGACGGTCACCGGTATCGCGGTGCCGTCGCTGGATGCCCGCATCGCCGGACGGTTGGGCATGCGTCCCGACGTGCGACGCGTCCCCATCTTCGGATTGGGTTGTGTCGCAGGGGCGGCGGGCGTGGCTCGACTGCACGATTATCTGCGCGGCGCACCCGACGACGTCGCGGTCCTGGTGTCGGTGGAACTGTGCTCGCTGACGCAGCGGGCCGATCCGTCGATGGCGACCCTGGTCGGGAGTGCCCTATTCGGCGACGGCGCCGCGGCGGTGGTGGCCGTCGGCGACGGGCGTGCCGAGCAGATCAACGCGTCCGGGCCCGACGTCGTCGATACCCGTAGCCACCTTTACCCCGACTCGCTGCGCACGATGGGCTGGGACGTCGGCGCCAACGGAATGAAGCTGGTGCTCTCGCCGGACCTGCCTGCGGTCATCGAGCGCTATGTCGGTGGCGACGTCACCAATTTCCTTGGAGCACATGGGCTGAGCGTCGAGGATGTCGGGGCGTGGGTGAGCCATCCCGGCGGCCCGAAGATCATCGAGTCGATCACTGAGGCACTCGACCTGTCCGAGGATGCGCTGGAGCTGACGTGGCGGTCGCTGGCCGCGGTCGGAAACCTGTCGTCGGCGTCGGTGCTGCACGTGCTGCGCGACACCATCGCCAAGCAGCCACCGAAGGGTAGCCCAGGGGTGCTGATGGCGATGGGCCCGGGGTTCTGCTCCGAGCTCGTGCTGCTGCGCTGGCACTGACGTGAAGCGGTCATACGTTCTGCTGATCGGCGCGGTCGCCGCTGAGCGGGTCGCGGAACTGGTGGTGTCGCAACGCAATCTGGCGTGGAGCCGAGCGCAGGGTGGCCGCGAGTACGGGGCGCGCCACTACCCGGCGATGGTCGTCCTGCACACCGGACTGCTGGCGGGATGTCTGGCCGAGGCCGCGGTTTTGCGTCGCCGGTTCATCGGTCGGCTGGGCTGGCCGATGCTGGCGGTGGTGCTACTCGCGCAGGGGTTGCGGTGGTGGTGTATCGCCACGCTGGGACGGCAGTGGAACACCCGCGTGGTCGTCGTCCCGGGCGCCGAACGAGTGACGTCGGGACCGTATCGTATTGTGCCACATCCAAATTACGTTGCAGTGGTGGCCGAGGGCGCGGCACTGCCGTTGGTGCACTCGGGGTGGCTCACGGCGCTGGTGTTCTCGGGGCTCAATGCTCTTCTTTTGCGGCGACGGATCAGGGTCGAGAACGCGGCGCTGGAAAGCCTGACGTGATCGACCTTCTCGTCGCGGGCGGCGGCCCGGCGGGTCTGGCCACAGCGCTGCACGCGGCACGCGCGGGACTCTCGGTCGTCGTGGTCGAGCGGCGCAGCGGAGCCATCGACAAGGCGTGCGGCGAGGGGTTGATGCCGCACACGGTCCGCCAATTGCAGCGGGTCGGGGTGTCGCCGCACGGCAGGGAGTTCGTCGGCATCCGGTATCTGGACGGCTCGCGGGAAGTCAGCGCCACGTTCAGATCCGGTGCCGGCCGCGGTGTGCGCCGAACCTGTTTGCACACTGCACTTTTGGATTCGGCTATCGCAGCAGGTGTCGAGGTAGTGCAGGGCGACGTGGGTGCGGTGACGCAGGATTGGGTGTCAGTGTCGGCGGCCGGGATGCGGGCGCGGTACCTGGCCGCGGCCGACGGCCTGCATTCACCGATCCGTCGTTCGTTGGGCCTGGAATCGGCGACTCGCGGCCCTCGGCGATGGGGCATCCGGCGGCATGTGCAGATCGCGCCGTGGACGGATCACGTGGAGGTGCACTGGAGTTCGGGCGCGGAGGCGTACGTGACACCGGTGGCCGACGACTGTGTGGGCATCGCCATCCTGTCGTCGAACCGCGGCTCGTTCGACGATCATCTGCGCGAGTTCCCGGCACTCGTCGAGCGGGTTCTCGGGCATCCCCACGGACACGACATGGCCGCGGGCCCGTTGCGGCAGAAGGTACGCAGCCGCGTCGCGGGCCGGGTACTGCTCGTGGGTGACGCGGCGGGCTATGTCGACGCGTTGACCGGTGAAGGGCTGGGCATCGCGTTCGGCGGCGCGGAGCTGTTGGTGCACAGCGTCATCGCGGACCGGCCGGCTGACTACGAGCGGCACTGGCAGCGAATGTCGCGGCGGTACCGGCTGCTGACGGCCGCGGTGCTACATGCCAGCGAGTCTGCGGCCATGCGCTCGCGCATCGTGCCGGCGGCGGCGGCGCTGCCGAAGGTGTTCGCCGGGATCGTCAACCAGCTCGCCGAGTGAGCTCAGCGACTGGCGGACGGCACCTCGGGGGCAACCTCTGGCCCAACCTGTTTGACGGCGCGGACGGTGATCCGAGCGCCGCGTGCCGGCGTCATGATGACGTGCTTGAGCCGCGTCTTCTCCCCCGGCGCGTCGGTGGTGTTCAACTCGACGCGACGCAGGATCTCGCGCAGCACGATGCGCATCTCCACCATCGCGAAACCCGCACCGAGACAGCGCCGGTTGCCGCCGCCGAACGGGAACCACGTCGTCGGGCTCAGCGTCGCTCCCACCATCCGGTCGGGATCGAACCTGTCGGGATCCGGATAGACCTCCGGATCGGCGTGCACCGACGAGATGCTGGGGACCACCATCACCCCGGCCGGCAATCGATATCCCGCGACCTCGACGGGCTCCTTGAGGATGCGGCCCACATCGGGCACCACCGGGCGGATGCGCAGCGTCTCTTTGGCAATCGCATCGAGGTACTCGTCATCGCCGGCTTCGGCCGCGGCGACCGCCTTCGCCAGGATCTCCGGATGGCGGGTCAACCGCTCCAACGCCCACGCCAGCCCGGTGGCGGTGGTGTCGTGGCCGGCGACCAGCAGGGTGATCAGCTGATCGCGCAACTCCTTGTCGCTCATGCCGCCCGCCTGGACAAGCATCGCCAGGGCGTCGGTGCGCTGGGCAAGGTTCGGGTCGGCGCGGCGTTCGGCGATCTCGGCGTACAGCAGTCGGTCGGCCTTCTCCATGGTGCGCGCGAACCGCCGCCACGGCAGGCGTCCGAGCAGGCTCGGCTTCGCGATCGCCAACGACTCCCACGGACCGACGCGCAATAGACGGGGCATCACATCGCGCAGCGCCGCCAGCCGCGCCGGGTCGCTGGCGCCGATCACCGTCCGCAGAATCACCTCGAGCGTGATCTCCGACGTCTTCGGGGCCACCGCGAACGGCCGTCCCACCGGCCAGCCCGCGATATTCTGCGCCGCGATCTGCGCCATCAGGTCGGCTTGGCGCGCGACGGCGTCGCGATGGAACGGCGCCATCATCATCCGACGGCGTTCGCGGTGTACGTCGTCGTCGATGACCAGCACCGAGCTGTCACCGAGTAGCCCGCCCAACATCGAATTGGCCTCGCCCGCATGAAAGATCCGCGGGTCGCCGGCGAACACCGTCTTGATGGCGTCCGGGTCGGCCAGATAGACCATCTCCCCCATCATCGTGTTCCGCAGCGTGAACACCTTGCCGTACCGACGCCGGCAGGCCGCCACGAACTGCGCCCACCACCCCAGCATCACCACCACCTGTATCGCGCTGGGCACCTTGGGCCCCGGAGGCAGGCCATCCCGCACTGTTGGACTCATGCCTAATACGGTACGTCGCGGGACCACCGTGGGCAATGAGTTGGGCGTTTTCCGTCGGCGTGAACTGAACGGGAAGACACAGGGGGCTAATACAGGGGGCTAAGGTGTCGGCGAGTCGCACACCTGCGCGCCGCATCCGAAAGATCCTTGATACATGCGAGTTGACGGACGGGACATCACCGTCTCGGGCAGCCTGCTGCAACCGTTGACCCGCCGGACCAACGACATCTTCCGCGTCGTGCTGTCCGCGGTGTTCCTCGCGGTCGTCATCACCAGCTCGGTGATCACCCGCAACGAGTGGGTGGCGCTGGAGCGGTCGATCTCTGAGATCGTCGCCGTCCTGACCCCGACCCAGGCCAACCTGGTGTACCTGGCGTACGGCGTCGCAATCCTGGCGGCGCCGTTCGTCATCCTGGTCAGCCTCATCGTCGGCCAGCAGTGGAAGCTGCTCGGCGCCTATGCGGCGGCAGCCGCGATCGCCGGATTGGCGCTGTCGATCACCAATACGGGCTTCGCCGCCCCGCAGTGGCACTTCGACCTGTCCGATCGCCTCGACACGCTGTCCTCGCAGTTCGTCGACGATCCGCGCTGGATCGCGATGCTCGCCGCGGTGCTCACGGTCTCGGGGCCGTGGCTGCCCGCGCGGTGGCGACGCTGGTGGTGGGCGCTGCTGCTGGCGTTCGTCCCGATTCATCTGGTCATCAGCGCGATCGTCCCCGCACGCTCGTTGGTCGGGCTCGCCGTCGGCTGGTTCGTCGGCGCGTTGGTGGTGCTCGTCGTCGGCACGCCCGGCCTCGACGTGCCGCTCGAGGGCGCGGTGCGCGCGATGGCCCGCCGCGGCTGCGTGGTCTATGAACTCAAGGTGCTGCGGCCGTCGGGCGCCGGTCCGCTGATCCTGCAGGCGGCGTGCGAGAACAAGCAGACGACGTCCGTGATGGAGATGTACGGACCGCATCAACGCGGCGGCGGCGTTCTCCTGCAGCTGTGGCGCAAGGTGCGCTTCCGCGACCGGGAGACCGCGCCCCTGCACGCGTCGTTGCGCCGCGCTGTCGAGCATCGTGCACTGATGGCCATCGCGATCGGTCAGCTCAAGGTCGCCAACATCGCCACCATCGCCGTCGCCGCGCTCGAGCGCGGCTGGACGCTTTACGCCCACACCCCCGCCCGCGGCACGCCGATCGGCGACTGCACGGCGGCCATTCCGGTCAGCCGGGTCTGGGAGTCGCTGCGCGAACTTCACGACTGTCAGATCTCGCACGGGGACCTTCGCGCCAGCGAGATCACCGTCGACGACACGGTGCTGTTCGGCGGATTCGACAGCGCCGAGTACGGCGCCACCGAAGCGCAGCTGCGATCCGACATCGCGCAACTGCTGGTGACGACGACGCATCTCTACGACGCGAAGTCCGCGGTACGCGCCGCCATCGACGCGTTCGGCAAGAACACCGTGTTGACCGCATCGCAACGTCTCACGAAAGCGGCTGTGCCGTCACGTATTCGGCAGTCCGTGCGTGATCCGAAGGGCGTCATCGCCGCCGCGCGTGAGGAAGTGAAGCGGCAGACACGCGTCGACGAGATCCGCACCGAAACGGTCACCCGATTCACTCGCAGCCAGCTGATCCAACTCGTGCTGCTGATCGCTCTGGTCTACGTCGCGTATCCGTTCATCAGCTCGGTGCCCACGTTCCTCACCGAACTGCGCAGCGCGAACTGGTGGTGGGCGTTGCTGGGGCTGACGGCGTCGGGATTGACGTATATCGGTGCCGCAGCGGCGCTGTGGGCCGCCGCCGACGGTGTAGTCAGCCTGTGGGGCCTGATCGTCATGCAGGTGGCCAACAAGTTTGCGGCCACCACGACGCCGGCGGGTGTCGGCGGTCTCGCGCTCAGCGCAAGGTATCTGCAGAAGGGTGGGGTCACTCCGATGCGCGCGACGACCGCGGTTGCGCTGCAACAGTCGGTGCAGGTGATCACCCACATCGTGTTGCTGATCTTCTTCAGCACCGCGGCGGGCGTGTCCGCCAACCTTTCTCGCTTCGTACCCAGCGTCAACGTCCTATATCTGGTGGGCGGCCTGCTGCTCGGCCTGATCGGCACATTCCTACTGGTGCCCAGATGGCGACGCTGGCTGGCGACGTCGGTGCGACCGCGGCTGGAGGAAGTCGTCGGCCATCTCATCGAGCTCGGACGCGAACCCAAGCGCCTCGCGGTGATCATACTCGGTTGTGCAGCAACAACTCTCGGCAACGCGTTCGCACTGTGGGCGGCGATCGAGGCGTTCGGCGGCGACACCTCGTTCATCACCGTGACGGTCGTGACGATGGTCGGCGGCACGCTGGCGTCCGCGGCCCCCACCCCCGGCGGTGTCGGCGCGGTGGAGGCGGCGTTGATCGGTGGTCTGGCCGCGTTCGGCATGGCGGCGGCGACGGCCGTGCCCGCGGTGCTGCTGTACCGGGTGCTGACGACCTGGCTGCCGGTGTTCGTCGGCTGGCAGGTCATGCGTTGGATGACGAAGAACTCGCGGATCTAATCCGACGGGCCATACTTGTCGGGTGCGTGAACTCAACGTCCTCGGCGCGGCGTTGGAGCCCTGCGGCACCGACCCGATGACCGGCTTCTACCGCGACGGCTGCTGTTCGACCGGACCCCAGGATGTCGGCAGGCACACCATCTGCGCCGTCGTCACCGCCGAGTTTCTCGAGCATCAACGCTCCATCGGCAACGACCTGTCGACCCCGATGCCGCAGTACCGCTTCCCCGGTCTGGAACCCGGCGACCGCTGGTGCGTCACCGCGGCGAACTGGCTGCGCGCCTATCACGACGGGTGTGCAGCCCCGGTGGTGCTGGCGTCCACCCACGAACGCACGCTCGACATCGTGCCGATCGAGGCACTGCAGGAGAACGCCGTCGACGTTCCCGACGACCTCGGCAGCCTTTAACGCAATAGCCGTCGAGACGTCACGGATCAGGAATACCGTGGCGATATGACAGACCAGACACCTGCGGTCATAGCCGATCATCCGCCCGAGACGCTCCTGAAGGTGGCCAACCCGGTACTGCGCGTTCTGCTGGGTACCCCGCTGGCGGGGCCGTTGCGCAACCAGCTGATGGTGCTGAATTTCAAGGGACGCAAATCGGGCCGGCCGTTCTCGATCCCGGTGAGCGCACACCACATCGACGGCGAGTTGTACGCCATCGCGAACGCGGGGTGGAAGCACAACTTCACCGGCGGCGCCGACGCCGAGGTCCTGCACGGCGGGAAGACGACGAAGATGCACGGCGAGCTCATCGGCGACCCAGCCGTCGTCGCCGAGCTCGCACATCGCTGCGCCCAGTCCTACGGCGTCAAGAAGGCGCAGACGATGATGGGACTCAAGTTCCGCGACAGCCAGATCCCGAGCGTCGACGAGTTCAAAGAGGGGATCGCCCGGGAGAAGATCGTCGCCGTCAAGTTCACCCCGCGCTAGACATCCCACGCAGTTCGCGGCTCACGGGCGGCTGATGACGCCGTTCGGGTCGTTTCGACGGCGACCTGACGTTACCGTCGTCAATCATGTCGGCCGTCGATGACGAACTGGTCGCCGCGCGAGACGCGTACTCGCGGGGTGATTGGCGCGCCGCCTACGACCATTTCGGCCTCGCGGCGAAGACCGCGGAGCTGTGCACCGATGACCTTTCCTCGTTCGGCATGGCGGCGTGGCGGTTGGGCCACGGCAGGGAATCCATCCGGATGTCCGAAGAGGCCTTCAACCGGTTAGTGGCCGAGAACAACCCCCGGAAAGCCGCCATGAAGGCAGCCGACGTCGCGCTGCAGTGGCTCAACGGTGGTGACCAGACCATCACCCGGGTCTGGGTGAATCGCGCACGCCGCCTGCTCGAGAATTCGCCTGAGGACGAGGCCTTCGCCTACCTGCTGTACGTGGATTCGCAGTTATCGGTTATCGATGGACAGTTCGACGCGGGGGTGCAGCGAGCACTCGAGCTTCAGGAGTTCGTCAGTAAGCGCAACTCACCCGGACTCACCGCACTCGGCCTGACCGCGAGCGGACTGTCCAAGCTGCCCTTCGCCCGCACCAGCGAGGCGCTTGCCGAACTCGACGAGGCGATGATGCCGGTACTCGCGGGACAGGTCCCCGTGGACTGGGCCGGCGACATCTACTGCGCCGTGATCCACGAGTGCTATCGGCTCGGCGATATGAACCGCATGAAGACCTGGACCAACGCCATGGACAAGTGGCGCGAGAGCCCGGAGGTCGCCGCATCCTGGTACGGGACCACGTGCGAGGTTCACAAATGGCAATTACTCAGCGCCACAGCCGATTACCGCGAGCTGGAACAGCGACTGGTCAATGCCCTCGACGCCATCGAGGACTTTCACGCACCGACATCGGGGGAAGGTCACTACGAGCTCGGCGATCTACGCCGGCGGATGGGTGATATCGACGGCGCCCGTGCGGCTTTCGCGAAGGCCCGTGAGATCGGCTTCGAACCGTTCCCCGGGGAGGCACTTCTCAAATGCCAACTCGGTGACGCCGACGCCGCATGGAACGATCTGCGGATGCGGATGGACGCCGAGGAAGACGAGATCACCCGTATCCGGTTCCTTCCCGCGGCCATCGAGATCGCACTGGCCCGCGGCCGTGTCGACGACGCCGACCAGCTGTGCCGCGAGCTCGAGGAGGGCGCCGAGAAGTTCGACTCGCCGGGCTTCCGCGCCTGGGCGCGGCATGCCCGCGGGGCGGTGCTCGTCAAACAGGGCGCGCCAGCCGAGGCGCTGCCGATGCTGCAGGACGCGCTGCGCCGGTACCGAAGCAACCAACGCCGCTATGAGATGGCGCAGGTATGCGAGTGGATGGCACTCGCCCGCGAGGCGGCCGGCGACGGGTCCGGCGCCGCCGCAGACCGAGCCAATGCCGAATCGATCTACCGACAACTCGGTGCGCAACCGTGTCAGACCGCCGAGGCCGAGCTGCCAGGCGGGCTGACGAAGCGGGAGGTCGAGGTGCTGGCCCTCATCGCGGCCGGTGCGTCCAACCGCGACGTCGGAAAACAGCTGTTCATCAGCGAAAAGACCGTCGGCAGGCACCTGGCCAACATCTTCGTCAAGCTCGACGTCTCATCTCGCACGGCCGCTGCGGCGTGGGCCCACGAGCACAAGGTGCAGGTACAGCCGACCGCCTGAGCGGCCTGACCCCCTCTTCGTCTCGGCGGGTCTGCATCATTTGACCCATACGGGATATAGCAAACACATCTTTCTCCCGATGTTCGGGCCCATATGAGGGCCATAGCTTTGTGATCAGCCGGTTCACCCCGGAACAGACCACCGAAAGCAGGGACATCATGAATACCACCGCAACCAAGAAGATCGCCCTCGCCGCACTCGCCGCCCCAGTCATGACCGCCCTGGCTGTTGGCCTGGCCGCCGCCGCCCACGCCGACGCCGACCCCGCCTCCATCGACGGCGCGGCCCCCTCGGCCCCCACCGCAGTCGACACCATCAACGATTTCAAGGACCAGGGCTTCCGCGTCACCGTCAACACCAGCGCCGACGTCCCGCTGACCAAGTGCTCGGTCATCTCCACCCGCCAGGAACGCCACCAGCACCACGGCCGCACCAACGACCTGGTCACCGTCTACGTCGACGCCTACTGCCCGCCCGCCGTCTAACAACCCACCGGAGTAGACGGACATGACTAGCAGGTGGTCGGCGCTCGGCGTCCTCGCTCTGGGCGTCCTGCTGATCGGCGTTGACGCCACGGTGCTGGCCGTGGCAGTCCCGTTCATCACCAAGGACCTCGGCGCGACCGCCACCCAGATGCTGTGGATCGGCGACATCTACTCCTTCGTGCTGGCCGGTCTGCTCGTCACGATGGGCGGTCTCGGCGACCGCATCGGTCACAAGAAGCTGTTGCTCGGTGGTGCAACCGGCTTCGCGATCATGTCGGTAGCGACGGCATACGCGCCGACCGCCGAGCTGCTCATCGGGGCGCGCGCACTGCTCGCCGTAGCCGGTGCGATCCTGGCTCCGTCGACCCTCGCACTGATCCGGGCGCTGTTCGCCGACTCACGTGAACGCAGCGTCGCCGTGGGCATCTGGGCGGCCGTCTTCTCGGCCGGCACCGCACTGGGTCCCGTGGTGGGCGGTCTCTTGCTCGAGCACTTCTGGTGGGGCTCGGTGTTCTTGATCAACGTCCCGCTGATCGCCGTGCTGCTGGTCGGCGGCGCCGTGTTGCTACCGGAGATGCGCAACCCCTCACCCGGGCCGGTGGACCTGCCCAGCGTCGTGCTGTCGCTCGTCGGAACACTCGGCGTCGTCTACGCCCTCAAGGAAGGCGTCCACAACGGGATTCGCGTCGACATCGTGGTCGCCGGCCTGCTCGGGGCAGCGGCGCTGACGCTGTTCGTCCGACGCCAATTACAGCTGCCCGACCCACTGATCGACATCCGGCTGTTCTGCAATCGCACCTTCTCCGGTGTCGTCACCGCCAACTTTCTTTCGATACTCGGCCTTTCGGGCATGGTGTACTTCCTGTCCCAATACTTCCAACTGGTGAACGGATACAGCCCCTTGAACGCCGGGCTCGCCGAGCTGCCGGCCGCGGTGGCGGCGATGGTGTTCGGTGTCTTGGCCGGAGTGGCCGTGCGCTTCTGGTCGCGGCGCGCGGTCCTGGCCACTGGTTTGGCGCTCATCGGTTTCGCGATGGCGTCATTGACAACCATCAGTCCGGCCACCGGTTACCCGCGGCTCGGTGTCGCGCTGTTCGTCGTCGGGGTAGGCCTCGGGCTGGCGTACACGGTGGCCAATGACCTCATCATCGACAGCGTTCCGCCGGAGCGCACGGGTGCAGCAGCGGCCCTCTCGGAGACCGCCTACGAGCTGGGCATGGCATTCGGTATCGCCATCCTCGGCTCCATCATCGCCGCCATCTACCGGGGGCTCACGATTCCCCCGGGCATCCACGACGACGTGGCGGCGTATGCGAGGGAAACCCTTGGCGCTGCGCATAATTCGGCAACCACGCTGTCACCCGAGAAGGCTCACGCTCTGCTGACATCCGCTCAGGGCGCCTTCACCGAGGGTCTGGCCGTCGCGGCCGGTGTCGGTTCGCTTCTGCTCTTGGCGTCGTCGGTCGCGGTGTGGTTCCTGCTGAAACCACGCCGTGGCGGAAACTGTCGGAAACGTCAATTCATGCGAGTATGCACACCCACCCAGCTAAAGTCTGAGCACCCCTCAGGGCGACAGGAGGCACTGAAGTGACACAGGTTTCGCCCGACAAACCGGATGCCGACGAGTTCTGCGAGGACTGCGGCTACGAACCCGAACTCAAACGGTCGCTCGGCCAATTCCAAGTGTTCGCCATCTCGTTCGCATTCATCTCGGTGGCGGTCGGCGTTTTCGGCACCTACGACGACGTCCTACAGAATGCTGGACCGGTCGGGATCTGGATCTGGATCGTCGTGGCCATCGGGCAGACGCTCGTGGCGCTCGTGATCGCGCAGTTCGCCGCCCGCATCCCCCTGAGCGGCTCCTCCTACCAATGGGGTTCACGACTGGCCAACCCGAAGATCGGCTGGTGGTTCGGCTGGGCCAGCTTCTGCATCCTGGCGACGGGCGTGGTGGCCATCAACAACGCGCTGGCCCAAATGGCCCTGATGCCACTGCTCGGCATGCCCGAGGACGAGGGCACAGCACGCATCATCACCGTGGTGCTGATGATCGTCGAGGCACTGATCGTCATCGCGTCGACTCGCCTGTTGGCGATGATCAACAGCGGTGCGGTGGGCCTCGAGCTGTCGCT
Source organism: Mycobacterium sp. (assembly GCA_044508395.1). Taxonomy (GTDB): domain Bacteria; phylum Actinomycetota; class Actinomycetes; order Mycobacteriales; family Mycobacteriaceae; genus Mycobacterium. The sequence goes on along the minus strand of JBIQHU010000143.1, from coordinate 609 downwards.
GGTAATCATCTTGACCATCGCGCTTTTCGTGGCGGTCGCTGTTTCCGGTAAGGGGTCCGTCCACAACCTGGTGTCCCGAGGTATCACCGAGGGTGCGCCGAACTACTTCGCCATCGGTGGCGGCCTGATGCTCGCCACGGTCCTGGGCATGACGACCCTTGTCGGTTTCGATGCCGCGGCCAACCTCGCCGAGGAAGCCAAGGACCCTTACCGCACCGTCCCCCGCGCGGTCGTCGGCTCGGTCATCGCGGCGTCGGTGCTGGGACTCGTATTCCTGATCTCGCTCACAGTCGCGATCGATGACATGGACCGGATCAGCCGCAGCGATTCTCCGGTGGTGCTGATCCTGCGCGACCAGTTGGGCCCGGTGACCGAGAGCATCCTGCTCACCGCCATCGTCTTCGCGTTCTTCGGCGCCGGTTTGGTGACCCTGGCCACCTGCTCGCGGATCGTGTACGCGATGGCGCGTGATTCCCGCTTCCCCGCGCACGGGATGATGCGCCGCGTCAACCCACGCACCCAAACACCGATTCCCGCGACGATCTTGGTAGTCGTGTTGGGGATCCTGCTGATGATCGTGATGCCGGGTGATGCGCTGCTGGCGCTGAT
>JBIQHU010000142.1:0-13351 GCA_044508395.1 Mycobacterium sp. | reverse complement strand
ACGAGCGTCCGCCTGAAAAGCGGAAGGTCGCCGGTTCGATCCCGGCCCTGGCCACCACGTTCTACCTGCATAGACACGATTCTTGCACTCAGCCATCAGTTTGATTCGTCCGGTTCTTGTCCGGTCTTCGGTGTGTGAATTTCGGTTGCGTGAAGCTGATCGAGGTTGGTTGCCACCTGGTCTAGTTCGTCGGCATAGAGATCGCTGTAGATGTTCGCGGTGACGGTCGGTGTCGAGTGGCCCATCGTTTTCTGGACGTAGCGAAGATCAGCGCCGGACTTCCGGGCCAGGCTCGCATAGGTGTGGCGCAAATCATGGATCGTCAGGGGTGCCAGGCCCGTCTTCTCTAGTGCCTTCTTCCAGTGCGTGTGCCTCCGCCAGTTGTTGGATCGGAGCATGGTGCCGCGGGGCGACGTGATGGCCGGTTCATCACGATCCCGTCCGCCGATCCGGGTCTTGAGGATGTCGACAACGACCTGGGGGAGCGGGACCGTTCTGATCCCCGCACGAGTCTTTGGCGGCCCGATTGCGAGGCGCCCTTCGACTTCGGGCGCTGCACGTCGCACGTAGAGCCGGCGGGCAACGAGGTCGACGTCCTTGACGCGGAGACCTACCAACTCGGACCAACGCAGACCCGTATACGCGAGAACGGTCACAACATCACCCTGGTCGCCACATGCAACAGCCAGCGTCTGGACTTCCTGCGCGGTGAGGTAGCGGTGACGTTCGCGCTCGGGAATGCGGCCCGCCGAGACACCGAATGCCGGATTGCGGTGGATCCGGCCATCCTGGTGAGCGACGTCGAGGATGGACCGCAGAAGTCGCAGCGTGGACACCTTCGCCCACGGCCCAACCGTCAAGCCGTCAACGAACGCCTGGACATCGGCGCGGGTGATCTCGTCCACGGGCACATGACCGAACCTCGGCCCGATGCGGAGGTCCCAATGTTGGGTGTAGCCACTCCAGGTCTTTGGTGATACCGCCGGTTTCTTGGACTCGGAGAATTGCGTCCAAATCCTGTTCAACGGCGTCCGACCGAGGCGGGGATCGAATCGACGTGCGCCGAGCGCGGCCTCATTGTCGCGTTCGGACTTGAAGGCCTTCGCTTCCCGAAGCGTTGGGAACGTGGCTGACGTTTCCACCCATCCCGATGCCGCGTCGGGATCGCGGATCAGGTAGCGAACTTGGTAGCGGGGCTCCCCAGCGGCGTTGAGTCGCTTTCGGATGCCGCGTGGTGTGTTGCCGGCCATTACCGACGCACCTGCTTCAACCAGGACCGGACCTCGGCGCAATCCCACCGCCGTACCCGCTCTGACAACGTGTAGCAGGGCGGACCGATCGGCTCGCCGGTCGCTTCGCGGATTGCTGCCCAGCGATTGAGTGTCGCGGCCGAAACGCCGAGCAGTGCCGACACCTGATCCGCGGTCAACAACTCGGGAAAGTTCCCTGCAGCGACGAGAGTCTCCCGGAGGCCTTGAGTGACCATCGTTTCACCTCGCCGCGCGGATCGAGTCAAACCAGGCACGCGTACGCCGCAATCCAGCATCGACGTCGGACTGACCGCCGGTGAGTCCCCATAGGTTGAATGCCCACCGCTCCAGCGCGGAGATCGGTGTCTCACCGCAGTGGTGGAGCTCGGCGTCGTCGCCCAGGATCAGGGCGGTGCCAATGACTTCGCCGCAGGACCAGATGTGCCGGTACTCCTGCCATCCGTCTCTGCGGACGAGGTTGGCACGGCGGAGCAGGTTTTCTGCATACTGCGCCACTTGATGCTGATCGGGTGGTTCGAAGATGGACTTCATTGCGCTGCACTCCCTCCGGATGAGCTTGCCCGTCCGTATTGCTTTGCAGTGGAGCGGATTTGCTCATCGGACCAGAAGTCGGCCCGGACCTTCATCACTTGCCCGTCCTCGGCGATGGCGTAACCGGTGCCCGGCTTGTCAGGACTGATCCGATGCGCGGGTGCGACATCGGCCATCCCATCACCGAGCACCATCGCGACTTCGTCTCGCGACCGCAGTCGAAGTGCGATGGTTTGGGTGAACAGGCCCCGCATCGGCAGGACTTCTTTGCGGGGGTCTTGCAGGAAAGCCGTTACCACGATTCCCAGTGCGCGTCCCTTCGTGAGAATGCGTGCTAGCGAGGCGGCGGCTGCTTTGCGCAGGGCAGGATCGCTCATGTACGCGGTCACTCCGGCCAGTTCGTCGATCAGCAGTACCACGAGGGGCGACGCCTTACTTGGACTGTGCTCGCGAGTTCGACCTGTCATCGCTTTACCGCGCTTCTCCATCAAAGTCTCTAGCGCGGCAAGGGTTTCCACAGCATCGACTTCTGCGGTGGCGATCTTGGTAAACAGGCTCGAACCGACGGATAGTTCGATGCCGTACTTGAGGTCGATCCCCACCAGGCGCACCACATCGGCGGCGACGGCAGGCGCCAGCCCACCGGCGATGCCCCAGAATACAGAGCCTTTGCCTGCACCCGAGCAGCCCACCGTGAGGGTGTGCCGGCCGCTCAACGGCAGGGTCCAGGCTGAGCCGTTTTCGGATCGGCCGAGCTTGACTCGTCCGCTTGCCACTGTAGTTGGCGTCGCCGCGTGACCTACTGACGACAGCTGCTCCCGCATGACCAGTTCGATTCTGAGCGTCCCGGGCGCGATGACCACCGACTGCGATGAGTGCGCTCCGGCAGCATCGCGAATCGCCGGAACAGCGCGCTCCAGTTCGTCGACGGTCTGCCCCATCCTTGCGCGTACCGTCAGGCGAAGGGTAGTGCGGGATACGTCTGTTCCTAACAACTTTGGGTGGAACCAACGCGTCGATGTGACCTGCCGGCCATCGCGGTCGAAGCGAGTGGCCTGCTCGGAAGCGGACAAGCCGCAGCGTTTGCACAACCTTCGCCATGAGACGTGGGCCCAGAGCCGCCAACGCAGCAGCCGGGCAGGTGTTGCGAAACGTTCCTCGTACGTTTCTGGTGAACGTAGCCGCCAGTAGGTGAGTATGGCGCCGGCAACGCAAGCGATGACCGCCACGCACAATGCGACGCTGGCCAAGAAGTGCAGCAAGTGGTCGATTCGGAACGGGCTGCTGGGGTCGACAGGTGTGAATGGATCGGGGATCATGCTGATTCCCGGGCCGTGGTCGTAGCGGTGGACGCCTTGCCTGCCGCCTTCATGTCCGTCGCGCGGAACGACCACGCGATACGGGAGAAGTCGCCCGACCGTTCGATGTATGGCAGGGCCATCAGCCCCTCGAAAACCACAGGAGTGAAGGGTGTTCCGCTGGAATTGGTGGGTGCGATGGGTTGCGCTGGTGCGGCGAACTTCACCGTTACCGTGCGGCTGCGCTTAGGTGCTGCTGGATCGCCATCGAGCACTTCGACCTGCCACATCGGTAAGCCAGTGTCGCGGTCTCTCGCCTGTACGCGGTTCTCGCCGGAGGACTTGTCGAAGTCGATCATGGGGGTTACCTCGGAGACAACGAATGCGCCGCACGGAAACACCTGTTCGTGCGCGATCTGGAGCCATTTTGGGATGGACATTTTTTCCCTTTCAGACATCTAACACTCAGACTGACCTACTCAGCGTATAGGTTGAGTCTAGACAAACGCAATGGTGTTGGCTGAGGCGGATTGGCCAGTAGGTCCTTCATGCCTGGACCTTCCAATTTAATGGCGTCCGTCAGCGGTGCCCGGCTGGAGAACTAGGTCGCGCGTAGGATGGCTTACCGGTGACTAGCCCGTTTGAGGGCAGGAGGCTTTCGTTGAAGTTCGACCAGGTGGACCGCGACAGTGACGTGCCCCCGTTTGAGCAGATCGTGGAGATGCTTAGGCGAGCGATCACGTCGGGGCAGTTGACGGCCGGTGAGCGACTGCCCGCAGAAACCAAAATGGCGGAGCAATTCGGCGTAGCACGGATGACCCTTAGGCGCGCAGTCCAAGAACTACGTGCGGAAGGATTTCTTGTGGCTGCGTCAGGGCGGGGCGTCGCGGTCCGCCCAGCGTCTGGCATCAGAGAAGTCTGGCCTCAAGAGCCGGGCTACCCATCAGAGGCGACACCACAGGATTTCAAGGCTTGGGGAGACGCCGCCCCGATAATCGCGCAGGCAGAGAATATCCGCACTCGCGTCCACACGTTATCGGGGGATCTAAGTGAACTGGGTCTCTTGGTTGGCGATCCGGCAGTGGTGGACAAACTTGTACGGGCCTTAGGGGGAATCAGCTTGGCGCAGGCTGACATTCTCGGCGCCCTTGCCATACGGTTACACATGCACCTTCTTGATCCTGAGCGCTCAAACGAAGTGTTTAACGCGATGGAGGCGGCGCGTCGCGCCTTTGCGGAGGCCTGCGGCGCGGCACAAACAGCATCAAAGATATTGCGACAGAGTACTTCTGATCAATCAGATATGCGGAAGGTCCAGTCGACTCTCCCCTCTCCGAAAGACGCCAATGACTAGCTTGGCGGTGATAGTCAACCGTGGACTTCCTTTGCGCCGCTTGACTTCTCCAGCTCGCGCCAGCCGGGGACGAGCGCAGTCATCATGGCGGTAAAGGCTTTGCCATGCGAGCGGTAACGCAGGTGGAGCAGTTCATGAACGACGACGTAATCCTGAAAACTTTCTGGCGTATCTACAAGATCCTGAGCCAGTGTGATGACACCGTCTGGCGCGCACGAACCCCACTTCGTAGTCAGCTCAGCGATGACGATGCGCGAAGGATTCACTCGAATCTTTGTTGCCCATGTCATTGCTTTGCGAGTGAGCACTTGGTTGGCGGTCAGCCTCATCTTTGGCCTCGACATTAGAGTTTCTCCAGCACGTTCATGATGTTGTCGATGACCTCGGCGCAAATCTTGGCGGGGACATGGCTATCCAGCAGCGGTTTGTAGAGCCCACTGCGCAGGCGGCGCCGCTCATCCGCATTCTGGCTCCAGTGAGGGAACTGATCCACTGCCACCTCGATGCTGACGGCCACACGCTGGATGTCGATACTCCGATTATTCAAGGAACGCTCGGCACTCAGTGCCGAGTAGATGCCGAAGGCACGATCCGAGAGTCCGCTCTGCTCAGCGAATCTTCGCAGTTTGTCTTTCTCCTCCGCGAGGGCTCTGAGGTCATCGAGTGCGGCGAGGCCCTCGACTTTGCGCTCTTCAAGACTCTCGATGACACGATCGGCTCTTTCTTTGATGCTCTGGAGCGCCACCGCGGCTGCCGGATTATCTTCCATCTCTTTGCGTAAGCCACGCAGAAGGTTGTAGACCTTCTCCTCGGGTGGTCCGTCGTCCTTACCCAGTGCCTCCAATGTTGGGACGTCGAACGTGGCAACTTTGGTGAACCTGCCGAGACCTTCTTGAGTTGCGGTCTCCTCGATCAGGCGCTTGGTCTTGTGCTCCAGATCGGCAGTGAAAGTGGTCGCCTCGGAGTAGGCATTTCGCACGGCCGCGTATAGAACAGATAGGCGCTTGTACGTCGCGATGTGGTCGCGCAACTCTGGGCGCTGCAAGCAGCCGCGGCGGATCATGCTGAGATCCCGGAATTGCTCGCGCAGCTCGATGTGCTCACGGCAGAGGAGGCAGAACTCACCGCGGGGTTGCAGGTGCTTCTGCGGCCACTTGCCGAGGCGGGGGCAAAACGATGAGCGCTGAGTGGGAGACGACAACGGTCGGCCAGTGCCTAGTACCGGTATCGGTTGCTGGTAGGTCCAAAATCCAGACGAAGGACTACAAGAGTGCAGGCCGGTATCCGATCATCGATCAAGGACAGCAACGAATTGCGGGATGGACTGACTCACCCGACGCGGTCATCGACAACCCGCTCCCGTTGATCGTTTTTGGCGATCACAGCCGGACCTTCAAGTACCTCGATGAGCCCTTCGCACGCGGAGCCGACGGCACCCAATTGCTCCACCCAGTCGACTCTATCGATCCGTTGTTCTTCTTCTACGCATGCCGGGCGATCGATCTGCAATCTCGAGGCTACAACCGTCACTTCACCCTCCTCAAGGAGAAGGAGATCGCCTACCCGTCGGATCGGGTAGTTCAGCACAACATCGCAGCGGTACTGAGTCGAGCCGAGCGTGCGATCGCTGTTCAAGATGAAATTGGCCAACTGTTGGAGAAAGTAAAGTCCGCCTCCATGCACCAGCTGTTCACGCGGGGACTACGAGGAGAACCCCTGCAGGAGAGTGAAATCGGGCTAATCCCGGAGAGCTGGGAGCTCCGACCCATCCCAGAGCTCAGCGATGTGTGGAGCGGTGGAACCCCCAAGAGGTCAAATGCGGACTACTGGAACGGAGACATCCCTTGGGTGTCCGGCAAGGACCTGAAACAACCCGCGCTCGACGACGCGACCGACCATTTATCACCGCTGGGTGTCGACAACGGTAGCCGTGTTGCACCCGCTGATTCTGTTCTGTTGCTAGTCCGCGGTATGGGCCTTGCGAAGGATCTCCCTGTTGCTGTCATCAACCGACCGATGGCATTCAACCAGGACGTCAAAGCACTCGTCAGCAAGGCTGGCTATTCAGGGAGCTTCTTGCGTTCAGCAATCTACGCTGGCAAAGACCGTCTCCTTTCCCAACTCGCGACGTCGGCTCACGGCACCAAGACGCTCAACCTCCATGATCTTGCGAACTTCGTTGTTCCGACGCCGCCGACTGCCGATGAGGCTGACGAAATTGTTAACGTCCTCGAAACGCTCGACCGGAAGATCGACCTTCATCGCCTCAAGCGCGGCGTCCTAGATCAACTCTTCAAATCGTTGTTGCACAAGCTGATGACTGGCGAGGTGTCTGTCGATGATTTCGATCTGAGCGCCCTGTCATCCACCGATGGGAGCCCAGCATGAGCCAGATCAAGATTTCTGAGGCCAAGTCGGTGCAGTTCCCAATGGTGAAGCACGCCTCAACTGTCGGCTGGGAGCAACTCACTCCAGAGGAAGCCGAGAGCATGCGTCGTGGCCGTGCGAACATGCTGTTCCCCGAGGTGCTGGAGAACAAACTGCGGCAGTTCAATCCGTGGCTTACCGAGGATCAGGCCCGAGCAATTATCGAGAGCATTGAGGCTCTACCCCCCACGATCGAGGGCAACCGAGAGGTACTGCGTTGGCTCCGGGGCGAACGTCAATGGCACGATGAGAACGAACAGCGCCAGCGCCCGGTCCAGGTCGTCGACTTCGATCTGCCCCACGAGAACGCGCTGCACGTCACGTGGGAGTGGAAGATCGAGCCGCCGGCCCGGGCAAAGGGGAACCGCGCGGACATCATGTTCATCGTCAACGGCATCCCGGTCACTATCGTCGAGCACAAGAACCCGAAGGACCGCGATGCCCTGACCAAAGCGGTGACCCAACTCCGGCGTTACGAAATTGAGACGCCAGAACTCTTGGCCCAGACTCAGTTGCATAACGAGACCCACCTGATTGACTACTGGTACGGCGTCACATGGAACATCAACCGCCGCATGCTTTTTAAGTGGAAGCACACAAGGGGCGAGTCCTATCGTGATGCCGTTCAAGCCTTCTTCGAGCCACGCGACTTCCTACGAACTTTGCGCGAGTGGGTGCTCTTCTATATCGAAGACGGCGAAACAAAGAAATCGGTTCTTCGCGAGCACCAGCGCGGTGCCGTCGACGCAGTGGTCGAGCGTTGCGCCGACGGCGCGAAGAACCGCGGCCTAATCTGGCACACCCAGGGCTCCGGCAAGACCTTCACCATGCTTACGGCGGCGCAGTTGATCATCAGCCAGAAGGACCGCTTCAAGAACGCAACCGTGATCCTCGTGGTTGACCGCACCGAGTTGGAGGGCCAGCTAAAGGAGTGGGTCGACAGACTGCTCGGCGAGATGCAGGCCAACGACATTCCGGTTCGGCGTGCCAACAGCAAGTATGACCTGCAAGACATCTTCGATTCCGACTTCCGTGGCCTAGTGGTCTCGATGATCCACAAGTTCGAGGCAATCAGGAAGGACAGTTCCAACCGCGACAACGTCTTTGTCTTCATCGACGAGGCTCACCGGTCGGTCGCTGCTGATCTCGGCTCTTATCTCATGGCCGCAGTCCCAAATGCCACCATCATCGGATTTACAGGCACACCAGTCGGTGGGACACAAGGCGGTGGCACAAGTTCATTCCAGATCTTCGGATCACAGGACGAAATGGGCTACCTGCACAAATATTCGATCGTTGAGTCGATCGAGGACGAAACCACTCTGCCGATCAAGTACATGCTTGCGCCGTCGTCGATGTCCATGGCACCCGAGGACTTAGACGAGCAGTTCTACGCGCTTGCGTCTGACGAGGCCGTCACCGACATCGATGAACTCAACAAAGTACTGCAGCGAACAGTTGGATTGCGCACCTTCCTCGGCTCTGACAGTCGTGTAGCGCAGGTGGCTGAGTTCGTCGCGAACCATTTCAGTGAGAACGTAGACCCTCTGGGGCACAAGGCATTTCTTGTAGCGGTTGACCGCGAGACATGCGCGAAGTACAAGCGCGCACTCGACAAGCTGTTGCCACCCGAGTGGTCCGAAGTGGTCTACAGCAAGAATGCAAGCGATGTAGTCGACCGTCCTGACGTACATGAACTCCAGCTTTCCGATGACCGCGAGAAAGAGGTGCGTCGGCAGTTCAAGAAAGCCAATCAGCAACCTAAGATCCTTATCGTCACTGACAAGTTACTCACCGGCTACGACGCGCCTATCTTGTACGCGATGTATCTCGACAAGCCGATGCGTGACCACGTACTCCTCCAGGCACTCGCGCGAGTCAACCGACCATATGTCGACAGCGAGGGTGTTCAGAAGAAGGTGGGACTCGTCGTGGACTTCGTCGGCATCTTGAAAGAACTTCATAAGGCGCTGCGGTTCGATTCCGCCGATGTGGAAGGCGCCCTGCAAGATCTCGATGTGCTGATGGCGGATCTTCTGCTGAAGATCGACGCTGCTTCAACCGAGTACCTGCTAGTTACACCTGGCCAAGGCGAGGACGAACAATTGGAAGGCATCGTTTACGGCAGATTCGTATCCGAGGACGAGCGCAAAAAGTTCTTCGACGACTACCGTGACATCGAGGCATTGTGGGAAATTCTTTCGCCATCAGCCGAGGTGCCTATCACGACTGCACCGTAGTTGTAATCCGTTTGCGAACCACCACGTCGTGTTCTGGTCAACCTCGGGATTCCCATTGTGGTGTGCGCCAATCTGGATCTGAAGTTTTTAGGGTGCGCGCAGTCGGCCGAAAAATACAGGGCGAGGAGCTATGTCGCGGTGATCTCGGTTTCAATCGGCACCTGCAGCTGTGTAGCGATCGGGGTGTAAAGGTCTATGCCTTGTTCCGCTGTTCTCAACGACAGAATGAGCGCGTACCGGACTGGAAGATCCTTCCGATCGCTCCGGCCGTTGTTCTTCCACCAACCCCCGACTGGGAATACAGCGACTGAGTTGCAGCGCGCCAGCTCACTCCCGGATCCAGTCCACTCGTCCTGGTGGAGCGACCCAAGGTTGCGTTGCTGCTCCCCGAGAAGCCATCGGTCGGTTGTCGTTGCTCCGCTGGCTCCTCCGTCTTCCTGTACTTGCGCATCGCGATTGATGCGGTTAATGAATTCCTGACGGGTCTCGACTTGGCCCTGAAGGTCGAAACGCAGCGAGTGTGAAGCGTATGCATACCGATTTCGCCAGCCTCGACGCGAAGCTGAGGGCTCGATGAAGTAAGACAGGGTGATTCGCAACCGCACATCCGCGGCGCCGAGTTCCTCAAGCGCCTCGCGCGGCCATGGCAAGGTGTGGAGCCGGAACTGCCTCATGTGGAAGTCCGCGCCTTCGAACGGGACGAACTGGTCTTGAGTGACGAGAGTGACTGCCCGCGTTGAAGAATTCAGCACCGCATCCTCCTTCGGCGTACCCCAGCCGTAACGCCGTATTTGTTCTAGGCGCTTCTTCTTCCCTTGAGGGGGATGGATCCTCCGATCCATCGCGGGCGTCCAGTCCGCCTCGTGGGTCAACAATCCCCGGATCGACTCGGGCCAGTAGGCGGGGTATCTGTCCATGGCCAGCACGGCGAGACGCGCGGCTTGGGCTGCGGCGGCGCTTGTGGCATTTGCAGAGGTCAGGGCAATGTCACTGGTATTACTGGTGGAGCGCAGGGACAGGATCGGCAGTTTGTCCTCGAACATCTGCCCGCCGTCGGTGAGGACATTTCCGCCCTCCATGCAGATGTCCGGCTTTATCGGTGCTTTCCGGTGTTTGAACAACATCGATGTCCGGCTGTGCGGCGACAGTTCGCCGGGCTCGGCGAGAGGTTTCCAACCGGCATACTGGGGATGCTGGGGAGTCTCTGTCATTTCGGTGTAGGCGCCAACCGTCAAAGCGTTCCATGCTTGTGCGGGGTCTTCGATAGCAGATAGGTCCGAGTTGGTGAGGTGATCACCGACGTAGGTGTCGACGTTGCCCGCCGCAACTACGATCAGCCGGGTAGCGTCAGCGTCCGGTAACGAGATCAGCCGAAACTGGTCGCCGTCGCGATCGGAGTCAGTGCCCATGGCCAAGGCATCGATTGCAGCCGACCACAGTGTGGGCTCACCTGGATTGTCCGGCTCGGCGCTGAGCGTCAGTGCGAATACTCGCGGGCGGTTGGCCGTAATTTCCGGCAGTGCAACGGCCTGGACTGTGGCGCTCCCGTAGTCCAGTGGATCCAAACTCGCTTCATTGGGCCCTGGTTCCAGACGAACCGATTCGAGGCGATGGCGCAGTTGGATCGGTTCGGCACTCTGTAGCGCGGCATCGAGGTCTCCAAACAGCGCGATCCCGGCCATAGATGTGCCGTGTCCGTATGGGTTCATGTCGGTGCCGGAAGTGCCGATGACGGTGTGCAGGTCAGACTGGTCTAACGACGCGGCGAGAAGTACGTGGTTGCGAAACACCCCGGTGTCGAGATGGCAAACGGCCGGCGCGTCATCGTCGGCCGCACTGACGCGCTCGGCAAGTTCGGAAACGTATTCTCCCTGCTCAGCGGTTGACAGGTCCTCGATTGTTTCGATGAACTCGGGCCTTCGAATTTCTGCTACGGGCACGGCGGTGAATGGCAATGGTTGGAGCTCGGCCCAACTAGCTTCAATCCAAAAAACAGCGCGGTCACGGAATCGGAAGGACCGCGACTGCATCCGGAGTTCGTGTGCGGCAGCGTAGCCACGGATCGTGTCGACGTGCGGGCTGGCCGTGTCCAGCCAGAGTTCCCACCAGTGCCGGCCATGTCGAGGCGGCTCTCCCTCTGATGTCCACAAGTCATCCAGAACTGCAGAACGGATGCGCGAGATGTTGGCAATCAGGTCCTGGTTCTTGGGATTCCCTTTCTTCGTGTTCTCGGCGAGATAGTCCTCGAAGAGCTTCATAAATGCCGCACGGTGTTTGTCCGAGACCCACACCGTCGCTCGTTCGGGCTCTGTCTCCGTCGCCGGCCGCACTGACAGAAGCAGCCACCTCGGCTGTTTGGGTACCTTCTGGTGCCTGGTCAGGCTGCTGAGGGAGTCAAGTTTCAGCGGATAGGCGGCACCTTCCCCCTCAAGCACGATGATTGTGCCCTGCGCCCCGAGCTCGTCGTCGGTGAACTCGGTGGCCACGCGCGCGGCCTCAGAGGCGGTGAATGACGCGTCGAGCTCACCGTTGAGGGCAGCTCCATGCGAAGCGCGATCGACCTTGCGCCGTTTACTAGGGCCGCCGCCTCCGTCGGCGTAACGACGGAACTCCTCAGAACCCGAATATCCCTGAACATAGAGATGGTCGTACTGTTCTCCCCCGGCAGTCGAGCCGCCCCCTTCAGCCAAGGGATGCCGATCGACGAGCCTTCAGAGCCACGATGACGTCCTCTCGCCCCACCTGTGTTTCGCCACGCATTAGCACCGCTTTGGCCGCCGACTCGGCGGCTTTGACGAGATCAGCATGGCTTAGGCCGTCGGTATACCTGCCGAGTTTGGTCAAATCTGTCTTGGCAGCCAGTGAGCCAAGCCGTCCCCGCATGACCGTCACGGCCTGACGTGCATCCGGAAGCGTGTAGTCGAGGACCATGTCGAAGCGGCGGAATAACGCCCTATCTAAGATCGCGCGGTGATTCGTGGCCGCGATGACGATTGACTCTGGGCTTGAGTTCTCGAGGAAGACAAGAAAGGAGTTGAGTATCCGGCGGGCCTCGCCGACGTCGTTTCCCGAACGATCCGCACCCAACGCATCGAACTCGTCGAAAAGGTAGACGGCGCGCTCAGCAGCCACAGCGTCGAACACGACACGCAACTTCGTGGCTGTCTCGCCCATGAACTTGCTCAGCAAGCCGTCGAGACGCACGGTGTACATCGGTAAGGAGAGCTCGGTCGCAAGCACCGATGCCGTCATTGTCTTCCCTGTGCCGGGCGGACCTTCCAGAAGCAAACGGTGTGACGGGGCGAAGCCGTGTTCGAGAAGATTTTTTCGCTGACGCTGCTCGGCGAGAATCTGTTTGATCTGGGCAATGCGCTCGGTCGGCGCAACGAGTTCTCGCAGTTTGACCTGCGGATGCGAGACCTCGACGAGCTCAGCGAGGTCGCCGCGGACGCGGGGAAGCGCGGTGACGTTCGCCAACGGCTTTCGTTCGCGCGACGCGTCCACGGCCTTCTTGATGTTCTCGGCAAGTACGTGGTGCCCCTGCCGGGCTTCGCGTGCCGCGATCTGCAGTGCCACGGAGTAGAAGGCTGCATCGTCGCCTGCCGCGTGATTTCGAACCATCGCGGTGATGTGCTCACCGAGCCCAGCCATTTTCGCCTCCCTCCGTCGCCGCTGATTAACGTGTCCCTGATGGTACGGTCCCACCCGCATCCGACACTTGACGTCCGACGATTCGGGGTAGTCGGGTTCTCGACGGGCCTCCACCTGCCCTTACTCTCTCAAGTAACGTCTTTGCTTCCAATTCGGCAGGCTCAGCCGATGTTCGCCCCCGCTGCAAGCTGCGACGCAAAGGTCGGGCCGTGGTTGACAAGTGCATACCCTCCAGCGAGGCCGCCTCCGCTGCAAATCGTCCGTCGTCGCCGCACTTGCCGGTGAACCACGACGCCGCTTCGATGACCCTTGCGTGGGACCAGACGGATAGCCGTGCGCGGCACCACGGCTATGGGAAAGCGGTTGCCCGTGTCCGCGTAGACCGCCTGGCTCCGTGACCACCGCCTGATGATCCGTCGAGCGGCCAGGTACGCGTCCTGACCGACCTCGACCACGGCAACCGCTTTCTTGAGTCCGTATACGCCCCAGAATCGGCCAGGCCCGCGACCTGCCTGCCGCCACAGTGATCCGCCCCGGCGTGTCTGGAGAGTTCTTCCGTTGGGAAGGATGGGCACGTGG
>JBIQHU010000141.1:0-13448 GCA_044508395.1 Mycobacterium sp. | reverse complement strand
CTGCTCTGCCCGTATCACCACCGGCTACACCACCGCGGCGAGATCACCATCACCGGAAACCCCGACCACCTCACCGTCACCGACAGCACCGGCCAAACACTCAGCCCCGCCTCACTAGCCCGACCCCCCACCCAACCCCCACCCGACGTACCACCCAACCCCGGACCCCTCGGCGAACACGCCCAATGGTGGGCCTACGACCCCTACCAACCCCCACCACCAAACAACAACTGAGGTTCGAACAGGCTGGGATATCGAGAAACCCGCCGATACCAGCTGCTCGGCTAGCGATGGTGCTTGTTGCTGCGAAGGAAAGTGGCGACGGCGCGCGCTATCCCGCGGCCCGCGTAGATCGCGGCAACCACGGACACGATGATCATCAGGATGAACATCACCAGCCAGTTCGACCGACTATGGCTGACGTTCCACCAGATGATCGTGAACAGTACCGCGCAGATGAACACCACGATGTCGCGCCAGTTTCCGCTGTAGGACACCGCGGCCTCGCGCAGCGCGCGCGACCGTTCCGAGCCCTCGACCAGATCACCGATGCGCTCGTTGATGCTTGCCTTCAAGCGGGCCTTGAGTTGGGGCTGATCGTCGGGAATCCGTTCGAGCAGGTCCATGTCCTTGGCGATCATCGCGCGGATGTCAGGCCCCTTGAAGCTACCCGCGGCGGCGCCCAACAAGGCCCCACCGGCGATCGGCGCTGCGCCCAAGGCAAGTTCGGCGATACCCGGCATGTTTCTCCTTCGTTTGTCAGCTCTGCGTGTCGGCGATCAATGCATCGATGAGCGTCTGCGGTTGGGTGTTCATCACCTGATGGCCGGCGTCGATCCGCACCACTCGGTCCACCCGCAGCGTCTTGGCGAAACGTTCCTGCCACGCGGGCGGCAGGCTCATGTCCCGCCCGCACATGACATAAGTCGACGCAACGGATTCCAGGTGGTCATACCGCCAGTCACGATGGGTGTAGGAGCTTATCGGCCACATGTCGTGTCCCAACTTGGCGAGGAATGCCTCCCGATCGGATGCCGACATGTCATTGCAGAACATGACCGCGAAACGTTCTTCGAAGGTCGTCGTTGCCGGATCGAGCGGATAGCCGACCTTGTCCTCGTGCTCGCCGTGCACGCATTCGCCGATCAGTTCCAGCAGGCTGGTTCCGGGAGGCGGCGTCGAACACGATACGTAGACGAGTCTGCGAAACAGAGTTGGCGCGAATTCGACCATGCGCGGCATCTGCATACCTGCCTGCGAATGCCCCACCAGCACGACGTCGCGCATGCCCGCCGCCTCGATATCGTTGACGAGCTCGCGGGCGATGTCGTCGAATTCCATTGCGGAAGTGTCGCGCCCACGCTGCGTGCCGCAGCCGGGCACGTCAAGCGTGATGCAGTCGATACTTTCGGACGCCGACAGCAGGCCAATCACATCGTCCCAGACCCAGCTGCCCTGGCCGCCCCCGTGCAGCAAGGCGAAGTTCGTCGCCGCCACCATCGCTTCCGTTCTCGTATCGACCCGCAATAGTAGTTCGCGGCGGTGCACGCCGGAGTCTCTTCGGCTACCCCATCAGCTGTGCCGCGACCGTGGCGCCGAGTTCCCAACAGGCCTCCAGGTCGCTCTTGCTCGGCTTGCCCGACACCACAACGTATTCGGCGGCCTTCGTCCAGCCCAGGCCGGTCGTGATGGCGGTGACGCCGTTCTCCGCTCCCTCGGTGCCCTCGTTGCCGTGGAGGTACAGGCCGAACGGCCGCCCCCGCGTGGCGTCCAGGCACGGGTAATAGCACACGTCGAACGCGTGTTTCAGGGCGCCGCTCATGTAGCCGAGGTTGGCCGGACTACCGAGCACGTAACCGTCGGCCTCCAGCACGTCGACGGGTGAGACGGACAACGCAGGTCGACGCACGACCTCGACACCTTCGATCTCCGGATCGGTGGCACCTTTTACGACGGCCTCGAACATCTCCTGCGTGTGCGGGGACGGCGTGTGATGCACGATCAACAGTCGGGCCATGACTAGTCGAGTGCTTCCCAGAAGCGGGTGAGTGCGTCCACGCCGCGGGCCGGGTCCTCGACCATCCACCAGTGCCCCAACCCGTCCAGCACCTCGGTGCGCGCACCGGCTCGTTCGGCTGCGCGACGCCGGATTTCCTCCGAACCGACATACGTGTCCGCGGTGGCCAGCAGTGAAAGACCCGGCCGGGCAGCACATCGTTCCAAACCTCCGCCGGCCTCGGCCATATTTCCTGGCTGTGCCGCCGAGCGGTAGAGCGAAAGAACCGCCCTGCCCATGTCCGGGCCTTGGGCTGCAGCTATCGCCGTTGCGATGTCCGTCGGGAGGAAAGGGGCCCACTGGGCCACGCGATCCTCGACCGTGCCGCCGAACATCGTTTCGACGAGTTGCTCGCCCTCACCTGGGGTCTGCCACACCTGAGCCAAGTCGTGCCAGACGTAGTCGGGGTCGAAGATTCCGACTACGTCGCTTGCCCAGCTGCGAACCAGCTCGGGTCGATGCATCATCGCGTTGACCACATGCAGGCCGCCCCAGTCATGCCCGACGAGATCCAACGGACCGTCGATGCTCTCGAGCTCGCCTTCCAGCCAGTCACGGTATGCGAGGTAAGTCGCCGGGAAGGCGTCAGACAGGGGTGCACCGAATCCCGGCGGGGACAGCCGCGTCACATCGTCGCGTCCGAGAGCTTTGACGAGCGGATCCCAAATCGCTTCGGTCTCCGGATTCCCGTGCACCAAAACCACAGTCATGATGAACATCCTTGCACCGCGCTACGGCAGAGGCAGAGCTCTTTCGCACCTGCGGCGACGGTGCGTCAGGTCCGCTCTTCCATCTCGACCGCTTTCTTCATGGCCTCCCGTGCACGGCTGCGGTCACCCGCGTAGTCATACGCACGAGCGAGCCGATACCAGCGCCGCCAGTTGTCCGGATCGTTCTCCAATTCGGCGAGCACGGTCGCGAATAGCGCGTCGGCGGCGTCACGCTGAATTCGTCCGGACGGCATCCGCGGCAGCGAGCTGACGTCGAGTTCCATGCCCTCGTCCTTGACGATCCTGCCCAGCCGTTGGTGCGTGAGGCCGGCCCGCAGCGTGCTGATCATCACCCACATACCGATCAGGGGCATGATCATCAATGCCACCCCCAGGCCGATCGCGGCGAGTTCGCCAGAAGTGATGAACGCCATCGCAATTCGGCCGAGCAGGATGAAATACACAACCAGCGCCACGCACATGAAGCCGATCAGCAGCTGGATGCGCACGGCCTGCGATCGCTCGCTCATCAGAGGTCGAGCAGCGGCTCGATACCCACGGTGAGGCCGGGATGCTCAGCCACCTTGCGTACCGCGAGCAGGACGCCGGGGACGAAGGAGGTGCGGTCAAGGCTGTCGTGCCGGATCGTCAGCGTCTCGCCCTGCGTGCCAAAGAGCACTTCTTGGTGTGCGACGAGGCCGGCCAACCGCACCGAGTGCACGGGGATGCCGTCGACGTCAGCGCCGCGGGCACCGTCGATACCGGTGCTGGTCGCGTCGGGGTTGGGCGGAAGCCCTTTTCGCGCTTCGGCGATCAGACGCGCCGTACGCGCGGCCGTGCCCGACGGCGCGTCGGCTTTATACGGATGATGCAGCTCGATGACTTCTACTGATTCAAAGAACCGCGCGGCCTGCTGCGCGAAGTGCATTGACAGGACGGCGCCGATCGCGAAGTTCGGCGCGATGAGTACCGCGACATCCGGCTTGGCGGCCAGCCACTCCCGGACCTGGGCCAGCCGCTCATCGGTGAATCCGGTGGTGCCGACGACCGCGTGGATCCCGTTGCCGATCAGAAACTTGAGGTTGTCCATCACGACGTCGGGATGGGTGAAGTCGATGACCACCTCGGTGCGGGAGTCGACCAGCTGGCTCAGCGGATCACCGGCGTCGACGCCGACCGTGAACGTCAGGTCCTCGGCGTCCTCGACGGCCGCCACCATGGTCGCACCGACCTTGCCCTTTGCCCCCAGTACTCCGACTCGCATGGGGCAACCCTAGTTGGTGGCTCCCAAGCGCCCGCCCTACAGCGGGGACGCCCCCCGCAGGTGCTCGAAGATCAGCGACGTCTGGGTGCCCGCCACGTCGGCGTCGGCGTTGAGGTTCTCCACCACGAACGACCGCAGGTCCTCGGTGTCGCGGGCGGCCACGTGCAGGATGAAGTCCTCCGCGCCGGCGAGGAAGTACACGTCCATCACCTGTGGCTTGCTGCGGATGTGCTGGATGAAGCTGCGGATCTTGCCGCGCGCGTTGGATTGCAGACTCACCGAGATCATCGCCTGCAGATTCAGACCGATGGCCGCAGGGTCGATGTCGGTGTAGAAGCCCCTGATGACGCCCAGGTCCTGGAGCCGCCGCAGCCTGGCGTGACACGTCGACGGGGCGATGCCCACGACGTCGGCCAGGGCGCTGTTGGAGATGCGCGCGTCGCCGTGCAGGGTCAGCAGGATCCGCCGATCCACGTCGTCGAGGTCGATGGCCTGAACATCCTTCGGCGGACGCGTGGGACGCGCCGCCCGTTTCGATAGTTCTTCGGGCATAGTGCGATACTAGCGAAGTATCAACAGAGTTATTGCCATAATGTCGAATATTCTTCACACTTTAGCTAACACTTCGACTATAGGAGCGATCATGCGCGTCGGCATCCCGACCGAGATCAAGAACAACGAGTACCGCGTTGCCATCACCCCGACCGGTGTCGCCGAGCTGGTGCACCGCGGCCATGACGTACTCATCCAGGTGGGCGCAGGCGAGGGGTCTGCGATCTCCGACAACGATTTCAAGCGCGCGGGCGCGCAGATGATCAACAGCGTCGACGAGGTCTGGGAAGAGGCCGACTTGCTGCTCAAGGTCAAGGAGCCGATCGAGGCCGAATACTCGCGCCTGCGCGAGGGCCAGACGCTGTTCACCTACCTGCACCTCGCGGCATCGAAGCCGTGCACCGACGCACTGCTCGCGTCGGGCACCACGTCGATCGCCTATGAGACCGTTCAGCTCGCCGACGGTTCCCTGCCGCTGCTGGCCCCCATGAGCGAGGTCGCGGGCAGGCTGGCCGCCCAGGTCGGGGCGTATCACCTGATGCGCAGCCACGGCGGCCGCGGCGTGCTCATGGGTGGCGTGCCCGGCGTCGCACCGGCCGAGGTCGTCGTCGTCGGCGCCGGCGTGGCCGGCTACAACGCCGCCCGCATCGCCAAGGGCATGGGCGCCCACGTGTCCGTGTTCGACGTCAACATCAACACGCTGCGCAAGATCGACAACGAGAACAGCGGAGCCATCGAGACCCGCTACTCGTCGATGCTCGACCTCGAGGACGCCGTCAAGGAGGCGGACCTGGTGATCGGCGCGGTGCTGGTGCCGGGCGCGAAGGCGCCGAAGCTGGTGACGAATTCGACTGTCACACATATGAAATCAGGTGCGGTGCTCGTCGATATCGCGATCGATCAGGGCGGGTGCTTCGAGGACTCGAGGCCCACCACCCACGACGATCCGACCTTCACGGTGCACGACAAGGTCTTCTACTGCGTCGCGAACATGCCGGGTGCGGTGCCGCGCACGTCGACTTATGCGCTGACCAACGCGACGATGCCGTACGTGCTGAAGCTCGCTGACAAGGGCTGGCAGGCCGCCTGCGAGGCTGATCCGGCGCTGGCCAAGGGCCTGTCGACACATCAGGGTTCGCTGCTCTCCCAGCAGGTCGCCGCCGATCTGGATCTGCCCTTCACGGACCCGGCCACACTGCTGGCCTGATCACCGGTACAACTCCCCGTCTACGTACAACCACCGACGGGCTCGAAAGGCGAAGCGGGACCGCTCATGCAGCGTCCCTCCCGCGACGGCACGAGCAGATTGGCCTGAGCGTCTGTTTCGTCGGTGGTGCGCGCGGAATTCGACCTCACCCGTCGCATCGCCGAACTGACCGTCGACGGTGTCGATGATCTCCAGTCCGGTCCAAATCAACCCGGTGTCAGGCGTCAACGCGTCGGGCCGCGTCCGCGGATGCCACGTCTGCCAGATGTAGTCGAGGTCGCCGACCGCATAAGCGCTGTAGCGCGAGCGCATCAGCGCTTCGGCCGTCTCGGCAAGGCGTTCGCCCAGATGCAGCGGCAGACAACAGCGACCGAACGGTTCCCCCGATCCACAGGGGCACATCTCGGTCGGACGCATGGCCACCGCTAGGTGAGGAGTGTCGGCAGCACCAGTGCGGTGAGCTCCCCGACGAGCGGGCGCATGTTCTCCGCCTTAGGGTCGTCGGCCTGCGACCGCGTCATGATCGCGAGCAGAACCTGTTCCCCCTCAGGGCCGTACGCGATGCCGGCGTCGTTCGTGCTGCCGTAGTCGCCGCTGCCGGTCTTGTCGGCGGTGGCCCAGCCCGGCGGAAGCCCGGCCCGCATGCTCGACGTCTGATTGGCGCGCATCCAGTCCTCGAGCAACCGACGCTGAGGTAGTGCGAGGACGTCGCCGGTCAGTAGCGCGCGGAAGCCTCCGCCGAGTGCCTCTGGCGTGCTGGTGTCGCGCAGATCGCCGGGAATCGCGGTGTTCAGCTCGATCTCCCAGCGGTCCAGCCGCGTGCGGTCGTCGCCGATACTGCGAGCGAACGCGGTGACCGCCTGTGGGCCGCCGATCCTGGTCAGCAGGAGGTTGGCGGCGGCATTGTCGCTCTGTTGCAGCGCGGCCTGGCACAGTTCGGCCAGCGTCATCTCACCGCCGGCGCGTGGCTGTGTGACTGGCGAATTCGGCAAGATGCCCGCCGGGTCGACAAACATCGTGTCGTCGAGCGACAGCTCGCCGTGCTGGGCCATCCGCAGCACCCGCGCCGACGCGTAAGTCTTGAACGTCGAGCACATGGCGAACGGATCCTGCGCACGATGCGCCACGGTTTTGCCCGACAACAGGTTCGCTGCGAAGACGCCGATGACGGCGTTGTTCTGCTGCTCGAGGCCTTGGATGGACGCGTCCACCGACGACGTCGGGTCGGCCAACGCGATCGCGGGTGACGATGCGGCCGCTGCTGCGAGTGTCAACCCGCCGAGCAGGACGTGCCGTCGGGATAGTCGAGTCATCGACTCCACACTAGGCGATCAGCGCGTCATGGTCCGAAGCGGCTGCGGCAACATCCTTTTCGAAGTTTGCGGGCCGAGCACAGCCCCACCGTATTGGCGAAACAACAGTTTGCGTGCGACTGCGTTGACCTCATCGAGCGTCACCGCCTCGATCTTGGCGAGAGTGTCCTCGATGCTGCGATGCGCACCGTAGTTCAGCTCGCTGCGGCCGATCCGGTTCATCCGGGAGCCGGAGTCCTCGAGACCGAGTACCAGTCCCCCGCGCAGTGAGCCCTTCGCGATGCGGTATTCCGTCTCGGTGATGCCGTCGCGGGCCACGTCGTCGAGCACGTCGGCGGTCACCCGCACGACTTCGGGGAAGCGCTCCGGCAGGCACGCCGCGTAGATCGACAGCGCCCCGCCGTCGGCGAAGGTGTCCATCGTCGAGTACACCGAGTACGCCAGGCCGCGGGTTTCCCGGATCTGTTGGAAGAGACGGGAACTCAGGCCACCACCTAGCGCGGTGTTGAGCACCGAGAGCGCCCATCGGTGCTCCCAGTGCCTACCCGGGGTCCGGACGCCCAGGCAAAGATGGGTCTGCTCGGCATCCCTGTTGACCAGCTGCAACGTCGGCCGGCCCGTGACGCGGCCGGTGCCCTTGCGCGGCGGCACGGGCTTGCGGCCGCGAACCAGCCGCGGGCCGAAGTGCTCACGCACCAAGGCCACCACCTCGTCATGGTCGACGTTTCCGGCGATCGCAACCACCATCCGCTCTGGCGTGTAGCGACGCATATGGAACGAATGCAGTTGCATCCGCGTCATCGCCGCGATCGACTTCGCGCTGCCGATCACCGGCCGACCGACTGGGTGCGAACCGAACATCGCCGACAGGAAGACGTCGCCGAGGGTGTCCTCGGGATCGTCGTCGCGCATGGCGATCTCCTCGAGCACGACATCGCGCTCGATCTCGACATCCTCTGCGGCACATCGCCCGCGCAACACCACGTCGGCCACCAGGTCGACGGCCAACTCGAGGTCGGTGTCGAGCACGTGCGCGTAGTAGCACGTGTGCTCGCGCGTGGTGAAGGCGTTCAGTTCACCCCCGACCTCGTCGACGGCTTGCGCGATGTCGACCGCGGTGCGCGTCGGGGTGGACTTGAACAGCAGGTGCTCCAGGAAGTGCGCCGCACCGGCAACGCTTGGCCCCTCGTCACGGGAGCCGACGTCGACCCACACCCCGACCGATGCCGAATGCACCGACGGGATGTACTCGGTGACCACGCGCAGGCCACCGGGCAATACGGTGCGACGCACCTGGGAAAGTTCCCGTGTAGATGACTCCGCGGTATTTGCGCCGCGGCGCAACGCCCTAACTGGTCGCCGTTGCGGCATCTGCCGGTGCAGTCTCCGTTGGGGCGTCCGCGGCGTCGTCTTCGGCGACGAGAACCAGCGAGATCTTCCCGCGGTTGTCGATATCAGCGATCTCCACGCGCAGCTTGTCGCCGACCTTGACGACATCCTCCACCTTGGCGATCCGCTTGCCGCGGCCCAGCTTGGAGATGTGCACCAAGCCGTCCCGGCCGGGCAGCAATGACACGAAGGCGCCGAAATCGGTTGTCTTGACGATGGTTCCGAGGAACCGCTCACCGACCTTGGGCAGCTGCGGGTTAGCGATCGCGTTGATCTTGTCGATCGCGGCCTGCGCCGCCTCGCCATTGGAGGCGCCGACGAACACGGTGCCGTCGTCCTCGATCGAGATCTGCGCGCCGGTCTCCTCGGTGATCGAGTTGATCATCTTGCCCTTGGGCCCGATGACCTCACCGATCTTGTCGACCGGCACCTTGATCGTGGTGATGCGCGGCGCGTACGGGCTCATCTCGTCGGGCTTGTCGATGGCCTCGGCCATCACCTCGAGGATGGTCAGTCGCGCATCCTTGGCCTGCGCCAGGGCCGCCGCCAGCACCTGTGACGGGATGCCGTCGAGCTTGGTGTCGAGCTGCAGCGCGGTGACGAAGTCCTTGGTGCCCGCGCACTTGAAGTCCATGTCGCCGAAGGCATCCTCGGCGCCGAGGATGTCGGTGAGGGTGACGAAGCGCCGCTCCGTGCCGCCGCCTTCAACTTCGACATCGTCGGACACCAGGCCCATCGCGATGCCCGCAACCGGAGCCTTCAGCGGCACACCGGCATTCAGCAGCGACAGCGTCGACGCGCACACCGAGCCCATCGAGGTCGAACCGTTGGAGCCCAGCGCCTCCGACACCTGGCGGATCGCGTACGGGAACTCCTCGACGCTCGGCAGCACGGGCACCAGGGCCCGCTCCGCCAGTGCGCCGTGGCCGATCTCGCGACGCTTGGGCGAGCCGACGCGGCCGGTCTCACCGGTCGAATACGGCGGGAAGTTGTAGTGGTGCATGTACCGCTTGCTGGTCTCGGGTCCCAGCGAGTCGATCTGCTGTGCCATCTTGACCATGTCGAGCGTGGTGACCCCCATGATCTGGGTCTCGCCGCGCTCGAACAGCGCACTGCCGTGTGCCCGCGGCACCACGGCCACCTCGGCGCTCAGCGCGCGGATATCGGTGATGCCGCGGCCGTCGATGCGGAATTGGTCAGTCAGAATACGCTGGCGCACAAGCTTTTTGGTCAGCGACCGGAATGCTGCACCGATCTCCTTCTCGCGGCCGGCGAACTGCTCGGCGAGCCGCTCCAGCACCTCGACCTTGATCTCGTCGGTGCGATCGTTGCGCTCTTCCTTGCCGGCGATGGTCAGCGCCTTGGACAGCTCCTCGGTGGCCACCGAGGACACCGCGTAGAACACGTCCTCCTCGTATTCCGGGAAGACCGGGAAATCGGCGGTCGGCTTGGCCGCCGCGCCGGCCAGCTCCTGCTGCGCGGCGCACAGCACGGCGATGAACGGCTTCGCGGCCTCGAGCCCCTCGGCGACCACGGTCTCGGTCGGGGCGCCCGCGCCACCGTCGATCAGCTCGACGACGTTTTCGGTCGCCTCGGCCTCGACCATCATGATCGCTATATCGTCACTGTCGTCGGCTACCTTGCGGCCCGCGACCACCATGTCGAAGACGGCTCCTTCGAGCTGCTCGACGGTCGGGAAGGCAACCCACTGGCCTCCCTTGTTTTCAGGAGAGGGGATCAGTGCGACGCGCACACCACCGACCGGGCCGGAGAACGGCAGACCCGACAACTGGGTCGACGCCGATGCGCCGTTGATGGCCAGCACGTCGTAGAGATCCTTGGGGTCAAGGCTCAACACGGTCACGACAACCTGGACCTCGTTGCGCAGACCCGACACGAAGGTGGGGCGCAGCGGCCGGTCGATCAGGCGGCAGGTCAGGATCGCATCCGTCGACGGCCGGCCCTCGCGGCGGAAGAACGAGCCGGGGATACGCCCTGCGGCGTACATCCGCTCCTCGACGTCGATCGTCAGGGGGAAGAAGTCGAAGTGTTCCTTCGGCGTCTTGCCGGCCGTGGTGGCCGACAACAGCATGGTGTCGTCGTCGAGATAGGCGACGACGGCGCCGGCGGCCTGCTTGGCCAGCCGACCGGTCTCGAAGCGAATGGTGCGGGTGCCGAAGCTCCCGTTGTCGATGACGGCGGTGGATTCGTATACGCCGTCTTCAAGTTCAACCACAGACATGGGTGTCCGTATGGCCTCTCTAGATTTCACAGTTTCCACTGTTCAGCTGTTTCGCGTCGTCACAGCGTGTGAACCACCGGCCTCGATTTGGCCACGGCCATCGATCGAAGCTGTCGGGTGTCCTACCCGGCAGCCACTACCGAAGACCGCGCGATCAGGCCTGTCGTCGATCCAGCACAGTCTGTCGTGAGACGCGGGAACGGTGCTCGCGGATCTGCGATCACCGCACCCAACCGTTCGAGCCGAAACCGGCAGTCGAACTCATCCATCCTACATTGCAGCAGGTACGGCACCGAAATCCGATGGGCCTCCCGCGTGGCTCAGGCGACGTCCTCGACGCACACGGTGAAGTTGCGCTCGTCGTAGGGATAGCCGACACCCGTGGCGCATTGGTCCACGTCGGCGACGTTCTCCAGGATCTCGGTGACGCGCTGGCGGTTGGGCACCGAGGCGTCGTCGCAGTCCACCCGCACCGGGTCCTTGTCGTTGGTGGGGTCGATGCTCATGCAGTCGCCGACCACCCAGTCGATGTCCATGCAGATCGTCGTGGTGGCATCGGAGAAGGCGCCGCGCATGGAGTAGTAGGAGTCGACGTCCGCCGGGCAGAGGTCGCTGTTCTCGACAGTGGCAGCCACCTTGAAATTGGAGGCTGGGCTACCACAGTCGACCTTGGTCACTTCGGGCCGTTCCGGGGTGCCACCCGTCTTCAGGCAGTCGCCCACCATCAAGTTCGCGGCGGAGCCGGACGAACAGCCGGTCAACGCCCCCATCAAAGCAAGCAAGGCCGCGATCGCCGCTGCGGCGATCGCGGACAGGTTCCGCACGTGCGTCGGGTCAGCGACGCAGGCCGAGCCGGTCGATCAAGGAGCGATAGCGCTCCACGTCGACCTGGGCGACGTACTTCAGCAGGCGACGCCTGCGGCCGACGAGCAGCAGCAACCCGCGCCGCGAGTGGTGGTCGTGCTTGTGCTGCTTGAGATGCTCGGTGAGATCAGCGATGCGCCTGGTCAGCAGCGCAACCTGGGCCTCCGGCGACCCGGTATCGGTGTCGTGCAGGCCGTACTCGCTGAGAATGGTCTTCTTCTGTTCGGCAGTGAGCGCCACGAATTACTCCATCTATCGGTCCGCGAACAAGGGGTTTGAATCCCCGTAAGAAGCACAGCCACCGCGAACTGCAGCACGCGCTCGGTCGGGCGAGAGTCTAGCAGCGTGCCGCGGCGGGCCGCGAATTCAGCAGACGCTGAGCTGCGAAATCCGCCGAGTGCACGCTGGTTGCCACCCTGTCCTGGCTCAGACCCAATCGTGCGCTCGGCGCACATCTCAGTGGGCGGCAAGGATGGCGCGGGCGCGTTCGGTATCGGCGCCCATCGCCGTGACCAGGTCTTCGACCTTGGCGAACTTCTCCTGCCCGCGGATCCGCGCGACGAAATCGACGGCGACATGCTGGCCGTACAGGTCTGCCGACGTGTCGAGCACGAACGCCTCCACGGTGCGGGTCCGCCCCGAAAACGTCGGATTGGTGCCGACCGACACCGCCGCCTGGTAGCGCTCACCTGGGACGACGGCCCCGGCGATCGGTCCGTGCCCCAGCACGGTGAACCACGCCGCGTAGACGCCGTCGGCAGGGATGGCCGAATACATCGGCGGCGCCACGTTGGCGGTCGGAAAACCCAGTACCTTGCCGCGCCCGTCGCCGCGGACCACGACACCCTCGACGCGGTGAGGGCGCCCCAGCGCCTCGGTGGCGGCGACGACATCACCGGCGTCGACGCACGAGCGGATGTAAGTCGACGAGAACGTGACGGTCTCGTCGCGATGGTGCTCGGACACCAACGTCATGCCCTCGACCGCGAAGCCGAACCGCTCGCCGGCCTTGCGCAGCAAGGCCACGTTGCCCGCGGCTTTCTTGCCGAACGTGAAGTTCTCACCGACTACGACCTCGACGACGTGCAGGTGCTCGACCAGCAGTTCGTGGATGTAGCGCTCGGGCGTCAACTTCATGAAATCCGAGGTGAACGGCATGACCAGGAACACGTCGATGCCCATTTCCTCGACGAGCTCGGCGCGCCGCGCCAGCGTCGTCAGCTGGGCGGGATGGCTGCCGGGGAAGACGACCTCCATCGGATGCGGATCGAAGGTCATCAACACCGTCGGCACTCCGCGCGACCGCCCCGCCTTCACCGCGTGGTTGATCAACTCCTGATGGCCTCGGTGAACACCGTCGAACACGCCGATGGTGACGACACATCGGCCCCAGTCCGTCGGGATCTCGTCTTGTCCCCGCCAGCGCTGCACAGCGCAAGCCTACGGCGCGGCCGCCACGACGGTCCGGCTACAGCACCACATCAGGCGACAACTGCCTAGACTTTGACCCGTGAATCCGAACGGTAACCCGCGCGACCTGACGATGGTCGCCCAGGATTACCTCAAAGTCATCTGGACCGCCCAGGAGTGGTCGCGAGAGAAGGTCAGCACCAAGATGCTGGCCGAGCGGATCGGAGTATCCGCCAGCACCGCGTCGGAATCCATCCGCAAGCTGGCCGATCAGGGACTCGTCGATCACGAGAAATACGGTGCCGTGACGCTGACCGCCGCCGGCCGCGCCGCCGCACTCGCGATGGTGCGCCGGCACCGGTTGATGGAGACCTTCCTCGTCCGCGAGCTCGGCTACAGCTGGGACGAGGTGCACGACGAGGCCGAGGTGCTCGAGCACGC
>JBIQHU010000282.1:0-1891 GCA_044508395.1 Mycobacterium sp. | reverse complement strand
CCAGGCGATCCCGAAGCAATGATCCTCGGTCGCGGCGAGAAGCTGGGTGACCTGCTCGGCGGTGAGCGTCGACATCGTCTTCTCGGTGTCGGTCGCGAGTGGCTTGACCAGTGCGGCTGGGTTGCGCACGAGGATGCCCTGGTGCACCAGGTCGTCGAAGACGCTGCGGGTCCGGGCGAGCATCGGGTTGATGGATGTCGCGGCCCACTTGTTGCGTACCGTCTTCGCGGACTTCTTCAACTTGGTCGGGGCGTTCCAAGTGCCCATGCGGCTCGTCCCAGCGCGCAGCGCCTGCACCACCGACTCGATTTCGTCCTTCGTGACGTCCTGCACCTTCTTCGCGCCGAGGTGGTCAACGATCGGGCGGAGGCTCGTCACGTAAGCGCTCCTGGTCTTAGGCCGTATCCGCTGGCCGAGAAGCCAGCTGTCGACGGCCTGCTGCACGGTCAGTTCGCTCGGCGCGACGTGTACGCCCCGACTGCGGTCGGCCCCAGTGCCTTGGTGGAAGTCGACGGCTTCCTTGAGGGGCCGGAACCTCTTCCTCTTCTGCTGCCGCTTGCCGCTGTTGCCGCTCACCTCGACGCGTACTTCGTACCGCCTCCCGGACGGCAGATCGATGGGGGTAACGAACTCGGGGATCTTCGCCATCGCTGGAGCATCTCTTGAGGCACGGTCATTTGCTGTGTCAAAGGGACGACACGCCGAGCTCCCGGCTGCACTTGGTGCGATCAGCGCGATCGAGGTTGTCCTCGTCACGGGCTACGTTCACTCCGTGGCGTGGGCGGAGGTGGCGCCGGAGCGGAGCGGCGGCATAGTCGGTCTGCAACGGAGACGGCATCGACACCGGCAACGCGCGGAAGGCGTTGCCGGTAGTGCAGTTCGGGCATACGTGACCGGAGATGTCGACGGAAAAGCAATACCGACTTCGGCTGTCCGTATCCCTCAGCGGGCCTACCGTCACCGCCATGGACACCAAGGCACCCGCCCCGCGCATCCTGACCCTGGACTCGTTGCTCACGATCCCTGAGGCCGCCGCGGAGCTCAGGATCTGCCGGTCGTACTTCTACAAGCTCATGTCCCGAGGCGAGATCCGCACGCTGAAGCTCGGCCATCGCACCTTGGTTCAGTACAAGGACATACTCCGGTTCATCGACGAGCTGCGGGGTCAAGAGGGGTGACTGCCTGACGGCGACCGATTCCTGTCGCTGTCCCGGGCTACCTTCACCACGTGGCGTGGGCCGAGGTGTCACCGGGCACGTGCGAGGCGTGCGGGGAGCGCTACTGCGGGAACGGCACGTTGGTCGGCTGGGAGCCGGGCAGCCCAGGCCACCGGATCTACCACTGCGGGAGCTGTGGACACGTCACCCGGGTGCCGGCGAGTCAGGTCAAGCTGCGATGGGTACCGAACCGGCCACGGCGACGACAGCGACGGTGACCCGGCTGCAGCTCCCGTAGGTCTACGGATCCGGTGACCCCGTAGCCGCACCACCACCGCCACCGGTTCGAACGGGGGGCGTGACACACCCGACAGCCGGTGACCCCACTGTTTCTTGCAAGGCTGTGAGTTTTCTGGAAGCGAACCGAACGTTCGCTCGATAGGTTGCACCTGGTTTGCTCGGGGCCGCCCCGGTCCCCGCCCAAGGGTGAGGAGATTCACGTGCTGAAGAGGTTCGCCGTTGCCAGCGCGCTCGCCCTAGGTGCCGTATTCGCTGCTGCTGGTGTTGCGCACGCCGACGACATCCTGGTCGTGGGCTACGACGGCGTCGAGGAGTACTACAACACCGAAGCGGAATGCCGCGCAGACGGTCCCAACGTTCATCTGGAGATCAACGATCGGAGGAATTGTCAATACCTGTGGATCGGCGTGTTTCAGGCGACCTCCGTTCCGGCT
>JBIQHU010000140.1:0-13741 GCA_044508395.1 Mycobacterium sp. | reverse complement strand
GCTAGGCCGCCTACAGTGCCCTGTCCCGGCGGCGGCCGCGAACTACGCCACATGACCGATCGCCGTGTCCAGTGCGGCCTGCATGAGTCGCGGGTCACGTCCAATCTGCGACAGTAGGTAGCCGCCTTCCACAGCGGCCAGCAATCCCGTTGCGAGAGCACGGATATCGGCATCCGTGCGCAGCGCGCCGCTGTCGCGCATTCGGTTCAGTGTCGCCTCGAGCAACATCCGCCATTCGGTGAAGTGCTCGGACAGCGATGCCCTGGCCTTGTCGTCGGAATCGGACAATTCCGCAGCGAGAGAACCGAGTTCGCAGCCCCACAACCCGTGCCGCAGTGCACACCGCTGCACCGTGGCGTCTCGCCACTGTTGCAGCCCGCGGAATGAATCCACCTTTTCCAGACGCAGGCGCTGCCACGACAACACCTCGTCGGCGCGCAGTGTGATGACCTCGTATACCAGCTCACTCTTGTCCTGAAAGTGTTGGTAGAACTGGGATTTACTGGTCGAACTCGCCGCAAGCACTTCGTCGATCTTCGTTGCCGCGACGCCCTGCGCGTGCATCAGTTGGGCTGCCGCAAGGACAATCCGGTTGCGTGTCGCGGCGCCTCGCGAAGTCAGTCGAGGCCGCGATTCCCGATTGGATTGTGGCGGCACATACTTACTGTATCGCTGTCGCCTGGCGGCGGTCGCACGTCTGGGGAAGCGGCATGGCCGCCGTCTCGCGCAGCGTCAGGACCGCGCCCAGCGAGATGGCCGCCGCCACGATCAGATAGAGCGCGGGTGCGGTGTTGTTGCCGGTCTGCGCGGTGAGCCAGGTGACGACGTACGGCGTCGTGCCGCCGAACCCGGCGACGCAGACGTTGTATCCGATGGAGAAACCGCTGTAGCGAACGGTCGTGGCGAACAGTTCGACGCCGGCCGACACGGCGCTCGAGACATAAATCGATTCGATGGCCGCCAGCGCGCAGTGCGCGGTGATCGCCGCGGCGATCGACCCCGAGTTCAACAGCAGAAACAACGGATAGGAAAGGACCGCGAAGGCCGCCGCGCCGCCGATCAACATCGGCTTGCGCCCGATGCGGTCGGACAGCGCAGCCAACGGGAGGATCAGCACCAGCGCTACGGACGTGGCCAGCGTCATGGATGTGAACGCCTCGGTCTTGGAGAACTTCAGCGTCACGATGAGGTACGTCTGCAGGAACGTGAACACGACGTAGTAGCCGACATTGAACACGATGAACAGGCCGATCACCTGCAGGATGGGCCGCCATGAGGTGGTCAGAGCCTCGCGCAGCGGCGACTTCGCCACCTGTTCGGTCTTGCTGAGTTCGGCGAACTGCGGGGTGTCGTCCAGCCGCAGCCGGATGTAGAGGCCGATCAGGCCGAGCGGACCGGCGAGCAGGAACGGGATCCGCCAGCCGTAGCTGTCCATCGCCTCGGCGGGCAACAGCGCCTGGAGCAGCGTCACGGTCACGGAGCCGAGCAGGAAACCGACGACGCCCGACCACGCCATGAACGTGATGGTCAGACCGCGACGCTGCTCGGACGCGAACTCCGCGAGGTAGACGGCGCCGCCACCGTACTCGCCGCCTGCCGAGAAGCCCTGCAGGCAGCGCAGGAAGAACAGCAGCAGCGGGGCCGCGACGCCGATGGCGGCATACGTCGGAAGCAGACCGATGCACACCGTCGCACCCGACATCAGCAGGATCACCACCGCGAGCACGCGCTGCCGTCCGATGCGGTCGCCGAGAGGGCCGAACACGAATCCCCCGAGCGGACGCATGAAGAACGCGGCGGCGAAGATCGCGAACGTCTTCAGCAGGGCCGCGGTCTGATCACCCGCCGGGAAGAAGTTCGCGGCGATGAAGGTCGCGAGGAATCCGTAGATGGCGAAGTCGAACCATTCGACGGCGTTACCGATCGAGGCACCGGTAACGGCCTTGCGCACATCACTGGTGCCGTCGCTGCGCTCGCGCTGCCCTGACGACATGACGGCTCTCCCGAATCTAAGCGTCCCGCTTAACATTTCGCTTACCACTGCGGGGGTGTACCTCGTAAAGATAGCGGTCGCATTGCGCGCTCGGCGAGGGGTTGGTGCTATCGGGCGGCGCGGTCGGCCCAGAACGGTCGCGTCACGAGCGCAACCAGCGCGAGCACGGAAAGCGGCGCCAGCAGCGGCACCCACGGCAGTTCGAGCGGCAGCGACACCGCCGCCAGACCCACCGCCGTAAACCCCACGGCGCCAATCACCGTCGGCGCGGTGATGGCTGCGGTATGCCGAAGCACCAGATAGCAGGCCGCGCAGAGTCCGGACAGCGCGGCGAGCATGGCCGGCGTCTCGTTCGGCACCAGTGCGGCTGCGGTCAGCAGGACGGCCAACGTCGCTGCGGGACGAAAGACGTTGCCCACCAAGACCGCAACTGTGGCGAGCCCCGCCACGATCAGGGCGGCATCGTCGGCTTGCACAGCCACAGCCGCGACCATCACGAAGCCAAAGGCGGTTGACAGCGCGCGGTTCACCGCCGCCTCCCCGCCGTGCGCCGGTTATCCGGCACCAGTTGCATCGCGGTGTCGAGGGAGTCCACCGCACGCCAGGCGACGATGTCGACGCCGATCGTGGCCATGTCGCGATACATGAACGACCTTTGCAGCGACCACATCCGGGCCACCACGCGGTCGATCTTGTCCTTGAACGGGGCGCCTTCGAGGACGTCCACGGCCACCACGGTGTGGCCGCGCTTGCGCAGGTCGATCAACGCCAACGCGAACTCGGTGTCGATGAGAGTGGAGAACGCGACGACGATCGCGCCCGGCGGCACCGCCGCGCGCGGCGCCAAGGTGCCCGGCGTGGTTTCGTATCCGCCGTCGACGGCCAGCACCGCGTCGAGGACCCGGTAGAACTGTCGCCGCCCGATGTCGGCGCCGAGCCAGCGTGGGTGGCGGTCGCCGAGTGCGACGATTCCCGCCCGGTCGCCGCTGCGCAGCGCGCTCTGTACGACCTGCACCGCGCCGCGCACGGTGCGGTCGGTGGCCTCGGTGGCGGGCCCGGCGGGCTGCGGATAGTTGTCCACCAACACGACGACGTCGGCGGCGCGGTCGGTCAACCGCTGCGTGACATGCAGGGTGCCGCGGCGCGCACTCACCGGCCAGTTGACCGTGCGGAGATGATCACCGGGTACGTATCGGCGGACGTCGGCGTATTCGACGCCGGGCCCGATGTGCCGGGTGAGGTGGGTGCCGAGGCGATCGAGCAGGTCGGTGCGCGGAATGGACGTCGATTGCGGCGGAGCCACGGGAAACACGTAGACGTCGGCGGCGTCGACGACGCTCGTCCCCTGCAGCAGGCCGCCTCGCGCACCCACGGTCACCCGGCCCAAGATCGGGTACCTACCCCAGCGGTCGGCCACGACGACCAGTGTGTGGTTCACCCGAGATTCGCTGTGCAGCTCGTCGATCCGCATTTCCGGCAGCGTCGAAGCCGTGAGTTCGAGGGCGTCGGCATCGGTCTCGGGCGCCGCGGCGGCCGACATGTGCACCTGCGCCGGTTCGGTTTCGAAGCAGCGGTGCGACCCGGGGTCGGCATGCACGACCACCGTGGGAACCGGCCGCTGCCACCCGATCGAACACACCACGCCGAGCAGGGGCGCCGCGAAGGCAACGAGCTGCCACAGCGAACCGATGACCGCGGCGCCGAGCAGCACAGCCACACAGGTGAGCAGCGCGAGCGTGAGCGGTGAAGGGCGCCAACGCAATTGCGCCTCGGTGCTACGGGTCTCGATCACCCCGCGTCACGCTTTGGTCCGCGGCACGGGCAGCCGCCGCAGCAGTTCCTCCACCACATCGCTGCCGTGTACCCGGCGCACCCACATCTCGGGACGCAGGCTGATCCGGTGCGCCATCGACGGAACGGCCAGCGATTTCACGTCTTCGGGGATGACGTAGTCACGACCGAGCAGCAGCGCACGAGCGCGGGCCAGCTGCACGAGATCGAGCTCGGCCCGCGGGCTCGCGCCGACCGCGACCTGCGGATGCTGACGGGTAGCCGCGGCCAGTGACACCACGTAGCGGAGCACATCGTCGTGGACGGTGACCTCTTCCACCGACTCGCGCATGGCAAGCAGTTCGTGCGCGTCGACGACCTGATGCACCGTCGGCTCGGCGGAGCCTCGGTCGATGCGGCGGCGCAGCATCGACTCCTCCTCCGGCTCGGACAGGTAGCGCAGTTCGAGCCGGATGGTGAAGCGATCCAGCTGCGCCTCGGGGAGCGGATAGGTGCCCTCGTACTCGATCGGGTTGTCGGTGGCCAGCACGATGAACGGCGCGGGCAATGCGTGCGTGATGCCGTCGATGCTGACCTGACCCTCGGCCATCGCTTCGAGCAGCGCCGCCTGGGTCTTGGGTGGGGTTCGGTTGATCTCGTCGGCGAGCAGCAGGTTCGTGAAGATGGGTCCGGCGCGGAACTCGAAGCGACCGGACTGCATGTCGTACACCGTCGAACCCAGCAGATCGGCCGGCAGCAGGTCGGGCGTGAACTGGACGCGTTTGAATTCCAGGCCCAGCGCGGCCGCGAAAGATCGGGCGATGAGCGTCTTGCCGAGGCCGGGGAGGTCCTCGATGAGCACGTGGCCGCCTGCCAATACGGTGGTCAGGATCAGGGAAAGCGCGCCGCGTTTGCCGACCACCACCCGCCCGATCTCGTCGAGAAC
This sequence comes from Mycobacterium sp., assembly GCA_044508395.1. Classification (GTDB taxonomy): domain Bacteria; phylum Actinomycetota; class Actinomycetes; order Mycobacteriales; family Mycobacteriaceae; genus Mycobacterium. The sequence goes on along the minus strand of JBIQHU010000140.1, from coordinate 9,032 downwards.
AGCCTCACAGCTCGCGGTGGTGGTGGCCCCCGGCACGTACTCGGTCATACCCGCTCCAACCGTTGCAGAATCTCGTCGAGCGCCGCGCGGCCCGGGCCCGGTTCGGGGACCCCACTGCGTGAGACGTTCTCGGGATCGACCCACGCCCAGAGCCCGGCACCTAACAGCATCCGTCCCGTCGCGTCGTAGGCGGCACGGTCCTTGGCCCGCTTCTGCCCCGTCGCCATCTCGAACTGCCGTGCCAGCGTGGGCCGCAGGTGCCGGTCCCAATCCCTGCGGGTGGCGTCGGCCTGGCCGATCAGTGTCTCGGTGCGAGACAGCCAGCGGCGCAACGATTCTGCGGCGTCGTCGCGTTGCTCCTCTGCGCCGACGTCGGATTCGCGCACCAGGTACCAACGCACGGCAAGCAGCGCGCAGGCGACAGCGACACCGGACATGATGAGGATCAAGCGCCGATCGGTGCCCGCGAGTGCCAACAGTTGGGTGCCGGCGACCAACAGAAATCCCGCTGCGACAAGCTTTTTCATGCCAGGCTCCTGGTGCTGCCATCCGGCAGTTCAGCGAGCACTCGCTCCAGCACCGTCATGGCCGCATCGCGATGTGCTTCGGTCATCACATGCGGAGAGAACCTCGCCTCCTCGAACAGCTCGACCAGCTCGGTCGCGCTGTCCGCCCGTAACGCCCGGTTGTGCACCGCGCGGGCGAGTACCTCGGAGGGGGTGTCGCAGTCCAGCGGCGCCGCGCCGGGCACCATGGTCAACTCGCGTTCCATTGCCGCGTAGCAGGCGATGATCGCCTCGCGCGGTTCCCGCGTGCGATCGACGATCTCGGCGAGCCCGACTTCGGCGGCGCGGACAAGCGAATCGCCCGCCGTCGTCGTCGTCTCGACGCTGTCGTCGTTGTCCTCGGTGTACCCGGCGGGACCGGGCCGTTGCCTGCGCGACGCGATCGCCGTCCCCACGATCACGAGCATCATCAGGATCAGCATCGGCGGGACCAGGTAGCCGATGATGTTGGAGTCTGACTCGGGCTCGGGGTCCGCCGGATCCGTCCGCGGGACGGTGTCAGGTGTCGGGGACGTGGTCTCGAAGTCGGCCGGCGTCGCGGATACGGGCTGGTCGGAGGGCCCGCCCAGTCGCGTCAACAACAGGACGAGCAGCAGCCAGCCGATGACCAGGGCGAGCACGATCAAGGTGAAGCGCCAGCTCGGCCGACCGAGGCCACCGGAACCCCGCGGTAAGGGCGCTGCCGAAGCTGGGGTCGCCGTGCGGTCCCGCAGTCGGATGACGATGGAGAACGCGATGATCGCCACCGACGCGCAGACCATCACGATGACGATGACCAGCGCCGCAGGGTTGCTCGGGGGCCGTTCCCGCTCGGTGATCGGCTCGGCGCCGGGGATGAAACCTCGCAGCGCCACGGCGGCAACCGCCATGAGCGCGATCACGACGATCACGCGCTGTGTCGACCTGTCGATGCCGGGCATGTCCCCTCAACCTCATCCTGGCACGCGGTCCCTCATGAACCGCTCAGATCGGATGGATAGGTTCGATGGCGTGACCTCCACACTTCAAGATCCGAAAGTGGCCGCCGCACTCGAGCGCATGTTCGCCGAGGCCTCCGAACAGTTCGCCGCGATGCGCTCGGGTGCCGTCGACTTCTCCCGCTTGGCGTCGGCCACTCCCCAGGAACGGGCAGACGCGTTCAGCGAGTACTACCTGCCGGTGACGCCGGACGCGGGACGGCTGCTGTACGCGCTGGTGCGCGCGACCCGGCCGGCCACGATCGTCGAGTTCGGCATGTCGCTCGGAATCTCGGCGATCCACCTCGCGTCGGCGGTGCGCGACAACGGCGCCGGCCGCGTCGTCACCACCGAGCTCAGTGCCGCGAAGGTGGACGCCGCGAAGACGACGTTCGCCGAGGTTGGCCTCGACGACCTCATCGAGGTGCTGGAGGGTGACGCCCTGGCCACTCTGCAGAACCTCGACGGCCCTGTGGATTTCGTCCTGCTCGACGGCTGGAAGGAGTTGTATGTTCCGGTGCTCGAGCTGCTCGAACCACGACTGTCGCCGGGCACACTCGTCGTCGCCGACAACACATCGATGGCGGAACTCCAGCCTTATCTCGACCATGTGCGCAACCCCGCGAACGGTTACGTCAGCGTGAGCTTCCCCGCCCGCGAGGCCGACAGCATGGAAATCAGCTGCCGCACTCAGTGATTTCGGCGTGCTGGGTCTCGCTGAGCGAGACTGCGCACGCCGAAATCACTTCAATGCGGCGAGGTAATCCCGGATCCGGGCGATGGTCTCATCCGACGACCAGCCGGCTCGTACCTGCGCATCGATCTCTGCGGCCGCTTCGATAGCCGCGCGGGTGGGCCGGTGCAATTGGTCCTTCGTCGCGGCATAGGCGGACGGCGCATGCGCACCGCGTGCACGGGCGGTCGCGATCGCTTCGGACAGCAGATCATCGGGCGACACCACGGCGTCGATCCAGCCGCGCTGCAAAGCGGTCTGCGGGTCGACGTTCTGCGCGCCGAGCATCGCGTGCGACGCCGAGGTGCCCATGGCGTAGCGGCAGATCTCCAGGGCCGCCGGGGGAAACGGCACGCCCACCGCGACCTCGGTAAGACCGATGGTGCCGCCGGACATCAGCCGCACATCCGCAGCCATCGCAATGACGCAGCCGCCGGCGATGGCGTGCCCGTTGATCGCCGCCACCACGGGCCCGTGATAGTCGAACACCGCGAGGAATGCCGCAGGCATGACGTCGAGGAACCGATCCGTGTATTCGCGCCCGCCGTCAACCACGGCGCGAAGATCGACGCCAGCCGAGAAGCACCGGCCCGCCCCGGTGATCACGACCGACCCCTCGAGGCTGCCCAGTGTCGCCGCCGCGTCCTCGACGAGTTCGAGGTCAAGGGCATTGACCGGCGGACGGTTCAACCGCAGGACGGATACCCCGTCGATTACCTCAACGTCCATCGCTGCCCTCCTCCGCGCCTATGCGATTTCGGCGTGTTGGGTCACGCTCAGCGAGACTACGCACGCCGAAATCACTTCAGTTGCGCCTTTGCTTCCTTGACGGCTGCGGCTGCGTCGCGGCTGTTCCGCTTCGCCTGCTCGTAGGCGTCTTCGGCTGCGGTGAGCGCGGTTTCGGCCGCCTTCAGCCGCCTGCGTGCGTCGTCGCGGCGCAACCGTGCAGTCGCGAGATCGGACTGCAGTTCGTTGAGCGCATCGTCGGCTTCGGCCTTGGCACGCTCGGCGGCACCGAGTTCTGCGCGCGCCTGTTGCTTTCTGCGACGTTCCTCGCTATCACGGTCGTCATCGGATTCCTTCGCCGGCGGGGCGGGTTTCTCTTCGGCCTTGCTCTTGCTCTTAGTCGCATTGAAAACGATTGCGGTGTCACCGAACTCGCCGAACCCCGACCATTGCTCGGCTTTGACGAGGCGGCCGAGCCGGGCGGCGACCTCGGGATCGGCGATCGCCGCCTGAAGGGTTGCGGTGACGTCGTCGCGCATCGCTGCCGTCGGCGTGCGGACCGAGGCTTTCTTGAACGCGGTACGCGTCAGTTCGTCGATGAGACGCCGCTGTTCGATGGTCAGCTCGCGGATGCGTGCGCCGTCCATGCTCGCGTGGGCGTCGCGTAGCTGCTGACCCAGTTCGGTGAGGCGCCGCCCGACGGCCGGGTCATCGAGCGCCAGCACGTTGACAACGTGCGCCGCCGTGGTGGGCTTGCGTGCCGCCGTGATCTGGTTCGCTGCTTCGGTGTCGCCGCGCTTCTTGGCCTCCGCGGCGAGCTTGGTGCGCAGCGGGGTGAAGTCCTCGAGTTTCGCGGCATACAGCGTGTCCAGGTCTGGGAGGTCGCCGTCGGCCATATCGCCATCATCGTCTCGAGTGCGCGGATGTTGTACACATCCGCCGAGTTGACCCGCAAACAAGCGTGCGCTCGGCAATGATCTTGGGGTGCAGACAGCGACGGGCCCCGCCAAGGCGTTGCGGCTCGGCGTGATCGTCGCCGCGCTGGGTGTCGTGTTCGGAGACATCGGCACCAGCCCGATCTACACGTTGCAGACGGTGTTCAACCCGCAGGACCCGCATCCCGTGCCGGTGGCCCACCACAACGTCTACGGCGTGGTCTCGCTGATCTTCTGGTCGGTGATGATCATCGTCACGCTGACCTACGTCACCCTGGTGATGCGCGCCGACAACAACGGCGAGGGTGGGATCATGGCGCTGATCACGCTGTTGCGGCGCTGGACAGGTGGCAGGGGACGGCGGACCTCGGCGGTGCTCGCCGCCGCGGGGGTCTTCGGCGCCGCGCTGTTCTTCGGCGACAGCATGATCACACCGGCGATCTCGGTGCTCTCTGCCGTCGAGGGACTGAATGTCATCGACCCCGACCTTCGAGACTTCATCGTGCCGATCACCGCGGTGATCATCGTGACGCTGTTCTCCGTGCAGAGTCGTGGCACCGCGACCGTCGGCCGGTTCTTCGGACCGGTGATGGTCCTGTGGTTCACGGCGATCGGCGCGTGCGGGATCCGCGGCATCGTCGACAACCCCGAGATCCTCAAAGCGCTGTCGCCGACCTACGCGCTGACGTTCATGGTCGACCACTTCCACATCGCGTTCTTCGCGCTCGCCGCGATCGTCCTCGCGGTCACCGGCGCCGAGGCGCTGTACGCCGACATGGGGCATTTCGGCAGGCGTGCGATCACGTTCGGCTGGCTCGGCCTCGTCCTGCCGGCCTGCACACTGAACTACTTCGGCCAGGGTGCGCTGGTGCTGGCCGACGAATCCACGGTGGCCGCCCCGTTCTTTCTGCTCACCCCAGAGTGGGCGCGGATTCCCATGGTGCTCTTGGCAACAGCGGCGACCGTCATCGCATCGCAGGCCGTGATCACCGGCGCGTTCTCGGTGGCATCGCAGGCCGCGCGGCTCGGATACCTACCGAGGCTGCGCATCGAGCACACCTCGGCGTCGACGATTGGCCAGATCTACGTGCCGTGGATCAACGCCACGCTGATGATCGCGGTGCTGATCCTGGTGTTCGCATTTCGCAGTTCCGCAGCGCTGGCGTACGCATTCGGTATGGCGGTGACCGGAACCATCACGATCACCACCACACTGTTCTTCTATTACGCCCGCACTCGTTGGGGCTGGCCGCTGCGGGGTGTGCTGGTCGGCGGCGGACTACTGCTCGTGGTGGACCTGATGTTCTTCGCGGCCAACCTCACGAAGCTGGTGCACGGCGCATGGCTGCCGCTGACCATCGCCGTCCTCACCTTCACAGTCATGGCAACGTGGCAGAAGGGCCGCAGAATCGTCACGCGCGCAAGGGAAAAGGTTGAAGGTCCGTTACGCGAGTTCGTCGACGATCTGGTGCACCGAGACCCGCCGTTGGTCCGGATACCGGGCACGGCGGTGTTCCTCAACCGAGGCAGGGACACCGCTCCGCTGGCGATGCGCGCGATCGTCGATCACACCCACGTGTTGGCAGAGCACGTCATCATCGTGTCGGTCGAGACGGCGAACGTCCCGCGGGTGCCGGACTCCGATCGCATGACCCACGACGACCTCGGATATTCCAAGGATGGAATCGTCCATGTGGAGGCGCGTTTCGGCTACATGGACCGACCGAATGTCCCGCATGCGCTCGCGCTGCTGAGTACCGAGGACACCGAAGGACCCATCGATCTCGAGAACGCGTCGTATTTCCTGTCGAAGCTCGATCTGTGCATGGGCGATGCCCACACGATGCCGGCGTGGCGCAAGCGACTGTTCATCGCCACGTCGCACATCACCGCCGACGCGGCCGCGCATTTCGACCTCCCGCTGAGCCGGACCGTGATCGTCGGCTCCCGCATCGAGGTCTAGCCGCTCAGGTGCATTCGCGGCTCAGCCGCGGAACACCACCCAGCGCATCATGCTGTACATGAACGCCGCTTCACATGCGCCTGCCCCGAGCCGGGCCACGCGGTAGTCCACACCGAGATACGTCAACAGACTGGACACCCCGAGGATGAACGCCAGGTAGTTCACCACGACCACAACCACGTACACGCTCACCTGCGGTCCGACCGGAGCGTGCGAGCGGAAGTTGAACATCCGGTTCAACACATAACTCAACGCGAAAGCGCATGAGTAGGCGGCAGTCACGGCAGCCGGCACCGGCACCTGCAGCACCCCGTGCAGCACATACAACAGCACCAGATCCACGCCGAACGTGAAGCTGTTGATCAGACAGAACCCCAGAAACGTCGGGGCGACAACCGAACTCAACCCGAACGGCAGCCGGGTGACCACCCGTGCACAGCAACGGTGGAACCGTTCGACCGCCATGGCGGATTCGACCGTCACATGTCCACGCTGGCATGCACGGGTGACCAACAGTTGAGCAGCCCGCGAATTTTCGGGTCAGGCGACACCGTACATCGTGAGCAGAGACGCTGTGCGCCACCAGATCAGCAGCAGGAACAGCAACAGCAACCCGACCGTCGCCGAGACCTGTACCGCAGTTTGGCGTTTCCGCGGTGCGTAGGCGTACGCGGCGGCGATCACCGCACCGGTGACCAGACCGCCGAGATGGCCCTGCCAACTGATGTTCGGCACCACAAACGTGATGACCAGGTTGATCACGATGAGACCGATCACCCAGCGGGTGTCCATGTTCAGCCTTCTGCCGATCACGAACGTCGCGCCGAACAGACCGAACACCGCACCCGACGCACCCGCGGTCTGGGCACCGAGCGTCGACAACATGTAGACCACCACCGAGCCGCCGAGTGCGCTCATCAGGTACAGCGCGATGAACCTTGCCCGGCCCAGCGCGATCTCCAGCGGCGGTCCGATCACATACAGCGCCCACATGTTGAAGACGATGTGCATCGGACCGTAGTGCAGGAACGCCGACGTCAGCAGCCGGTACCACTCGCCATCGGCCACCGCGGGCGAGAACAGCACGAGCTCGCGCTGCAGTTGCGGCGACACCATCTGCAGCCCGAACATCACCACGTTGATCGCGATCAGCACGTACGTGACCGTCGGCGTGCGCACCGGCGCGCCACCGAAGTGCGTCCGCACCTGCCGCACCGTCTTGGCACCCTCGCCGACGCACTCCGCGCACTGATGCCCGACCGCGGCGTCGCGCATGCACTCCGGGCAGATGTAGCGGTTGCAGCGGGTGCACCGAACGTAGGTCGCGCGGTCGGGGTGCCGATAGCAGGTCGGCGTCTGCGCCGGGGTCGTCATGTCTACAGCGTGCCGAACAGTTCGATCCAGTTGCCATCGGGATCGGCAACGAACATCCATCCCATGCCCGGCACCGGCTCGAACTCGGTGAGGGGCTCCACCACCTCGTATGGTGACTCCCCGAAGATCTTCGACAGCCCGGTCAGCTCCTTCACCCCGATCGTGAAGTACCGCACCCCGGCCGCCGCGCGTCCACCGCCGGGGGTCGCAGGCAGCGGTGGCGGTGTAGTGAACGTCACGAGCTTGAGCACGCTGCCGCCCAGCGAGTAGCGGCGCTGTGAACCGCCCGGAAACCCGATCTCACCCTGAAACTCGAGCTCGAGGAAGTTCTCGTAGAAGTCGACCATCGCCCCGAGATTCGTCGTCACGAGCCCGACCTCGATACCCGGTGAGAGCAGATCCAGTTTCACGACCACCATGATCCATGCCCGCACCCGTCACGATTCGGTCACTATCGAAATCACGATCAATTAAGGGTGTCCGGCAAATCATGAGAGTTTTCAAGATCTGTCCGACGATCTGCCCGGCGGCTTATCGAATTGCGCCGAAATTGCGGTAAGAATCACGTCCGCCGGATGTAACGCCGTCAGTGCAGGCAGAGCCGCCGCTGTGGGCTTTCTTTGCACGTGTTCTGTTTCGCTACCGTGGATTTCGGGAACGGGGAAACAGCGACACGATACGAAGGAAGAAAAGGTATATGAAGTTCTCTGATATCCAGGCGCGTCGACGGATCGTCGGCGCATGCGCAGCAGGTTCGGTCCTCGGGGGGCTGGCTCTAGCAACCATCGCCGCACCGTCGGCCATGGCGACCCCTCCGGGATGCAGCGCCAGTGAAGTGTCGGGCACCGTCAGCTCGGCGACCGGCGCGGCCCGCACCTACCTCGCCAGCCACCCGGCCGCGAATGCGGCAGTGACGACCGCGTTCAGCCAGCCCCGCGATCAGGCGGCGGCGACTCTGCGAGGCTACTTCACCGCCAACCCGCAGGAGTACTACGACCTGCGCGGCATCCTGGCGCCGATCGGTGACAAGCAGAGCCAGTGCAACGTCGCCGTGCTGCCGCCTGACCTTGCGTCGGCATATAACCAGTTCATGGCCGGCTAAGACCGAACAAGGCAGCCCACGGGAACCCGCCGTCACAGCCCGTTGTGACGGCGGGTTCTTCGTAGCCGGAAGTAACACTTTCCAGCGCCGCTTAGACTGACTTGATATGAGGCCGACGAGAACCGCTGCGCTCACCGCGGCGCTGCTCATCGCGGCCGGCGTTACTGCTGGTCAGGTGTATGCGCAGCCCTCGGAGGAGCCGACGCCCCCAGCTGACCCGTCCGCGGAAGCGGCGCCCCCACCCGCCCCGAAGACCAACATCGACGCGGACGGAACGTTCGTCGTCGGAAAGGACATCGTGCCGGGGACCTACGCCTCGGCTGGTCCCGTTCCCGACGGGGCCTGTTATTGGAAGCGCACCAGCGGCGACCAGCTCGTCGACAACGCGATGAGCAAGAAACCGCAGGTGGTGCAGATCCTGGCCAGCGATACGTCGTTCACGACCAACGACTGCCAACCCTGGCAGTTGACCAATCAGCCGGTGCCGGCAGCGGGCAACCCGATGGACCTGCTGGGTCAGCTGGGTAAGTTCGTCCTGACCGGGCCGTCGGGCCCGCCAGCGGGCGGAGCAGCGCAGCCCGCCCCAGCGCAGCCGACGCCCTCGCAGCACTTGGCCCCGTCTGCCGAGGCGCCCGGACCCTGACGACTCCGGCGCAGACGTCCGTGACTGGCGACGG